>CP054182.1:0-601843 GCA_015709675.1 Ignavibacteriales bacterium
GTCAGGATTTCCTGCCTTATAGGTATATTCACTTTTGCTGCTGTTAGACCACTGCTGCGTAACCATATTGTATGATTCAGAAAGCGCGAGCAGAGGATTACCATTGCTGTTATTGGTGTAGGTTGTTCTCATCACTGCAAGGAATGTTCCCGGAGTCAGCTGAAATTCTGTTGTCACACTCAGAAGGTAATTGTTTCCGTCGTATGTATATACTGTTCTTCCCTGCATAACCCAGTCAGTCCCTGTCCATGAATAAAATTCCGAACGGTTAATTTTAAAAACGGAATCCTGCAGGTTCAGCTCCGCGTAAACCACATACTTATCAGCGTTTGTCAACTGGCCGTCAACGGTATCCTGTTCAATAACAGTAATCGTTCCTGCCAGAGTATCATAGATGGTTATCTCTTTGGAAATGGAAATCCAGTCATTCAACGTTTCATTCCAGTCCTGGTTCAGTTCTTCGGAGTAGAGATCAAATGCGGTGAAAGTACCGGTATAATTACCCGGCTTAGATTTATCCAGAGTAAACTGAGACGGAAGTTTGATAAACAGTTCACCCGAACGGAATTTATTCGCGCCGGCAAATGATACTGCTGCCATCAGAAGCAAAGTTACAATAAAACGGTTCATTAATGTGTCCTCTTAATAAGTGATTATGATTCTATAACTGTATACGAAATGGGGAAGTGTTTTGTTTCAGCAGTCAAAAATAGAGTTTCCCTTGTTTGATTTTTATCACACTTTGATTTATGGAACAAAGTCCTGATTAACGGCTTTTCAGGCGGGCGAAGTGTTACAGTTTTTCTTATTTTCCCCAATGAAAAAGCTGTTTTTCCCCGTTTCACGTTCCTGCGGCAGAATGATTTTCTGTCTCCTTTTAGGGCTGTCTTCAGTCCTGTATGCAGATCAGGATACCATCACTCTTCACTTTAGTTTTGATGTGCGCGCGGTCATAACGCTCCCCCGGATTCCGGAAGAAGAAAAAACTGCCGGTAATGCCATCCTGGTTTACTTTGCACTCCCCAACGGCAATACAATAGAACAGACCATGGGGCGCATCCCCCGGTCAGAAGAAGAATGGCGCTATGGAATTCAGCATATTGACGCACAGACAAGATGGCTGAGGAAGCATGCCGGAATGAATAATCTTATAACCGTGTATCTCGAAACGAAACAGAAAAGCTGGCCTGCATGGAAGAAAGAGCATGCGGCAAACTACAGGGAATATATACGGAGCGTGGACAGTTCGGTTAAAGCACAGATCGGGGCTGTCAGCTACCGCATCTGCCTGAACGGCCACAGCGGAGGAGGAAGATTTATCTTCAGTTATATTGATGCTTTTAACGGGGTACCGGAGGATGTTGAGAGGATTGCTTTTCTTGACAGCAATTACGGTTACGAACTGATGTATAAAGAACCGCTTCTTCAGTTCACCAGCCGGCCGGGCAGAGTTCTTGCGGTCTTCGCCTATAACGACAGTGTGGCGCTTCTTAAAGGTGAAAGAATTGTGAGTGATACAGGAGGAACCTGGCACCGTTCCCATATGATGCTGAAAGACTTCAGCCAGTCATATACATTTATCCGGAGTGGTGACAGTGAGGTAATCCGGTATACTTCCGGGGAAAACAACATATTCTTTTTTCTGAAAAACAATCCCGACAGAGGCATCTATCACACACAGCAGGTAGCAAATAACGGATTCATCCACTCCATGCTGGCAGGAACTCCGGTATCAGAGAAGGGCTACAGGTATTACGGGGAAAAGGTGTATATAGGGCTTGCGGCAGAATAAAAAAATTCCGCGCCTTTTCTGAGGAGACTCAGTGAGCAAAGACGCGGAACCGGTTCTTGTTATTCTGTTTCTTTTTTTTGAGGCTCTTCCGGTGTTTTCTTCTTCAGCGGAAAGCCAATGATGCCTCCCGTGAAGGCACCGTAAAGCGTCATAATCATTGCATTGCTCTGCAGCGGGCAGCCATTTTTACACCCGATAAAGTGATAATAGGCATATCCCAGCAGGCCGCCAAGTATGGTAAATGAGGCGAGTTTAATCCCCTCCTTTTTAGAGAGCATCAATCACCCTCTGCAGTTTTGAACGGACTTCACCGGCTATAGGATGCAGTGATTCATTATGAACTGCTGCCATTGAGGCAATTGGATCCACCGCACTCACGATTGTTTCTTCCGGAGTGTTTTGATACACGATTACGTTACATGGGAGCATCAGCCCGATCTGCTCTTCAGCCTGAAGCGCTTTGTGGGCAAACGGCGGATTGCATGCGCCAAGTATCCTGTATGGCTTAAAATCCACATCCAGTTTCTTCTTCAGGGTAGCCGTTACGTCTATTTCGGTCAGAACACCGAATCCCTCTTTTTTCAGTTCTTCCGTTACTTTTTCAATTGCTTCGTTAAAGCCAAGTTTTACATGTTTTGTGAAGCCATAGGTCGCTGACATTGTTCCTCTATAATTTTAATACTAATGGAAATATGATTACAAAACGGGAGAGAGGATTCAGATACCGGAGGAATTTGCAGGGATAAAAACATAAAAAATTGAAGCTGCCCCGGAAAGGCACTCCCGGTATTGCCGGCCGCTTAATCCCCCGGGCAGAATCCCCTGCTAAGCATAACTTGTGCAGAGAGTTCCCTCCCTCCGCGGAGTATGCTGCTCCGCGGAGTAAGGGTATAAAGTGTTAAGGTTTTAGAATTGCGTAAATGGATTTTGCAATATCTTCTCCCTCAGGGTTATCAGGGAATACAAATTTTAGACGGGGATATTCCATAAAATTTGTGAGAATATCCAGCCGCCACTCATAATGATCCTGAGTTTCGGAATGATGCTGCGTGGTTGTTTTAGCGCGAAGGTTATAACCGGTTCCGAAAACATTTTCATTCGCGGAGCCCTTTGTGGTTGAGGTGGAAGTTCCTACAGTTGTGCTGCCAAGATGAACATGCTCAATCATTACTTCTTTTATATTTTCTCTGGCAAACCCGGCGAGTTTTCCGTTACTTACATCACCATAAAGCATTGATTCCTCAGAATAGAGCAGGAATGTGCCGTCATAGAATGAGTAGCCCTGCCCTCCCAGCCGGTCAAGCAGTTCCTGAGTTACAGCCTGGGTATGCTGCCACTTGGCATCCTCATAATTGTTATCAGCGCTGTTTCTGAGTCTGGTGAGAACCCAGGTCCCGACTGAAAAGATACCGAATATTACGGCAGCAGCAATTAGCCCCTCTATGATGCTTGACTCAGCAATATAAACATAGATGCCAAAAAGTGCCGCCGCACCCATACGGACATATTTTCCGATCTTGAGGCGGTTCTCTGCTTCCTGAAGTTTTGTGAGTGCTTCACCAACCATCCGGTTAGTGTTGAAAGTTTGTACCTGAAATTCCTTTTCGAAATTATAAACTCCCGGATATTGTAATGCAACTACGGCTTCTTCCATGTGTGTCTCCGTTTTCAGTTAAAGAATTTTTCAGGTCTTTTCCGGACCTGATGTATGTTACTTTAGCACACAATTCTTATACCAATTCACCGCTTGTATTTTGCATTTACCTCAAAAATAATAGCTCCCCCTTCGTTACTGATTATGTAGAATTTTTCATCAGCGGTCAGATGAATGAAGTGTTTATCAGCAAAAAATCTTCGTCTGATTTGTTGAATTTTTTCACACTCACATGAGCTGTATAATAATTAAACAAATTCTTCCTGTTAAAGTTTTTTTTCGGGCTCTTTTCTGAGTATCAACTGCAAGAACAGAAAAGCAAAATTCCCAAAAAGAAGAATCATCATTATGCAGAGGATGCTTCGATTTTTTCATATACTCGACTTTATGCAATAGTCATGATGGAGCATGAGCCCTGCCATGCAGGGCTCTGAATACTGATCCGTGTGTGAGGAATAGTTACTCTCCGGAAAGAAATTGGACTGCAGCACCGCCGCCAGGAGCAAGTCTTAGTTCAAGCTGTTCGCCGGATTTCACCTTTTTCTTCGTGATGGTGTATGATTTGGGGTTTGCGTCCCAATGCGCGTCTTTGCCATCCGCATATATAACAGCAGTATATATGACATCCCTGTCAAGAAAATCCAGCGGCAGATTCATTGTTCTGGAATTCTCATCGGTAATTGCGCCCAGGTACCAGGCATTACTCCCCTTTTCTTTTCTGGCAATTGTTATATAGTCTCCCGGCTCAGCATTAAGGATTTTTGTATCATCCCAGTCAGCAGGCACATCTTTAATGAACTGAAAAGCATCCGGGTACCGCTCATAGTTTTCAGGGAAGTCGGCTGCCATCTGAAGCGGGCTATACATGGTGACATAAAGCGCAAGCTGTTTTACCAGAGTTGTGTGCACCTGTTCTTTCTTTTCGGGGAAATAAAAACTCATTTTGGTTTCAAAAATACCGGGGGTATAATCCATAGGCCCTCCCATCAGGCGCGTAAATGGCAGAATAGTCTCATGTGAAGGGGGATTACCGGAACTCCATGCATTAAACTCATTGCCTCTTGCTGCTTCATTTGCTATCCAGTTCGGGTAAGTGCGGTGCAGTCCGGTCGGGCGGACGGATTCATGGGCATTCACCATAATCCCGTATTCAGCAGCTTTTTTCGCGGTGTGTATATAGTGATTTACCATCCACTGTCCGTCATGGTATTCACCCCGGGGAATAATTCTCCCAACATATCCTGTCTTTACCGCGTCATAGCCGTGTTTCTTCATAAAGCGGAAAGCTTCATCCATTCTGCGTTCGTAGTTTGTAGCTGAGGCTGATGTCTCATGATGCATGATCATCTTCACTCCTTTTGAAGCCGCGTAGCGCTGTACTTCCTCAACATCAAAATCAGGATAGGGAGTAACAAAATCAAATACGTTTTCTTTCCAGTTGCCGAACCAGTCCTCCCAGCCGACATTCCATCCTTCAACCAGCACCGCGTCAAATCCGTGCTTAGCGGCAAAATCAATATATATCTTTGTCCGCTCAGTTGTTGCTCCGTGCCTTCCGTTCGGCTTCAGTGATTTCCAGTCAGTCCCGTCTATCTTTACATTGTTCACATCCGAGTAATTCCAGGAAGCGGTACCCACATGCATCTCCCACCAGATGCCTACATATTTAACCGGTTTTATCCAGTCTGTCTGCTTAATAACTGACGGTTCATTCAGATTCAGAATCATCTTTGAGGAGAGAATTTCCCCGGCCTGGTCACTTACAATAATCGTGCGCCAGGGGGTTTTTGCGGGTGCCTGCAGATACGCCATATTCCCCACCGCATCCGGCACCAGATGAGAGGTTAAAATATATTTTTCCCGGTCAGCGGTCAGGTGCATGGCAGGATAATTAACCAGCGCCGCTTCAAAAATGTTAATATATAAACCGTCGTCACTTTTCATCATGAGGGGCGTCTGCACTCCGTTATCACCAATGATGGAGCGTGTTGAAATTTCAGATGAGTTTCTTCCCCTGAGCGCGTTAATCCTGCTGATTCTTGTTTCAGAATATTCATATTCGTTGGTATCATAATCTCCCGGAATCCAGAACGCGTTATGGTCTCCGGCCAGGCGGAACTCCGTGAGTTCCTCCTTCACCGTGAAATATTTCAGATGTTCCTGCTCCGGGAACTCATACCTGAACCCGACTCCCTCATCGTATATACGGAAGACCAGAATCATCACCCGTTTTTTTTCTCCTGCCTGGCGGAGCGTAATTTTCAGCTCCTTATAGTGGTTCCTGATCTGCCTAACCTCGCCCAGGACCGGTTCCCAGGTTTCACCAAACGTTGTGCTGTCCGCGTTTTCCAGAACAAATCCTTCCGAAAAGTTCAGACCATCGGCTGCAATAATTCCCATTTTTGACTGCAGAATAACCGGCCTGTTCTTAAAACTGACAGCATACTGCGGTTCCCCTTTGCTGCTAAGGGTAAACGTTACAGCGGTTTTACCGCCGGGGGATGTTACTGTCACAGCGGAGAGTTCATAGCATAAAAGGATAAGAAAAAGTAAAGTAAAAAGGCGCATAGCTATTCCGTTCATAATAATTAAAAGCGACTCCTGAAAAATACGTGCCTAAGAAGAACACACCCAAATAAAACTATTGCCAGTGGCCCTCACTCAGGCCCGCCGGCTGGGTTGCCGGTAAGCACCTGTGTAATCCTGTTTGGTACGAATTATGAATGCATATTCTCATTCATTACATGCTTGCAGGAATACTGTTTCTTTACTTTTGGCTGAGCTCAGAACCCCTTTATAATCTTCATTTTGGGCATCTCTTTGAATGATAGCGATTGTCTGCCGGAATCAGAGAAATGTAGTTTACCTGTTTTAAGAAATTAACCCGATTGGATTAAAAATGAAAAAAATGTCCCTGTTTTTTTTGATTCTTCTGGCAGCCTTTGCTATTCAGGCCCAGACACCGGACTCTCCCTCCGGCTCACGTCTTGAGAGCGGATCCCATAAATGTTTTGATAAAAGAATCCACAGTCCCAATCTGCCTGATGGCTGGCTGACTGAAGCAAATCTTCCTCATACGTATGATGCTTTGCATTACGCACTTGATCTTGACCTCTATAATTGCTTCATCTCCCCTTACCCAAAATCGTTTAAGGGTTCAGTAGCTCTCACGCTCAGGGCTGATTCTGTTATCAGCAGTATCCAGCTGAACGCGGTCAACACGTCCATTCAGATTGATTCGGTAAGGATGGCAGCAACAGGAGTGAATCATGTTAACAACATTGCTACCCTCACTCTGGACAGAACCTACAACCCCGGTGAGCAGCTGCAGGTGAAAATCTTCTACCAGCATAAAAATGTGTCTGATAATGCTTTTTATGTGAGTAACGGTTTTGTATTTACCGACTGTGAGCCGGAAGGCGCCCGCAAGTGGTTCCCCTGCTGGGACAAACCCTCTGACAAAGCAACCATGGAACTCCGCGCTAAAGTACCTGCCACCGTAAAGCTCGGCTCTAACGGACGGCTGGCTGATTCTGTTAAAACAGGCGACTCCATTTATTACCACTGGATAAGCCGCGACCCGGTAGCAACGTATCTTTTCGTCATATCAGCCAAGGTAAACTACGGACTGGATATCGTCAACTGGGTTCACCCAACCGATCCTTCCAAGAACTTCCCGATACGGTTTTATTATAATTCAGGAGAGAACATTACCAACGCGAAAAATCTTGCCGTGCCCATGACAAACTTTTTCACGAGTATATATGGCGATCATCCGTTTGAAAAGAACGGCTTTGCAACGCTGAACAGTCAGTTTAGCTGGGGAGGTATGGAAAACCAGACACTCACCAGTCTCTGCCCCGGCTGCTGGAGTGAATTGCTGCTTGTACATGAATATGCTCATCAGTGGTTCGGCGATATGATAACCTGCGCCACCTGGGCTGATATATTCCTGAACGAAGGATTTGCAACCTACTCAGAGTCACTCTGGCTTGAGCATACAGGCGGGCAGAGTGCATACAAAAGCAATGTGCTCAGCAATGCTTCATCATATATGAACTCAAACCCCGGATGGGCAATATCAAATCCATCATGGGCAATAACAACCCCGGGCACGAACACTTTGTTTAATTATGCAATCACTTATGCAAAAGGTGCTGTTGTTCTTCACCTTCTCCGCTATGTGGTTGGCGATGCTGCGTTCTTCACCGGAATAAGACAATACGCTGACAACGTGCAGGTTAAATATAAGAGCGCCGTTATTGCAGATTTTCAGAATATCATGGAACAGGTAAGCGGACAGGACCTGGACTGGTTCTTTAATCAGTGGGTCTTTCAGCCAAATCATCCGCTGTATGCAAACAAATACTGGATTACCACTGCCGGACAAAATCTGTGGCAGGTAGGGTTTATCGGCAAGCAGACACAAACTAACACGGTATTCTTTAAGATGCCAATAGAGATAAAAGTAACATTCCAGGGAGGTACCGATACCACCATGCGTGTTTTCCATGAAAGCAACGATCAGATGTTTACTTTTTATTTCAACCGTCAGCCGCTTTCGGTTTCATTTGATCCTAATAATCAGATTGTTATTAAAACAGCATCGCTTTCTGTAACCGAACCGATTCCGGTTGAGTTTGTATCATTCACGCACCGTGTTATCGAGAATACCGTTCTGCTTGAATGGAAAACCGCAAGTGAAGTTAATAACCGCGGATTCGCCGTTGAACTTTCCCGTGACGGAAAAAGCTGGAAAGAGATTGGTTTTGTTGAGGGAAAAGGAAGTTATACCGGTATTTCTGAATACAGATATATTCACTATGTTGAAGAATACGGAACAAGATATTACCGTCTGAAGCAGATTAACTATGACGGAACATTTGATTACAGTAATGTAATTGAAACTGCTGCCGGACTTCTCCCTGAAAAAATTACACTTCATCCGGCTTACCCTAATCCGTTTAATCCGGCCACGACAGTAACCTTTGAGCTTCCTGTTGCTATGAATATAACTTTAACGCTCTATGATGCAGCAGGGCAGAAAGTATTTACTGCGGCAGAGGGATTATACACCGAAGGATTCCATTCCGTTCTCATCCGCGGAGATCAGCTCACCAGCGGAACCTACTTTGCCGAACTGATTGCAGCAGAAACAGCCAAAAGGATAAAGCTGCTGCTGATAAAATAGCGATTCAATTATGAATTATAAAGTATGAAGTATGAATTGGTTTAATTCGTATTTCTGAGTTTCGAAGCCCCGGTTTGCAGCCGGGGCTTTTTTTTGTCTATGGATAATTATATCAATTGTACTGCTTCCGGGCTATTCTGAAAGGATATGGCAACTATATCTCAATGCCCTTATTCAATACCGGGAAGGTGCACCCTTAGGTTGAATCCAGCCTTGTTTAATCACCAGTTGCTTCGTTTACAGCCTGTCTGCACCTTTAGCAAAGGAAAGCAGCCCTGATGACAGAACCCGGTCACCGCAAATATCAACAGGGATTGTCAGAAAGATAAAAAATGGAATAATTTTGCTTGATTTGATTAGAAATATCTATTTTAACCCATCAAAATGAAACGAACTTGTATGGCACAACAGTTCGGACGGTTTTGCACTTTATCACCTCTTTTTACTGCCGGTTACTTTTTCAATCCGGCCGAAACGCGGCCCGGATCCTGGTTTTTAACATACGAAGGTGCTTCTTGTACTCCGCCATGAGAGTAAGTATTCTGTTGCTCGTATTTTTTTGCTGTAATCAAGTATCTGCACAGCCGGTTTTAAATCTGGAATCCGGCAGAACACATTACAAATTGGAACCATACCTTGGTGTTTATGAGGATGAAACAGGAAAGGTTGGTATAAATCAGATTTCCGGAAGCGAATTTTCCGCTAAGTTCAGGTACTTCAGTAACGGCACAGTAAACCTGCGATTTTCAAAATCTGTTATCTGGGTGAGAATAATAATAGCCAAACCACCAGGGGGAACACAGGATGAAGGCATGCATCCGGTATTCAGGAGGCGCTGGATTCTGTCTAATAACGATCCTTTAACAGAAGAAACAATTTTGTATTTCAGGAATTCAGAGAGGGAAGGCGAATTATTCAGTGAAGCCCGGGCCGGGCGAAGTGCGGATTTTTCAAAAAAAGAAATTCATCTGAACGATTTTACCGGTTCGTTCACCCTTAGCCAAAAAATGCGGGACACTATTTTCATTCGCGTCAAATCACCTTCTCAGTTAATTATTTCTTTCAATCTGCTCTCAGAGAGTGAATATGCAGTTCAGAGTGCAAAGTCTAACATGTTCCACGGTATTCTTTTCGGGACATTCATAATCCTCGTTATCTTTAGTTCTATCCTTTACGTTGCAGTAAAGAACAATATTTTTCTATACTATTTAATGTATATAACATTTTTCGGACTCTTTCTGTTTTTTTACCACGGCCACCTGACGGAAATTTTCGGGTACACATCAAAAAATGTTTTTTATTTTTCCATGCTCGCTCTTCTGACCCTTGCGGCAGTTTCCTGGGTGCTGCTTACAAGAGAGTTTCTTCTTACGAAGCAATATTTTCCTTCCACTGACAAACTGTTGGTTTTTTTAACTCCGCTTGCTCCCCTTAACCTGGTGCTGATGTTTATTTCCCAAAAATCGTATTTAGCGGCAATTCTGGCTCTTCAGTTTCTGGTCTATTACACAATCGGCTTAGTTCTCGCGATATTCGCCGTCAAAAAAGGAATTTACCTTGCGAAATATTATCTTCTTGCTCTAACAGGGATTACCGTTTCGGTATTTATCTCCGTGTCCACAAGAAATAATTTTCTTCCCTTCCCCTGGAATTTCTGGACCATTAATGCTATTCCATTCGGCATTCTATGGGAGTCCGTTATTCTGGCGGGTTCTGTCGGGTATATATTTAACAGGATCATTACGGAAAAGGAGAGAGAAAAAGCGCTTATCAGATCGCAGATTGCCTCAGACCTGCACGATGAGGTCGGCAGCAACCTGAGCACCATCTCACTGCAGAGCCGGCTGATGACGCAGGAGGCCGGACTCAGCCAAAAAATGAAAGACCAGCTTAATACTATTGCTCTGGCGGCATCTTCAACCGTGGAAACCATACGAGATATTGTCTGGTTCATAAATCCTTACCACGACCGTTCTGAAGATCTCTATTCCCGCATGAAAGAACTTGCCTCAGGAATGCTCTTTCAGTTTAATTATGATTTTTCTTCTTCCCGCAATGAGAAAATATTCGAGAATCTGCCCGACCTCAATAAGCGGCGTCATATATATATGATATTCAAGGAATCACTTACCAATATCACTAAGCACTCCGGAGCCACAACCGTGGCGATACATCTATTTGAACAGGAAAACTCTTTCCGGATGAACATTACTGATGACGGCAGAGGTTTTGAAGACACAAAGATAACCATGGGGGAAGGGCTGAAAAATATACGCAACCGAGCTGCCTTAGCCGGCGGAACTATTACTATCGGAAAAAGAGACGGCGGGGGGACGGAGATTCTTCTGGAGGTTCCTCTCTAAGCTTTTCCCCACCGGATTTATTTTTTCTGAACCAGCCCCTCTTTCAGGGCTTTTGAAACCAGCCCGCTCCGGGTATTAACCTGAACCTTTGTATATATGTTTTTGATATGCGTCTGTACTGTCTGCACGCTGGTAAAAGTAATTTTGCCGATTTCCGGAGCTGTTTTTCCGTCCACCAGATAGTTAAGAATTTCATTCTCCCTTTTTGTAAGGCCATAACTGTTTTCTTTTTGCTTCATTGAAGCAAACATCGAGAAAACCTTCCGCGCAAGGCCCGCATTGATGGATGAGCCGCCGTCTATAACTGATTCTATTGCGCTGAGAATTTCCTCCGGTGCCGAATTTTTAAGCAGATAACCATTTGCTCCATTGCAGATTGCTTCAAAGATTTTTTCGTTATCATCAAACACGGTGAGAACAATAATTTCAACATCCCCCGAAATTGCTTTAATCTTTTTTATGCCTTCTGTTCCGCTTATTCCCGGAAGATTAATATCCGTCAGAATCACATCCGGCGAACTGTTGCTTGAAAGTTCTTTAAGAGCATCCTCCGCGCAAATAAATTCTTTTCCGCAAAAAAAGTTTTTACTGGCGTCAATTATTGACCGGATCATTGCAGAGTATGAGGGATTATCCTCAATTATCCATATTTCTTTCATAAGCCTTTAACGTTGAATTGCATTCTGCAAATTGCCGCCTTTTGTCCTCCGCAGGCAACTGTTGGCAGTCCGCCAAAAAAAATCAAACCTTCCTGTAATAAATTCCCCAATTTACTCAACTGGTAAAATACCCTGAACAGGGTATTTTGCCTGCCCAATGCTCAGAGTAACTTTCAAATGTACATAATGAAAATATCAATTTTCAGTGACTTTTTACCTGAAGTGCAGATAAAATTAAAAAATAATACCAGGATTATTTATGAAACAGTTATTCTTTTGTTTTGTATTTCTGCTGCCAATGTATTTGAACGGGCAGCCGCAAACAGCAAATCCGGATATGGCGGTTGCTAACTTACCAGTCAGAGCAGTTGCTGTTGATGGCAATTATACTTACATAGGGGGTGATTTTACCTATGTCGGGCCAAATACAGGCAACGGAGTGAAAGTTAGTACAACTTCCCAAATCCCGGATGGCAGTTTTCCTAAAGTGAACGGTTATATCAGAGCGGCAGTTCCGGACGGAAGCGGCGGATGGTATATAGGCGGATCATTCTCACGGGTTGGAAACTACACGCGAAACAATATTGCTCACATACTGAGCACTGGTGCCGTTGATGAAACATGGAATCCAAATGCAGGCAGTGTCGTCAGAGCCATTGTTCTTGACGGCAGTTATATTTATGTCGCAGGAGATTTTCTATCCATTGGCGGTTTAACAAGATACCGGCTGGCAAAACTTAACAATACCACTGGTGCAGCTGATGCAACCTGGAATCCTCATTCGAGCCACCGCGTCTACACTATTGCAGTATCAGACACCAGCATCTACGTCGGAGGTCAGTTTAGCTCAGTCGGTGGTCAATCACGATTCTCCATAGCAAAACTAAACAACACAACCGGCGCGGCTGATGTGAACTGGATTCCAAATCCGAGTGCCACTGTCCATACGATTGCAGTAAGCGGAAACGACATCTATGCAGGAGGGCAATTTACCAGCATTGGCTCCGCCTCCAGAAATAGGATTGCAAAGCTCAACAACACAAACGGTGCCGCTGATACAGTATGGAACCCAAATGCCAACAATAATGTGTACAATATTGTAATAAACGGCAGCGATATATATGCAACCGGTATATTTTCCTCTATTGGAGGGGCAACCAGAAACTGTATTGCTAAGCTAAACAACACAACCGGAGCGGCTGACGGAACATGGAATCCAGATGCAAACGGTACTGTAGAAGTTATTGCTCTTGCCGGTAGTGATATTTTTGCGGGCGGGTCATTTACCTCTATTGGAGGGCAGTCATTTTCATATATTGCCAAACTGAACAATACCACTGGTGCTCCTGACGTATCCTGGAATCCGGGCGCCGGCCACAGTGTATATACTATTGGAGTAAACGGCAGCGACCTGTATATAGGCGGACAATTTGTGAATTTTAACGGAAAAAGCCGCAGCCGGCTTGCAAAAATCAACAATGTAACCGGTGAAGTTGATCCGGACTGGAACCCTGTTTCAGGAAGTCCCGTCTATGCTATCGCAGTCAGCGGAGACAGTGTTTTCGTGGGCGGACAGTTTGCCAACCTCGGGGGCAGAAAAAATATTGCAAAACTGAACAACACAGATGGCAGCGTAATAACAGCTTTTAATGCAAACCCAAATAATTATGTTGAAGTGATAAAAATTAGCGGAAGTGATTTATATGTCGGGGGGCGATTTACCTCAATCGGAGGTGCATCAAGGAATCGTGTTGCAAAGCTTAACAGCACAACTGGTTTAGCAGATGCAACCTGGAATCCAAACGCTGACAATACGGTATTTGCCATGGAAACCAGCGGAAGCAATATATTCATTGGCGGCGAGTTTACCACGGTAAACGGCTCCGTTGCCAGAAACCGGCTTGCAAAACTAAATACTTCTGACGGCACTGCCGACAGCACATGGAATCCCAACGCGGACGGAATTGTCCGTGCTCTTGCCTTTGACGGAAGTAATGTTTACGCAGGCGGAGAATTCATTACCATTAACGGTGCTACGGCAAGAAACCGGATCGTTAAGCTGAACAACTCGGATGGCACGGCGGACGGTTCCTGGGACCCCAATGCCAACAATATTGTTCGCTCAATCGCTATAAGCGGCACTGACATCTATGCAGGCGGTGATTTTACCAGTATTGGGGGTAATTCCCTTTCCGGTGCAGCCAAGCTGAACAATACCGATGGAGCATCTTATGCTTCATGGAATCCATCGCTGACCGTAACCGTAAATGTCAATACCGTAGTACTCAGCAATGATGATATATATCTTGGAGGCGGCTTTACAAGCGCAGGAGGAATTGCACAGGGATACTTTGCGCTCTTTACGGACCGCGCCCTGCCTGTTGAACTCACAACTTTTACTGCGAAACGAATTTCAGGAGGTATATTGCTCATCTGGCGCACTGCAACAGAAGTAAATAATTACGGTTTTGAAATTGAGCGCAAAGGCAATGCACAGGAAGATAATTGGCAGACTATCGGATTTGTTACCGGAAACGGCAACAGTAATTCTGAAAAGAACTATCAGTTTACTGACACAGCTCCTCTTTCAGGCAGAAATATGTACCGCCTTAAGCAAATCGATTCGGATGGTAAGTTTACGTATAGCCCCTTAGTTGAAACGGGAAGCATAATTTCCCCTGACAAATTTACTGTTTTTCAAAATTATCCAAATCCGTTTAACCCTGAAACAACGATAAGATTCGGACTTCCGGATGAAGCCCGGGTTAAACTGGAACTTTTCAGCATTACCGGAGAACGCATTGCGGTGCTAATGGATGAAATGCGTACAGCCGGTTTCCATTCAACGAAACTGAGCACCAGTGAATTTAAACTTTCTTCCGGAATCTATTTTTACCGGATAACCGCGGTCAACAGCAAAGAGAGCATCAGCGAAATGAAAAAACTGACAATACTTAAATAAACGGAAATCAGAGATGAACAGAGAACCCTTAATAAAAGACTGGCATATAAACTGCGGGGACTACATCAGCAAAAATGAAAGTCTTGATGACTTGTATGCCCGAATTACTAAATCCGAAAAAAGACGAAGGCAGATTGCCTACGCGGGATACGGCGTGCTTGTGGTATTTCTTCTTATGAAAGCGCTAAAGTATGCAAGTGTTATGGTAATTTAATGAGCGCCGGCGTGAAAGGATAAAGCAATCCGGATTTTCTGGTTAGTTAACAAAAAATCACGAGAGGGTAAGATTCAGCTGTTATTGCTAAACTGTGATGAACTTACAATTGACAATAACACTTGTGCCGGGACATCATTTGGGCAATTCGCGCAGTGAACGCACATTTTTTTGTTCGTAAGATTTCATTTTTATCGGAAGACATTTCGCCGAACTGATTGCTGGTGAAACCTCAAAAAGGATAAAGCTGCTGCTAAAATAAGCCGCATATAAAGAAGAATTAAGAATGTAAATTGCATTCAACTTTTCACTCTTAACTTTTCACTAAAAAGCCCTGATCTGCAGTTGGGGCTTTTTTTGATATATCAAAGGTGAAGACGATGCAAATGCTTTGTGGATGCTTCACAACCAACTGACCCCTGCATTTGCGTCGTCTCAGGGAAGATTGCTGGAGACAACTATTCTGTGAAATACTGAGACTCTGCATTTTTTGCCTGCCGTTTTTTCTTATAGGTAATTAGAATCTATATTCCAAAATCACCTTGCCCCTGTCCGGTTTTATAAATAACTTTTTTTAGCCTTTTGCTCTTATCTTTAAAACAAAACAGCCGCCCTGAAAGAAATTCACGGGCGGCTGTTTTTTTAATACCAACCAAAGCTGTTCAGTAGGATTTTACCATCCGTCCTGATTGGTTTCTTCTTCCTTCTTTACTTTCTTCTTTCTTGGTTTTGCGGGAGCTTCTGATTCAGCCGGTGCTTCGTTAACCGGTTCCGGCTCCACTGTCTGCTCTGTCTGAACCGGTGCTTCCGCCTGAGGTGCTGTCTCGGCCTGAGATGTTTCACCGCCCTCGGTTTCCTTTTTCTCCGGTTTCGGAGTTTCAGGTACAGGGGTCACCTCCACCGCGTGGCGTATATATCTGTTCTTTTTTGGATCAAAGAGGTCTGCCACATAGTAGGAGACCTTCATATTACGCACCAGCGGCATCTCTTCAGTGGTATGGGCTTCACTGATACGGAAAGGCAGTACAAAGTTTTTGCTTCCTCCCGCCTTAATATATCCGAGATTGATATCCTTTTGCAGTTTGTCAATTCTGCCGGTAAAGGGATCACGCAGCTTAAACATTTCTTTCTGCCAGAAAGCCCGGCACTCATTAAGAATCGGCTGCATTTCATACTGCTGATCTGCCGGAATATTGAACTCGGCGCAAAGATCAAGCAGCACCTGTTCCATCGGCTCCTGCTTTTTCTGTTCAATGGAAACCATCAGACGTACGACCTGCTCCGCAATTTGCCGCTGTTCTGATTTCTTATAAAGGTCAACCATCAGCTCAAACATCTTGGTCTTTTTGCTGGTTTCTCCGGGGAGAAGCGCGGCCCCAGTAAGCATCTGAATCGCCTCTTCATTCCGGCCGGTCAGCACGTATATATCCGCAATATCCTTCATCACAAACCAGCGGCTGTTTTCATCCAGAATGTCATGAAGCTGTTCAAGAGCCAGATCGTATCTGCCGAGTTTAACGTTGGAAAGAGCAACCCTTCTGAGCAGCCAGATATCATTATTATTGTGGAAGTTACGAATAACTTCAAACGCTTCCTTGCAGAGATCAATGCTTTCCTGGTACCGTTCCTTTTTATACAGGGCCTTTGCCTTAAAGGTGTAGTACTGTTCAAAAAACGAAGCCGGACTTACCTGTTTGCCGTGGCGATTGGTATACACTTCCGCTTCAGTGGGGAGCTTTTTATAATCAACCTTGCCCAGCCATTCCAGAATTTCATCTGCCGGATAGTCCTCTTTCCGGTCAAGGTAATCAAGCACGCGGAAAACGGTTTTGGTATAAGGGGACTGGGATTCATTTTGTGAGGTTATTGAGGTGATTAAGCGGGCAAGCCGGAAGAAGTTTTCAGGGTTGTTTACTCTCTCTTTCAGCATTTCCCTTTTATATATACTCCAGGCGTACAGGCCGTTATTGAATACGAAATTGGGGTCCATCTGATAGACGGCATGACATACGTCATAGGCATCGTCATATTTTTTTTCTTTCAGAAGGCAGGTTGCGTAACCCCAGCCGTCCCATTTGGTACGTTCTTCAGGGTGTTCCTCCCACAATTCACGGTACTTGGGTATGGCAAGCCGGAATTTTTTGTTTTTACGTAAATCCTCTGCTCTCAGACGTAATTCTTCAGCAACAGACATTATAGCAATTCTCCATTTTGGTTTTTCTGTTAAGTAAAAGAAAGGAATTCCGCGGAAGAAGAGCGGGAACACTATGACCGGAGGAGATCCTGCGATAACAGCAGGGTAAGACCTGGAAGTGTTTAGTAATTCCTCAGTTATCAATTTTTTACCCCCGCTATCAGGCGTTTCCCCGGCTGCCTCTTCCCCGCCTGCACATAGGGAAAGGCTCTAAAGTACCTTAATTGATTATTATGCGAAAATTAATAAAAAACGCACATTTGAATGCAAGGAAAAAACCATTTTTTCAAAAAATTTTCCAAATAACTCTGATTGGAATATGTCCGGAATGATTGATATTTCGATCACGCAGGCATCTTGTAGCAGCGCTTTTCCGAAATAACAGGATAACCAAAGTAATGGAGTTAAAACAAAATATCCGGATTGCTCCGGATTCAGTGTGGTGTGACCGTCCCGATGGAATCGGGAAACCACCGACCCTCTGCTTAAAAGTCCCGACGTGGCGGGATCTACCCCTGAGCTACGCGGTCATTTTTCAAACACTTCCCCTACCGACCCGCTGCTTAAAAGTCCCAATATGTCGGGAAACCACCGACGTGGATTTAAAACAAAAAATCCGGATTGCTCCGGATTTTATTGTGTGACAGTCCCGACATGTCGGGAAACCACCGACCCTCTGCTGAAGAGTCCCGATATGTCAGGAAACCACCGACGTGGATTTAAAACAAAAAATCCAGCTTTCGCTGGATTTTCTGGTGACCGCGGGTGGGCTCGAACCACCGACCCTCTGCTTAAAAGGCAGATGCTCTACCCCTGAGCTACGCGGTCATTTTTTGTTAAAAATTTTCTTTTCCCCTGAGCTACGCGGTCATTTTTTCAAATTCTTTCTCTACTGACCCTCTGCTTAAAAGTCCCGACGTGTCGGGATCTACCCCTGAGCTACGCGGTCATTTTCTGTTAAAATTTTTCTTTTCCCCTGAACTTCGCGGTCATTTTTTCAAATTCTTTCTCTACTGACCCTCCGCTTAAAAGTCCCGACGTGTCGGGATCTACCCCTGAGCTCCGCGGTCATTTTCTGTTAAAAATTTTCTTTTACCCTGAGCTACGCGGTCGTGTTGCCGAAAGAATTCGTAAACAGATTTTAAAATTATGACTTTTTTTGCTAAAATCAAAGCCCTGGTATCTGAAAAAATACCTATATTCGAGAACGGGAATTTAACCGCTTTGGTTCCCTAAATTCCCCGAATTCCGGTGACTGCACACCGGAAAGCTGTCCTAATTAACCATTTCTTTAATCTTGTAACCGCAAGAGGTGCAGGCAATGATAGGCAACGTCATCTTCCCTGAAATCGTGAATTTAATCGAAATTCGCGATTTTGCTACTCTTAAATCAGTACTTGATGATCTCCTTCCCCAGGATATTGCCGATTTATTATCAGACATACCCACTCCGAACGAGCAGGCCGTAGTTTTCCGTCTTGTACCCAAGGATGCCGCAACCGAGATTTTTGAGTATTTAGATACCGATATTCAGCTTAACCTCCTCAAAGCACTTGGTAATGAGGAAGTCTCCGCCATTCTCAACGATATGTCAGCGGATGACCGTACCACCCTGCTTGAAGAAGTCCCTGCCTCTGTAGCAAAAGAAATTCTTCTCAAACTTTCCCCCGATGAGAGAAAGATTGCCAAAACTCTGCTCGGCTACCCTGAGGAAAGTATCGGCCGTTTGATGACACCGGACTATGTGGCAGTCCGCTCGGACTGGACCGTCAGCCAGGTGCTTGATCATCTGAGGGATGTCGGGAAAAAAAGCGAAACACTGGATATGATCTACGTCGTAAACAGCAAAGGCATTCTTATTGACGATATCCAGATCAAAGAATTCCTCTTCGCTCCGCTGCACAGCACCGTTGAGGAACTGATGGACGGCAACTATATATATCTTTATGTGTATGATGATCAGGAAAAAGCGGTAGATACCTTTCAGCGGTATGGACTTCCGGCAATTCCCGTAACAGATAATTCCGGCATCCTTATCGGCATTGTAACCCACGATGACGTAATAAACGTTGCACAGGAAGAAGCAACTGAAGACTTTCAGAAATTCGGCGCGGTGGAAGCGCTGGATGAACCATACGCAGAAACTCCGCTGCTTGAAATGATTAAAAAACGCGCCGGATGGCTGAGTGTACTCTTTCTGGGTGAGACTGCAACTGCCGCGGCGATGGCATTTTATGAGCATGCAATCGCTAAAGCGGTCGTGCTGACACTTTTTATTCCCCTCATTATCTCAAGCGGAGGTAACTCCGGTTCACAGGCATCAACGCTGGTAATCCGTGCACTTTCTCTGGGTGAAATAACTCTGAAGGAATGGTGGTTTGTGATGAAACGGGAAATTATTTCCGGATTTCTTCTGGGTTTTATTCTCGCCCTGCTGGGATTTATAAAGATATATATCAGCGAGGCAAGCACAGGCGCTTACGGTGAACACTGGGCGCTTATCGGGCTGACACTCGGTACTACTCTTATCGGCGTGGTTATGTGGGGCACCGTGGTAGGTTCAATGCTTCCTTTTATTCTGAAGCGGCTCGGATTTGACCCGGCTACTTCATCAGCGCCATTTGTTGCTACTCTGGTGGATGTGACCGGTTTGATAATTTATTTCACCTTTGCATCGCTTCTGCTGACGGGAACTCTTCTCTGATAGTTATATCTGATTGATAATCAGAGATATTTCTTCATGGCAAAATGCGGAATAGTTACTTCCGTAAACTGATGGCCATAGACTGTATATCCCAGCTTTTCATAAAACGGAACAGCCGAATCACGGGCATGCAGCGTGACATAATGGAATCCTCTGCCTTTAGCCCATCCTTCTGAATAGAATACAAGCGCCTTGCCAATGCCTCCTTTTTGCATTCCCGGCCATACGGCTACCTGACGCATTTTAATTTCATCGGCGGAAATAATTTTCATGAGAAGAGTGCCCGCAAGGGTCTCTCCCACAAATGCATTAAAATGAATCTCCTCTTCTTCTGCAAGGAGCTGTTCTTCAGTATAAGAGAGCCCGAGCGGTTCACGGAGAACGGCATGTCTTAATGCAACTTCACGGACATAATCTTCGGAATGATAATCAATGATTCTTACAATCAGCGGTTCATTTTCCATTTTTGCGTTTCTCCTCTGCCGCGAACACAAGATAATCCAGCTTGGGTATATAGGCAAGGTGGGGCTTCAGATGCACAATGACCTGTCCGCGGTGATACGCCGCATGCAGTGCAAGCTGTGTAAGCACTTCTGTAACTGTATAATAAAGCGGGCCGCGCGGAGTCTGCATTGCCACTGATTGAGCAAGTGCTTCCGGGTCTGACTTCACCAGATAGTCCCTCATGGTTTCATACAGTTCCTGCTGCTTGGTCAGGAGCTGATCAGATGGCAGGACATTCCACACACTGGTTATATCAGCGCTGCCGGTAATTTTCGCCAGCCAGAACTCTTTTACACTAAGGATATGACACAGAACCGCGGATGCCCGTTCAGAGGGTCCGGCAGCACTCAGAAAGGCCTGTATCAGCTTGTTATTGGCCCAGTTTTCATACTCATTCTGCTTCAGAAAAAACTCTCTCAACCCGTGACCCTTTCTTATATATTATCAGCTTATTACAATAAGTTGCTCGCCAGTTCCGCCAGTTCTGAGCGTTCCCCTTTTTCAAGATTCACATGCGCGTACAGTTTCTCCCCCTTGAAATGATCTATAAGATAAGACATGCCGTTTGACTGGGAATCCAGATACGGATGGTCAATCTGGTATATATCACCCGTGAAGACAATTTTTGCCCCCTCACCGGCACGTGTAATAATCGTTTTAATTTCATGCGGAGTAAGGTTCTGCGCTTCATCCACTACAAAAAATATCCTTTGCAGGCTTCTGCCCCGTATATAACTGAGCGGTTCAATCACCAGTTTTTCATCTTTTATAAGCTGATTGATAAGAGTGTGCTGCTTGTCATCTTCCTTATACTGATCCTGAATGACCTTAAGATTATCCCACAATGGCTGCATATATGGCGCCAGTTTGCTTTCAACATCTCCCGGAAGAAAACCGATATCTTTATTGCTGAGTGGAACGACCGGGCGGGCAAGATATATCTGACGGTACTGCTTGCGTATCTGCAGGGCGCTTGCCAGAGCGAGCAGTGTTTTTCCTGTTCCCGCTTTGCCGGTTATAGTCACCAGAGGGATATTGGGGTCAGAAAGAGCATCAATGGCAAATGCCTGTTCTGCATTCCGCGGACGGATGCCATATACGTTATTCTTATCAATACGGATGAAATTCTGCACATCAGTATCAACCCGTGCAAGTGCTGAGCGTGCCGGGCTGCGGAGAATGAAATATTTATTCCGGAGCAGTTCGGTTTTTCTTCCTTTCGGCATTGCGCTGACCGGCAGGGTAAAGGGGATCTCAAAAAGAGTGTTCAGTGCATCATCATCAAAGTCATCTATAATATCTTTGCCTGAGTAAAGCTCCTCAATACTTCTCACCCGGTCGGTGGTATAATCTTCCGCCCTCAGGGAAAGAGCTTTTGCCTTCATCCGCAGGTTAACATCCTTGCTTACCAGAATTACCGATTCCTTGTTCGGCGATTCTTTCATAATATCGTACGCAGTGCTCAGAATGCGGTGATCAGGGTTATCCTCATAGAAGAATTCCCGTATCTCCTTTAGGAGCCCTCTGGTTAAGGCGACCCGGACTTTTCCTTTTCCTTTGCCCAGTGAGACACCGCCATTAAATATTGCGTCCCCGGTTATCTCGTCAAGAGTACGGGCAAACTCCCGCGCGTTCAGATTAATCACCTGGCTGCCCCGCTTAAAGTGGTCAAGCTCCTCTATAACGGTTATTGGGATTACTATGTTATGTTCCTGAAAATGATGGATGCAGGAAGCATCATGAAGGATGACATTGGAGTCAAGGATAAAGGTTTTTACTGCTTTTGATCTTGCCACGAAAACTGCTCTCTTATTGCGGAGCGCAATATCCGCAACAACCGGCAAAATTGCAACCATGTTCACCAATATTTTACCTAATGATAATATGCCTCTTGAGCAAAATCACAGGATTTGAATAATTAGTAGTTAGGAATTAGTAATTAGTAAACAGCGATTCCGCTCAAACTTTGATGGCTCTGCGCTTAAAGAGCCAAGGACAATAAGGACACCAACGACAATAACAACTGCGCGGTTTACCTCTGCAGTACCTTGCGCCTGAACTTGTTCACTCTGCGTTAAAGATTTCGTAAACATCTGATAATGGTCTTTCCTCAGGAGGATCTAAACAAAAAGCCCCGCCGGAGCGGGGCTTTTTGGTATATATTACTTTTTTAAGAAGTCTAAAACCGCACGGGTGAATTCCGCAGGCTTTTCAATCTGCAGCATATGTCCGCATTCAGGTATCTCATAAAGTTCACAATCGGGAATTCTCCTCTGCCCCTCTTTGAATACATCAGCGGTAAAGCCGGGGTTCAGATAGGGGTTCGGAATCAGCCCGTCGTTTTCGCCATAGACAATCAGGGTTTTTACTGAAATCTGCTCCAGTTTACCTGAAGTCGGTTCATCAAGCATGGCATTCACACAGCGGACAACCGTATAAGCAAACTCATCAAAGTCTTTACTCTTAGCTGTTCTTGCGCGCTCTTCTACCATCCACTCCAGGTCATCACGCCAGTTATAAAAGTTATTGCTCAGATTACGGCGGATGCCTTCTTCTGTGGTTGCTTTCACAAACGGAACTGAGAAAACCGAACGAAGCCAGTCCCCCTCTCCCTTCTGGAAAGGCTCAATGCCAGCCGGTGAAGCGAGAATCAGTTTGTCGAGCATCTCAGGGTACTTCAGCGAGAAATGAATACCTATCTGCCCTCCCATAGAGTGTCCGACATAATAGACTTTATCGAGCTTCAGTTCCTTAAGGAGTTTGTATATAACATCAGCATAAAAAGTCAGGGAGTATTTATAACTTTTTTTATCTGACTTTCCGTATCCCGGAAGATCAACCGCGATAACACGGTAGTCCTTTGAGAGTTCATCAATCGTATATCGCCAGAATCCCGCGTTGCTGGCAAGTCCGTGAACCAGGACTATAGTCTTCGGACCGTTACCCTGGTCTATATAAGCGACTTTCGGATTTTCCAGCGCTTTCTTAACCGGGTATCCGTAATCCACATCTTCAAATTCAAGGACAGGAGCATTGGTATATAAATACCCTCCTGAACATCCTGTGAGTGTCATAAGTACCACACTTACTGCAATTGCTAATTTCAATTTCATAGTTTCTTCTCCTTCTCTAAAACATCAGCCAGCTAAGGGTGGTGAATAAAACCCACGGATCTTTGGGCCTGACGCGGTCGTAAGTAGCTGTGGGAGCGTTATAGAAATCACCCAGCTGCAGGTATGCCGCACTGACGCCAAGGGTGAGGAAGACTTTTATATTATACTTAAACTCCGCGTTCAGCTCCTGACCAATAAATGAAGTTCCTCCTGCCGGAGTAACATTTGAAATTGCAAACGCATATCCTGCCTTGAAAGACATCTTGTTTGGAACCAGATCCTTTGAGTAATTAAAGAATCCTGCGGTAACACCGTAACCCAGATTGGATATATCATGCACGGCAGAGTAATATCTGTTAATCACCTGCGGATCAGGGAAAAGAAGAAACGCGCGGTGGGCTGAATAGATGCCTACCGGTGAGCCATAGACATTCCCTGTAATAACACTGTTCAGAGTTCCGTCTGAAATACCGTTCTCATCTCCGGTTGAAAAAAGAACCTCAGCGCTCAGCTTATCGTTTGCTGTCATGCCGTATTTATACTGAACTGCTGCATTAGCCGCCAGACCGAAGATGGTGCCATAGGAGCCAAAATCATTACTGTTAATAGAACTGACGGTATCAAGGGTGCCGTAATTTGTCATAACATAAGCATCCGCCTGCCATCTGCCTGCAAGAAAGTCCCGGTTATAAGCAGTTCTGAGACCGGTCCAGAAAATATCAGCTTCATATTTATTATTTGCAACCGGAAGAAAAATGCGGGTTGCACCGTTATACTCAGCAAGAGCGCTGTTAAGCCCCTGCCCGAGAACGGAAATACCTCCGAAGCCCTTGCCCCGGTCGTAGGCATACCAAAAATCCGCACCCACTTCCACCAGAGGCGCAACACGTGATTCAAGATCAAGCATCCAGAGAGCCACATCATCATCACGGCGGACTTCATTTTCCCATAACTGGAAATATCCGATTCTTCCTTTTGTTACAGGAGAAAGATTTGCAAAGAGACTCACGCCTACTGCCTGAGTGCCCCAGTAAGAAAGTTTATATGAACTGTTCTGAAAATAACTGAGCGTATTTACGTTCGGGTCGCGCGCATTGTCAAAGAGCCTCTGCATGCCTATCACCAGATTCCAGTCGGCTGAGTCGGGATGTATATCCACGTTAGCCATGAGTGTCTGCATATTTATCTGACCGCCGTTAATAGCTCCGCCGCGGTTGTTTCCCACTCCGTATGCCTGGTCGCCCCAGGTGTAATCAATCTTAAACAGTCCTCTGAAGGTTGCATATCCGTCAAGAATCTTGGGCTTATATACAAAGAGGGGAACAAAGCGCTGTTCAAGATAGACTGCGGTCTGGGGTATGGTGTTGGTGGAATTCTGACCGAATAGGCGGCCGATTACCTGTCCCTGTAATATATCATTGGTCGGGCTGACGTTAGAGCCCGTCCATCTGGTAAAAGAATAACCGATGAACTGCAGTTCACCGGGAACGGGGTCGCTGACCCGCTCTGTCTCCTGAGCATAAAGCTGAGGCAGCAGGAGGAGTATCAGCAGTAGCGCTGAAAGCTGAAGTCTGTTCATGGAGTCTCCGGTTAATATAATATATATTTATCTGTTCTCAGAGGAAAACAGAAACGGAGGCGGTTTGCACCGCCCCCGTCCTGACAACAAGGTTCTTATTTTTTGTTGTTAGTTTGTGGCAACAAATTTCTGAATCCAGGTGGCACCCAGCGGAAAGCTGTTATAAGAAGTGCTGCCGAATCCGCCTGATACGGTCGGTGCGCCGAAACCGGGGATAGCTGGTGTGGTCTGCACTACTTCATATGTAAGCACTCCTTTTGCAGTAACCTGATAAATACCGGTTGATGTTACTGAAGTCGGAGTTGTCTGATTGAGCACGATATTACGGATGGTTGTGCCTGAAGCAGCGGTGGTGGTGAAGGTACCTGTATAGGTAACAGCAACATTTGCACTGTCAGTAGCAACAACGGTATAGGTGTTGTTTGCATTAAAGGTTGCAGTGATAGATTTGGTCTTCAGGGTAGCTTTGAGTCCTGGTGCAACAAAATCACCTTCAGAAAGCCATGAACCAACGATTGGCTCGCTTGCAGGAACAGGCTTTACATAGCCCTGAATCCAGGTCTGTCCGAGCGCAATGTTGTTATATTTGGTGCTTCCAAATCCTTCTGAAGCAACAGGAGCGGTGAATCCCGGAATTGCCGGAGTTGTCTGAACAACTTCATACTTCATGTGCCCTTTGGCATTAACTTCATATATACCGGTTGAGGTAACTGAAGTCGGGACGGTCTGATTCAGCACGATATTACGGATGGTTGTGCCTGTCGCAGCGGAAGTTGTATAGGTACCGCTATAGGTAACGGATGTATTTGTGCTGTCGGTGGCTACAACCTGATAGGTGTTGTTAGAATTGAATGTTGCTACAATCTTTTTGGTTTTAAGAGTTGCAATAAGACCAGGAGCAACATCAATATTTTCGGAATTCCAGGTGCCTACCATTGGTTCAGCAGGAGGAGTTACCGGAGGATTGGTGCCGTTGTCATCTTTATCACAAGCGGCAAAAAGGAACGGAAGAAGAACAAGAACATAGAGAAGGCGTTTCATTATGAACCTCTGTTAGTTTAGTGAGTTATGGTTTATTTGGTTGTAAATGTCTTTTAAGCAATTCACGTTTGTTTATTTTTCCGGCATCGGTTTTGGGAATTTCTGCAATAATTTCAGCATGCTTAGGAATTTTATACCCGGCAAGCTTTCCTTTGCAAAATTGGATGAGATCAGCAGGTGTAAGAGTGCTTCCCTCATTAACCACCGCGTAAATTTTTCCGGTTTCACCCCAGCGCTCATCCGGCACCCCGATAACGGCAACTTCCTTTATATCTTCAAGCGTATAGAGCAGTTTTTCCGTCTCCGCGGGATAAACATTTTCCCCTCCGCTGATATACATATTTTTTTTTCGGTCAACCACATAGAAGTATCCCTCCTCATCCTGGCGGACAATATCTCCTGTATGAAACCAGCCGCCGGTAATTGCTTCCGCGGTTTCTGCCGGCTTTTTCCAGTAACCCGGAGTTACTACCGGACTCTTAAGCCAGAGCTCTCCCGGCTCCCCCTGCACGGCTTCAGTACCGTCTTCCCGTATCACCTTTACGTCAATATAAAAGTTAGGATATCCGATTGAACCGATTTTCCTGATTGCATCATCCTGATGGAGTGAGAAGCAATTCGGGCCGACTTCAGTAAGGCCAAATCCCTGACGGATATATACACCCTTTGCATGCCAGGTTTCAATCAGGGGAATCGGCATTGCCGCTCCTCCGACGATCGCGTATCTCAGCGAACTTAAATCCGCCTTTTCAAAACGTTCACACTCAGCCATCATTTGCAGCATTGTCGGAACACCGAACAATAATGTGGTCTTTTCTTTTTCCATCAGATCAAGAATCAGCGGCGCATCAAATTTTCTGAGAATGGTATGCGATGCACCGTGAAAAAGGAAAGGTGTAAAAAGAACATTCCAGCCCCCAGTATGGAAAAACGGTGCGTAACTCTGTGTATGATCCTGTGAGTTAATATCAAGCCGGAGTCCTGTGTTGACCGCATTCCAGAAAAGCATTTTATGCGTGATGATTACCCCCTTGGATATACCGGTTGTTCCCGCGGTATAAAGCAGCATAACCGTATCATTCTCACTGATATCAGCTAGGGTTACATTGGCTTTGTGGTCCAGCTTATCATACAGGTAACCGGAGATCTTTTCAAGCAGCAGAACCTGCATTTCGTTTTTTATAACGGTCAGTTCTTTTACCTGCGATTCAAACTCCTCCGCGTAGATAAACAGTGCAGGGTCTGCATCGCAGATCTGTGCGTCAAGTTCGGAGGGAGTTAGCCGGAAATTCAGCGGTACAAGCACCATTCCGGCTTTCACGCATGCAGTAAAAAGCAGTATATGCTCTGACCTGTTAAAAGAGTACACAGCAATTCTGCTTCCTCTTGTGAGATTCAGTCCTCCCGATAAATATTCCGCAAGATGATTTGCCCGGCTGTTAAAATCGGAAAAGCTCCACTCACTGCCGTTTTCATACTCGCGCAGAAAAAATCTGTGCGGTGTATAGAGAGCCCATTTCGCCAGCCAGTCAAACTGCAGATTATTCATCACTCTTCTTCCCTGTTAGTATATAAACAATACCTGCGACAAAAGCGGATACCAGAATAGCAGCAGCCGCGGAAACTCCCGGATTCTGTCCGGTTGCAAGAGTGAACGGCACCGGCAGATTAAGATAGAACATGGAAAAATGAACTATCAGAGCGGTTACAGATGCGGCTATTGGAATAGCACGGTTGATATTCTTAACGAACATCCCTAGCAGTATCGGCAGAAACGCTGCACTGAAATATGCATAAACACCGTTCTGAGCAAAAATTGCAACGCTCACATTCGGATTGATAAGCTGTTCATAAGATAAAAACACAGCTGCAATACCAAGCCCGATGATGACCATTTTGTTAATAAGCAGCATTCTGACTGCTGTCCCGGATTCATCTTTTGATTTGATAAACAGCGGTTTTATGATGTCACTGGTGATGGTTGTTGCCAGGGACTGAATAAGTCCCTCAAGCGTGGATATACCGGCTGACATCAGACCGAGTATTACGATAATGCCGACATAGACAGGAAACTCTGAAATTACATACGCCGGAATAACTCCGTCAACCTTCAGCACCGTTCCGTTAATCTGCAGATCAGGAAAACTGAGACGGGCATAAAGTCCCGCAAACACAACCAGGAAAAACAAAGTCTGCACAATTACTCCCGTTGTGAGGTAACGATGTACATCTTTATCCGATTTAAGCAGGAGTGACTTCGTAATGATATGCGGCTGACAGACAATGGCCACACCGATTATTAACTGAGAACCGATGATTTCAAAGAAATCGCGGAAGAGAAAACTTTCCGGATTGGTAAGGGTTACCAGATTTGCATCAACAGCCTCAAGCCGGACAAGGAATCCCTTCACTCCTTCGCTGAAGTGTTCATACCCTGATCCAAGCAGAATAAATGCCACAATAAGCATCAGCAGCGCCTGAATGGTATTGGTATATACCATCGAGTTTGCGCCTCCGAACATCATATATCCGAAGATAAAAACTGCAATACCGGTCAGCACATAAACTTCTTCGAAGTTCAGCGCTTTGGCAAGCACTTTGGTCAGCCCGACACAGATAAGAACAATAAACGTAATAAGCAGCAGTGAGGTAAACGCAAAGAAGAGACCGTATCCTTTGCTGTTATATCTGGTTCCCATCCATTGAGCCATGGAAAGTGCTTTAACAGTAGTTCCGTGCCGGCGGAAACTTTTTGTCAGGAATACAAGCGAGGTCATTGATGCAACAGGCAGAACCACTCCGTAGGAAATAAATCCGCTGATGCCGTAATAAGCAATGAGTCCCGGGTTGATGATGAACGTAGCGGCACTGGTCATTGAAGCGGCAAGTGCAAGACCAACGGCATAGGGAGAAAAGAGGATGCTGCCCACAGCATAATCCTCTATGTTTTTTATTTTCCGCGCTCCGCGTATTACCAGAAAAATTGTCAGGCCGGCATAGAGAGCCATGACAATTCTTGTCAGCAGAACCAGGGATTCATTAGCTGAATTCATCTTATCTGTTCCATTCAAATAACTGACATGCAAAAGCGAGCCCTCCGCCGGAGCCCATAAATATGATTTTATCACCATTGTTCAGAATTCCCTGCTGATGAGCATCATCAAGCGCCATGGGAATGCATGCAGAGCCGGTATATCCGTACTTGTGCATGATGGTCACCGCGCGGTTCCGGGGTATATTCAGGTTGTCAAGTGTCTGCCAGATGCTGTTGATGTTAATCTGCGTGAAAAAGAAGTGTTTAACATCTTTAACCTCAACACCGGCTTTTGCACAGACGGAGTTAATCATGGATGTCCACTTCTCAGGATTAAGCTCTTTGGGGAATTTCTTCACGAACTTCAGCAGATGGTCTTTGCTTCTTACCCGCTCTTCAGTGAGAGGCATATTGGTCCCTCCGCCGTATATACCCATCCAGCTGTTATACTGCCCTTCCGTGTGGAGCATACTGCCGAGAAATCCTTTTTTATCAGATGACTCAAGCACTACAGCCCCGGCTCCGTCGGCAAAGAGTGTAACGGTTTTTTTGTCATACAGATCCAGATACTTGCTCATGGCATAGGCGCCTACAACAAGCACTTTGTTATACTGTTCATCTGCTTTGATAAATTTAACGGCTGTGTCGCATGCAGTAACAAACCCCGCACAGGCAGTATTAAGATCAAACGTTCCGGCTTTCACCGCTCCCATACGGTCCTGAATCACCGATGCGGTTGAAGGTGATATAAATTCAGGTGTATCGGTGGCAACGATAATCAGATCAAGATCTGCTGCCGTTATACCGACATTCTCAAGCGCTCGTTTTGCAGCAGCTTCCGCAAGGTCAGCGGTGGACTGATTTTCACTGCACCATCTTCTTTCGCGGATAGTAAGATTTTCTACCAGCCAGGTATCAACATCTTCACCCAGCAGTTCATTAAAATAACTGTTTGGCACCACTTTTTCGGGAGCATAGTGCCCGGTTCCGGATATACGCACTTCTCTCATATCAGATTACTAATCCGCCGTCAACTGAAAGAACCGCGCCATTTACGTATGACGCATCATCACTTGCAAGGAAGAGATACGCTTTAGCTATATCAATCGGATCGCCAAGCCGCCCTACAGGAGTTTTTTCGCGCATCATCTGAAGCACTTTTTCAGGAACACTGTTTACCATTTCAGTGGCAATAAATCCCGGAGCAACAACGTTTACCGTAATTCCTTTTTTACCGAGTTCGCGCGCCCAGACTTTAGACATTCCGATAATGCCTGATTTGGTTGCAACATAATTTGTCTGCCCGAAATTACCGTATATACCTACAACGGAAGAAGTATTAATAATCCGTCCGTAACCGTTTTCAATCAGATGAGGTGTAACTGCTTTTGTGCAGTTAAAAACACCGGTCAGGTTAACATTCAGCACAGACTGCCACTGCTCTTCTGTCATTTTCACCAGCGTAGCATCTTTTGTAATGCCTGCATTATTAATAAGAATATCAATTTTTCCGAATTTCTGCCTGACAGCTCCGGCAGCAGCGGTGACTGACTCAAGTGAAGTCACGTCAATCTGCATAAATTCAGCGGTGAAGCCTTTTTCCTTAAGTGAAAGTTCTGCTGCTTTTCCTGCTTCCGCGTCGCGGTCCCAGAGGATAACTGCCGCGCCTTCAGAAGCGAAAAGTTCTGCTGTTGTTTTTCCGATGCCGCGGGCAGCACCGGTGATAATTGCTGTTTTACCTTGTAATCTCATCATTGTGTTCTCGTTTTTATCGTTTGAAAAAAATCAAACGATCCGGGCAAAACCGAAGCCGGTCTTACCGGACCGTCATTCTGCCTGGTTATTTATAAATTTTCTTCCGTTCTTTAGTCCATTCGTTCAGAAATTTTTCGTAGTGTTTCTCCATCAGGGAGTAAAACCGCTCCATCTCAAGCACGCGCAGCGCGGTTGTTTCAAGCTCTTTATTCTTATTGGTTTTAAACTTGGATTTAAGTTCGGAAGCAATGCGGGTATTATTTTTTATCAGTTCAAGATTGTTCCGGAAGGCGTTCTCGAAGATGGCAGGTTCAATTTCGTAATAGTCTTTGCGGTTGTTTTCAGTAATCCATGCTTTGCGGATCAGATTGTGGTCTCTGAGGCGGCGGACAATCTGGCTGACCGGTCCTTTGCTCCGTTTGAGGGATTTGCTGATTTCGTCCAGAGAAACAGGCCTGGGGGAGTAGAGCAGCAGAGCCACCACATGCCCCATCAGCTTGCTCAGGCCAAATGCCCGGTAGGCATCGCCAAAGCGGTGAATCAGTTCTTTACGGACCTGTTCTTCCTGCGTCATGATTCCTTAACTTTTGAAAAATTTCAAACGATCAAAACTTAGGGGTATTTTCATTTAAAGTCAAGCAAAATCGGAGGGGTTCCGGCTGGCTGAATTACGGCAAACGACGGGAGATCAGGACGGGAAGAGAAGTGGTGAGAGGGTTCAGGATTTGGAGTGATTTACTTATAGGAAGGCAGCTCTTTGCGCCTTGGCGTCTTTGCGCGAGTATTCTTCAAACTTTGCGGTTACCTTTGTTCCCTTTGCATTAAAAGATTCTGCAATTGTTTCAATGACTTAAAAGACAATAAAGAAAGCAACGACCTCGTGCGTGTACATTGTTAATTGTACATTGTTAACTGTACATTGTACATTGTACATTTATTTAATACCGGAATATATGACTCTGCCAGGGACCAAGTTCAACAAACAACCCTGGCAGCAACAGTTCTTCACGGTAGCGGCGGTATGTTTTATTATTCAGCACATCAGTCAGGTCAAACTGTTCATCATAACTGCTCACGTCAAGCGGAAGACGGCACTGCGATGTTGAACCTGAGTAGTTGACCACCACCAGAGCACGCTCGCTGTCAAGACTCCACTGCCAGGCCATCATATTGCTGTTTGAATAATTATTGTCCCACACCCGCTTGCATTCAAGCATCTGCCACTCTCCCGCGCGGAAGAGTTCATTATGCACTATTCCAAGAAGCTGTTCGTAAAATGCTTCAACCTGCTCATTAACCTGCTCTTTTGGTTCACGGCCTAGCTGTACGGGCAGCTTAATTTTTTTTCCCTGAAACTGTCCGTGATGAAAAAAGCGCATTCCTCTAATCGTTGCGATAATAACCGCGGCTGCAAGAGATTTATCTTTGCCAAGAGCTGTTACGGCCCTCTCCTCATCATGATTCTCAATGAAGCGGAGTGATTTCATCTGATACGCCTCTTCGGCTTTCAGATGATCACGAACCTTGTCGGCCGTACTGTCTTTCAGCCTGTCAAGGAGCTTTTTATCGTAGGTATAATCAAACCCCATCTGCTGCAGCTCCCACTCAAGATCCCAGTAGGCCTCGGCAATAAAAAGAAAATCATTCCGTTTGTTTTTTACTGCTGATATCAGTTCGGTCCAGAGTTCAGCCGGCATGGCATCATTGTTCTCAAGAAGCATGCCCCAGGTATTATTAAAAACATTATTCAGCGCAAGCATTGCCATATCGCACCGCACGCCGTCACAGATTTCCGTAAGTTCAGTAAGTGTCTCTCTGTAATACTCGCGAAGACCCGGGTTTGTAAAGTTCACCTGAATGGTATCAGTCCACGCGGGGAAGAAGGGATCACGCCCGTGAGCGAAATATTTTCCTCCTCCGTTTTCAGGACGGTAAAAAGTATGCGGCTCACCATTATATATATCTTCACTCACCTCCAGAAAATATTCCGGATGCTTGGCAATCAGTTCGGAGTCAGCGCTGAAATGATTCGGCACAAAATCCAGGATAAGCCCCATTCCCAGGGAGCGGAGCAGATCGCGGAATGCTTTGAGATCCTGCATGGTTCCGATGATTTTGGAAGGGCGGTATGCATTAATGGCATAGGGAGAACCGATAACATCCTCCTTTGTCCAGTCCTTAAGCGCTTTGGTATAAGAGCGGATAAGCCCCTCCTGAAAACAATGCTTCGGCACAACCGACTCACAGGTTTCCCAGACCCCCATCAGCCATATATATCTGAATCCTTTATTCCGGATAGCCTCCCAGTAAGAAGCAGGTATATCAAGCAGCCATTCATGATTTCCCCCTCTGAGGAGCAGCCTGATATTGATCTCATAGATTAAAGGATTCTTCATTGCGGAGCCCTTCAGATTTTTGACAGCAGATATTCCAGTGCGTTATGGATGCCGTTGGTACAGTGAATGCGCATTACTTTCCGGTGCTTGTTTCTGAGCGCCTGCAGATCACCCTGCGCCTGTGCCGTTACCAGCACGCCGAAGGTATATCCCTGTCCGGGGACTTCAACATCATGGTCAATCGCACCGGTAATCTGAAGGAAGAGCCCGTTATTCTTTCCTCCTTTATGAAGCTGCCCGGTTGAGTGAAGGAAGCGCGGTCCGTAGCCGGATGTGGTTGTGCAGTGATATTTATCTTTAATCTTTGTGCGGATCTGCGCCAGGAGTTTATCCGTCTTTTCATCATAAGGAATAAACCCGAGCAGTGAAACAAACTTTCCTTCAAGCTGAGAAGTAAAGAAATCAGCAAGAGCTTTCTGCAGCACCGTCTTTTTTGTATCACAGTAAATCTCAATGCCTTCTTCAGTAAATGCCGGTTTTTCTTCCGGAAAAGATCCGCTTGCTTTATATGCCGCCAGACTTTCATTCGCAAGTGTTTTTGCAAGCTGCACATTCGGCTGGTCAAAGGGATTAATCTGCAACACGGCGCCCGCCACCGCGGTTGCCATTTCCCACCGGTAGAACTCCTGCGCAAGGGTATATATATCACCCAGCTCAATGGTGATGATGTTATGCTTTTTTTCAAGCAGTGATTTTTTTACCGCGTCCAGCTGCTCATTGTCATCATTTTCCAGACGGAGGAAAACAAATACCCGGTCTTTGCCGTAAGACTCATCTGAGGTGAAGGGCTCGTCAGCAACCGGAAGAATACCAACTCCCTCCTTACCGGTGCTCTCGGCAACAAGCTGCTCAATCCACTGCGGAAATGATGCCAGCGAGGGAGAAGCAAAAAAGGTGAGTTTATCGGCTCCCTGTTTGGCGGCCTCACCGATGACAATTCCGGGCATTACTCCGGGATTTTCATGCGGATTTTCTTCCTGGCATGCTTTTTCCATCTGTCCGGCAAATTTAAGGAACCGCTCAACATCCATCCCGGTAAGCCCGGCTGGTACCATGCCGAACTCCGTTAATGCTGAGTATCTTCCCCCTACTTCCGGAGGAGTGCTAAAAATTTTTCTGAATCCTTTTTCTTTTGCAAGCTGCTCTAACCCTGAGCCCGGGTCGGTAAGGGCAATAAACTGCAGACCCGGCAGCGGATTCTGATTTGAGACATTCTCAAAAAATGTGTGGTAAAATGACATGGTTTCAGCCGTTCCGCCTGACTTGCTGGCCACCACAAAGAGCACTTTCTCGAGCTCGTGTTTATCCAAAATTTCCTGAATCACCGCCGGGTGGGTACTGTCAACTATGGAAAGTGTGGGGTACTTTTTCTTTGAACCGAAGGTTTTGGCGAATACTTCCGGTGCCAGACTGCTGCCCCCCATTCCGAGGAGGAGCACATGTTCAAATTCCTGGGCCACTTCATCCGCAAAAAAACTGATATCCGCGGCTTTGCTTAAATTTTCTGACGGGAGATGAAGCCACCCGAGCCTGTTACTCAGTTCAACATCATCTTCTTTGCTGCTTTTCCAGACACTAAAATCTTTTCCCCAGATTCTTTTTACCACGCTGTTTTTCGAAAATTCATCTGCTGTCTTCTGAACTGCCTGCTGAATCGTATCGTTCAGGACATAGGAAATCTTATTCATTTCTTCCTCAAAGTAGAAAAACTGTTATTTACACAAAAGTAAACTATGGAAAAATGGCGTCATTTTCTAAAAAGATACTTTTTATCGCACACCGGTTTTTTTGTGATTTTTCAGAGATTTGTTGTACATTCTGACAGGGATGTATGAACCGCATTCCGGAACCCGGCAGCGGCACTTTCCTGTTTCTGCCCTGCCTCGAATCATCCTTTCGCGGAGATGATGCAATCACCAGACAGAATATATACAACCACGGCCTTCATGGGAGTGTGTGGTCTGATCGTGCCGCGGGGTATTCATGTGATTGAAATCTGCACATTTTCGTATTTTAATTTTTTCTGCGTTGATCTGCGCGATCTGCCGCGGCAGACTGGGGGAAACTTTTCGCGAGGTTTACCCTTTACTTCCCTTGAGACACCGCGAATGCAGAAGACTCATAAAATTAAATCATCCGGTTAGCAGTTGCGACCTCTCTACCAGGGATTACCGGAATCTATTGAGTTCAGATTATTAGCGGCAATATGCTCCTTTATTGGGGCTGCAATATATTGGTAAAAATATTTCCAGGCGTGTTGTGTTGCATACCAGGTACCCCACTCATGGTTAAGCTCATCGCGGATTATATTCCCTCCTTCTGCAATTATTACCGGGTGAGTATTATTATAAATGGTTATGACTGTGTCAGGCAAATAAAGAGGAACGACGTTTGATGCGGGAATGTTTCGGGCGTTGATGTAATAATCCTTAACTGAATCTGAGAGTGCAGAGTACATATTATATACAACCAAAACATTCTCCGGGCCTGGAACACTCGCATAAGTCTGTGCCTTTGTTAAATAATAGCAGCTATGTATAAGCATAAGCGAAATAAGAAGTTTTTTCATCGTAGCCTCTATCTATTTTATTATTGTTAGTTTTTTTATCGAAGTAAAGCTGCTGTTGGTAATAATCTTATAAAAATATATACCCGAACTAAGACCTTCTGAATTTAATTGAATCGAATAATATCCCGATTCCAATTCTTCGTTTAGTATCTCATTTATTTCTGTTCCTGTTATATCATACAATATTAACTTTACGAGTGTTTTCTCTTGTAATGTAAAATTGATGTTTGTCATGGAATTAAATGGGTTAGGAAAATTTTGTTTGAGATCAAATCTGAATTTGCCATTGTACTCTGTTTCAATCTCATCGCTATATTGATATTGACCATTAAAATCAAACTGTTTAAGGCGATATTTATATTTACCAACCTGAGATAATTCATCCATGAAACGGTAATGATTTTCTGATAGAGAAGTTCCTGCTCCTCCAATAAAGCCCAAATCAATCCAATTCTTATCTGCTTTCCTCCTTCTCTGGACAAGAAACCCTCTGTTGTTTGACTCACTTGCAGTTACCCAACTCAGCAAAACAAAATTCTCTTTGATCCTTCCTGTAAAATCAGTCAGCTCAACAGGCAATGCCTCATCATAATACCTCAAGACCAGTCCCAATTCACCAACCGCATAACCTATGCCTGGACTTTGCAAACTAAGTTTACTTATTTTTATCCCAGTTAATTCATTAAAAGTCAACCAACTTAAACCGCCATTTATAGAACGGTACGATTTGTATCCAGTGATGAAAATTATGTTATCGCTGTAGGTGCTAAATTTTGCTGCAACACTAAACCCCGTAATATCAGGGATAAGGTTGAAACTAGTACCTCCATTTGTTGTTTTATAAAGTTTGTTGCTTTCTAAAATAAACCCCGATAAATAACTTTTAATAAAAATATCTAAACTTGCCCAAATATCTAAATTAGTTTGCTGTATCCAATTATTTCCGCCATCAATGGTCTTGTAAGGTCTTCCTCCAAGATTTGCAGTCCAGCCATATAAAGAATCCGCAAAATGAATTCCCGAAAATCTTATACTTGACAAAGCGGAAAACTGAGCAAACCAATTTTCTCCGCCATTTGTAGTTTTAAAAATAATATTGTTACGAGTAGCCCAGCCGGTCTCATGGTTTATAAAAAATATTACACTTGCTCCATTTGAACCATTTGTTATATACCAATTCTCCCCGCCATCAGTCGTTTTCCATATAGCTCCCGGATTTCCAATGAACCCAGTAAGACTGTCAACAAAAAGCACACAACTACCACCCGGTCCATTTGACTCCCAGCTTACTCCCCCATTAGTTGTTCTATACAAAATTTTTCCTAAAACAAACCCCTTATACTCATTTATAAAAAACACATCAGCGAAGTCTTCGTTCAGAATAAGCTTCCTCCAGCTTTCTAAGTTTCCTTCGGCTTTATATATTTTAAGTGAGTTCCCCGCACTATAACCAATCTTGTGACTGACTATTGATAATTCATATTCACCGATAGCGTTTGTTACATGAGCCCAGCTCTGCCCCCGGTTTGTTGTTTTATAAAAGCCAACTTCGTCCATCACCAGATAACCGGTATCCCGGTCTGTATATTTAATATCATTTACCGCTTCAAAGGTTAACGGAGCCCCGTCTGCCCAGGTGTTTCCTCCATCGCTGCTGTATATGTTTTTGCCTCGGAAATTTGTACCCCCGTATCCGGCTGCTGCAATATGCTGGCTGTCTATTACATCTATGCTGTATAAAGGGCGGTTGTCTCCGGCTTGCAGTACTTCCCAATTGTTTCCCCCGTCTGTGGTTCGTAAGACTTTTCCGTCCGCGGCTACAAATCCATACTGTTCGTTAAGGAAATCAATCCACCATAAATTTCCGGTATATCCGGGGGTGCTTACTCTCTGCCAGTTTTCTCCGCCGTCGGTGGTTTTAAGAAGCGCGGTTGCCCCGCAGGCCCATCCCACGGTGTCGTTAATCAGTTCTAAGCCCCAGAGGTCAAACATGGTTCCCAGCCGGCTCAGGATATGAACAAATGTCTCACCCCCATCAGTTGAGCGGAGAATAAGCCCGTCATAGCCGGTGGCTATAACTATCTGTCCGTTATAACTTCTTACTTTAAGCAGCGGTTTTGTGGTATTTGTCTGGATTACTTTCCAGCTAAGCCCGCCGTCTGTGGTTTTAATCAGTGCTCCTAAATCTCCCACAGCCCAGCCGGTATCTTTGTTAAAAAAGTGAATTCCAAAATAGGTTACTCTCGGCACTTTTGGGTTCAGCTCTGTCCAGACACCGGTTCCGCTCAAGGGGAACTGGCTGCTCTTTACTTTCTCAAGGTCCTCGCCGCGGTATTTTTCTTCATAGCTCTGGTAATTTTTATTGAGCTCAATGGTGCGCCTGTATTGGGTGGGTTTTTCTTTTGCAGAGTCAGGGTTGGCATTATAATTCTGTTGCGGGAGTAAACCCGTGGTTAGGAAACCTGTCAGCAGCAGCAGCCGGAAGAGGTTAGGTGGTGTTTTCATGACTTGTACCCATTTGCCGGATTTTTTGCTTAGAATAATAAGCATTAATTGTAAAGTAATCAAATGACCTCAGTTGCCCCGGTTTCTGCCTGAGTGTTGGTTTTGTTGTTTTCGGTAAATAACTGATAATTACATAGCGGGTTTTTCTCTGCCAGTAACACCGTCAAATCTCCCCTCCCCGCGTGTTGCCCCGGTCACAAAACCCCCTTCCATTCACCCCTGGAATCGGCCAAATAACAAAAAATTCTGCGGTAAGTCACTAAATCACACGGCAGAAATTGCTTTTTTCGCAAATTGAGATGAAAATAACACGCTACTATTCAGAAGAAGGAAATGGCAATGATCAGAAAATATCTCGTGACCCCGCTGGTGAGCGGCCTTGTTGGTTTTTCGGTGCTCTTTACCATGACGGTTTTGTATAAACTGTCGGGCAGTTTTTTCGGCATTGGAGAATCCTCCGCCATCGGAGCTGAGGATGCTCTTAACGCCCTGCATGGTTTCTGGATTGCCGGACTGGGCGGGCTTATTTACTCTGTTTTTGGCGACTATAAAGACAATTCAAACGACCAGATAAATCTGAGCGAATCTCAGTTCTGATACCCCCGCTTCCACATTCTGTCCGGAATCTCATGTGCATTTTCCGGCCGGATAAGAAAAGCGGGGCGACTGTATAACAGGGGATCTTCATTCTTATCATTTTCATCTTTACCCTCTTTCTGCTGACCTCTGCCAAGTAGCGTGACACTTTCCATTCAGAACCTCATTCGATTGGTCGTTATGTACGAGTAAAAACGATTTCCCGTCAGGTGCTCAAGTAGTATAAACTATAAAAAGTAAAAAGAATATTTCGGAAGCCCCCTCTTTTTCCGGACCAATTGTTATTGTAGAAATAGTATTATGATTAACAAACGCACCTATTACACAAAACAATAATATGTTGGAAAGAGAGGGGGTTTGGGGGTGAGTCCGAAGACCGCGTTCAAGTTAGCCACTCAACCGGCTTTGCAATTCATAAGGGGTTTATTGATGATAGTTTTGTGCCCTGTGTATATATGTGGGTGCCCGCAGGGTCGCGCAGACACAACTCACCCCCAACCCCCTCTCTCCCGATAAGTGGAAGTAATCCCGGATGTTATAGATAGTTCACTTTGAAATTTTATCCAATTGTAAAAGTACGTTCGGGAAAGAGGGGGCTTTAAGAAAAGACTAATTGTTTATTGATAAAGATCGTTCGGGAAAGCGGGTGTCTTCCGAATTTTGAGTTTTTCAAAATTTATAATGAAATTAGTATGGCGAAATACAAGAAAATCTGTTTTTAATCCCCTATCCAAAGGTTTTTGAGATTTGTCAAATTTTGGCAGACGTCATGAAATCATTTTCATCTTTACCCTCTTTCTGCGTAATTTAGGATATGAACAACGGGTAATTCCTGAATGCGCTATTTTCAAAATAAAACAATTCTCATAACCGGAGCATCATCCGGCATCGGGGCTGAAATGGCCCGCCAGCTTTCACGGCTTAACTGCCGCCTGTTTCTTACTGCCCGCAGAACGGAACTTCTTGAACAGCTCGCATCAGAACTCAAAAACAGCAAAGCTGAAATCACAGTTTTCCGCATGGATGTTTCAGAAAAATCTTCTGCATCAGAAGCAATGAATACTATTCTCAGGATTTCGGGAGGGATAGATATCGCGATTCTGAATGCAGGCGCAAGCGTGCGCAATACCCTTGATAGTTTTGATATATCAGCGGCTGAAAATATCGTGAAAACCAATCTGCTCGGCGTGATGTACGGAATGCATCAGCTTATTCCGGCAATGATGAAGAAGGGAGGCGGAGTAATTGCAGCGGTCTCAAGTCTTGCCGATGCACGCGGGCTGCCAAAAAGCAGCGTATATATAGCAAGCAAAGCGGGACTGACCGCATTCCTCGAAGCAGCACGAATTGAACTGATGCCCCATAATATCAGGGTGCTGATCGTTAAGCCGGGCTTTGTAACCTCTCCGATGACAGACAAAAACGAGTTTAACATGCCCTTCATCATGCCGGCTGAAAAAGGAGCACGGCTTATACTTGAAGGAATTACAAAAGAAAAGCGGATTATTCAGTTCCCACTCCCCTTAATCATTGCCACCAGAATGTTAAAATTTCTTCCTGGCTTTTTATTTGAATTTATTGCAAAACGGGCGGTTGATGTTGCGGGGCTTAAGAAAAAATAATTTCATTCTTCTGTTCTTCTTTCTGTGTGTTCCCCTGCAATTAAATGCACAGCAGGATACCTCCCTCACCTTTTCTGAAATTATGTTTTATGGTGCATCGGGGAACAATGAATTCATTGAGCTTTTTAATCTCAGTTATACCCAGACCATTGATCTCTCCGGCTACAAAATAAAATACGCAGCTTCAAACAGTGATGTCATCATCTCTCTGCTGCGCGGCTCTCTTCTCAGACCCCGGAGTTATGCAGTCATCTTTGAAGGAGATTATGACACCCTCAGCGGTATATACAGCCATCTGGTTCCTGATTCAGTTCTCATCATGCGCATAAGCGATAACTCCTTCGGCACTTCCGGCATGGCAAACACTTCCGACCGTACCCTGCTGCTGCTCAGTCCCGGGGATGATACCCTTGATATATATACCTACACCGCGAACAATTCACAGGCGCGCTCTGATGAGAAAATTTCCCTGATAAAAAGCAATCAGCCGGAGAACTGGGAGAACTCCTCCGTGGCTAACGGCACTCCGGGCTTCAGGAACAGCATCATGCCCTACAATGTTGATCTGCACGCGGTTTGGATTACCTGCACTCCGGCGCAGCTGCCTTCCGGCTCAGAGGGGGAACTTCGGTTCTCCGCGGTGAATAAGGGTTTGAATGTGGCGTCTGATTTTTCGCTCGCCATATATCTCGATGCGAATAATGATTCACTCCCGCAGCCCTCAGAGCTGATTATTTCTGAGCAGTTTAGCAATCTCATCCGCGGTGATTCTGTGCAGCTGTATCACACATTTCTTTTTTCTGATGCGGTGCCCTACCGTTTCATTGCAGCAGCAGAAATTACCGGTGATGAGTTTCCACAGAATAACAGAACCTGGCTCACCGTTACTCCGGTCACTCCTCAGTATAGCTTTAACGAGCTGATTATTAATGAAATTATGTATGCCCCTTCTTCACCCGAAAAAGAATGGATTGAGATATATAACCGTTCGGGCAGAACCATTAACCTGAAGAAATGGAGGATTGCAGACAGAACTGCCGAAACTTCGCTTATCAATACTGATTTTCTTCTGCAACCTCAGCAGTTTGCGGTTATTTCAGATGACTCAACCCTGCTTTCTCTTTATCCGCAGTCAATTTCGCTGCTCACCGGCAATCTCCCTTCGCTCAACAATGACGGCGACCGGCTGCTTTTGAAGGACTCACTCGGCATCATCATTGACTCAGTCACCTATTTCACTCAGTGGGGAGGAGGAGGAGGCAGATCACTTGAGCGGGTCTGGTATGATTCCGCTTCTTCATTGCCGGCTAACTGGAAGTCATCCGAAGGTATATACAAAGGTACGCCCGGGCTCGCAAACAGCGCAATCCCAAAATCATTTGATCTGGCCCTTGCCGGTTTTAATGCAGTTACTGAGTATTCAATAATAGGTGAAGCCGCTCCATTCACCGTGAAAATTTCCAACAGGGGTTTGTTGAACTCACAAAGCAGCATTCTTGAGATATATCACGATATTTCGCAAGACTCAATACCCGGCAGCAGTGAGCTGATTCTTTCACTGCCGGTTTCACCATTGCTTCCCGGTGATTCAACGCTTATCACTTTTACCGTTTCTCTCATATCCCCCGGTCTGCAAAGATTTATCGCTGTGGTAAACTATCCGGATGATGAAAACACCCTTAACAACCGCGGTTTTGCTTCTCAAAAATTTGCAGCTCCTTACACAAACCGGGGAGATATAATCATCAACGAGATTATGTATGCTCCTCAGCAGGACGAACCGGAATGGATTGAGATATATAACAAAAGCGCTGCACCCCTCCTCCTCAGCGGATTTATGATTGCCGATGGGCAGGATACCTCACGGCTGCACTCCGCTGCTGTTCTTATGCCTGATTCTTTTATGGTAATAACACGGGACAGCTCCATTACATCATTCTATAACCACACGTATCCTTTTATTTCCGCAGGTTTTCCGGCGCTCAACAACACTGGTGACAGAATTATGCTGCTTGATTCACTTGCAAAAATTCTGGACTCTCTTGATTACTCCCCCGCCTGGGGCGGTTCTGACGGTCTTTCTCTTGAACGAATTTCTTATGAAGGAAGTTCAGCTGATTCAGCTAACTGGAAAACTGCCGCGGTAAGGAGAAGAGCAACACCCGGTCTTATGAACTCTGTATCACAGAAAGACTTTGACCTGAAACTTGATTCAGTACAGATAACACCTCTCTTTCCGGTAAAGGGAGATACTCTCAGCGTTACTGCATTTCTCACCAATACGGGGAGAAACAACATGAGCTACGATCTGCTGATTTATGAAGACACTGATAATGATTCTCTCCCCGATTTACTCCTTGGTTCACTTTCCGGCGGAGCATTGTCACCGCAGCAGCAGGGTTCAATAACCGCCGCCGGGGTGATTGCCGGCATCACCGGCAAACGGAATTTATATATAACAGTCAGTGCTTCGTCAGATCAGGATACTTCCGATAATTATGAATTCCTCAGCATTCGCGGCGGCGTACCCCCCGGTGATCTGGTAATCAACGAAATTATGTATCAGCCGGCGGATGGTGAACCTGAATGGGTTGAGTTATATAATACTTCCGCTGATACAATATTTATTGACGGCTGGAAACTCCGCGATGTTTACACAACTCCGGCACAGGCAGTTATAAAAAGCGGAGTATCTATTCCCCCGGGAGAATATCTTGTGCTGGCAAAAGACTCATCTCTGTATGAGTATCACCCGGTAATTCCGTCCATGGTCACAGTGCTTAATCTTCCCACATTGAATAATGACCGGGATGGTCTTTCTCTTCATGATGAGAGGGGTGTAATCATTGATTCAGTTTTTTATACCGGAGCGTCTGACGGTAAGTCACTTGAGAGAGTCAGCAGTAAAGCCGGTTCACTTTCTGCGGCTAACTGGGCTCTTTCAATCGACCGGAACAGCAGTTCCCCCGGCAGAATTAACAGCGTCACACCCCGGCAAAACGACATCGCTGTTACGTCTGTTGAACTCATCACAAAATATCCGGTCTCCGGCGATTCCCTTTCCTTTGCGGTAACGCTTGCCAGTCTTGGTACGGTTCCCCCTGGCCCGGTGATGATATATATCAGTGCGGCAGACAGCACGCAGGATTACCGCGACTCAATCCTTACATCATTTCCTCCGGGTGAAGATAGCATCACCATCCAGATATGGAATGCCGCAATGCTTGGGATAAGCAGGATGACATTCACCGCTTCACTTGCAGCAGTGGACGATGATATCTGGAATAATCGGCTTTCAACAGTCGTATTCGCTGGTTTCAGGGAAAAAGCTATAGTGATCACTGAGATTATGATTCATCCTTTTGACCCCCTGCAGGAGTGGGTTGAGATATATAACAACAGCGATTCAGTCATCAGTCTTGACGGCTGGAAAATCAGTGATTACTCCCCGACGATGACCATACGCACTATCTCCGGTAATTATTTTCTGACTCCGGGTGAATATGGAGTTATCTGCGCTGATTCATCTTTATCAGCACTCCCATGGGTTACTGGCAATAATTATATCGTTCTCCCCCTTCCCGCTCTGGGAAACAGCGGAGACGGTGTTTTTCTTTTTGACAGGACCGGCTCTGTAATAGACAGTGTTATATATACTTCCACCTGGGATCTGGAAAAGTGGTACACCCTTGAAAGAAAAGACATCAGCGGATATTCCGGCAACAGAGAAAACTGGTACGCCTCCGAAATCTATGACGGAACTCCGGGTAGTATAAACAGCGCAACCCAAAATTTCCCCTCGGCTGAAACAAAACTTATTATCAATGAAATTATGGCCTCTCCCTCAGGCGGGATGCCGGAGTATATAGAGTTCTATAATCCTGGTGACTCCCTCATCCGCCTCAATTATATTTCTGTTAATGGCAAGCGGATAAGAAGAGGGTGGGAGCTTGAGCCGGGCGGTTATTTTGTTGCAGCAACTGACAGTTCTGTCTTTAAACACTATTCATATCTTCTCTGGCCGATGCGGGCGTCTGTAATACCTTCCCTTTCGCTCCGTAATGATGCAGATACTCTCGTTGTATCTATTATGAACGGGCCAACGCTGGATTCCGTTGTATATACCAAAGAATGGCACAATAAAAATTACCGCAACACCTCAGGTCTCTCGCTTGAGAAAATCAATCCGTTGCTTCAGTCAAACGCCCAATCAAGCTGGAGCACTTCCGTTTCTGCTGCGGGGGGCTCTCCCGGATTAGAGAATAGTATCTTCACTGGCATTACCAATAGACAAAACACTCTTAACATTGCCCCAAATCCTTTCTCTCCGGATGAAGACGGATTTGAAGATTTCACCATCGTCAGTTATTCACTTCCGTATGAGTCAGCCCGTATTACTGTATATATTTATGACAAAAACGGAAGAAAAGTCCGAACGCTTAAAGAACATGAACCTCTCAGCGGGAGCGGGGAGTTTGTCTTTGACGGAAGAGATGACTCCGGAAGACCGCTCCGGATTGGCATCTACATCCTTTATCTTGAGGCCGCTGATCACTCTGCCGGTAACACATTTATTCATAAATCAGCTTTTGTTATCGCCCGTAAACTTTAAACCTGCCCTGAATGCCAAACTCCGTCTGATCAGGGGCTGAAAAAGCATACCGGATTTTGACGCAAAAATTTTGACCCGATTAAACTAATTTTACGTTCCATTTGTTTAATACATATTCCCAAATTAAACCGATTTGCAAATGCTCAGGAAATTACTGTTTATTGTTATTTATTCATACTCTCTGTTTGCCGCAGATGCTCCGACCGCCAGAATAACCGGCAGGATTATGGAAAAATCCACCGGCAAACCCCTCGAATACGCCAATATCCTGCTTTTAAATCATACCGATTCAAGCATGATTGCCGGCACGGTTTCAGGACTGGATGGAGTGTTTCTGTTTCCAAAAGTCCTGCCTGGCAAATATCTGCTTGATGTCCGCTTTATCGGGTATGACGATGTGTTTCTTGAGGTGACCGCTTCTCAACCGGAGGAAATTGTTAATCTTGGTGATATTTTTCTTTCTCCCTCATCGCTTAAACTGGAAGATGTGGTGGTTCAGGGTGACCGCTCCCCCATCACTTATATGACAGACAAAAAAGTGATTGATGTTTCACAGATGCAGACCTCTCTCTCCGGAACAGCAGCCGAAGTGCTCGAAAATATTCCTTCTGTAACCGTGGATATTGAGGGAAATGTGAGCTTGCGCGGAAGCCAGTCATTCACGGTGCTCATCAACGGAAAAGTTTCCCCGATGGATGCACAGGATATACTTCAGCAGATTCCCGCCAGCTCGATTGACAGAATTGAAATCATTACCAACCCCTCATCACGTTTTGAAGCTCAGGGTACGGCAGGAGTAATTAACATCATCCTGAAAGAATCAACACAGCTTGGCATGAGCGGATTTATCAATGCAAATACCGGACTTAATGACAAATACGGCGGTGATATGCTTTTTGATTACAGCATGCCTGATTTTTCAACCGCTGTTTCAATAGACTATAACAGAAGATTCTCCCCCGGAGACTCCCGCCAGACTAACCGCTACTATGGCGCCGGCTCGTTTTCAGAATTTTTATACGACGGCACTTCTAAATGGGGAAGAACTTCTTACGGTCTGCGCGGTTCTCTTTTGTGGAAGGCCACTCCAGCAGACGAGTTTTCATTCGGGTTTTACACTGGCCACCGCGAAGGGGAAAACTCCTCTCTTTCAACAATTCGTTCAAGAGTTCAGACTGCCGTCTCAGACAGCAGTGATATATACAGCGAAAACGGCTTCCGTTCGCGGGGCGGTGATGTTACCCGCTTTAATCTTAACTATTCAAGAAACTTTGGACGTGAGGGGCATGAGCTGATTTTTTCATTGTCGTACGATACGCATAATTCTGATGAGTCCACTGTCTCCTCTCTCTTCAGAAGCGGTTCGCAGTTTGGCGGAAGGATTTCAACCGAGGCAGGTCCTTCAGAGGGATATGAGTTTAAAGCCGACTATGTTTTTCCATACGGTCAGGAAAACGCATTGGAAGCAGGATATCTTTTTTCCAATGAAGTATCGGATGAAGAAACCGGACTTTTAGAATATTCACAGACAGCGGGCAGTTTTCAGAAATTGTCTCTTTATGACAGGTTTACCGTGTTAACCGAAACAGACCAGGGTATATATACACAGGTTCGCCATTATATAGGCAATCTGGGTCTTCAGGCAGGGGTCCGGGCAGAATATACCTACCGTAATGTTGATGAACGGCTGAAAAAACTTTCCACAGAGGTTGAAGACTGGGATATCTTCCCGACCTTTTTCAGCAGTTATAAGTTTGCTGAGGGACACCAGATAACAGCATCATTCACGCGCCGGGTTGAAAGACCGGGCGGCTGGCAGTTAGAACCGTTTGAAACCTTCACCGATGCAAATAACGTGAGAATCGGCAACCCTGAGCTGCTCAATGAATATATCAACTCCTATGAAGCCGGGTTCCAGACCTTTACCGGTGACATTTCAATTTCGGGAGAGGTTTTTCACCGTCAGACACTCAATAAAATTGAAAACCTTAACTCGCTATATTCACCCGGCATAACGCTGCAAAAGCCATTTAATATCGGTGAAGATTATTCAACCGGAACTGAGCTCATGATACTTGCCGACCCGATTGCCATGTGGAACATTAATATCATGGGAACGCTGTATGATTACCGCATAAAAGGAGAGGCGGAAGGAGCAGCTTTTGAAAGAACTTCAACGAACTGGAATCTGCGCGCGGCTAACACGATCAAATTCACACCGGTTTTTCAGATGCAGGTGAACGCCGGATATACCGGTCCGTCAGTAAGCTCACAAGGCAGTACTACCGGATTTTTCAGCGCTGACCTGGCGGCAAAATATGAGTTCCTGGATAAACGTCTTTCACTCACATTACAGATGAGAGATATTTTCGGAACTGCCAAAAGAGAAACCACACGGCAGAGTTCAACGGTTTACCGGTATGAGTATAATGTGAGGGAGTCCCCAATGGTAATGCTGAATATCCGCTACAATATTAACCGCTCAGACAAAAAAGAGAAGGGCGGACGTGACGGCAATGGCGGAGGAGACGGTCAGGATGATTTCTGACACGTTATGAATCCGCTGCTGATATTTCAGTCAGGTCTTTTTAAGTATGACGGCTGATATATCATCAGCCAGTTTCTGTTCTGAAGAAAGCATGGAAATGCGGCTGCTTAATGCACCGGTAAACTTTTCGGCAGTGGATATATCAAGCCGGGAGGCAACCTCCTCAAATCCAACCGGAAGGCCGCTATTGTCGGTAAACACCAGATCGGTAAGTCCGTCAGAGTAGAGCAGCAAGGAGTCACCGCTCTTCATATCAATCATTTTGTTCTGATACGTGCTGTCACCGAACATCCCTGCCGGGAATCCGTTAAGGGGGAGCGGCTCTATTGAACCGTCATTCCGTATATACAGCACCGGCGGATGACCGGCCGAGCTGATTGTTATGGTATCTTCTCTGAGATTAAGAATCCCCAGGACGATGGTGAAATACTGAAGGCTTTCATTATCAGCTGAAAATAAGCGGTTTAGATTTTCCAGAATGGAGGAGGGTGTATTCAGGCTGTAAACTCCGGTAGCAGGATCCTTTCTCAGAAATAAATCTCTTCCTTCAATCTGATTCAGCGAAAGTGTTTTCTTCACTGAAAACGAAAGCATTGCCGCTGATGCACCGTGCCCCGATACATCAAACAGATAAAAAGCCGCGTAATCATCATCAATTCTGAAAAAATCAAACAGGTCGCCTGCCACATACGTTGATGGTATAAACATACCGGAAAAATCATAGCCGTTCAGTCTGAGCAGCGGGGGCGGAAGTAGAGATTTTTGAAGATCAGCAGCCATGGTCAGTTCCCGTTCCATCTGCCGGTTTGATTCCTCCAGCATCGCATTTTTAGAGGCAAGAGAGGTTTCAAGTTCAACAATTCTTTCTCCTGCCCTGATTCTTGCCCGCAGTTCGTTAAAATCAATCGGCTTTGTTATAAAGTCATCCGCTCCCTCATCAAGCCCGCGGACAAGTTCATTACGGTCATCACTGGAAGTGAGCAGAATGAAATAGATATACCGCTCATTCAGCTCGGTCCGTATCTTTCTGCAGAGTTCAATCCCGTCCAGCTCAGGCATCCGCCAGTCACTCAGTACCATTGAAATTTCCTGGTCTCTCACAATCCTGAATGCATCAGCTCCGTTGTCAGCCGTAACAACATCATGTCCCCAGCGGACAAGTGTAGCTTTCAGGAGAAGAAGGGTTTCCTGGAGGTCATCTGCTATCAGTATCTTCATTTAATCAGATTCAAGCTGTTTGTTAATGAATAATCTGAGCTGTTTCATTTCCTCGGTCAGTTCAGAAATTTTTTGTTTTACTTCCGCGTCTATATATCCTCCCTTAAGCCCCTCCGAAATCTCGCCGCACAGTCTGATGGATGAGTCAACACTGAAATATCCGAATACCGGCTTTATTTTATGTATCAGTTCCTTAAGTGCCCGTATATCGTTTCCTCTTTTCAGATCCTGAAGCTGACCGGCTGACTGCATCAGATTGCCCGAGGCAATCCGCATCAGTTCATACGCAAGGAACTCATCATTATTGGTAATCTTTTTCAGATAATCAAGATTATATGATCTTTCCGGAGATGTATCCGCCGGAGGAGGCTGTGCAGCCGGAGCAGAGCCCGGTGTAATTCCTTTTCCGGTCAGTTTTTGCACTACCCGCAGAAGTTCTTCGGGCTGAAATGGCTTCCCCACGAATCCGTCAAAAAGATTGCTTTCAGGATCACTTTCATATTCAGGAGCGGTATATGCCGTAAGAGCTATAATCGGGACAGATGTTCCCCTCTCCTGAATCTTTTTCCTGATCATCCGGGTTCCCTCATATCCGTCAACACCGGGCATTGATATATCCATAAACACGATATCAAAGCTTCCCCGTTCAAATTCGCGGCTGGCTTCTGCGCCGTCAGAAGTAACAGTAAATTCAGCACCCCACATTTTCAGGTAGGAAGAGATTACCATCTGGTTCACCGGATTATCCTCAGCAACCAGAACTTTAATGCCTGAAAGTGAAGCAGTCCCCTTCTGCAGTGAAGCTGTTGATTCTGATTTAATGCTTCCTTCATGTCTGGCAAAAGGAATGGTTACAGAAAACTCAGAACCCTTACCCGGAGCGCTCACAACCGCGACACTGCCTTCCATAAGCTCGGTGAGTCTCTTTACAATTGCAAGCCCGAGTCCGGTGCCTGCCGTGTGCGATTTGTTTACTCCCTTCACCTGCTCAAAACTTTCAAATATACGGTCAAGCATATCCGCGGGAATTCCGACCCCCGTATCGGTAACAGTAAACCGTACGGTAATTTTGCCGCTGTTCTCTGATATATACGCAACAGCAAGCCTGACGGAGCCTTTTTTGGTGAACTTTATCGCGTTTGACAGCAGGTTCAGGAGAATCTGATTCAGCCTGACAGCATCGCCGATAAGCAGATCAGGCAGGCCGCTTTCAATTGAGAAAGAAAGATCAATCCCTTTCTCACGGGCAAAATACTCAGAAGTTTTTATACACTGCTCTGTAACGGCAGCCAGCGAAAACTCCCGTTCATCTAGGATAATCTTGCCCGCTTCAAGCTTAGAAAAGTCGAGTATATCATTAATGATAACCAGCAGATTATCCGTAGCGCCTCTGATAACCTGCAGAATTCTGCGCTGCTCCTCATTCGGGTTTGTCCGGATAAGAAGATTGGTGAGCCCCACCACGGCATTCATCGGAGTCCGCAATTCATGGCTCATATGGGCTAGAAAGTTTTCTTTTGTGCGGATGGATTCTTCAGCGGCAGTTTTTGCCTCCGTGAGCGCTTTGACCGTTTCCCTGTATATTGAAATATCAGAGAAGGATACCGTATAAAACTCTTCTTCCCCTGCAGTTGCTTTGGTAATCTGTACCGCGAGCGGGATTACAGAGCCGTCCCCCCTTCTGCCAAATGCTTCAAACCGCTCCGGAGATTCCAGCGGAAAACGGTGCGATTTCTCGCCGGAAGGCGATTCGGTATATATCAGTTCATCTATGAATCTGCCGGTAATATTGTCAATGCGGTGCAGGAAGATTTTTTCCGCGACATTATTGGCAATTTGTATCAATCTGTCTGAAGAGATGGTCAGTATTCCGTCCCCCACGGTTTGAAGCACTGATTCAAGCCGTTTTCTTGACTGAAGAATTTCAGCCTCAGCGCGCCGGAGTTCGGTGATATCCAGTCCGTAGCCGATCAGATATTCGATGCTTCCGTCTTCATATTTGATCGGACTGATGGTCCTTTGCAAAATACGAGGCCCGTCAGGAGAATCGAGCACTTCGGTAAACGTTGTCTCTTCACCGCTCATCAGAACACGCCGGAGAGAATCCATGCGCTTCCGGGCTATCTCCGGATCGCGTCCCCTCATTTGTATATACTGCATGTCCGTCTTGCCGATAATATTCCTGCGGATTTCCTCATCACGGATGCTGGCCGGGTTCACATAGATGTAGCGGAGTCCCCGGTCAAATACCGCGATCTGTCCGGGCAGATCATTAAGAATCTTTTCGAAAAACTTTCTGGTACGGTCAAGCTCCGCCTGTATATATACACGCTCGGTTATATCACGGGCTACTGCCTGAATTTCCATTACTTTTGTTCCGCTGTAAACAAGCTGCACACGCTGCCCTATCCAGATTTCCTTTCCGGATTTGTTCAGTGCCGGAAACTCCAGATAAGTGGAAAACATTCTCTTTTTTACCTGCTTAAGGTAAAACTCCCTGACATAGGTGCGGTAATCGGCTCTGATAAAATTATAAAAGGGGAAATTTGTCAGCTCATCAGTACTGAATCCGCTTGCTTTCACAAACGCAGGATTAAAGAAGGACATGCGCCCCTTCATATTCACGCGGTATATAAGATCGCCTGCGTCTTCAACAATCTGGCGATATTTCTGCTCGCTGGCAAAAATCTGTTCTTCCGCCCGCTTTCTTGCCGTTATATCCCGGTAATGCCAGAGATGCCCGCGGTAATTCCCGAGGATGAATATAGGGATATAATCCCTCTCCAGTATCCGGCCGTCCCTGAGCGCAAGTATCTCCCCTTTATCAGGCTTTTGTTTATGCAGCCGGTGTTCAATTCCCTCAATGAATCCCTTTTCATCAGCAAATAATGTTTTAGAGGCTTCCGCCGCCTCGCGGCAGTCTGCCCCGACCATATCTTCAGGAGCAGCTGGTATATTAAACAAATTGCAAAACTCAGCGTTGGTCAGCACCAAACGCCTGTTTTCATCTTCAACCAGAATACCCCCCTGCAGACTCTGTATCATTGCGCCCAGGGTTTCCTGCGCCTGATAAATACGCTGCGTGCGTTCGTACCATTCGCTCACCTCAATACATCTGAGAAGTATAAGCTGCTTACCGTTATCAGCACCGGGATAAGAACTGAAGAGCCCCTCAAAAAAACGGCTCCGGTTATGTACGCTTTTTAAAAGGTATTTTGTGACAGAACCCTGCTCGGCTTTCATAAGCTGTATCAGAAATTCTTCATTATCCGGATCGGGAGCAAACACCTCTGTCAGGCTTTTCCCCGGAACGGATGCGGTATGAAGGGCAAGTTCAAGAAAACTGCTGTTAGCCTCTTCAATAACTGCCCTTCCTTTTTCAATATATATCAGTGCCGCTGGCACACCTGCCAGCAGAGGGGAATCCAGCATGGTTTTCACTGCCTGCGGTTCTTCTGTCTTCTTCAATTGCAGTTCATCTGTTTTGGTTGTCCGGATTGCGGTTACTTTTTCAGAATCGCAGCAAGATCTTCTTCAAGAGAAAGTGCGGGTGATTCAATAATCCTTCCGATTTCATTTCCGTTCCGGTAAACGATAAAGGTGGGTACAAACTGTATATCAAGCGCAGCCACTTCATCCCCTTCGGCAACCTTCGAACGGTTAACCGCAATAATCGTTATGTTCTTGCGGGGGAACCCGATTAAGTCCATCAGTTTGGCAAAATGAGGGAATTCTCTTCTGCTGTCACCGCACCAGGTACCCAGAACCACAGTTATGGTAATTTCTTCCGGATCCGGATTCAGGTCATCAATAGCTGACTCATTAATTTCATAGTCGCGGTATCCTGATTCATACCACCATCCGAAGTTGGTATCGGTAAAAGCCTCATAATTGCACAGTCCGATAAGCATCGGCTTTTCAGTACGCTCATCCACAATAAGTTTATTCATGTCCTGACCCTGCAGCATCATTGCTCCGTATAAAACCATCATCACAAAAATTGTTTTCATTGTTCCTCATTATAATTTTATCTGACTGTTTCTTACATCAAGCCCCCAGAAAAGCTTATTCCTTAGCACCTCAAAATAGGAGGATGAATGCGTCCTCAGAATCTTCAGTGACTTGCGGCACCGTGAAATACAAATTTTCGCGGGAGATATATAATCAACCACTCTCTGCCCGTCAGCATTAAACTGAATAGTCTTATGCTGCGAGAATGCAGTTATCTTCACCGTCTGATACGGACTGAGTACCAGCGGACGTGCCGTGAGACTGTGAGGAGAAATAGGCGAAATGGTTATCACTTCCGCTTTCTGTGTAACAATAGGCCCGCCTACTGAAAGGGAGTATCCTGTTGAACCCGTCGGTGTCGCGAACACCACTCCGTCAGCCGGAAAGGTGGTTACATATTCATCATCAACCACAAGCCGTATATCTATCATTTTGGGCCAGTAGCCCTTATCAATAACAAAATCATTAAAGGCAACATGAAGTTCTCCGGGTGCCTGATTGCAGGAGGATTCCAGAACCATCCGCTCTTCAATACGGTATTCACCCCGCTGAAGTTCCGAGAGAAAGTCCGTCAGTTTATTAACGTCAACATCAGCAAGAAAGCCCAGTTTGCCAAAATTAATTCCTACAAGCGGCTTATCATGCGTATGCCCAATCAATGCCGCTGAAAGCATAGTGCCGTCACCGCCGATGGAAACCAGAAGATCGCTCGTAGTTCCGAGCGTCTTCTCATCACAGAATATATACTCCGTGTCTGCATTCATTTTTCCGCGGAGCTGTTCATGCACCGAGACCTTAAATCCCGCAGCCGTGATCATATCGGCTATATTGGCAACGATACTGCCGATATTTTCCCTGGTAATATTAGCTACGATTCCTAATTTCACTCGTCCGCTCCTTTCAGGTTCCTGCTGAGCTCCCAGTGCTTCGCATATTTGGTAAAAACGTAATTGGCAGAAAAGACCGCAAGCAGAAATCCTTCCCTTCCGTCAAGAAACCCCCTGCGGAATATATACATCTTCAGAAACAGAAAAACAGGCCTGAGCAGCAGGTCGCTTATGCCGGTTTTCCTCCCCGCTTTTTTCAGATCGGCGGCCGCGAGCGACGTATAGGTGTTAAACTTGGTATAATAATGCTCTATTGAAGGATCAGTGTAATGATTCAGGTCTGCCTCAAGCCGGCCCGGCTCTCCTTCGTAGATCAGATGCTCATGCACTCCGTTTGTGCTGAATCGGGCTTTCTGCCGGTTAAACAGCCGTTCAACATAGCCGGGATACCAGCCGCAATGCCTGATCCATTTCCCCAGAAAGTAGGCTCTACGGGGGAGTTCATAGACTGCACAGTGGTGTTCCCGCTCCTTAAATTCCGTTATCTCATCAATCAGTTCCGGGGTAAATTCCTCATCGGCATCAATCCAGAAAATCCAGTCATTTGTTGCCAGGGAAAGACCCTCCTGCTTGGTAACCCCGTAACCTTTCCATTCCACAGTCCGGCAGACCACCTTCTCAAATCCGGAGGCAATTTCTGCCGTCCGGTCGGTTGTGGCCGAATCAACCAGTACAATAATTTCATCAATGCAGAATAATTGGCTTTTAATACACCGCCCGATGTTTTTTTCTTCATTCTTTGCTATAATAAGCGATGAGATTTTTAATTTATCTGCCAAATTACCGGTTCCGTGATGAAATTCAGGTTCAAATTTACTAAAAATATATGAATAAGACCGGAATGATACATTATCCAGAAATTTTATTATTTGGCCGTGATTTCTGATAATCTGCCTTGCCGAAAATCTTCCTTTCCGCTAAGGTTAAAGCCTTCTTTCCGGGGTAACCACCGGAATTGTTACGGCAACCGGAATCCTGTAATCCGGACCCCTTTCCGGCCTGCTCCTTACCTTCACGGAGGACCCGGATGATAGCTCTCTTCCGGGAGAAATTCAGCGCAAACCGGCAGGAGATCATTTTCTTTTTTGGGGGACAGGCAGCCGGCGTTATACTGAGTTTTGTTCTGATTAAACTTATTGCATCCGCCGGCGCGGTGGTCTATGGCGAGTATATACTAATAACCACCCTTGCCGCTCTGGCGGGCCAGCTTTACTACGGACCGCTTCAGCAGGGCTTCATCCGCTCCTATTACGAAACCGACTCCGGCAGATCCGGTTCGGTTTACCACCGGCTGATATCACTCTTCCTCATTACCGGTGCTATTGTTTTCGGAGTCATCGCCATACTGGCAATAGGCATCGTCATTCCCGCCGGGCTGGATCTTTATGTCCCGATGATTCTTCTTGCCCTCTGGTTTTCCGTCAGTTCAAAGTTCTCGGAGTTTTTCAGCGGCATCCTCAATGCAGCCCGCCTCAGGGTCTTTAATGCTGTGATGCAGACTTCTGAAAAACTGCTTTCGGTAATCTTAGTTTACGCTCTGATCGCCTATAAAGAAATTTCAACCGGAACGGTTATCATTGTTCTATCTCTCCCTTTGCTTATTGCCGGCTACATAAAGTCCAGGCGGACCGGATGGCGGTTCTCTCTTAAAACAGACAGGGCATTACTCAAAGAAAAGCTTACAAAGGAGCTGCTTACTTATTCCCTCCCCTTCGTAATCTGGGGCGCTGCTATGTGGCTGCAGCTGAACGGCGAAAAGTGGATTATCAATGCTTTTCTTACCCCGGAGGATGTCGGATACTACGGGCTGATGTTTGCGCTGACAAACGCTTTTATCGCGATTCCGTCAAACATAATCAACGATCTTTTTCTCCCGCTGATATTTAAGAACTTTTCCGCAGAGGGGGGAGATAGAAAACGGGGCGAGTTTTACATCACGATGAGTGTGGTTTCCGTCCTGCTGCTTTCAGCCGCGGCATTTCTTGTCTTTTCATTTGCGGGTGATTGGCTTATAACCTTTCTGAGCACCGCAGAATATACCCGATATGCTTCGCTGCTTCCCTGGCTGGCCGCGGGATCAGGACTTTTTTATGCCGGTCAGGCGCTCTGCAATAAAGGACTGGCCTATAACCGCCCCCATTTATACCTCTACCCGAAGGTTATTTCAGGCATTGTCTCTGTTATATTGTATTACTATTTTATTCAGATTTATGGGATGACAGGCATCATCGCGGCATCAGTTTTTACCGGACTTCTTTATTTCCTCCTGGTACTCATCGCTAACAGAAAGCTGGCAGCATGAAAATCATGACAGTACTCATGCAGCATGATTACGGAGTTGTAAGCCGCGGCGCTTCATTTGAATATACCAATATACATTTGCCCGCTGTTGAAATCTTTGGCGGCGACAACGTTCTCCATTTTGATTTCTACGCTATCTTCAGGCAGGAAGGAAGGGAAATCATGAATGCACGGCTTATTGAAGATGCCAGAATGTTCTCCCCCGATATCGTGCTCTTCTGCCTTTTTGAAAATGAAATCATGGAAAGCACCATTACGGAACTGAATACGTTCACCAAAACAGCCGTTTATTTCTTTGATGACCCGTGGCGGCAGAGCTATGTGAGACATTGGATACAATACTTCCGTTATTTCAGCACCCCCGATTATTATATGTTCAGGCAGTATCAGTCCGAAGGACTCCGGCAGGCAGTGTACTCCCCCTTCGGATATAATCAGGATATATATAAAAAGAAAAACCTGCCGCTGAAATATGAAGTTTCTTTTGTGGGGGGATTCAGTTCCTACCGGCAGTGGGTAGTCTCACTGCTCCGGAAAGCAGGGCTTGATGTCCGTGTTTTCGGGAGAGGGTGGGACGGAGACCGCAACTGGATTACCACTGAACAGATGGTTGATATATTTAATCAGTCGGCAGTAAATCTGAATCTGAGCAATGGTGTTTCCTACAATGTATTTCATGTGCTTTCCTCTTTCAGGTCTCCTAAAGCGCTAAAGACCATCCTGATGAACAGAAAAATAAAGGAACAGGTAAAAGGAAGACATTACGAAATCTGCGGCTGCGGAGGTTTTCAGCTCAGCTATTTTGTGCCGGGGCTGAATCTTGCTTACGAGATAGACAAAGAAATTGCCGTCTTCGAAGACCCTCAGCTTCTTGCAGCTCAGATAAAATTTTTTCTGAAACATGACACACTGCGCAGTGAAATCGCCGAAGCAGGGTACCGGCGCTCACTCCGTGACCACAGCGCCAGACAATACCTGAAAAATCTTTTTGATACCGTTGCTGAGGGTGCATTATGAGTATGCTCCGCACACTGAAAATTCTCATACAGCAGCTTGGCTTTAACCCCCGGCAGACCGTCAACTCACTCCGCTCTGTCCCCTGGTATATACGCAACTACAGGCTGCTCAAAAAGGACTTACAGAAAACCGGCCAGCCGTTCGCGGTTGAGTCTTTCTACCCTGCACTTGAAGACAGATTTGATACTGCCGGCTCAACCCCGCTTCACTATTTTTTCCTTGATCTGCATGTTGCAGGTCTGATTAACCGGAATAATCCGGTGCATCATGTTGATATCGGATCACGGCTTGACGGATTTGTGGCTCATGTTGCCGCTTTCAGGAAAATCGAGGTATTTGATTTCAGGCCTCTTACGGTGCCTATTCCAAACGTAACCTTCACCCGGGCAGATCTTACACAGCAGGATTTTCCTTTTGCTGATTACTGCGACTCTGTTTCATGCCTTCACGCGATTGAACATTTCGGACTTGGACGCTATGGCGATCCGGTTGACTCTGAAGGGCATATCAAAGGTCTGAACAATATATACAAACTGTTGAAACCGGGGGGCACCTTCTATTTTGCCACTCCTGTCGGACCGCAGAGAATAGAGTTTGACGCTCACCGGGTATTCAGTCTTGCTTATCTTCTTTCCCTTTTTGAAAAGAGTTATGAGCTGGTTTCATTCTCCTGGATAGATGATCAGAACAAATACTTCCCTTCTCATAAACTCACCGGACAGGATATAGAGAATAACCTGAATTGCCGCTACGGATGCGGTATATTTGAACTTCGCAAGTTATGAGCAGTCAGCCGGTAATCTCCGTAATTATTCCCGCGCATAACGCCGCCGAATATCTGGAAGAAGCTGTGGTAAGTGTTCTGCAACAGACCTATCAGGGTTTTGAGATTATTATCGTGAATCATAATTCTTCTGACGGAACCGGAATTGTTGCCGCCCGGCTGTCGCAGCTTGACAGGAGAATCAGGGTCTTTACGCTTGAAAGCAGCGGCTCTGCAGCACACAGCCGTAATTTTGGAATAAGGCAGGCGAATTGCGAGTATGTTGCTTTTCTTGACGCGGATGATCTGTGGCGCAAGGAAAAGCTCTGGCATCAGATTGAATACTATGCCGAGCATCCTTCTGCTTCATTTATTTATTCAGCCAGTCTTACCTTCGGCTCTGTCAGTCCCTTTTCTCCGCTTTATGAGGTGCTTCCCCTTCCGTGGAAAGCCGCTTACTCACATGAAGATTTGCTCAGGGGAAATCCCGTTACCTGCTCATCTGTTCTGGCCAAAAAGCAGCTTATTGAAGAAGCCGGCATGTTTGATGAAAATCCTGAAAATAAAGCTGAGGATTACGACCTTTGGTTAAAACTCTCGCGGTTATCACCCCCATTTTTCCTTCCTGAAATTCTTGTTGACTACCGCATTCATCCGCAGCAGTTTTCAGGCAGGGATAATACCCGCGCTGACCGCCTTGAGTATATACGGAAAAAATGGGGTATATCCGCTGTCTATCATGCATCCTACCGGAGCAATCCTTTCCTCAGGACCGCACGGAGTCTGGTACATCACGGAGCCGTTTTTTTGTATAAAGCAGGAATTGTAACGTACAAATGAGCCGGAACACTATCAGGGTTTTAATGATTTCAGCGCGTGCTGATTTTGGCGGAGGTCCGGAACATGTCTACAGGCTGCTGGAGTCTCTCAAAGAAAAGGCAGGATTATTCGCGGCAATTCCGGAAGATATACCCTATTATGAAAGAATCTGCGGACTTATCGGAAAAGAGCATGTGGTTGCCATTCCCCACCGCAGGTTCAGTTTTATATACCTGCTGAAGATTATCTCTTTTATATTTAAGAAGAAAATAAACGTTGTTCATTCACACGGCAAGGGAGCCGGGGTGTATTCCCGTCCCGCAGCATTTTTTACTTTTTCTTACTGCGTGCATTCCTTTCACGGAATTCATACCGGTAAATATTCCCGTCCTGCCGCCCTGCTCTACCGGCTGTACGAAAGATTACTTTCCCTGATAACAAATCAATTTATCGCCACCGGTGATGGCGAACGGAATGAAGCACTGAAGGCAGGGCTGGCACCCCGGAAAAAAATATCACTGGTTCATAATGGTGTGGTTATACCGGGTATTCAGGCAGCATTCCCGACGGGAGGAGAGTTTAACATCATCACCGTTACCAGATTTGATGAAGCAAAAAATCCCGGCCTGATACTTCCCATCCTGCAATCCCTGCGCGGGCATCACCCCGATAAAAAGGTAAAACTGATTATCGTCGGGAGCGGTCCCGGCAGTCAGGAAACCGCCTCAGATATTTCACTTGCCGGTCTGGATGATATGGTTGAATTTACCGGTTCTTTAAGCAGCGTCACGGATGTTTACCTCCGCTCATTTTGTTATCTTTCCACATCAAAAATGGAAGGATTACCTCTTTCTGTTCTTGAAGCCCTGAGTTTTGGCCTCCCCTGCGTGGTGACTGATGTTCCGGGCAATAATGATCTGATAAAGCCGGGTCTGAACGGATTCCTGTATGGTTTGCATGATCCTTCCCTGGCAGCAGACAATATCGTCCGTCTGATGACGGATGAAAATCTCTGGAATATATATTCAAAGAATGCAGCAACTATGATTCAACAGCATTACAGCACTGAACAGATGGGAGAAAAAGTACTCGCGCTTTATGCTTCCCTTACGGGGAGTGCGCATTGAAAAAGGCTCTTGTTCATGAATGGTATGAAGTAGCCGCCGGATCGGAAAAATGTGCTGAATCCTTCACCAATATCTGGAGTGACTTCGACCATTTTGCGCTGGTTGATTTCCTGAATGACGATGACCGCCGGCGCATCCTTAAAGGAAAGCAGGCAAAGACCAGTTTCATACAGAATCTTCCGTTTGCCAGAACCTCATTCAGAAATTATCTGCCGCTCTTTCCTTTTGCTGTTGAGCAGTTTGATCTTTCTGATTATGATTTTATCATGACAAACTCCCATGCCGTGGCAAAAGGAGTAATTACCCGTGTAAACCAGCTTCATGTCTGCTACTGCCACAGTCCCATGCGCTATGCCTGGGATCTGTATCACCAGTATATACAACAGTCTGGTTTGCAGTCCGGCCTGAAGGGGCTGATTGCCCGGTATACCCTGCACCGGCTGCGTATCTGGGATTATACCACGTCAGGACGTCCTGATTACTTCCTCGCCAACTCAGGATATACCGCTGCCCGCATCAAAAAGATTTATAACCGTGAGGCAGAGGTTATCTATCCGCCGGTTGACACCCATAAGTTTCCTCTTGAAAGCAATAAAGATGATTTTTATCTGACCGCTTCGCGCCTGGTCCCCTATAAGCGGATGGATCTGGTTGTGGAAGCATTCAGTAAAATGCCGGATAAAAAACTGGTTGTTGCCGGTGACGGTCCTGATATGGAAAAAATCAAAAGACTTGCCGCCCCCAATGTCCATATTATCGGCTATCAGGAGTTCGATGCTCTCCGCTCCCTGATGCAGCGCGCGAAAGCATTTGTCTTTGCCGCTGAGGAGGATTTCGGCATTGTGGTCATCGAGGCAATGGCTTGCGGCACCCCGGTCATCGGGTTCGGCAAAGGAGGCACAAAAGAAACCATTGTACCGGGTCTTTCAGGCCTTCACTTCTCCGAACAAACTGCACAGAGTATTATTGATGCTGTCAGAGAGTTTGAAAAAAAATCCGCTTCATTTAACAGCAGCGACATACACCGTTACGCGCAGCAGTTCTCAAAAGATGCATTTGAAGAAAAAGTGAAGAACTTTGTCGAATCAAAAATGTCAGAAAAACTGTAGCAGCAAGAATGATTTTTGGCAAAAGAAACTTAAAGGTTGTCCGCACCGCAGCTGATATTTCGCTGATATTTGCGTCCTTTCTTGCGGCAGCCCTGCTGGCCCAGCCCTCAGAAGTACTCAGTCAGCGTTTATATATGTTTCTTCTTCCGGTACTGCTTTCCGCGCTGTGGTATTTTTCCGCCGGCGCCACAGGATTTTATGAAGATTTCAACTCCCGGTATTTCCCTTACCAGGTTGTCTATATTCTTAAAAATATCATTCTGCAGGCAGGCGCCGCGATATCATTTATATTTCTGATAAAAGAAGATCTTTACACCCGTAATTTCCTGATATTCTATTCATTCATACTTACCACTGCCGTATCAGCCGAGTTTCTTTACCTCCGGCATGCAATACGCCGTCAGAAAAGAAAAGGGGTGAACTTCAGGAATCTTCTTATAGCGGGAGCAGGTGAAGTAGGGCGTGATTTCAGAGCCATGATTGAGCAGGATATATCTCTCGGATATTCGGTCGCCGGTTTCCTTGATAATGATCAGCCCTCAGGCGGTGATATTCTCGGAAGCGTTGATGATCTGGAAGAGATTGCCAAAAAACGGGAAATTGATGAGGTGGTTATTGCTCTTCCCGGGGGTATGATTAGCGACATCGAAAAGATCATGAGAGTCTGCAATAAACTGGCTATCAGAACATATATCATCCCCGACTACTTCAAGTTTCTTTCACGGAAGTTTCAGGTAAGTCTTATAGGAAGTTTCCCGATTATCACCGTTCGTAATGAGCCGCTGCAGGAAATCCACTGGCAGTTCCTTAAAAGGGCATTTGATATCAGTATATCTCTTGCTGTTCTGCTGCTTTTTGCAAGCTGGTTTTTCCCTTTTATCATCATTCTCCAAAAGATTTTCTCCCCCGGACCGGTATTTTATATACAGGACAGAATCGGAAAAGACAACAAAACCTTCCGCTGTTATAAGTTCAGGAGCATGATTCCTGCCGGTGCGGACAAAGAATTCAGGGCAACTTCATCAGATGACCCCCGCATAACTCCCTTTGGCAGATTCATGCGCAAAGCAAATATTGACGAACTGCCTCAGCTGCTTAATGTTCTTTTGGGAGATATGTCATTAGTGGGACCACGCCCCCATGCTCTCAACTACAATAAAAAGTATGAGGAGTATATCGAAGCATTGCGGCTGAGGAATCTCGTAAAACCGGGAATAACCGGATGGGCTCAGATCCACGGCCTCAGAGGTGATGTTGAAGATGAAGAAGAAAACAAAGCAAGAATCCAGAAACGTTTTGACTATGATGTCTGGTATGTGGAAAACTGGTCATTCGGACTTGACCTTCAGATAATTTTTCTCACCTTTTGGGAGATTCTTAAAGGAAAGGCCCAAGGGGTTTAGTTTATTGTTGAAATTTTAATAAACACACTCATCTGCTCAATTTTAAGATAAAGCAAAATATGGCTGAGTATAACAGGGCTTAAACTCTGCATTTTCGCCGCGGCAGAATGTGTTTATTCAATTATCAAGTATGGCTTAGAACAAAAGCCCCGGAAATTACCAGGGCCTTCTTTAATGAAAGATTAAGAATGAATAATGAATAATGAAGAAAAGAATAATTATTCATTCCGCCGCCGTGGATCACAATTATTTTAGAAGGGTCATTTTCCTGGTAATGCTCTGCCCCTTGCCATAGCTGAGTTTGTAGATATATACTCCGCTTGCGTGGTTGGTGCCGTCAAAGGGAACAGTATATCTGCCTGCTGAGTAGCTGCCCGAAGCAAGTGTTGCGATCTCTTTGCCGAGGATGTCATATACTTTTAGTGTAACATCACTCTGCTCAGGGAGGGCAAACTCTATCATTGTAACAGGGTTAAACGGATTCGGATAATTCTGTGTAAGTGAATAGTCCTTTATCGGTTCTGCTCCGTTATAATGTATTCTCTTCAGACTGCCTTTTGCCTGCTCTTCAGCAGAGCGCACTCTGGTTATCAGAGAAGGAGTAAGTTCGGCTGATGTGAACGGTATCAGACGTAGCCGGACAAGCCGTGAACCAATGCCCGCCGTGTTTACTTCATAACTGATATTGTCATATTTTGTCAGGTCGTTCTGGGTAAAGGTGATATTATCATACTCACCCAATACCTCACCGCTGTTGCTGTCCTCGAGAACAAGTCGGAAGTTTACTTCGCCTGCTGCTCCTAATACTGCCGAGCAGGAACCAGTATCTACTGCACGGTACTGTACTGAGTACATAAAGCCGGACTGATTCTCAAGCATAAAGGGGTCACTCACCAGATACTGCTTCAATTCTTCAAGTCCGGTTAGCCGCATAGTATCAGGTATTACCGGAAAGAAAACCGGTGCATTGTTAACTGATATATCTCCGAACGAAAACATAAACTGTGCGTTTCCTGAGTAGAGCACACCGGAACGGGCTGCTGTCATATTATTTAATTGCTCTTTCTGAAGGGTATTAACAAACTGGCTCTTTCCGAAATAATATGGCGTTGAGCCGGTGTGAAGGGCATACCCGAACATATTAGAAAACAGCCCTGCGTTGTTCAGTTCGATGGCTGAACCTGTTGTATTCAGGGTGTATTCCGAATAGAAGTTTGTGTTTCGCATCAGTTTGTTCTGGTAGCCGGAACCGTTTTCCTGCGCCCAGGCGATGGCATAACCGGGAGTACCTTCAAGACGGTTTATGTTTGCGTGCACAACATTTGAGCCGTAAGACCAGGATGAGGGATTGTCTAACGCACGGAAAACAGTTTCGCGGTAGATAGTTTGGGTCTGGGTTCCTGAGGTGCTTCCCATTTTCCCCATCTCACCTTGTGCATCATATAGGTAACCAATCCAGGCAACTCTGGGGATATCATCGCTGGTGATTGAGGTAATGGAGGGTTTATAGTTTTTGGTATAGCCGCATCCGTTTGAAACATTCACCTGAGCGGGGAAGGTAAATCCGCTGCCATTCCACTGAATTTTCTGATAAAGAATATGGCTGATAGATTCTGACTCAAGCCCCTGCTGCCAGACAAGGTGGATATTAGTGGGATCTCCGGACGGTTTTGTTGAAACCGCTGGGTTTACAGATTTTATAGTTGTACCGCTTATTAAATCATCATTACCATAATCAATACCTTCAAGGTAATAGACTATTGGCTGAGAAGTAGAAGTTACTCTGCCGGCATCATAGTATAAACCAGAATACTCGCCGGGGTCGTGTTCCATATTATTGCGGTAAATAACAACAAACCTGCCCTCGCTAAAATCGGCTATCACCGGCTGAGTATCGAATGAAAAATCAACATATTCATTTTCGATGACCACTGCTGAATCTATAACCGCATCAGTATTCATATCATACATTTTCAGTTTTACTCTAAGACTCCCTGTACTGGTTTTTTCCTGATAGACAATAAGCAGATGACCATTGCAGAAATCAAGGGAAGGAGATTTTGCAATACCTGCGGAAACAGGGGCAGTATTATTTGCAAGAGTCCAAGAGCTGCCATTGTCGGTAGATTTTTCTAACCATATATAACCCATACTTTCGTACACATTATAGTTATTTCCTGTATTGTACTGCCGGGCGAGGTGTCTTTGACCGGAGTTGGAATAGGCGGAGGAGGAGTTGGTTAGTTCTGTGCCTTTAAGAATTGCACTTACTGCAGCATCTGATTCCTTAAAAACAACTCCGGTCTCAAGTGCAGATGGATATTGTAAAACAGCTTTCAGGGGGTTAAAATCCCAGTATTGAAAATGAAATTTATGAGTTTTACCTGAATTGCTTAAATAAATATCCTGTGTTCGCAGAGCTTTAATAGAGTAGTAAGGTTTACTTGGATTACTTGGGTCAGGTGATTGATTCAAGAATACACCTTGATAAACATCTCCATTGTAAATTGTTGAAAAATCCGGATAAAAGGGAGATAATCGGGATTTGAAAGGAGCATCCATTCCCCTGTTTCTCACACTACCGCCATATACGGGATCATCATAATCAATCAGCCATGGATCCTTAAATTCAACAGAACCACCATTTGCAGTAGTTTGCTCGATTTGGTTTTTAATCGCAATGTCCGAATAAATCGCATTAAAGTTTGCTGTTAATGCATTGGTGGATGAGGTGATGACAAACGGTTTGTGATTCAAAATATTGGATTTATCATTATTCCAATTGTTATACTTTTCATTTGAATAGATTGTTTGATCGCTAAGTATGGTTTGAACTGAACTTACAGGAAAGCTAAACTGTGTGCCAGGATTAATAAAAGGATATGTAGTAAAATTTGTACCTTCCCATTTCCGGACTTTTCCAACTTGCAGATTGTTGCTCAGTCTTTGATCAAGCATTACCAATTGTTGTGGAGGAATATATTCTATGCTCAACTTGAGGGAAGGATTGCTGATTTCCCAAGTCCGGGAGCCAACATTTGAAGATTCTGGCCACCTTATTCCAAGGATGAATTTATCCTCTGGAAGTGCATTATGAACTGCCAAATTAATAGGTGCGGCAGAATTATTTGAATTGAAGTCCAGAGTATTGTTTGCCCCAATGAGAGAACCAATCTCATTTGCAGTTGTGTTCATAAAATCCCACATAGTATTCAGTTGAGTTTGGTCTGGGTTAAGGATATCGTATGTGATATTATAAAAAGATGCAGGAAATTGGTAAGAGTGACCATTAGGTGAGTAAGAAAAAAATAGTCTTACTTTAGTTATTACAGAGTTATCAGGTATTTCATTATCTGAAATATCCCATTGATAAACAGCCCTATATTTAACGTTATTATCTTTCCCTACTGTAAATAAAGTATTTGATGGAGAAAGTCCTTCATCCTTAACATTCCCATTATCACTTCTAACCAACCACCTTCTGAAATTAGGATGAACTGGACCATAAAAGTTTTGAGCTATTGTGCTACCATCTATAAATAATATAAGCAACAAAAAAATGTATATTTTCACTGAGTGTATCATAATTATTCTCCTATTTTTTGTATTTTGAAATTAATGCGGAGTAAAAAAAGTAGATTTTCAAAGCCATTCCTAATGCTTTTATTCATGAACTATCAATACTATATACAAGATTGTTAGACATTTACCTACTCGTAGAAGTATTTAATTATTTCTTAGTTTTATCTTTTTCCGACAGTTATAATTGCTTTCGACATATGAGTGCCCACTGTAACCACCAAATCATTTTTTATAGTCACCGAATAATAGGATCCATTAAATAAACCGGTTTGGTTGATATAACTTTGCCATCTCATTCCATTGAAATGAAGAACCTCACCATAAGCGCCAACGATAATTACATCATTGAGATCATTTCCTCTTATTTTGTTTGTATGGTAAGTAGTGATACTCGTCAGATTACTATTCCAAACAGAATCGTCAAGTTTTTGCTTGTAATAAATACCTGACCCAATTACGTAGTGCTTGGGTATTGCTTTAAACCATACGCCACTTAGAGGCCAGTTTGCCCCATCACTATTTAATTGAATCGCTTGATTTCCATTTTTTATTTCCAAAATGGCTCTATCTTGTTGCCAACCATGTAATATGTTACCACCAACAGCCAAAATTTCCCACTCCTGGGTTGTCTTATTAAAATCCCCCCATATATCATTTATGTTTAAAGTAGTCCCGCTCTCAATCTTCCTCCAGCCAGTCCCGTTGTAATTTGCTATGTTGCCTCCGTTGCCTACCACATATAAATCACTGCTTGAACTGCCCCACATTTTATTGATTGATCCGGATAATAATGGTCTAATACCACAATCTGCTCTATTAATTTTCCCATTAAACCAACCAATACTACCTCCGCTTGTTATTGCTATGTTACTATCAGAAAATGCGAAGATTGCTTTCAATGGAGAATAGTCAACTGGATTACAACTACTTCCCGTATAAATTTTTTTCAATTCCCAATTTGTCCCATCCCAATGAACTGCATTATAAGCATTTGGGTCAGGATTCCCCAGCGAGTCTTTCATATAAATTTCACCCACTGCCCAAATATTATTTTCATCTATTATAGCAACATCGTAAAGGGTACTGCTACTGTGTTCGCCGAAAGTAAAGGTCTGCCAAGTAAAACTATGACTGGTGGTATCCATAGTTCTCACCTGAACAGTATTGCTTATTTTATCATCCTTCCCCTCGTAGCGGATGATTGCACGGAATGAATAATTGGCGGAGGGTTCTAGGTCTTCAAATACCAAGAGGGTGTCACGGTTGAGTGAGAGAATCCGGTGGTAGTCTTTGCCATCTTTCTGGATTGCCACCTTTGCCGGTTGGGTAAGATTGTTGAATTTTAGCTCAAGCCATACCTCGGTGCAGGAGGCATCAAGTGCTTCAAGGGTAATTTCAGTCTGCCCATACGGGCTGGCGGGTTCTGAGCAGGAGGTAGCGGTGAGGGCAATAAGTGAGAGTGCTGCCAATACGAGTATGTTGAAAAATATTCTCACAAATTTCAAATATTGTTCTTTAGTTAAACTGTTCATACTCTGCTCCTTACCTTCGCCCTATTGCGATGTATGCTTTTCTGTTGTTATAGCCAACTGCCACTATTGTGTTTTTGTAAATTTTACACTTGTAAAAACTGCCATTTTGAAATCCCATTTCATCAATGAAGTTTTTCCATTTTAAACCATTAAAGTGAACTATTTCTGTAAATGATCCGCTCACTACTACATCATTAAAGTCTTGAGCATCCACAGATTCGCTGTAATATCTTGCAATTGAGCCAGTTGGAAACTTTATCCAGGGCTCTTTTTGATTAAAAATATCCGATTTGGTAAATATTCCATCACCTACCACATAATATTTTAATCCATTTATACTCGCAATATCATCTGCCCCGGATCTTAAGCCGCCAATACTAAGTTCGGCTACCTTATCCTGCTCACTTACATGATAAATTTTCGGGCTAACTGTCTGAAAAGCTAATGATGCAATCCCGAAGATATCTGTACGCTTATATCGTAAATTGTTGACAATTGTCATATCCTGAATCTTCAGATCGGTATCTCTGGTAAGATCTCGCCATACTTTACCTTCCCTTTTAAGCAATGTACCTCTGCTTCCATGCACATATAAACTGCTATCATTTTTTATGGCTATCCCCATTATTACTCCTACCAACATATTTGCGGCACCACAATCTACACTGATTCCATTATCACTAAATGTACCTATAAAATTACCGTTAGTAAAATATATTTTGTGTTCTGTATTGGCAGTACCTGCCACTAAAGGTGGTAAACGAACTGTTGAGCAATCCGTTGGAATCTCAAACTTTTTCAGTTCCCATTCTTGCCCATTCCAGTGAACGGCGTTAAAGAGATTGTACGAATAAACTGAAGAGTCCTCAAATTTAATTTCTCCAAATGCCCAAATGTTATCCTCGTCAATTATTTCAACATCATGGAAAGTACTACTGCCTACCTCCCCGAAGGACCAGGTTTGCCAGGTAAAGTTCTGGCTGGTTTCTTTTAGTGTTGTTATCTGAGCTTGGTTGGATCCTTTGACTGATTCATCTTTTTCGTTGAGAATAAATGTCTGAAAGGATAATGACTGTTCTGGTTGGAAGCCACTTAGCAAAAGAAGAGTGTCGTTTTTTGCCTTTATGATTGTTTTGATTTTAACACCATTTTGCCGAATTTCAACATTTGCCGGTTCGGTAAGGTTGCTGAACTTAAGATCAAGCCATACCTCGGTGCAGGAGGCATCGAGTGCTTCAAGGGTGATTTCGGTCTGCCCAAACGGGCTGGCTGGTTCTGAACAGGAGTAAGAACTTAGGGTAATAAGCCCCAGTGCCGCCCACATATACAAGGATTTCATAACATTATAAAACTTCATATTAAAACCAATAATTAAATATCAGTATCTTCCAGATACCGGGTATCAATGGTACATACTGAATCCTGTGCAATAACAGCAAAGTTAAGCGCTGTTAATACAAAGAATAACTTAAACATTTTCATGTTTTCTCCTGTTTTTTTGTTGGTAAATATCAGATAGCACCCTGCTACCTGATTTTCTTTCCAATTGTAATTCTTGCCTTTGATAACAACGGAGAAGATAAATCTTCCCCTCCGATAGCAACAACGTTACCGTTAACATTTACGCATCTATAAAAAGTTGCGCTGTTTCTTATCGAAGATATCTCCTGATAATTTATTCCATTATAATGCCCAACTGTACCGCCCTCTCCGGCTACCCATATATTATTATGACCAGTGCCTGACATATCATAAGTATATCTGGTAAATCTTGAATTAGTTTGTTTTAAATAGAATGAATCCCGCAATACTTCTAATCGGTAAATCCAGCCATCACTTCTTATGTATATGCCATATTTACTATATTGATTAATTTTTAATAATTCTCCCACATATTCTCCGTTATGTGGTGTAAACCATGAACCCTCAAATATTTTTTTGGTAACATTATCTTTTAGTTCTAAGAGGCATGAATAGCCAGTTTCTTCCTTGTTACCTATTATATAATACTTCCCCTCATAATAAGTTATACTTGTCAAATCCAAATTTGTTTGTGACTCCAGTTTTGTCCAGCTTGACCCGTTGTAGTGAGCGAGATTTCCGTTCTCACCAATTACCACAATATTTTTGGGGTCAGGCCCTGCTATATCCATGATTAATGATGGGAAACTTATATTTAGGGGTATTGAATAAAATGAATCTTGTTCCATATATAGTAAATTTCCGTACCATATATTTTCAGAGGAGAAAACTTTAATTGAGCTTATGAGGGTTACAAATGATGAAGATTGTGTATAGTATTTTGTTTGCAATAAATTCCAACTCTGACCATCCCAATGTGCCATATTATAACATGTAAAATCGTTATTACCAAAATTGTCCTTCAGATATATATCTCCAACCGCCCAGATATTATTTTCATCAATCACGGCTATATCCCTGATTATACTGTGGCTATGCTCTCCAAAAACAAAAGTTTGCCATACGTAATCACTCGAAGTGGTGTCAAGAGTTCTCACTTCACTCATAAAATCGTATTTTTTTCCTTTCTGGTCTGTTACCGCTGCATTATAGAGATACACCCTATTGGGTTCAAGCCCAGCGTCAAAAAATACTGTATCTGCTGGGAAAATGGTGTTTCTGTAAATAATACTGTCATTTCTGCTTAGGGTAACTGAGGTAACCGGTTCTTCAGTTGAAAACTGCAACCGGAGCCAGACTTCGGTACAGGAAGCATCTTCAGGGGTTATAACCACAGTTGGGGGAGAAAGTTTTTGCGGCTCGGTCGGCTTTTGGCACCCCAAAAAAGAAAGAAAAATCACGGCTGCTAAATAATACCAGAAACTATTAATTGGTAACATATAGGGTAACTTTCTGTTGGGAACTAAAATTTGGCAGAGCTTTGATTGGAGTAACCTGTGCGGTCAAAGTAATATCGGTCTGCCCAAACGGGCTGGCGGGTTCTGAGCAGGAGTATGTGGAGAGGGCAAAAAGCGAGAGTGCTGCCAAAAGTTGCAGTTTGTGAAGTAGTATTTTGGCGGTCATCTCCGCCTCCCTTATGTTATTGGTAATTTGTTTCCCGGACAGTAATTACCATTTTCTTCCCGCACCTGTTTCTCCTGGTACGGGCACAAAAACTGTTATTACATCAAACTTTCAGAAATTTTAAGATGGCAATGCATGAAAACCATGTTTTCCCATAAAACCCAAACCCTTTGCTTCCCAAATGTTCTCTCACCCGGGGAGTCGGTTAATTTCTTTAAGGTCTCACGTAAAAATAATAAAAAAAAGATATGCGACGCAAGAGAAAAATGATTTTTTTTCTAAAAACATTCATTTTCACCAAAATGTTTGTAATTTGACTCAGAAACAACGATTCCCTTAATAGAATTATGAACTGATTGATATATATTTTGCAGAGCTTTTGCAATAGCCGCTACTGATATATATAAGAATACAAACCACCGCTGCGATTGCAGCGTCTTAAACCAGCCACGATCAACAACGGGGTCAGGTAAAGACGATGCAATGACTAAGCAGGATTAACATAAACTCGGATTTCATGTGATTGCATCGTCTCAACGTATATCTGTGTTTTACACCTCAACAGATTTCACTTTACTTGCCGGAGACGATGCGTGCATCGTCGCTGCTAATATATAAGCGTCTTTGCGCGGGATGCGGCCGGGTTACAGTTTACCAGCATCCTTAGTAAATGCCACTCTCTCCGCTGCTATTGCCAGTCCCGCAAAGAACCAGACCATGGTAATGATCTCATGGTCACCAAAATTCCACTCCGTCAGCCCCGAAACCAAAAATCCGGTAAATGCTCCGGTAACACCCAGTGCAAGAGGATACAAGAAGTCATGTCCCTTAAGGGCTGCTGCCGACCTGTGAAGCCGTAAAAAAACAAGCCCTAGCATATATATAAAAACCACGAAACCGGTTCCGCCAAGGATTGCAAGAACGTGTACGTAATTATTATGCAAATGCCCCTGAATCTCCTTCAGATACGGGCTTTTCTTTGCTTTGTAATACGGCTCAAGACTTATATCCCCCACCCCGAACCAGGGATGATCTTCAAATATGCGCCACCCGGTCTTCCACATTTCAAAGCGGGCATAATTTGAAAGATGGTAGGGATCTGTAATTCTGAGCATACGGCTGCGCTTCATCTGTGTTACAAACACAGCATCTCCTTTTACTGCGGCACTGTTAGGAGAGTAAGGCAGTACTATGCTTTTTGGTGAGGAATTGCCGGAATCAGCATAGACCAGAATTTTTCCGTTCTGCTGTATGAATAATTCACTCTTCCCGTCCGAGGCGTAGTAGCCGGCCTGTCCGGCATCTTTGTATATCCGGATAGTTGAGAATGTCTTCGCTGAGTCATCGAACCGCAGTCTGGCTGTCTCGCCGTTTTCTGAGATTATCAGATCATCGCCGGCAGAGACGAGCAGACTTACGCTGACCATAGTGCTGTCATAGTATATCAGCTTTTCCGGAACACCCCCTTCAAGCCTGTGAATCCGCAGCCCTGATACCGATGCATGATGGTACAGCAGATTCCCCGAGACAGCAAGGCGCTGTGCAAACGGGAAATTTTTATTATAATATACTCTCTCAGCATGTTCACTGCCCAAATCAAAAACACTCAACCCGCTGTCCTTATCCATGATATAGAGCAGAGAGTCCGAAAGAGTAAAAGCATTGGTCTGTCCCGGACTTAATACTTCATACAGAAGTTCGTAGCTTTCTTTTGTCCGGCCAATCACCCAGAAACGGCTGTCCATCATCCAGAGAAGCAATTTCACTGAGTCAATTTCCCGAGCGGTTACTACGGGCGAGGGAGTTCTGAAATTATTGGAGAAAGATGCTTTTTCTGAGACCGTAAAGAGCCCGCTCTGAAAATCGCTGAGCAAAACAGATCCGTCAGCATACAAAAGATCATACGGACGGCCGGAAGTTTCCGTCTCAGCCGTTTTTGTAAATTCGCCGTTCTGTATGGTATATACCTCTGCTCTTGAGATATTCTTGTCTGTTATGAAAAGAGCAGCAATAAGCAGCAGAGCCGGAACAATCAGCTTCCAGTCTTTCTTATAAAAGAGTATTATTCCCATGCCCGCGGCAGCCCCTATCCAGCCGGTCATTTTATACGTTGCAAAAAGTGAAGCTGCCGCAATCAGAAATAGAACTATTGCAGCTATCCTGATGCTCAGTTTCATTTTACCGTAGAGAACAAAAGCAAAAAGCAGTATTACCAGAAATGAATAAAGCTCACTGCTGGTAATCGGGTACTGAAAAATAGAGGGGCCTGACTCCGTTGTGCGGTAAAGATTCTCCAGAAAGTATTCAAGGGAGTGATATATATACAGCGCTGTTACTGCTGAGGCGGCAAGCACATAGATCACCACAATCCGCTTCAGATCTTTTTCGCTTTCCGGTACCGACGCGAACACATAGATTACCGGAATAAGCAGTCCCCGTTTCAGAAAATTCTGGAATGCGTTCCCCTGATAATCTGAGAGCAGAAAGGAAATAAATTCAACCGCCAGAAACAGAATGAACGGGACTTCCAGCCCTGTCTTCTGAAACGGATTTTCTTTTTTTACGGCAAACTGTATCAGCAGCACAATCAGTGCGCCGAAGTATCCGATCTGATTAAGAAAAATGGAATTGGTAAGCGTAAGTAGAAAAAGAACAATAAGAAAGATGAGCGCTTTGCGGAATCCGTCCTGCTTCATGTCTCCTCCTTAAACTGCATTTCATACAGACGGCGGTAAAGTCCTGACGGATTTTCCATCAGTTCATCATGTGTTCCGCTCTGTATGATTTTTCCCTTCTCAATAAGAAAGATTCTGGAAGCATTCCGTATCGTACTCAGCCGGTGCGCAATGACGAAAACGGTTCTGTTTTTCATCAGCCGTTCAATTGCTTCCTGCACAAGCAGTTCCGATTCATTATCTAACGCTGAGGTCGCTTCATCAAAAATCATAATCTCGGGATTTTTCAGCAGTGCCCGCGCGATGGAAATTCTTTGCCTCTGACCTCCTGATAGTTTTACACCCCTCTCTCCGACTATGGTATTGTATCCTTCCGGAAGTTCGGTGATAAACGAATGTGCATTAGCCATCCTTGCAGCATCTTCAATCTGTTCAAAGGGATAATCCTTAAGGCCGTAAGCAATATTATCCCGGATTGATTCATTAAAAAGAATCGTCTCCTGGGTAACAATGCCCATCCTGCCGCGCAGGCTTTTAAGGGAAAGTGTGCGTATATCCCTGCCGTCAATATATATCCCCCCCGAGGTCGGATCATAAAACCGGGGAATTAAATCAACCAGAGTTGACTTGCCCCCTCCGCTCGGGCCCACCAGCGCGATAATCTCTCCTTTTTTCACCGTGAAACTGATACCGCTCAGGATATACTCGCCGTCAGGATCATACTTAAAGCTGAGATCACGCACCTCAATTGACTCATTAAGCCCTGTAAGCTGTGCTGTTCCCTCTTTTTCAGCCGGTTCCGGCTCTGCGTCAATGATTTCAAACACCCTGTCACCGGCAGCTGAAGATTCCTGAATCCTGTTATTAACGCTGCTCAGTTCTTTAATCGGAGGCATTAACTGGAAGATTGCAAAAAGAAAACCGAGGAACTCACTCGCTTTCAGACTCTGATCAACCAGCACCAGACGGCCCCCATAGTATATAATCACCACGCCCACAATCATGCTGAGCACTTCGGTAATCGGCGAAGAAAGATTCCTGGTTCTGGTTATCTTTAGCATCAGACGGAAAAACTTCTGGGCTTCACTCCCGAATTTTTCCTTCTCATATTTTTCCATCGTGAAGGCCTTAACAATCTTCACGCCTGTAATGGTCTCCTGAATCAGAGAAGTAAGGTCAGCTACTTTCTGCTGAATCTTGTTGCTCTGCTTTCTCAGCTTAAGCCCGATCGCGGCAATGATACCCATGGTGAACGGAAGTATGATGAATGCCAGAAGGGTTAACTGCCAGCTGATGCTGAATGCCATTCCAAGAAAAACAATGATGGTAATCGGCTCCCTGATTGCATTCAGAAACGCAGCCGAGACACTTGCCTGCACCACATTGGTATCGTTAATGATACGGGAAATGAGATTCCCTGTTTTTTCATTTTTAAAATAACTGAGCGGCAGGTTATGCAGTTTGTTATACGCATCATTCCTCAGGTCGCGCATAATCCCCTGCTCAACGTAATTAAGGAAAAACGCCTGCATATATCCGAAAATATTCTTAAGAAGGTAAGCGGACAGAACAAGAGAACATATACGCACCAGAGCATCAATCTTTGTTCCGGCAAAGACAAAATCATTAAACATCGCCACCACTGAATCCTTAAGGGCAATCACCCATTCAGGCAAAAACAGAAATGAATTTGATTTTGCCGGAGCGGCCTGCCGTGCAGACTCCTGAAACAAGGTATCAAGCAGCGGAATAGTCAGATAAATGGCAAGACCGTTCAGCAGTGCATAGAGCATAGTGAACATGATGGAAAGAGCCAGAAACTTTTTATATGGCCTGGCGTAGGAAAGTATTCGGAGATATGTCTTCAAAATGCTAAGCGAGTTCCGTTAATTGAGAATTTCCTTCTCCCAAAATACACAGGGCGGAGGAAATTTCCTCTGAGTATCTCATCCGCGGGGATGATAACTGCGGTGTTCTTCCATGACAAACGTCCGGTCAACATGGGTGTAAATCTGCGTGGTGCCTATGCTTACGTGCCCAAGCATTTCCTGAACCGCTCTCAGATCTGCTCCCCCTTCAATCATGTGCGTGGCAAAAGAGTGCCGGAAGGTATGAGGATGAACAGGCGTGTTTATTCCCGCGATTATGGTGTATTGTTTTATCAGTTTCCAGATGCCCATCCGGCTGAGTTTTCCCCCGTCCCTCTTATTCAGAAAGATATAATTACCGCTCTTTTCCCCTTTCACAAGAGCCGGACGCCCGACCGTCAGGTATTTATCAACCCAGGTAATGGCGCTCCTCCCCACAGGCACAAACCGTTCTTTTGAACCCTTTCCGAATACCTTTATCATCTCTTCTTCAAAATAGAGATTGTTCAGCCTCAGTTCAATCAGCTCAGAAACCCTCAGCCCGCAGGAGTACAAAAGCTCAAGCATGGCTTTATCCCTTAGTCCGGCGGTAGTGTCAGGTACGGGAACATCCAGCAAGTGCATCATTTCATCCACCGAGAGAACATCCGGCAGACCCCTCCCAAGCTTAGGCGCCGGTATCCGGTCAATAACGCTGTATGGTATATACTGTGAAGACTGAAGCCAGGTGAAAAAACCGTTAAGCGATGAGTGATACCGTGCCTGGGTTCCCGCTGAAAGCCCGAGTTCTTTCATCCGGGAAAAAAAGCCGATAGCATCTTCGAGGGTAACTTTTTCGGGGGAATGAATCTGCTGCTCTTCACAATAGCGGAAAAAGTTGCGGATATCAGTGGAGTAGCCGGCAATGGTATTTTCAGACTGGTTCTTTACCATCCGGAGATGGTTTATATAATCATCAAGGAGCTGATGGAGGAACGATTCCTTTTCCATCTTGCGCTTTCTCCCCCTGAATCGGGTCGGGATAAGCGACCCTGCGGTGGTATAAACTCTGAAGCCGCTCTATAAATACATCGCGGATAATCATTAAATCCCTGAAAGTAATCGGTGAGTCATCAAGCTGACCATCTTCTTTTTTCTGCTTAATCAGTTTATCAACCATCTTCTCAATGCTCTCCTGATCAGGATGGGTGAGGGAGCGGGCTGCCGACTCACAGGTATCCGCAAGCATAAGTATTGCAGTTTCCTTGGTTGAGGGCTTGGGACCGGGATAGCGGTAGTCGCTGATATTCACTTTCTCCTCTCCGTATATACCCTTTGCCTTTTCATAGAAAAAGGTGAGAACGCTGGTTCCGTGATGCGCGGGAATAAATTTTATAATCTCTTCCGGCAGTCCGTATTCCTCCGCAAGCTGTATCCCCTTTTTTACATGATTCAGCAGAAGCTGAACACTTTCCTCGGGAGAAATGGTATCATGATAATTTGCTCCCGTGCGCTGATTCTCAATAAAATATTCAGGAGTGAGGGACTTGCCTATATCATGATAATATGCGCCGGTTTTGGCAAGCAGTCCGTTCGCTTTAATGGCAAGTGCTGCTTCTTCGGCAAGATTGGCTACATTAAGCGAGTGGTTAAATGTGCCCGGTGCGCTTGCCGATAGCTGACGCAGCAGAGGATGGTCAAAACTCTGCAGCTCAACCAGAGTGAGTTCGGTTGTAATTTTAAAGAGCCGCTCAAAGAATATAAGAAGTCCGTAGGTAAGCACCGGACTGATCAGCGCGCTTGTGCCCGCGAAAGCAAGTTCAAGGAGTATATAATCCCATGAGGAGTAACGCTCAAAACCGAAAGCAAGAATAGTAATCGCATAACCGCCGAGAATGCTCAGGAACGAACGGAATATCTGCGTCCTGTTTTTGATATCACGTACTGAATACGCGGCCATGGCACCGGCAGCTACATTCATCAGCACGAAGGAATAATCATTTCCCCGCAGCGCGCCCGAAATAAGCGCTGCAATGACTGTTGAATAAAATCCGACACGGGAGTCATAAATAATGGTCAGAAGCATTGACCCGGCCGGAATAAATATCAGCAGTTTCATCGCGTCGGTTACGCTTATCAGATTCACCAGATAGGTTACAAACGAAAGCCACAGGAACATAATGCCGAAGAGCAGTATGTTTTTGTTATTCTGGTAGAGATCATTTCTGAACTTGTAGAGATACAGACCGAACAGAAAGAGCAGGGAGAAGATATGCAGCAGTTTTCCGGTAAACTGCAGAACCCTGCCGGTAAGGCCCGAAACCTCACCTTTATATATACTGTAGGAATCAATCTTCAGCTTGATTTCCGGTGTAATGCGGTCGTGTTTGGCAACAATCCTCTCGTTCAGGGTTACAATGCCTGAGTAACGGGAAACCTTTGACTGCGCGATTTCTACTTCTTCCCTGGTGAGACCGGCGTCATAAATCAGATTCGGCTTAAGGAAGTGGCGCAGTATCTGCCTGATGCTTTCGCGGTGAAGAGAGTCACTGATCTCAGGATTAAGCCATTCATTAACCGCGGCGCTTATGCGCGAAGGAGGAATCAGCCGGTCCTTGCGTTCAATAATATCTATATTCCCCGCGCGGATGGCAACGCTGTCCTTGCTGATCTGATCACGCTCGGTATTCAGAATCCCCCGCCGGTATATACTGGCAGCGGTCAGGCTTGCCGTGCTGAATATATCCTGAACAATGGAAGTTCTTTTTTTCCTCCGCAGTTCATTGGCGCGGTTTTGCAGCATCCAGTTAAAAACATCGGAAGAAAAAAATGTCTCATTCGTAATTTCTGATGCCGGCTTTCTGGCAAGTGAATCAAGCAGGCGTGTAAAATTCTGCAGATAGGTTCTGAGTGTGTCAGCGGTTTTTCTGGAAACAGCTTCTTCTTTTCTGAAGACAGGAAAGATGCTCTGCTTTGCGGCCTCAAGCTCCCGCCGGTACTGCGCCGCATCCTTCAGAACGGGAAAATCCCCTTCCGAGATCAGATCATCCTGTATCCATACAGAACCGACGCTTACTTCGGTGTTGAGAGCTATTTCACGGGGAAAGAGGAGCGCGATAAGAATGGTTACAGCAACAACAAGAATGATTTTCAGACGGAGGGAGGTCCTGACAATCATACTGCTCATAGGCTGCTAAGAGGTTTTGGCTTTATATACCAGTTCGAGGAAATCCCCGACGCCGTCTTCGGTATTTGGTTTTTCGGTAACATAATCCGCGGCGTTTTTGATTTCAGGAACTGCATTCGCAACGGCAACTTTATAGGCCTCTGTCTGAAACAGTTCGCGGTCATTATACCAGTCGCCTATCACCGCTGTTTCGGTCATCTTAATCTTCAGCCGCTTCAGAAGCAGATTCAGCCCGGTTGCCTTTGAGCTTCCCTTTTTCCGGATTTCGAGATAGTATATACCAGGCGTGTTGTAGGATTTGGTAAAAGCCGTGCTCAGTCCGAATGCATAGGGGAACTGCATCCGGTTCTGTACAAATTTGAGGTAATCTTTTGACTCGCTTGCAAGCACCACCTCGAGTGTTTCCTTTATATAAGGCTTGTAGGAAGCCACTTCATCAAAACGGGCGCCAAACTTATCAATAAGCTGCGGAATAAGGGTGTTATGTTCCGTGTAATAGATCGCGTCAGCATGGCAGAGCGCTATTCTGAACATAAACCGGTCAGCATACGCAACGCACTTTTCAACATATTTTTCCGGTACAAAGGATTCAAATATGATATCGCCGCCGGGATAACTTTTTATCAGTGAGCCGTCAAGAGAAATCAGGGGAGTGGAAATTTCCAGTTCTTTTGCGTAATCGGTCAGGGCTGAATGGAGCCGGCCGCTGGCAAAGGTAAATTGCACCCCCAGCTTTTCCAGCTTCTTTGTATATTCAACGCTTTTCGCTCCGATTTCCCCATTCTCATCAAGAAGAGTACCATCAAGATCAAAAAGAATGAGTTTTAAGTTTTTAACTTGCGCGCTTGTCAAAGGCATAAACAGTTTCTTCCCCCGTTTTGTCTTTTAAAAGTTGTTCAATATTCATGCAGAACCCTTTACATGAAAAAATTATTAATAACAAAGTATACAGCTATAATGGGCATAGTTCATCTACCTAACAATATCCGGATATGCCTCTTTCTTGTCACATGCTCTGTTTCATGTTTTGTTGTTTTGACCTCTGCCTGTCCTCTGTCGGACAGACCAATCAGGATCCTAATTGCTCCCAGCCGGTCCTGGTAAGATTGCGGTTAATCACCAAAAAAGCAAAAATTCCAACCGACAAATATAAGAATCCTCTGCCAAAATCTGAGAACAAGAGATAACCTGTGCCAAATAACATTGAATATACGAAGACTACTCCGGCAATCCAGTTGACAAACATCACACCGAATACCCCCTTTTTCTCTTCCAGACCGCTCTTTTTGGCGTAGTCAGCCCAGAGACGCCCTCCGGGATAAACTCTTTTATAGAAACCAATCAGTTTCTCTTCCGGTTCCGGTTTAGTCAGGTAGGTAACCGCTACCCAGACCACGGTGTTGATCCCGACAATATAAAACAGGCTTTCAGGGAACTGTATCCCCATCATCTTTACCACAGGGTAAACAATAAACGGAGTCACCAGTGCGGCAATTTCCGACCAGGCATTAACCCGCCACCAGAACCAGCGGAGGATAAGAACCCCTCCCACTCCGGCTCCGCACTCCAGAATGAACTCCCACGCGCCGGATATCCGGTCAATAAAAAGCGTTACAACTACCGAAACCACCATCAGCAGGAGCGTAAATACTCTTGAAACGGAAACATAGTGCTTTTCATCCGCTGCGGGTTTCATAAATCTGCGGTAAAGATCATTCATCACGTAGGATGAGCCCCAGTTAAGCTGTGTGGCTATGGTGCTCATATATGCCGCGAAAAATGCCGCAACCATCAGTCCCTTCAGCCCGGCGGGAAGGAAATCATTCATGGCATATATATAACCCATCTTCTTGTCATCAGCGCCGAGCTCAGGATAAATGACCAGGGTGGCAAGAGCGGTGATAATCCACGGCCAGGGGCGTATTGCATAATGCGCGACCTGAAAAAAGAGGGTTGCGTAGAGTGAGTGCTTTTCGTTTTTTGCCGACATCATTCGCTGCGCTATATATCCGCCGCCGCCCGGCTCCGCTCCCGGATACCATGATGCCCACCACTGCAGCCCTATATACGCCAGGAAGGATACAATGCTCAGACTGAAAATACCGGTAACGGTTGAAACATCAGTGCTGATCTGCGGAAAGAAATCCAGCAGGAAAGGGCGGTCACCCAGTTTTGCCTCAAGCCCGCTCATGCCGCCGATCTGCGATGAATTAACAACCAGAACAGCGAGCACAATACAGCCGAACATGGCTATAAAAAACTGAAACGCATCGGTTACCACCACTCCCCATAATCCTGATAAAGCAGAATAGACCGCAACCAGAATCATGCAGCCGAATACATAAAAAATCACTTCGCTTTCCGGAATACCAAACATGCCCGTGAGCACTGAGATCATTGCCTTATTAACCCACCCCATGATGATCACATTCATAAAAAGCCCGAGATATATGGCACGAAACCCGCGGAGAAACCGCGCCGGCTTGCCCGCATAACGGATTTCAGCAAATTCTGCTTCGGTCATTATCCCCGCCCGCCTCCATAACCGCGCAAAGAAAAATACGGTGAGCATGCCGCCAAAAAGAAAATTCCACCAGACCCAGTTGCCTGATATACCGTTACGTGCCACCAGTTCCGTTACCGCAAGAGGAGTGTCAGCCGCAAAAGTAGTGGCGACCATAGAAAGCCCCGCCAGATACCAGGGGAGATTGCGCCCGGAAAGGAAAAACTCATTGGTATCCTTGCCTGAACGTTTTGAGTAGTATATGGCAATGCCGATGCTGAAAACAAAATATCCGGCTATAATCAGGTAATCAAGTAATGTCATGTGCGCTCCTGTCTGGCAGTATCAACATTTAAATAACTTCTGAAAAAATTTCTTTTCATTCTGAAACCTAACTGAATTTTTCTCTCAAAAAAAATCCCAGGGAAAAATCCGCGGTACCCTCTTCTGATATTCTGCATACCGCTCTCCGAACCGCTCCAGCAGTTTCCGCTCCTCATACCAGGAACCGGCGTAAAAATAGATGATGCAAAACAGGGTGAAGAGTGCATAAAACCAGTTAACAAACGGCTGTGAAAGAAGAAAGATGATGGAAAACAGGTAGAGGGGATGGCGGCTGTAGCGGTAGGGGCCTTTGGCGGTGAAAACCGACGCGGCGTCAGGATCAGCGTCCGCCTTTCCGGTACGTATATAAACCACTGCCTGCCTGATGCCCAGAAACTCCGCACCGTCAAAATGCTGCATGGTATATATAAAACCCGCCCCTGCCAGTATCTTGGGAATCAGGATAATGAAATCCCACGGGTACGGAAGATCAAACAATATATAATGGGGTTTGGGGCTCAGTTCATAAAACAGCCAGAGCGTAAGGAGCGAAAGAGCGTTATAGGCAAGCCGGTAAAATGCCGAAAACCCCGGAAAGCGGCTGAGTATATACTGCTTCACTCCCCTGCCTGCCGTGATGGTATGAATAACCGCGAACAGCGCAAACAGCAGGAGGGTAATAAGCAGGTCAGCCAGCATAATTACAGCAGTGCCGCCGGATTACAATTCCCGCCGGAGCCGCGCGACCGGTATCCGCTCCTGCTCCCGGTATTTGGCTATGGTTCTCCGGGCTATGTTGATCCCTTCCTTATTCAGAATTTCGGCAAGTTTATCATCACTCAGCGGATTGGATTTTGACTCCCCTGCAATGATTTCCTTAATCCTCTCTTTAATAACCTTGTTGGAAATCTCCTCGCCTGATTCCGTGGTGAGTGATTCGCTGAAGAAATACTTCAGCTCGTGTATGCCCTGCGGACTCTGCACATATTTTCCGTTAACCACACGGCTGATGGTTGAGACGTCCAGATTTATCTCTTCGGCAAGATCCCTGTATATAAGAGGACGGAGATGCTTGGGGCCTTTGTCAAAAAAGTCAAACTGCTTGGTAACTATTGACTGCATCACGCGCATCAGAGTGTTCTTCCGCTGCTCTATGCAGGCAAGAAACCACTTTGCCGATTCAAACCGCTCTTTAAGAAAAGCGTAGGTATTCCGCTTTACCTCAGACTTACGGCTTGATTTTTTATTCTCCTGCAGCATCTGCACATAAGCGGGGCTGATGGTAACACTGGGAACACTCCGGTCATTCAGCGCAATCGTAAAACTTTTTCCCTCACGCTCAACAATAAAATCAGGGGTAATCTGATTAAACTCTTTTGTCTCAACCTTACCTTCCCCCGGCCTGGGGTTCAGTTTGTGAATCAGATCAAGCACCGCGTGAAGCGTTTCGTCAGTCAGCTTCAGATTTTTCTTCAGCAGCTTATAACGCTTATGGGTGAAATCTTCGAAGTGTTCGGTAAGAACTTTCTCTGCCAGAAATGAGTAATAAGGATCAAGCGCCAGATTATGCAGCTGCACCAGCAGACACTCCTGCAGCGAACGGCAGGCAATGCCCAGCGGATCAAAAAGCTGAATCCTCTTTAGCAGCTGCTCAGCGGTTTCTTCCGGTATATCAATATGCTGAAACAGCCGGAGCTCTTTAACGATTACACTCAGTTCTTCTTTCAGATAACCGTCATCATCAAGACTGCCTATGATCTCCTCCCCCAGCACCATCAGGTTTTCATCTATATCAAGCATGTGAAGCTGTTCAATAAGATGCTCGCTCATGGTCTCGCGCTGAGGAGTCTGAATATTCGACGGCTCATCATCGCTGCCGCGGCGGTTCAGGTATTCGGGATCATCCTGGTAATAGTCATCATCATCCAGCAGGTCTTTGCTGCTGAACTCATCATTATCCTCATCGTTAATGTCTTCCGCCGGATTTTCAGCTTCATCCGTTGCTGCTTCTTCAATGCTGATATCTTCTTCGAGAAAAGGATTCAGCTCAATTTCATTCTTGATCTTCTGCTCCAGCGAAAGAACGTTCAGCTGCAGTATCTTCTGATACAGAATCTGCTGAGGCGTTAAGCGCTGGGTAAGACTCAGTTTTTGAGAAAGATTAAGATTCATTGTTTACTTCGTCCGATAATGTTTTATACCAGTCTTCCCCGTATTTACGTACAAGGGAATCCTTACAAAATTCAAATATCCTTACCCCGTGTTTTTTTCCGTTTTCGATGGCTGGCTTGCACTCGCTGAACTTTTCGTACCTGAGCACATCGCCGCCGAAGTTGGATATCCGGATCGGGAAGAGATGACACGATACCGGCTTATTCACCGAAATTTCCCCTGCCTTATAAAGCTTTTCGATGGAGCACTTGGCAATTTCGTTTTCGTAATAGACAAACACACAGGCACGGCGGTTAAAACTTTTGGTGACCAGTTCGCCGTCCACGGTTTCGTAAAATCCCTCTTCCTCAATAATCATTCTGTGCTGTTCGGGGAGCAGTTCTTTCACCTGCGGAAGCACCGAGCGGATCGGCTCTACCTCTTCCTTCAGTAAAGGCGCCCCATAATCACTGGGAATAGTGCAGCAGGCCCCCTTGCACGCGACCAGGTCGCACACAAATTGACTTTTTACGACATCTTTGCCGACAACTACACCATTTATGTTGTAAAAAGCTTTCATTTTTTGGAATAATTTTTGTTGTAACATAAGTAAAAAGTTCCTTTTTTTCAAATTTTCGCATCTTTTTCCTGAGGCGAATTGCCATCCCCCTTTTTTCACTTTTGGCACGGCAGTTGCATAATATAAGACGGAGGTTTGATAAACCTGAACGGCTCAGGAGAAGAGTAAACCCCCATGAACCCTCACTACCTCAACAGGTCTGTGACTGACAGACAGGCCTGTTGATGGTAGTTTTTTTTTGCACTTTCCCGCTCCCCCTTGCTATTCCCCTTACCAATCAAGACACCGCACCCAACCCCTGAATTCTGCCAATTTGTATGGCAAGCTAAGCCAGGAAGGCCGGTTTTTGATTTACTATATTGGCTGCTATCAGGAAGTAAATTGTGGTGGTTGGTAAAATCCGTGTTATTAATTCGTACCATTCGTGTTACAAATTCGTGCCATTCGTGTTCCTAATTCGTGCCATTCGTGTTACAAATTCGTGCCATTCGTGTTACAAATTCGTGCCATTCGTGTTACAAATTCGTGTCATTCGTGTTACAAATTCGTGCCATTCGTGTTACAAATTCGTGCCATTCGTGTTACAAATTCGTGTCATTCGTGTTACAAATTCGTGTCATTCGTGTTACAAATTCGTGCCATTCGTGTTACAAATTCGTGCCATTCGTGTTACAAATTCGTGCCATTCGTGTTCCAAATTCGTGCCATTCGTGTTACAAATTCGTGCCATTCGTGTTCCTAATTCGTGCCATTCGTGTTAACGATTGGGGCGGAAGTTTACACTAATTCACACGAATTGCGGAGACTAATTTTCACGAATTAAATTCCCGGAACTATGAAGCCTCCCTGACCTCTGGCAATTCATCTTTCAGGCCGTTCGCTGTCATTACCTTTTTTCTCTTTGCTCGCAATTCCGCTGATCAAAAAAGTAGTGAATAAAATTATGAGAAAGGTTTTAAACCAACCGGAATCCCCATAAATATCAGTAAATTCAACAACAAGGAATACACAAAAGAAAAATCCTGACAGAAAGAGATAATTGTTTTTCTTGCTCATGGTTGTTTCTCATTATTATTATGAATAGCTCGTTTATTCTCGGACCGGAAATATATCACTTTTTCTGTGTCTATACCTCAGCCCCTCCTTAAAACCGGGCTGCAACTGACAGACAAACTACCATAGTTAGTGAAATTCGTGTTCTTAATTTGTGGCACCATTCCAATCGCATTTTTACTCGAATTAACACTAATTTTGGAAACTAATTTTCACGAATTGCATTCCTGGAGCTCTGAGTAATCCCCTTTACTTATCGAAATTAGTATGGCATTTTAGCTGTTAGGATGACAAGAAATTGGTTAGAAGCCCGTGGCAAGTTTGAATCTATGCTAAGAAGTAACCCCTGCGATACAATCCACCGCAATATAACATTGGGTTAACAAACTATATGAACTGGAATTGAACCATAAATTGGGTGCATGTCTTTTTTGTAGTTAAACGAAGGTGACAATTTGATTGCACATCACTGTCAACCAGCACAAATGTTAAATAGAAACACAAACCTTAAATATTGCGCGACGACCCACATTGCGTCAAGCGTATGTTATAAATCGTATATTTCATACCAGATCACTAAAACTTCTAACTCTTATCTCGGAAATTCCATTGGTTTTAGGGATATGTATAGGACTTGGGAGTTCTGTCGAATTAAACTCTTGTCCTTGTTTAGAGCATATTTTTCTGAAGTCACATTCTTCACACTTGCTATTACTTGGGCGCATAGGGAACTCCCCATCAAGAATTCTATTTACAGCCCATTCAATATTCTGAATAGCTGCTTGAATTGCTAAATCTGTAATTGGAACATTTACTCTATTTGGTGATTCTCCAGTATTGGGTGCTTTTAGCAAGTGAACCGAGCCTGTTTTAGCGTTCTCCCCAAGAACAATATCAGCTGCATAGGCGTATAGCTGAACTTGCAATGATAGATTGATCCAAAAAAATGGATTTAACTGCCCTTCAGGGAAGTCCATTGACTTGAAATCAATTACTCGTGCTTCCAGAATATTACCTTCGTTGTCCTCTCTTAAAAGCAAATCAATTGAACCTGTTATTAAGGCTCTGTCTGCTTTTATCTCAAACCGCTGCTCTAAAGACCGGCTTTGAACAAAATCATCTGGATATCCTTCAACATAATTCCCAACAAGTCTTCTTGATGCATTTTTTGCCCTCTCATATGGGCCTTCTCTTTCAGGGTCTCTTGATGGAAAAACATGCTTTAAATGAAAAACATCGTTGGCAATTTCTTCAGCTTGTTCCCTTGATGGTGTTGAGTTATTGAAGAGTTGATGTATTCGATTTATTGCTGTGTGGGTTGTTAAGCCATAACCGAAAAGCTCAGGTACAGCTGGGCTATAACCATAAACTTTCCTAAATTTATATTTCATGGGACATTCCAAGTAGTCCTTTATTTCAGTAAAACTTGTAGGCATAGATTCTTCATCAATACGCATACGTGGTTCGGCTCTTTCAATATTGTCAGGTAAATGTGTTGCATCACTAATGATTGACGGATAATTCAGCCCCTGTATCCTAAGTTTGAATGGGCTAGGGGTTTTAGGTCTTTGCAATCCTGGCTGAGTGCTGCTGCCTGTAATGTACAAAAACCGTTCTGCTCTAGTCAGTGCTGTATAAAAAAGTCTTGCTTCTCCAGCATTATTTGTTTGGTAAAGTCCTCTTGATAAAGGATTTTGAATTAAGTTCAGTGGTAACCAACCAGTGTAATTGCTTCTTCTCAATGGAAACCGTTGCTGAACAACGTCTACGATGAAGACCACTGGAAATTCAAGCCCCTTCATTTTATGAACAGTCGAAATTGTAACGGCATCGGGTCTTGATGTTAACTCTACTTGGGTGGTGTCATAACCGGACTCAGCAACATTTTTAAGAAAATTTAGAACGCTTTGATACCTCAGACCAGTATCTATACTCACAAAAACCTTTTCAATGTCCAATATTATTCCACTAAAAACTCCTAAATCACGCATTACCTGTTCAGGATTATGAAACTCTGTTGTTGACAAATTAAATGCTTCAATTAATTCATGAACCAATAATTGCGGATAAACTTTTCTTCTTGCCCCGCCAATCGGTCTGTGTATTTGGTTATTCCAATCAGCTAATATTTCTAAAAATCTATTTAAATCAGCATTTGGGAAGACAGGTAAAACATTTGAGTTGAAAAAATTAGTTGCTTCCCTTCTTGGATAACCGGGTTCTCTTAATAGTCCCATTGAATCTCTGAGTGTTCTTGCATGGAGTCTTTCAAAAATAGAACCCTCCGCTTCAATAATATAATTTATCTCAGCATCAGAAAGAGCATTTGTATATTCTCTGTGGTATGGTGCCCCTCCATTTCGTGTGCCGCCTTGTACCGAACGCATCAGTATTGCGAAATCAGATTTTGTTAGTCCTCTTTCAAAGCCGTCACCTTCAACGTATTTAGTGCCAATCAATTCGTTTATTCTCATAGCAATCCATTCAGCTTCATCATTCTTACTGTCAAACCATAAATTCCCAAAGTGCTGAATATTTCCTTCCGAATTGGATATTGGTGATTTATCAATTCTGGCAGTACTAAGCTCAAGTTGAATAAACCTGTCTGAAGCAGAAACTATTGTGCTTGTGCTCCTGAAATTAGTTGATAAAGTGTGTGTGGAGCAATTTGGATATCTTTGGTCGAATTCAATAATATTCCTAACATCTGCTCCTCTCCAACCATAAATTGATTGGTCATCGTCACCAACAACAAACAATGACCGTAGACGACTATATAAACCTCTGATTAGCCTTTCCTGAGAAATATTGACATCTTGATACTCATCAACCATAAGATGGCTAGCACAATCAAGTGCGATACTCATCTCAGGATTATTATTTTCGAGTGCTTCTACAACCAATCGTACCATTAAGGAAAAATCAATATATTGGTCAGCATTCAATCGTGAATTAATATTTTGCAAGCTTACACCTAATGCTGGATATTCCCTTCCGATATCATCTAAAGATAACATTTCATCATTTGCCATCTTCCATGCATTTGAAACTTCGGCTATAGTTTGAAACATTCTTGCGTTTTTAGTTTCCTGAAGTACGTTTAGCCCTAATTCATAATATCGCGATAGCAAAAATAGTTTTAATCTATTTTCGTCAAGAACTTCATACTGCCGATATTTTGCATTCATTGAGCCAAGGAGATTTTTACAAAAAGCGTGTATTGTCCCAATATACATTGCCCCCACAAGTGCCACAGGCAGACCAGTTTCTTCAAACGCATTTGCAACACGTCTTTTTAAAGACTCGGCGGCTTTTTCTGTAAATGTGAATGCAATTATACTTTCTGGTCTTGCTCCTTCATGTATAAGCCTTGCTATCCTAAATGAGAGAGTTCTAGACTTTCCTGAACCAGCACAAGCCAAACACAAAATTTCATTTGTGTCATCTATTACCACATTGTATTGGTCATTTGTAAGTGAAATATCAGAAGCTGTAAAGGTGTCTCGGAATAACGGCATATTAATTATTTTTGATTAATGTAAGTTTGAATGTGCTGTTTAATGTTCTCAGCTTGAATCCTACTAAATTCCGGGGGTAAAGCGTTCCCAATCATCAGTGCAATTTTCGTTCTTGGTGCACCAATCGGAAACTTATATGTCTTTGGAAAAGTCTGTAGCATAGATGCTTCCCTTGCTGAAATACATCGATCTTGTTCAGGATGTAGAAAGCGTCCTTTAGAAGGGTTTAAACATCCACCAGTTATTGTAGTAGAAAAATCATCCCATCTTAATCTTCCATATACATCATTAAATCCGACATTTTCTTTCTTGTGACATTTAAGCTGTCTGTGTTTCCCTAAATCTTTTCTACTACCACCATTCTTTGGAATATCCTTAATAAAATTTAATATTTTTTCTGAATGAATAGGAAAGATTTGATGCAAAGGGTCTTTTGAATTCTCGGGTTTCGGTAGTTTGCCAATCACCTGTCGTACTGTTTTTCTCTTTTTAGTCGATTCTGCAATTTTAAGTGGTGCCAATCTGGACCCAACTAAAACTAATCTTTTTCTATTCTGAGGAACGCCATAATCACTGATGTTAACCACTTTCCAGTCCGGCTTGTAATAACCAGCTTTTTCAAGATCCTTAAGTGCTTTTTTAAATGATTTGTCAAGAGCTAAACCCGGTACATTCTCCATCATAAATGTGTATGGCTTTAACTCTTTAACAAATCTCACAAATTCTGTGATAAGCTCATTTCTGTCATCTTTCACAGGTTCGGGCTTATTAAGTCTCCTTATGGAACTAAATCCTTGGCATGGAGGACATCCAGCCAATAAGTGAATTGTTTTTTTACCAAGTTCTTTCTTTACTTCTTTTGTAGAGACGTGTCTGATATCGCTAGTTATAACTTTTGTATTCTTATGATTCAGTTTGTACGCCTTTGCTGCAATTTCATCAATCTCAAAAGCCAATTTTGTCTGGAAACCAGCTTTTTGGAGTCCCTCTGTCAATCCCCCAACTCCACAAAATAAATCTATTGATATCAATTTCATATGTAGAATATCGTTTTTCTAATTTGGATTTCAAAGTTTTTCAAATACACAACGCTGGCTGTTTAGAAGCACTACACTGTCAGCCACACACAATCTTTGGTAGATGATCAAAGCTAAATTTAACCAGTGAACCGACAATTTTTTGAAGGTGCTGTTAGCTATCGTTTTTCTTTTCATACTCGGTGTCTCTTACTATAATGAAAAATGTCGGCATACCTTGTTCGTCTTCAATTTCTATAGAATATTTATCATATTCATTAAAGTCGTTGAATAGATTAACTATGTCAGCCAAAGCATTACCTCTTTGAATTCTACTTGGGATTACACCTCTTCCAAGATTGAGAAGGTCGTATAAAATGCAATCCCAGTCAGGGTTTGGTGGAGTAAGTGGATTTTCAAAAGGAAGCCCTAAGTCGCCAACAAGAATTCTATTTAAAAAAAATCCCCAACTATATGCTAAATTTGAGTTCCAAGGAATCAGTCTCAAGTATGGAAATTTGTTAAGAATTAAATAATGTAATGCTTTAGTTCTGCCTTGGCTGTAGTCAGGTAAATTTCTTTCTGGTGTATTGATTATTGAATTATTATAAACTGTTACAGGCATTAAAAAAGTTATGTCGCTGTCGTATAAGCATTGTTGCGATTTGGAAGTCAATTTTTCGTCTTTTTTTGCCTGCAATATTACAGCACTCCTAAATACTGGTGTCTTGTTTTTGTCTAACAAGCAAAATACTACAAGAAGGTCACCAAGTTCGCAACTTGGAGTGTCACCTGTGCATAAATTTATCGATGAAATGTGTCTCGTTATTCTTGGTTTTTGATGAATAAAAACAGAAGCAAATTTTACTTCGTATGACGCATGGCTTAATATAGGTGCTAGATTTCTATTTAGATAATCAATACCTACATTTCCGTCCAGCAAAAAACTTTTTATTATATGAGGCTCTGTCTGATTAAAGTCAATTCCATTCCAAGAAGTTCTTGAATGATTTATTATGTCTTGTGAAAAGGTTGATACACTTTTAACAAACTTGTCGTATTCTGGTGATGGTGTCATTTTCGTGTCGTTTTAAAATATCCGTTAACGTTCCCGGGCTTTCTAATGTACGGGTTTCGTTAGCTTTCCCGGAGAAATACTGTTTCAAATTTACAACTTTCTTGTCCACGAAGTACACTCGCATTTTAGAAAGCCCGTGTTATAAGCTGTTGAGAGTGAAGGTTTTGAACTAATGACCTCTTTTCCCAGCATCTAAAAATATAAAGACTTCGAAAGGTTGACAGTCTTTTTTAATGAAATATAGTTTATAAAACTTAAGTATCGGGTCCAATAACTTATAGGTAATTTTTGATCACTCACAACGCTAGTATTCATTGTTCTACCTTCTATAACTATTGAGTATCCGCAATATTGCGAGCCTTTCTGACCTGTCCTCAACCCATCTACCCGGTATCAACAACCCAGATTTTGGCTTTAAAAATAAGAATATTTTAATTTATAGAAACTGATTTGCTGGTTATGAATGAATCCCATTCCTCTGCAATAATCTAATGACAGTTCCAACCCGCGCAACTTTTAATTATGGCGAATTCGCCATAATTTCAACCCGGATTTTAGCTTCAAATATAATAAGAAACTCAATATCTCTACCCGCCTCCTGAAAACCTGGCGCTACCTGACAGCCCGTCCCCTTGCCGGTACTTTTTTTTACCTTTCCCCTGCTCTCCGGTTTTGGTTATTTTTACCCAACACATTTTCCGGATTTTATTATGAAAAGATTATTCCTGGCATTTTGGCTCGCAGCCGCTTCTTCCGGCTTATGGGCGCAGACTGACACAATAAATTATACCACCCCGCAGGCCGGCTTCACTTTTAATCATACACTCCCGAAACTTTACACCATTCAGACCGCCCGCGTGCTTAACCCTCTGGATCTTTCCATAATCCTCGGCGGCGCATTCGGCTTTGAACGGGATAACGGCTTCCTCGGCTCGGTGGCTTTTGGCCTGGGGGGCTACGGCGATATTGAAATGGCTACTTCCTCCCTGATGGCTTCCCTTTTCTCCAGAGATGAAAACTACGGCAACATCGCGCTCAAAGGAAAGCTCTATACCGCGGATGACCGCTCCTGGCAGCTTAGCGCCGGCATGAGGTCAAACTCCTCCTGGGAGGGCTCCTCATCCGATGAAGAAGCTATCAGAACTTCCGCTGAAGACCTCTACCTCCTCGGGCTCAGGTATGTGGATTATAAGTGGCGGATGACCAGCTTATATCTTTCATTCACATACGCAAAATACGGGGATGTTGAACTGCACGGCGGACTGACCATTACCGATATCCGCTATAAAGATGCCCAGCTTTATTTTACCAATGCTGTATGGAATTATAACCCGGTTACGGTGAAGCAGAATATGGTCAACTTTTTCTTCGGGTTTGACCGGCGGCTTAACGAACGCACCACCATGATTGCCGAAGTGCTGAGCACTCCGGTGATTGCAGTGGACGCAAAGAATACCAAATTTGTGGTTGAACGCAGATACAGCGGAAGTGTTGGGCTCCGCCTTTTTGTGAACCGCTATTTTGTACTCGATACCGCGCTCCGCTATCAGGATGATTTCAGTGGTATTGCCGATACTCAGGTGCGCGTGGGTGTGATGGCTATGTGGAATGCTGCGGGACACTGAAAAATAATTGTGAATTGTGAATGGTGAATTGTGAATTGCTCTTTGTGAGAGGTTTTACCGGATTTTAGAATTGAACTCAGCGGGACTTTGCGGTTAACTTTGCGCCCTTTGCGGTAAAAAAAATTTCGTACCCTTAGAAAGGTTGTAAATTGAATTAAACTATTCTGGCGCTTCTGTTGTCAAAAAATACCGTGCCGGTTACGGCTTATATCATAATTCTAATTTGACAGATTGTCATCTGACTTTACGAAACAGGAAGAATTCAGTGGCATTGTTCATTTTTCATTATTCATTTTTCATTTTTTATAATTCTTTATGCGTCTCTTACTGATACATTTTTTTCTGCTGACCGTCCTAACCTTCTCCCAGGGACTTGAAGTCTCCGGCACGGTTAAAGACAGCTCAGACGGCAAAGCCCTCATCGGCGCCAATATAAAACTGGAACATCTGCGCAACCCGGATTATTCAAAATACGGCACCACCGATGCTTCAGGCAAGTTCCGTTTCACCGGTCTGAATCAGGGGCGGTATATACTGGAAATCTCCTTTATCGGCTACGAAAAATATACCGACACACTCCGCCTCCGCAGTGAAAGCAGTAATCTGAAAACCATATTCCTGAAACGCTCACCCATTGAACTGGAAGACGTAACCGTTACCGGGCAATCCATCCCCGCGATACAAAAAGAAGACACCATAGAGTTCAGTTCAAAATCATACAAGACCAATCCCGATGCAAACGCTGAAGATCTTGTGCAAAAGATTCCCGGTATCACCAAAGAAGACGGCGTAATAAAAGCACAGGGGGAAGAAGTAAAGCGGGTACTGGTTGACGGCAGGCCCTTCTTTGGTGATGATCCGAACGCAGTGCTGCGTAATCTGCCGGCCGAGGTGGTTGACCGGATTCAGATATTTGATCAGATGAGCGAGCAGTCGCAGTTTACCGGCTTTGATGACGGCAACGCAAGCAAAACCATCAACATAGTAACCAGACCCGAACGCCGCAACGGACAGTTCGGTAAACTCTACGGAGGTTACGGCACCGAGGACCGCTACTCAGGAGGAGCAGTATATAATATATTCAATAATCAGCAGCGCATCTCGCTTCTCGGACTGACCAACAATGTCAATGTACAGAACTTCTCATCGCAGGATCTTGTTGGTGTTTCATCAGGCGGGGGAGGCGGGGGGCGCGGCGGCAGAGGAGGGGGCGGAGGTGGTTTCACTCCCGGCAACTGGGGCGGCGGCACTGCCTCAAACTTCCTTGTGGGTAATCAGGACGGCAATACCAGAACAAACTCCTTCGGCGTTAATTATACTGATGCCTTTGGTGATGATTTCCGCGTTACCGCGAGCTACTTTTTTAACAATACCGATAACAGCACCAGCCAGCGGAGCGAGCGGGTCTATTTCTCCGATTCGGCGGTTTATAATATATATAACGAGGATTACGCCTCAACGGCTGACAACTTTAACCACCGCTTTAACGGCAGATTTGAATATACCATTGACACTTCAAGCTCCCTGCTCCTTACGCCCCGCTTCAGCGTGCAGGATAACTCTTCATCCAATGCCACCATTGCTTTCTCCGGCTATTCAGACGGAACAGCGCTGAGCGCGACTGATAACATAAACAACACTGATGCTTTTGCCTGGAATTTTTCAAACGAGCTTCTCTACCGGTATAAGTTTGACACCCCGGGGCGCACTCTTTCAGTGTCGCTTAACACTTCGGCTAATGACAGACAGACCGATCAGCTTCAGGATGCGGTAACCGTGCGCAATCTTGCCGGAGGACTTCTGAGCCTTACGGAAAACCGTGAGATTGACAATCCCGTAAGCGGATATACCCTGGGCGGAAACATCGTATATACTGAATCAGTAGGCGAAAAAGGTATGCTGCAATTTAATTTTAACAGCTCGCTGACCAACAGCATCAGCAATAAGAAGGCACATCTGCTAAACCCGGCGGACAACACCTATTCCCTGTTCGACACACTCCGCTCCAATGAATACAATAACGATTATATAACCTACCGCCCGGGAGTGTCATACCGCTGGCGTGATGATTTTCTGAATCTGATGGCAGGTGTCTCCTATCACTCATCATCACTGAATGGCGAGCAGGTTTTCCCCTATACAGAAACGGTTGATAAAACCTTTGAACGGGTGCTTCCTTCATTCAGAATGCAGATGCAGTTTTCTCGCACGGAAAATCTCCGTCTGCAGTATTCAACCAACATCAGCCAGCCCTCGGTAAGCCAGCTGCAGAGAACGGTTGACAACAGCAATCCCCTTGCACTCCGCTCAGGTAATCCTGATCTGGCAGAAGAGTTCAGCCACCGCCTCAGCACCAGATATATGAGCACTGACCCGGCAAGCGGTACAACCTTTTTCGCGATGATGTTCATGAATTATACTCAGCAGTATATAGGAAACTCCGTAACGCAGGGACGGGGCAACATGACGCTTCCGGACGGCACCCCCCTCCCCGCCGGTGCTCAGCTGACGGCTCCTGAGAATTTTGACTACGCCCTTTCGCTCCGTTCCTTCATCAGCGGCGGACTCCCCGTTTCATGGCTGAAAAGCAATCTGAATCTGAGCACCGGTTTTAATTACGGCAAGACGCCGGGGCGCATTAATCAGAGCATCAACTTCTCCCACACCTATTCAGTGAACACCGGTATATCACTGACAAGCAATTTCAGTGAGAAACTTGATTTCCGGATTGGCTACTCCCCGGTCTGGTATAAAACCCGCAACGAGCTTGAAACGGCGCAGAGTGATGAGTATTTCGTTCACAGCGGAAGCGCTAATATTAACTGGTTTCTGCTTGATCAGCTTTTCGTGAAAACCGATTTCAGCGCTTATTATAATGCCGGGCTCCCTACTGATGCCAGACGGGACTATTATATCTGGAGCATGGGGATGGGCTATAAATTCCTTGAAAATAACAGGGGGGAAGTGCGCCTGGATATCTTTGACATCCTGAAACAGAATGAATCCCTGAGCCGCTCAGTGAACGAACTCTACGCTGAAAACCGTTCAACCGCGGTGCTGCAGCAGTATTTCCTCCTCACGTTTACCTATAATATCAGGGCTTTTACGGGAAATTAAGGCAAACGCCCCATCCCGTATAGTTTACCGTGTTCTTATGCCGGAAGTCCCGCTTCCGGCATTTTTGTTTCTGATTACGGGCAACTATTTAATTTTTCATGTAGTTCGCATTCCTTATTTTTCAGCAATTGAAATATTCCTCTTACACATCATCGGAGTTTGTTAATGCCCAAAATGAGGTTCATGACCATTGAGCGTCACATCATCGAAGGAGAAAAAAAGCATCCCGGAGCTACCGGAGAGCTCAGCCGCCTGCTCAGCGATCTGGTGCTCGCCTTCAAAGTAATTTCTCTGGAAGTAAATAAAGCCGGACTGGTTGACATACTCGGTTTTGCCGGCTCTGAAAACGTTCACGGCGAGCAGGTTAAAAAGCTTGATATGTATGCCCATGAAATGATGTTCAAGGCAATGGACCACGGAGGGCATCTCTGCATTATGGCATCAGAAGAGGAAGAAGAAATTATCCATATTCCCTCCAATTACGAAATCGGCAAATATGTGCTCCTTTTTGACCCGCTTGACGGCTCTTCCAATATTGACGCCAATGTGAGCATCGGAACCATCTTTTCAATATATAAACGCGTTTCGGAAGACGGACATCCCGGCACTCTGGAGGACTGCCTGCAGCAGGGGCTTCATCAGGTGGTTGCCGGTTATGTGGTTTACGGCTCAAGCACCATCCTGGTATATACCACCGGTGACGGTGTGCACGGCTTTACACTTGACCCCTCTATCGGGGAGTTTATCCTTTCACATGAGGATATACGCATTCCGCAGAAGGGTAAAATCTACAGCATCAATGAAGGCAATTACAAATACTGGCACCCCGGACTGAAGAAATATATAAAACATCTTCAGGAAGAAGATCTTGAGTCACAGCGCCCCTATTCATCCCGCTATACCGGCTCGATGGTGGCGGATGTTCACCGCACCCTCCTTTATGGCGGCATCTTTATGTATCCGGCCGACTCCCGCAGTCCCAAAGGCAAACTCCGCCTGATGTATGAATGCAATCCGATGGCAATGATTATGGAAGCAGCAGGAGGAAAAGCATCAGACGGAAAACAGCGGATTCTGGAAATTCAGCCGACCGGACTTCACGAACGCACCCCCATCTTTATCGGAAGCGAGTACGATGTTAAGCAGGTGGAAGAATTTATGGCGAACGAGGAAAGTCTCTCATGGATAGATAAACTATAAACAATTAGGAATTAGTAATTAGTAATTAGTAGTTAGTAATTAGTAATCAATGTACAGCGTACAATTAACAACGTACATTGATTACAATTTATTTCACAATTCACAAATCATACTTCACAATTCACAATTCATACTTCATAATTCATACTTCATAATTGTATAATGAATTTTCCGGCAATGCCGCCCGGAGCAGTAATAATATATACACCCGGAGCAAATATCTTGTTTACCATAACCGGGACAGATGAAGCAGCCACTTCCGCCATCAATTCTCCTGTTATCGAATAAATCTTTACCCGCATCCCCTCTTTCCCTTTTATATAAATCTTCCCCTTTGAAGGATTAGGATACACGCTTACTGATACATCAGAACTGCTGCTACTGCTTTCATTCTTTACTCCTGAGACAGCAGGAACTGTTATCATCATTCCATTTTCTGATTCAGTAAAAGTTGTATCAGAAGTATAAGCAGTAACACGCCAGAGCCATTCCCCTGACGGAGCATCGTTCAGAGTAAACAGAGTATCCGCTGTGTGATATATAAACCCGGGCTGTGCGGCACCCGGTGCTGAGAGGGCAATTTCATAACGCACTGAATCCCCGGGCAGCAGAGGAAGGGATGCATTCCACACGAATAAAATATCATCAGCCGGCTGTGGTCCTTCAGGCCCAATCTGTCTGAAGCGCCAGGGTTTCTGCGGCGCATGCGTGTCAGCATAAACGATCTGTGTGTCAGTGAGTGCCGGATTCCCGAAAAGCCACTTATGCATGGTGGTATCCCCCTTCAGAAAAAGATTACTGGCAGCAGTCAGATATCTTCTGGTAATGCGCAGCTGCTCACCGCGGCTGAGGTAACCGCGCAGATCTGACCAGTCAAACGTTGATACATCCATAAACTTTGTGTGGTTGCCCCCTTTTAAGATATTCAGCGCCTTAAAGGGAGGAGCATTATTATACATCGGTAGCTGATTGGTGCTGACAGGAGTCACTCCGTCATTCTGTCCGGCGATGATATATACCGGCGCTTTTGCCTGCCCCATGACCTGAATCGCCGAAGGATTGGTTTCAGCCGGAGCAAGAGGTACAGCAAGTCTGATCAGATCGCTTCTGGTGACAGCAAGGAGCGAGGCTCCTCCCCCCATTGAGTGGCCTGAGACTCCGGTAAAAAGAGTATCCGCGAGATGGTAAAAGATTGAGCCGGGAGTCCGGTTCTGCGCGTGAAGCCACTGGATAATTGCAATCATATCATTGGCAAGTTCCCCATGCTGCGTATCACTGAACTGCGGAGCAGCAACAATATATCCGTGCGAGGCAAGATGCTTAAGCATGGTGGTATAATAGCTCACCTGCATGAAAAAACCATGACCGAATACAAACACCGGATAAGGACCGTTTGCGGTATCCGGCTGTGCGGCTGATCCTCCTGAGAGAGCGGGGTAATAAAACGTTGTGTTGAATTGCCTGTTTCCCCGCTGAATCTGATAACTCACCGTCCCCTGCTGATAGGGTCCCGGCTGTTCAGGCTGCGCCAATAAAAGAAACGAAAAAGAAAGAAGAAAAAGTGCTGTTTTCATGATGTTAAGATAATTCTAAACCATATAACATGCATAGTTTGCTGTTAGTGCCCGGTTGGATAATCCGCTTCTTTGAAATGTCTTTGCGGGAGATTCTCCCAATAAAAAAGCCGCGGAAAAGGAGTGTACCCTTTCCGCGGCCTTGAATTCTGTCTGAAATTATGCTACAGTTTTATTGCAGCAGTATAATTCAGAACTTTCATCAGCATGATTGCCACCACAAATCCTGCAGAAATAAAGACGCCTGCCAGCTTCTTCTTTTTGTCTTTCTGCATCATTTTTGTTCCCTCGGTATAGTCCAGCTCGTTCGATATATAATCTCCCTGGCGGATATCCCAGTTTGCAGGTGAAAAAATCCTGTTGTTCATTTTGATTACCCTTTCTTTTATTTAAGTAATAACATTTTGTTAATAGCCGAATACATAATATTGCCTGACATATCAGTCGCGCTCAGGCGGTAGATATATGTGCCTGATGCCAGATTAAGGTCAGTAAGATTAAAAAGTGCCGAATAAGAACCCGGTTCGTGCAGAGCGTTAACCGGCTGCGCGACCCGTGTACCGGTGATATCATAGATTTCCAAAACCACAACCGACTGCACCGGCACAGCATACTGCACCAGAGTTGAGGGGTTGAACGGGTTCGGATAGTTCTGTGAAAGCGAGAACTGAGCCGGAGTGCCGAGATCAACTGCCACTTCATCAGAATAGTCGAATGCACCATCGGTATCAACCTGCTTCAGGCGGTATATATATTTGCCTGCGGAGGCGTTTCTGTCCGTGAATGAATAAGATTTCGGAGAGTTGGAGTTTCCGTTACCTTCAACAAAGCCGATCTTCTGCCAGGTGCGTCCCTGTGTAGACGATGCATGCATCGTTTCTGCGGCATTTGACCGTTCAACCTCAAATCCGTAATTGTTTACTTCGGTAGCAGTCTCCCACTGCAGATGCACCGCACTGCTCTTTACCTTCGCGGTAAAAGAAACCAGTTCGACGGGCAGGGGAGTGGTAGAGTTAAAACTGACATCATCAATAAGTGATGTCCAGTCGGGTGAATTATTTAATGCATAAAACATTATTGCATCGAGCGTAATCGTTGGACCGTTAACAACTCCGTTCCCTGCTGCAAAGCTTACCCAGCCTGCTTCCTGCAGACTCCATTCATAAAGATTCCACTGCCCATTATTAATGACAGTTTTCTTCGAAGAAAGCTCCGTTCCCCCAGCGCCGTCATCAATGGTGACCGCAATCTGTGCCCCAGCCGGAGCGGAAGATGTTTTGAGGTAGAAACCAATATATCCGGTTGATGACAGAGTGGTATTATTCGCCGGGGTTCCGCCTCCAGAAAGAAGCCGCACAGTCCAATTGCTTGATGATGAAGCATTGTCCATCAAAACCACTTCAAGAGATGCCCATCCATTATATGCCTGTCCCAAACTCCTGGCTGAAGTTGATGAGGTTGAAATGCCTACTGTAGAACCGCTGAATGTAGGAATATTGTTAAACGTACCTGAAGAAGATTCAAAATTTGCCAGAATAGTATTTGCGTTATTAGATTCTGAGGCAAAAGCTTTTTTTAATGCTCCCCATAAATCAGTATTGGCGCCGTCATAGCTAAGCGCCCACATGCCGGTTCCCGCGCATCCTCTGGATTTTATAGAATCATATTTCATCGAAAGACTGAGCGAATCATCATACCAGGTCTGATACCATTGCGAGCCGCTCTGATACCTATACCAGGGCGATTTATAGGTGTCATCAAAAAATTTATCTCCGGAAGGAATAGTGCTTATTGCAGTTTTAACCTGGCTGAAGGTCTTGGTTACCCCCTCCGCTGTTGCGGAAGCCATTCTTGTGCTTGCTGAAACAGGCCATTCGTATCCGTAATAATTAAAACCGGTAATCAGTTTATTGAGAGGAACCCCCACACTATTATAAGTTGTAATGCTTCGCATCACATGACGGATTGAAGTACCGGTTGTAAGAGGCGAAATAGGTCCTGCAGTTGAACTTCCCTTATAATAATAATCATATGCCATCAGGAAATAGAAGTCAATATTGCTGTTAACGGTGGTAAAAAATGTATTATCAAAAATGTTGCTCCAGTCAACAGCCGGAAGCTCAATTACCAGTTCAAGATTGTTCGCCTTAAGTGCAGAGCCCAATTCTGCTATGAACAATCTGAAATTATCTTTCTGGCCGGAGGATATAGTCTCAAAATCAATATTTGCGCCGTCTGCCCCGCGCAGATTTACTTGTGTGATAATATTGTTAACAAGGTTTGTGCGATACGCGGCATTCGCAAGCACTCTGTCATGGTTAGAAAACATAGTGATAGTAAGATGAATTTTAACGCCGTTTTTCTTGCAATAATCCACTACCTGAGTAGTAGCCCAGTTGCGTGTTGTGCTGAATCCTCCAGTAGTGGAAGTTGAGTTATCAACTTCCGCGCTAAAATAAGCGACATGAGTGAGCAGACTATAATAATAGCCTGAAGCAGTTGCATCACTTACCCAGTAAGGATGAAAGCCATATATTTGGTGCGAAACCGATTCAATACCTTCGAGCTCAGGATTAGCTGATGCCTTGAAGAACTCCCGGCCAACCAATCCAGGATTCCTGGAGTAATACTCAGATTCGGATTGATGTACTGATTTCTCCTGCTGTGCAAAGAGACAAATCGAAAGAATAAGAAGCAAAAGTACTGTTTTCATGAAGTTTAACTTTTAAAGGGATAGAATGAAAATTATATGCAATGCAGAGGCAAATCGTCCTTTTTTTCAAAATGTCTTTCCACGTTTTTTGGAACCCATGGTTTCCTTCAAAACCTATTCACTTTTTAAAGGCCGCGCGATGGGAGAGTTTCCGATCGCGCGGCTTTGAATTATATCTTACACTATTTTTACAGCTTTATAGCAGCAGTAAAATTTAGAACTTTCATCAGCATGACGGCCACCACAAATCCTGCGGAAATAAAGACGCCTGCCATCTTCTTCTTTTTGTCCTTCTGCATCATTTTAGCGCCCTCGGTATAGTCCAGCTCGTTTGATATATAATCGCCCTGGCTGATATCCCAGTTGTCCGGTGAAAAAATTCTGTTGTTCATTTTGTTTACCCTTTCTTTTATTTAAGTAATAACATTTTGTTGATAGCCGAATACATTAAATTTCCAGATATATCCTTTGCACTCAGGCGATAGATATACGTGCCTGAAGCCAGATTCAGTTCCGTCAGATTAAACATTACCGAATAAGCGCCCGGTTCATGCAGAGCGTTAACCGGCTGCGCGACTCTTGTGCCTGTGATATCATAGATTTCCAGAACCACAACCGACTGCACCGGCACAGCATACTGCACCAGAGTTGACGGATTAAACGGATTCGGATAGTTCTGTGAAAGAGAGAACTGAGACGGTGTGCCGAGATCCACAAACACTTCATCTGAATAATCAAAAGCACCGTCAGCGTCAACCTGTTTCAGGCGGTATATATATTTGCCGGCCGTTGCATTTCTATCCATGAAGGAATAGGATTTCGGAGAGTTTGAGTTGCCGTTACCTTCAACAAAACCTATCTTCTGCCAGTTTCCCTCAGCAGACGTCAGATTGTTGTGCTTCCGTTCTACCTCAAAGCCGTAGTTGTTAACCTCGGTTGCGGTTTTCCACTGAAGCTGAACCGCGCCGTTTTTTGGTTTGGCTGTAAATGAAACCAGCTCAACGGGGAGGGGATTATCCATCCCGCCGCCCAAAGTAAAATCAGAGAAACTAGTCAGGTTATTTGCCTGGATATAGTCGTCACCCCGCGTGATATCTGTATATTCGACCCATGAAGCTCCATCATGATCTCGTTTGAGCAGTTTAAGCGTACTTGGTGTAGTTATTCCATTTCCAGATATTTTATCAAAATAAAATCTTGCTGATCCGCTAAAGGATCCAGCATTCGTTGATACTGACCAGAAGTAATTTGCAATATTTACCACACCCGCAGGTGCAGATCCGGATCTTCCGATGGCAAAGAAGTACCCACGCACATCGCCCGTCAGGGTTGACGTTGGGTTAAATGTCATACCTCCGGATGATTCTAATGCAATCACCGTGTTTTCAGTTGATGCCTGCGGATTAGCAGCGATACCAGACGATGACTGATTTACAGGCGTGACTTCATCAGCACCCAGACTCGGATTTGTTCCGCTTCTTACCTGTCCATCAAAGTCAACTGTATAACTTTCAATAGGAGTCCCTGCCGATGCAACTGGTGAAACTGGCAGAACATGCAGATTGGATGGGTTATGAAACAAAGGATCAGCAGAGATGCTGTTTGCATCCTGTGAACTTACTGTTCTCCAGTCAGACAAACTCTGGTAATCGGATGCATCAAAATAACCCATGTATCCAGACGGATTTGCTGAGTTGAAGAATAAATCGTTATAGTCTGATGTAAACGTACCACTGCTACCAACTCTACGGATGTTCCAAACCTTCATAGATGTTTCATTTGAAACAATTATGTTGTTTTTGAGATTTACTGTTCCCGTAGGACTGGCTTCTGTAGTGGCTGCTGTTGCAAAAACTATTCCCGCTATAAACGAAGTTCCGAAACTGCTAAAATTAGTCATTTCGGGAATGTAAATCGTATTATAATAAACATTAGAGGTTGATGAATTAGCAACTCGTATTCCATAAAACTTTGTATTTGTTGTGGAAGATGCAGACTCAAAACCTGAAATAAAGTTATTATAAATATTAACAATTTTCGGTGAGACATTTTGATTGTCTATACCTATAATGCCACTACTTGCCCCAGAAGTTATATTTAGCGAACGCAGTCTTTTAATATTATTATTGTAAATATTAAATGTTCCAGCCGCAGCAAAATTTGTTGTGAGTATTATACCCGCCGCAGATTGATCTGCCTGACTATTCATTTCTATCGTATTACCATAAATATCACTATTAATGGTGTAGGAAACATAAATGGCTCTTACTCTGGCAAAAATCACATTTTCCCGGACAACCAAGTTTGAAAGACCCGTGGTTGCTGATCCAGAATTATTGATAAATACACCATTAGCTCCATTACCAGAAGTTGCATTGAGTGTATTATTCTGAATTGTCAGATTATCTGGCTGATAATTCGTCGAACTGGAGAATCTGAGCGTGGCTTGTACCGGTGCATTAGAACTTCCGCTTGTACTAGCTGTATTTATAATACAGTTTTTAATATGATTATTATCATTATCGCCGAAGATTCTGATTACCGACTTTTGCAAGGAAGTAGCCGCACCATTTATCGTCAGGTTTTTTGTTGTTCCATTATTTTCATTGGATCCGTCAATTACTATCCTGTCTGTTTTTATCATGTTATCATTCGTACCAGTCGGCGAACCGATAACCAGATGTCCATCAATACCCGTAGTAGCGGTTAGTGCGTGTAATGTTGTTTGGGTAAAATTAATCACCGGGTTTAATCCGGTATATGGTTTAAATGTAACCGTAAAAGAATTTGTATTTGCTCCGATAAATACATCGTTTGCTTCGGTCAGGTCACTTGTTATAAGATAGGTAACATTTCCATCCACAATATTTGCATTAAGATTATCACACGCGGCTTTAAGCGTTGTAAAATCGGGATTACCGCCGCCTGGTTTTGTTCCAGCAGTACCTATATAGTAAGTTCCGGTTAGCCCGCTTACATTAAGGGTACCGGAAATGTTCGTTGAGCCGTTCCAAGTTCCTCCGCCGTCTGTGCTGTAGCCACCGTAGTAATAGTCACCTCCGTTGCGCTGAAAGCGGCTTGCGTAGTAATATGTGCCCTTGCCAATACTGAGAACAGCTTTGTATTCATCATTATTATTGCCTATTCCTGCGCTGCCAAAATAGCTCGCGGAAATCCAGGTCCATCCTTCTGAATTCGGATTACTGTTTTCCGTGCTATAGCCAATCCAGCAGGTGATACCGGCCGCCTGTCCTGCGGGAGGTGTAACACCGGCAATATATATTTGAGCGTATACATCGTAAGTGCTTGCCGCGGTAATTGACCCCGTGCCAGGATACTGAAGATTTACAAAATCAACATTTGTCGGAGGAGTTGACACGGTTAATGTTCCCGAAACATTAGCCGTACCATCCCAGAAACCGCCGCCGCTACCACTATAACCGCCATAGTAATAGTCACCGCTGTTTCGCTGCCATCTTGTGGCGTAGTAGTATGTGCCTGCCGTAAGACTGCTCAAAGTCCCTTTATAATTGTCATTATTGCCAACATCCCCAGTGTAAGTTGCTGCCACCCAGTCAGTCCAGGTGTTTGGATTAGTATTTTCAGTACTGTAACCAATCCAACAAGATATACCGGATGCCTGACCGGAGCCGTTGGTAATTCCTTCAACATAGATTTGTCCAAAAATGTCAATGGATTCAAGTGTATTAATACTCCCGCTTGCAGGGCTTGCCAAATTTGCCCAGTTAACGGATGTTGGTGGTATAGTTACAGTCAAAGTACCTGAAACATTGGTCGTTCCATCCCATGTTCCGCCCCCATCTGTACTGTAACCACCATAGTAATAGTCGCCGTTATTTCGCTGGAACCGGCTTGCATAGTAGTAATTACCTGCAGCAAGTCCGGAAAGAGTGCCTTTGTATTCATCATTATTCCCTTGCTGGCTGCTAAAAGAAGCAGCAACCCAGTTTGTCCAGGTACTTGGGTCTGAATCCTCTGAACTGTATCCTATCCAGCAGGATACTCCTGATGCAGCACCGGCAGGATTAGTCACACCAGCAATATAATCCTGCGCGTAAATATCAATAGATTGCAATGTTGTTATTGATCCACTGCCGGGATACTGAAGATTGATAAAATCAAATGTAGTAGGGGGTTCAGTAACAGTTAAAACACCCGAACTGTTATCCCAGGCTCCTCCGGTGCCGCCGTAATAGTACTGGCCAAGCTGATTCTGATACCTGTATGCATAATAATAAGTTCCCGCTGAAAGCCCTGACAATGATGCCTGATATTCATCGTTATTACCGGACTGAGTATTAAATGTTGCCGGTATCCAGTTAGTCCATGTATTAGGGTTTGTGTTGGATGTACTGTAGCCAAGCCAGGCACCAATGCCAGCACCCTGGCCAGCCGGCTCTGTAACACCTGAAACATACACTTGTCCGTAAATGGTAACTGATTCCGCTGTGGTAATTGAAGCTGTTGCAGGAGATTGTATGTTGCCCCAGCCAATAGTGCCGGTTGTAGTTTTATATGCTCCGATACCTTGATCTGTTGCCAGCACATATATAGTAAATGTGCCATCCGTGTTAAGACTATAGGTAATATCTCCATTAATTGAATTGGTCGCTGCCGCCGAACCCTGAAGCGGTGTCGCCCCAAATGTGGTTGGAGACCCGGGATTAGTAACATCATAAATAATTCCCCTTCCTATTTGAATTTCGCTTGTTGAAGGATCTGTTCGATATCCATATACTACGATATAATCTTTACCAACATTTGAAAGATATTTAATCCCGGCTTTTGATGAAGACACGGTCACTGAGTTCATCAAGCTATTGGCAACATAGGCTCCTGCGGAGGTATGTTTCCTGGGGAGTGCGCCATTTCCTGTTATATAAAATGATTTATCTCCGCCAGTACCAAAAGGTGCAACAGCCGAATTTCCTACTGTTGAAGTATATGTACCAGATAGAGTTATAGAACTCTTTGTCCAGGTAGTTCCTTGGTTTGTTGTTTTAAATATATATATCTTTCCATTTGATGCCATACTTGCGACCGGTGCCCAGACTTCAACCGTTCCTGCTGTCCATGATCCAACAACGGTAATTTTGTCCCCGACTCTCTCTGTTGTTACATCTAAAGTCATTGTATAACGAGTAAAGGCTCCTCCTTCAGAAGTGGCAACATGTAGATACAGTTCTGTTCCCACAGTATTACTACTAACACTTGAAGAAATTAATACATTGTCTGTCGTCATTTCCAGATCGTTGACAGTGATAAGTTGGTTTACTTGACCGGAAACATTAAATGTAAAACCTGGTTGAGGGCTAATATCAGCACCGGTTTCAGCATTCACTGTCCTAACTATATTGCCTCCATTTCTACTAAGTACATAAATCCTCCCCCCATTACCCATGTTTCCATAGGCAATACCTCTCTCCGTTCCTGAGCCAAACCAACTTGGCTTAACATCAGCAGCACCTGTGCGGCTGTTTCTTTCCCAAAGAGTTGTAAACTGTCCGAATGATGTTGTGAATATTCCTGAGATAAAAAGTATTAGAAGCAGCTTTTTCATATTGCCTCCGTATAAAATATTGATAATATATTACTTGAATTAAAGAACTGCCGAAAAAACGAACTAAGGTAACCATGTTTCATATGAACACCTTTCTGTTAACGTATAATTAATGTGATGGAGATTATTGGACAAATATCATTTTTATAACAAATCTCTATCCCGCATTTAGCTTTCATTCCCCTTCCTCCTTCGATATTGCATCGGAGTGCCTCGCAAAAACCACGACCGGTACGGTTACTGCAGCAAGAAATAAATCCACTATAGGGGATTTTTCATTTTCATATTTCATTTCAAGCTCTATTAGATTTTTGACTCCCATCTACCGGTCACCAAATATCTGCCAATAACCGGATATCCCCGGCTTTGAAGTGAGCAATCCCCGCATCCGGTATTCTGCCGGATGCTCCATAAGCATCAGCTTCAGATCTTCAACTGAAAGAGGTCTTGGCCCGATAAATGACATTTCACCTTTAAGGATATTTACCAACTGTGGCAGCTCGTCAAGCCCGGTTCTCCTCAAAAATCTTCCCGCAACAGTAACCTGTCGCGCAAGACCGCTTTTGATAAATATACCGTTATTATCAGCTGCTTCCGTTGTTTCTTTCATGGTCCTTATTTTATAAATGCGGAAGCGGTATTTATCCAGAGTCAGACCCCGTTCTTGTATATACCATGGCAGCGATCTCGTTTCAATAGCCGCGATGATCAGCATAGCCGCAATCAAGGGGGATGCTGAAATAAGAATCAAAAGCGCCAGAGTTCTCTCTGCATAGCTGTTAAATAAACTGATTAACTCCCTGCCCCGGCTTCTGAGAGTCCGGATTACAAGTTTGGTTTCAAGTATTGCGGGGGTATTCTCATTGAGCAATTCAGTCAATTATTTCCTGATATTATATTTTTTGATTTTTTTATCATTCTTTGGTGCAGATGTATTTGTTTTCCGCATTACTTCTCCTTATGAGGAACTGAGGCCGGCAGGAGATACTCCTTTTGAAAGAAGTAACCTCCTGCCTGAAATGAATTATATCAAACCCCGGCAGCATAGTACAGAACCTTCAGCGATATGATCAGTGCTGCTATACCGGCAGAAATATAAACAAACTGCATTTTCCTCTCATTGTATTTCTGCAACATTTTCGTAGCCTCTGTATCGTCCAGCCCGTCAAACATAATATCTCCCTGGAGGATATTGCAGTTTGTCTTCGAAAAAATACAGTTAATCATCTTGTTGTTCCTGACAATTATTTCAGCAGCAACATCTTGTTGCTTGCGGAATAAAGCATATTACCTGTCATATCTGAAGCTTTCAGGCGAAGAATATATGTGCCTGATGCCAGATTAAGGTCAGTAAGATTAAAAAGTGCCGAATAAGAACCCGGTTCGTGCAGAGCGTTAACCGGCTGCGCGACCCGTGTACCGGTGATATCATAGATTTCCAGAACCACAACCGACTGCACCGGCACAGCATACTGCACCAGAGTTGACGGATTGAACGGGTTCGGATAGTTCTGTGAAAGAGAGAACTGAGCCGGAGTGCCGAGATCAACTGCCACTTCATCAGAATAGTCGAATGCACCGTCGGTATCAACCTGCTTCAGGCGGTATATATATTTGCCTGCGGAGGCGTTTCTGTCCGTGAATGAATAAGATTTCGGAGAGTTTGAGTTGCCGTTACCTTCAACAAAACCGATCTTCTGCCAGGTGCGTCCCTGTGTTGACGATGCATGTATCGTTTCAACAGCATTTGACCGTTCAACCTCAAATCCGTAATTGTTTACTTCGGTAGCAGTCTCCCACTGCAGATGCACCTCACTGCTCTTCACCTTCGCGGTAAAGGAAACCAGTTCGACGGGGAGGGGCTGATCCGGGCTGCTGAAAATGAATTCACTGAACCCGTTTGTGATAAGATCTGATTCAAGATAATCCAATGCCGGATCCTCATTGCGGTAATACGTCATAGTAATTGCCGCGGAGAAATCTCCTGAGCCGGGAGTGCTTCTCTTATGCAGACGAACAGATGTAGTATTAAGGTTTTCCGGTCTGGTCGTAATACCCGGAAGATCTGATGCCTTAAATCTGAGTTTATAACCAGCCTGCTCATCAAATACGAGAACATTATCAGGTTCAATGATCAGTCTGTACTGGCTGATATTACCGGTTATACCGGATGTTCCCCCTGTTGGTGGTTCGTTAAATCTTGCAACATTGATGTTGCCGCCGGTTGCGACACTCGTGAAGAGAACTTCTTCAACACCGGTTGCTCCGGTTACCGGAGCCGATACATTATTTCCTGTGGTAACAGAAGCACTCTGAGAATTATCAGCCGTTCTGACAGTGATTACTCCTGAGTTACCGCTTGTGCTGTTTGCACTGAATCCGCGGACGCGGTAGTAGTATGTGGTCCCGGGGTTAAGACCCGTAACGCTTTGTGATGTTCCCGCAACAGTAAGATTTTTATAACCTGTAACATAGAACTCTGTACCATAGGAATGATTGCCAAGACCTGATACAACATCAATGTTATACACTTCCCACTCAGTCTCCAAAGTAGTAAATGCACCTGAACCTGTCCCGGTTGGACTAGTTGTTATTCCTGCAGTAACAGTTGATTTTCTTCTTAGAGTTTTATCGAGTGTTGAATGTGAACCACTGCTCCAGGCAGTACCAGGATCATTTCCAATTCGCCCGAATATGTCAACATATGAGCTTGTTGAGATTTTATAAATTGCAACAGCATCGTCACCGTTAAAATTAACAGCGCTATTGTTTGTTGCTGATACACCGGATGGCAGAGTTAATGCAGCTAATGAGTTCTTTAGCACAATTACAGCTCCGCTTTCCAATGTTCCTGTTAATGCCTCGGATGCTGGTGAAGTTGATCCATTTGCAAACGACCGCAATTCATAATTTGCCAGGTTAACAGAAGCCCCCGTACCATTGAAGATTTCAATATATTTATTATTGCTCGAACCCTCAACATACTCAGAGATAAGCAGGTCAGTTGCATTAATCACTCCAGTAAAATTCTCATCCGTTGCAACATCAAGGCGATAGCTTGATGCACCTAGTACACTGCCCCAGTTTGCGGTGAAGCCGGTTGAAGTAATATTGCTTGCTGCATTAGCTGTGGGAGGAGTACCAAGACCGTCTGTCGTAAATGAACGTTCCGTGCCATAAGCTGTTCCTACATTGTTTGTTGCATATGCTCTCACATAGTAGGTAGTATTAGGTGAAAGGCCGGTCATATTTCCGGTGATCGCACCAAGACCTGCTCCTTCAGTGGTCTTTGTTTCAAGTGCCACTGTAGGTGAAGCTGAAGTGCTCCAGACTATTCCTTTCACAGTAACGCTTTCTCCGCCCGTCGCAGTTGCTTCACCACCCCAGACTGCGGTTGTTGAGGTTTTGCTTGTTATCGCTTCGTTGGTTGTAACTGTCGGGACAACTTCAACCGTTGCGGTAATTGTCAGATTATCACTGGTAAGATCACCTGGACTGCCAGAAAACTCCCCATCAAGTATGGTTATGCTGAAAGTTGTTATATTGGCATCAAAGTCAGTACCATCATAAGATAGAGTACATCTTGCAGAACTGGTACTCACATATTCCAATGAGCCTATTGTTATACTTTCAGGTACATTATTCAGTGTAAAGTTTTCTGCGTCAAACTGATCATCAGTAAACTCAACATTGGTCAGAGTTATTGTTACAACTGCTCCGTTAAGATTTTCCTCAGTAAGGGCTGGATCGGCAGTAATTGTTATCACCGGCTCTGGATTTGCTATGATGGTCTGGGTTCCTCCCTGAGTTGTTGTCCCGGATTTATTGCCTGAAGATACGGTAAAGTTACCTGCTGACATTGCTCCTGCATAAATAGTTTTGTCATCCCCTGCTTCATTTGCTATGCTTGCTGTAACAAAGAAATAACCCGTTGCATCAGCAGATATATTCTGGCTCAGTGATGAAAAAGAAACCGTTTCACCTGTGCCTTCACTTACAGAACTCTGTGAGGTACCGAGTTGAGTTGCTCCGCTGAAAGAGTTTGTAGAATTATACCACAGCTTAAGACCTGATGCTTTAATATCTACAGCAAGATACGTTCCTGCCAGGGGCACAGAAATTAAAGTAACTGTTGCCTGTGCTGTTGTTACTGCAAGCTGGAATTTTGAAATAACGTTATCATCCGAGCCCTTAAATATATTTCCTGTCACCACCTGCGATGGAGAAGAAAGAGCAATTGCCGGAGCTAAAGTTGTTTGATTTCCGGTAGCCGGCGATGTAGTCAGGTAGTTTGTTACAGCTGAAAGTCCGTCATATTCATAAACTGCAGCATAATATGTTACACCTGATGTCAGCCCGGTTACTGCAACGCTTGTGCCGCTGCCGTTATATACAACATAGTTTCCGGTACCAATCTGTGTTCCGCTGCCAAATGCTGCATTTGCTGAATATGTTGTTCCGTCGATAGGGTCTGAGTCAACCGCGGATCCCGATTTAAGAATAACTACACGGTTACTGCCTGAACCGTTCGTCCAGTTAATAGTAAACCCTGTTGTTGTTACACCGGTAAAATTAACGGAAGTTGCCTGAGTTGCCGGCTGTACTACAATCTGAAAATCATCGACGGCAAGGCCGTCATCTGATCCTGATGCATTGAAATCTGTCCAGCGAATCCACAAAACAGAACCGTTTGCAAGATTTAAGCCGGTAATTTCTGCACCAATGGCAACTCGGTTTGCTGTAATGTTGCCATCTAATGCACCCAATGCACCGCTTGTAACAGGTGCTACAAAATCCAGAGCGTTAAATTCTGTCCAAGTTCCTGTTGTTAGTGATGTTGCGTTTGTACTGTATGCAAAATCCAATTGATCAACTCGGCTTGTTGCGCCTAAACGCCACTGCTCACCAATATATGAAATTGGAAGATTTGTTATTGTGCCACCGGTATTATTTACATAAGCCAGACCAACAGTTGGTATTACGCTTGATGATAGAAGCCCTCCAAATGCACGATCTGAATTATCTGCCGCCCCAAAACTGTAAGTATCTCCACCAGTACCCGTTCCTGTTCCGGCTGTATAAGTTGTATTAGCACTTGAACCCGACTCAGATAAGTACCACCCTGTTGGCAAGGTTGAAGATGTACCAGAAGAAGCGAGTGTATTAAAATTCTGTGTATAAGTTGCAGAACCATCAAAATAAACGGCATTCAAAGTCGTCATCTGTGACCCTGTTGCCTCATCCGAAGTTCTATAATTCTCTGAACCTGACCCGCCATTATATTCATACACAGCCACATGGTATGTTATGCCGGAAGTTAATCCCGTTACTGCCACACTGCTGCCATTGTCATTGTATACAACATAGTTGCCTGTACCAATCTGTGTACCGCTGCCAAAAGCTGGATTTGCAGTATAGGTAACACCATCGGTAGGGTCAGTATCAACAGCACTGCCGGATTTTACCACAACAAGCCGCTTCGTACCATTTCCGGATGTCCAATTAATGGTAAATCCGGTTGCGCTTATAGTAGAAAATGTAACATTGCTTGCCTGTGCTGATGGTTCAGCATAAGATACAGATCCGCTTGCTGTAAGATTTATCGTTGTTGCTCCGCCGCCTGAATTAGCAATAATCTCAGAATTGTATTCTCCCGCAGGAAGAGCAGATTTGAGGCGTACATAAATAGTGGTTGAAGTCAGAGTTCCGCCGGAATAAGATACGGTTCTTGAAGAACCAAAACTGCTGTTATCTGTTGACACCTCATAGTTGGCTGACCCTGTAACAGTCAAATCATCTGAGTCAGGAGTAAGGTTTGTCCCTGAGAGTGAATATGTTTGAGAAGAAGATGGTCCGCTTCCTTCAATATAATTGAAGCCAGTTAGAGTCGATGGAGTAATTTGAATAAGGGGAGATCCACCTCCGGTTGTTGCCTGATTGCCAGTAGCAGGGTTTACACTAAGATAGTTTACTCCTGTGCCGCTGCCATTATACTCATATATTGCGACATGATAGGTTGTTCCCGAATTCAGATTTGTAACATCAACCGAATTGCCGCTACCATTGTAAATGAAGTAATTACCGTTTCCGTCGTCACTTGTTTCTAATATATCCCCAGAAACAAATGCCGGAGGTGCTGTGCCATCACTCGGCACAAAAGTTACCGCACTACTTTCCCTTAAAAGGACAACTCTGTTCGCACCGTTTCCACTCGTCCAGCTTATAGTGAAACTATTATCTCCAATTGAAGAAAAACCAATCCCACTAGATTGTGTAGTTGGTTCAATAATTTTCGCAGTAACTGAAAAGTCGTCTATTCCCAATCCTTGGGCATTTGTACTACCTCCTGAGCCAGTATAAGTCCATCGTAAATAGTATGTTGAACCATCTGCTATTGATAAATTGCTAATAGTAAACGATTTTGAGATTGAAGAGGGTGGATTTGGAATAGTTGTATTATTTGCATCAGCTGCATATGACTGATTACCATTGGTATTTGCGGTACCAGCAGTAGATGTTGATCCATGAAAGAATGTCCAATCGAATGCTCTTGTGCCAGAGCGGAATTTTTCATAATTCCATGACACATCTAAACTTCCGATTGTATTTCCAGTATTATTAGTAAAAGCAAATATTATACTTCTCGGTGAAGTATATGATCCGGTTGCTAGAAAACCCAGAGCTCTATCCGTAGAGCTTGCAGTCACACCATTCGCCCAGTTGATTGCTCCTCCGCCTGAAGTACCCGTCACAATTCCCGTTCCACTTGTTCCGTATGCCAAAGTTGTTGCTGTGCTACCTGAAGACCAGTCCGTCCCAATCTTAAAGCCACTTGGTAACGTTGCTGTTCCTGAAGAACCTAAACCAGAAAAGTTTTGTGTACTAGCCACATCAAATTGTGTTATACTCACCTGCCCATACCCCACCCCGCTTATCCCATAAAACAGTAAGAACACCCAAAGAAAAAAGTAACTTTTTCTCATAACGAAACCGGACCTTTCATTTGTTTTGTATTTAAATTTTTGTTCACGAACTTCAACAGCGTATCCCGGGGCTAAAGATCAGTTGTATAAAGTTTAATAATCATCAGACTTTTATTGCTTTCTTTCTGCGGAGAGTTTTTACCGCGCCGGATTTTTTATTCTGCTCCGGCTTAGGCGCTTCATCCGAGGCAAGCCGCTCCAGCAGCCCGCGCAGTTCAGCAGTAGTATATACCATGGTACCTGAAGGGAGCTGTTCTATCAGCTCACGCGCGGGTTTTTTCTCCGTATGAATCAGCAGTTCATGTTTCATCTGCGGGGACTGCTTAACCGCTTCTTCAAAATCGTGACGAAGTTGTTTGATTGCCTCAGCATCAGGCATCTCCCCGTAATAACAGCGGCAGAGCTTCATTGTGGCGGAGTTTCTCTCCAGGATACCCAGATCAAACTGCACCTTTCGCGTCCAGTATTCCCCCGCCAGAGCCACGGCCGAACCGGTCAGAGCAGTAACAACTTTATGCTCCCGGTAATCCCTCAGAGCGCGTTTAATAATCAGGAAAAACTGTTCGCGTATATATTGGTCAAGCCCGGCCATAACGCGCGCGAGCATCTTTTCATACTGCCCCATCTGATAACTGATGATATCCGGCTGTATGAAGCGGAAGACAAACTGGTCAAAATAACTGCGGAAGAAATATCTGCCGGTTTTTGAGCGGAGAGGATCTGCGGTTCCCAGCGGCACTTTTCTCTTTATATATCCGCGCTTGTGTTCAAGTTCATTCAGATATTTGGTGGTGCTGGTATCGGGAATTCCCGCGTGCTCCCCGATTTCGGTCACGGCATTTTTCCCTGCTGCAATCGCCTGAAGAACGGACAGATATATTTTGTTCCGGCTGGTGAACTCCTCCCCAGTGCCGGAAAGTATCTGATGGCCAAGCGGGGCATAGTCACTGAAGATGAGAGCACGGAGAATTTCCTCTGTTGATTTACCCCACAGGCCGAAGCGGTTAATCATGGCGTAATACTTTGGCATTCCCCCGAATATCAGATAGATTTTTACCAGCTCATTAAACGCGACATGTTTGCCTGAATCAGAAACAATCTTCAGAATTTCGGTAAAGCTGACTGGACGGAGCCGGACGGAGTAGTCAACCAGTCCTTTCAGGAGACCTTCTTCTCCGAAGTATTTGCGAAGGAATGACTGATTGCCGGTAATCAGAATAAGTTGAAGCCTGGATTCCCGTGCGTACTGCTTCCAGAGCGACGCAAACTCGGCGAGAAACTCCGGATCGGTTTTTTCAAAATTATGAAAGTCATCAATAACCAGATTCACCTTCTCATCCCGGCTGATGTGAAAGAGAAAAAGAAAGAACTCCCTCCAGCTTCTGAAGGCCGGAATAAAGTCTCTGGTAAAGGGGAAGCTCTTCAGGTATTCTGAGATATCCGCAAGCTGTGTGGGGGCCGATTTAATGGCCATGGAGATATATGCACCACGGTTCTTTTTCAGGTGCTGCCCCGCAAGATAGGTCTTGCCGGTATCACGCTTTCCCGTCAGCAATACCAGCCGTCCTCCGCTAAGGGATTCACGGCTTACCCCATCAAGGAAGGATAGCTCACGGTTTCTGAATTGAAGCTGCATATTATACTTTAAGTTATAATAAAATATAGTATAATATATTGGCTAAAATTCTTTCCTGCAAGTTAAATTCCTGTTAACAGTATTTTTATTCTGAAATAATGAAGTAAACGATAATAACAGGGGGTAAGCTGAAATAAAATCCCCGGCCTGAAAGAACACACTCTTCCCCTTCCCGCCGCCAAACCCCAGGGAATGTGCACAGTGGTGCCTCATAAAAAAGATCGAAAATGTGGCTAATGAACCCCCGTTGAGGGGATGATGAATTATTTACCTGGTATAATTCATCCGGTACGGCACTATGATGGAAGCTAATGATGTCCGTTTTACGGATGGGAGATACTGCCTCAGGGAAGATATTTTACAGATCGAAGCAGCAACCTGGTGTTGGATTAAAGCAGATGAGCCTATTCGCCCGTTTTCCGGCAGACTGACAGATCCGGCAGGAAACTACTTAAACAACACTGTAAAATTAGATAAAGTTTAACAACTTATTATACCAGCAGGTATAAAAAAATTGTAAATTTTTTAGCAGCCGGGCAAAAGCGCAGGGATTTCAGTCCGGCTGACATATTTCTGCTCAGAGAGGTACTCTGCCTTATTTAAGCAGAAGCATCCTGCCCCGGTGTATGTTTCCGGCTGAACGGATTTCGTAAAAATAGCTGCCTGAGGCAAGTGCCCCCGCTTCAAAGATTGTTTCATGCCATCCGGCCTGCAGCTGAGGCGCAGTTTCACGGTACACGGCAGCCCCGGTGATGTTATATACCGTAAAGGTATAATCGGCCGGTTCAGGGAAATAGAACCTGATGACCGTTGAGGGATTAAACGGATTCGGGTAATTCTGTTTTACCGTGAACAGACCTGGTGAATACCCCCTCACCTCAATCACGGGAGAATAGGAGTAACTCCCGTCAGTGTCAATTTGCTTCAGCCGGTAAAGGAAATCGCCCCCCGTTGCCGCGCGGTCGGTATATATATATGATTTCGGCGAGTTTGAATTGCCGTAGCCGGGGATGAATCCGATATTTTTCCAGGATTGTCCCTGTAGAGACGATGCATGCATCGTTTCTACAAGATTCGACCGTTCAATTTCAAATCCGTAATTATTCACCTCGGTTGCAGTATTCCACTTCAGAACCACTGCTTCACCGCTGTACGCTCCCGTAAAAGAGGTCAGCTCAACAGGAAGGGGATTGTCCGGCATTTTGTTAGAGTAAAAAATATTATCAAGATATATATTAGCAACATTGCCGGTGCTGTTTTCGCCATAAAACATCCAGGAATCAATATTTGCATCTGAAGCAAGGGCACCTTTAGCCAGATCATTTCCGATCAGTACACCATTTACCCACAAATCAAACTTGTCGGCAGCAATGCTGTTCGAAGATCCGTAAGTATATGTAACTAGTGATGGTGAATTATTTCCAAAAATTTCGACTGTATAATTAATGTTCTGGGCAAAGGGTGTTCCTGTAATCCCTGTTGAATTCCAGGATGCACCTGCTCTATTGTTAAACGTTATCACATCAGAAGCGCCGAACACCCATCGCAAACCCGAGAACACCTGCGCCCCTGAAAAACCACTATTATCCGAGTAAATTGCTCCATCTCCTGCAAAAAAGTACCATGTACCGCTTGATCCGCCGCCAAAACGAATATCAAATTTTATGTTTATATATTTGCTTGGCGAATAATCATATATACTAAACTTGTTAACACTCGTGCTCGATGAGGCAACTACCCTGAGTTCAGTTTCACCGCCCAGAGTGCTTCCGGGGTTCTCTAAATAAAATCCTCCGCCTGCACCATTACTCACCCTTATGCGTGAAGTGCCCCCATTTTCAGGAGGTGCGGGAAGGAATGAGGTGCTTACAGTATTGCTGGTTGTGTAAGAACCAGTACCCGTTCCAAAATCATAACTCCATATCTGACCATTAGGATCATCTTCCTGAATTGTCAGGGTAAACAAGGACGTACTGCCTGTTATTGCATTATTGCCCCCGGTTACTGATTCGATAGAAAATTCAAGCAGTTCGTTAGAGGAAAACTGTTCATCATCAACTATGGTAAGAAGAATAGTTTGATTACTACTGCTACCAGCAGGAAAAGTTACCTGCTGCGAGGTAAAATTATTCACAGCGGCTGAAGAACCTGAAACAAGCTCGACTGTTGCGACTGTGGCCTCGGTTGCTGATGGAGCCGCTATGGTTAAAGCCAGATTATACGTACCTGATCCCTCACTTACAGAGGCCGAAGAAGCAGCAAACTGCACGGTTGTTATATCATTAGCCGTTAGTGTCAGGACAAACTGCCCCGCAGAGCCCACTGTGGCGGAACTTCCTCCTGATATATTCTGCAGTTCGAACACAAAAGTTTCATCCCCTTCAAACATATCATCATCGGTGATGGTTACGATTACCGTCTGATTAGCCGATGAGTTTGCCGGAAATGTTACTGCCTGCGTAGTATAATTCCCGAGATCAGAAGCTGAACCGCTGATTAGTAACACATCCGCGGTAGTTGCAAGCACCGGGGAAGGATTAGTAATGGATACCGTAAGCGTGCAGGCAGCGCTTCCCTCACCGGTTGTAAGACTTGCTGCAGCAAACTGCACGGTGGTATTGGAATTAGTGACCTCAGCATTTGCCTGAACAAGCGTTCCGTTAATCTTATAATTCCGCTGTGAGCCGTCACCGTTATAGGAGTATATTGTGAAATAGTAGGTTTTGCCCGGGGTCAGCCCGGTAAAGGAATATTCATTCGATGCAGAGTAGGCGATATTCTTCACAGCCCTGCCGTCGGAGAAATCCTCTTCATCAGTATATACCTCTCCGTCAATTGGCAGGAAGTAATCATTTTTATTATATGCCACAATCAGATACCCGGAAGGGAGCTGAGAACCGGATGCATCAGTCCAGTTCAGGTTGACCGTTGAGCCTGCAGGAGTCGCACTGAATCCTGAAGCGTAAGCAGAGGGTTCGGCAGCATAAGAGGGACTCAGCTTTGCAAGGGAGTTAAAGTTGATATAGTTAACATACTCGGGGCGGTCAATAAACGGGTTGCGGTTCTGCTGTATTGACTGTATATAATTGTTCCGGTCTATTTCATATTTATCCGGCGGGTCAAGCCGGTGCCATGCAAGCAGGGTATCCAGATTCTGCGGAGCTTCGCTGAGTGCCGGCAGCCGGGTGCCGTTCAGCCAGTTAAAGTTCCAGGTATAACCGTTAAGTCCGTCATATCGCACCATCATATAAAGAAGCGCCCGTGCCGCATCTCCCTTCTGCTGATGGCGGGGTTCATAGACAACTTTGGCGGCATTGTTGGTTCCAAGTTTTCCGTCCAGAAACTGATAGGTTATATTCACCACTTTTTCCAGCGGATGATTGCTTCTTCTGCCGTTGGCATTATTCTGATGCGTAGGATAGAGATGATGCTGGTCTGCGTATTCATTCGTACTGGTAGAGGGGTGTGAAGGCATCCAGCTATGGCAAAACGTATGTTCGCGGCTCATGGTTGTCCAGGCGAACGTACCAGTATAGATGAATTCGTAGCTTGAGTAAACACAGAAGACAGACTTGCTGCCGTCGCCGTTATCCACCGCGGCAAAGTTCGCGATGTTGGTTTCGTCAAAATTATCGTAACTGACCCTGGTATAGGGGCTGCGGATGCGCGACTTAAGACTGTCAACAAAGGAAGCAGACCCAGTGTTAAGGGCATCGTAATAGGTGCCCGCCTGAGGGAAAATTGCAAACTGCAGCAGGGGCAGAAGCGTAATAAGCAGTGTAAATGAAATTTTTGTGTTCATTCAGAGTAAAATGAAAGTAATACAATAGATGAGCTCAGATAGCCGGTGAGCTCCGGGTTCAGGAATTTCCGCCCCCGGAAACTGCCGGAAAAATCAGCGCAAAAATACCGAATTTCCGGAAATAGAAGATATTTTATTATACCCTATAGTATATTATTTCCCTATATCCCCCCAACTTCTGTTATTGGGCGAGTGGTTCCATTCCAGAAATCATCGGTTTAACCTGCCGCTGCGCTTTTTTTTCGTGGATTTTAACCGGGTGATTATCCCATCCGTTATTTCCGGGTAAATTAGAAATTGGAAAATCATTACCGGAATCCGCTATTTCCCTTTGGTTGAACTGGAGATTTAACTTGGTTTCTAAAAATGTTCAGAATAACTTGCCGGAGTTCTTTCGTAACTATCATTATCTATCAAAATCCCAAAGGGCAAAACATGAAAAATTCAATTTCTTTGCTCATTCTCGCTTTTTTATTTCTTACCGGCGCCTCTTATTCCCAGGAGTGGGAGACTTTTGAGGCAACAGAATACAATGTTAAAATCAGCCTTCCGCCGAACTGGAAAACCAGCACCGGATCACAGGACGGCATTCCTTATCTTGAGGGAATCAGCGCTGATGAGACTATGTCCCTTTTTATCTTTGTTTACAAAGATGCAAGCATCAGCACTCAGGAACTGCTTAACAATGCGGTTAACGATCTTGGGATAGCGCTTGAGGGAGAATCAGCCCAGGAAAATCTGAACGGTATGGATGCCTGGGTGGCCAGTGCAACCGGTGTCATTGAAGGTGCTGAAATTGATATGTTTATTGCCGCGGCAACCTATGATGAAAACAATTATGTAGCGTATGTTTTCACCGCTGCTGCAAATGCACAGAAAAATGTAGCCACAATGAATAAAATCATTGACAGCCTGGCTCCCTTAAAATAAATCTTTTCATAAAAAGTAAAGGTTCCTCTGCAGCAATGCTGAGGAACCTTTTTTTCTTTGCGCCTTTGCGCGAACTCTTCTCTCCTTTGCGTTTAATGTTCCGCCCGGCAAAAAAAATCCGTCAATGATCACTTACGCAAATGAGCAGCAGCCAATCCTGACAAAATTACTTTATATATTCCATCTTCCCGCTTTTCATAAAAAGCGTTCTTCCTTCAGCCGTTGCTTTCATCCTGTATATATACATACCTGAGGAAAGCCCCTGCCCGCTGAAATCCACCCTGACTGAGTAACTGCCCGGCTCCTGCACACGGCTTACCGGACGGGCTATCATTGAACCCTGTATATCATACAGTTCCAGTTCAACCAGAGCGCGCCGGCCGACTGCATATCCGATCACCGTTGAGGGATTAAAAGGATTAGGATAGTTTTGCTCCAGTGCAAATCCGCTTGGTTTTCCCTCATCATCGGTTCCGGTCGTTGGCTCTCCCTCGATGCGGAAGTTCATCATCATACCCATATCCTCATGTTCAAGGATGTGACAGTGCATCAGAAATATACCCGCGTGATCCGTAAACTTTGCAAGAACACCTACCGTTTCATTGGGGAAAACCAGTACGGTATCCTTCCATCCTTTGTCATTGGGCCCGAGGGTTGTACTGCCTCCGCGGGAATATACCTGAAACATGACCCCGTGTATATGCATCGGGTGATAGAGATTGGTTGTATTGATAAATTTCCATTCTTCGAGCTCATTAATCTGCACCACCTCATCAATCCGGTTCATGTCATAAACCTTGTCATTAATGCGGTGCATGCCTGTTGCCATGGTTCCCTGGCTCAGGATAAATTCGCGCGTTCTCAGTTTATCAGCATAATTATAATAGCTAATTGCGGGAAGCGACTGCGGAATAACTCCGCCTGAAGATTGCGTACCGGTAATATCAAAACGCATCAGTGTTATAGCATCCCCCTGCAAACCCGGAGCGGTAAATGCAAGCGAAATCAGATTCACAGAAGTGCCCTGCTGATGATTCGAAAAGTCCGCCAGAATCTCAAGCCGCTCCCCTGGAGCCAGATATACGGAATTAACCTGCACCGCTTCATCTTTCAGCCCGCTGTCCGTACCGATAATGGTGAAGGGTGTATTATCTGAAAAAGCAATATGGTATATACGGGCATTTGACCCGTTAAGAAGCCGGAAGCGGTAAAGCGTTTTATGCACCTCAAGATAGGCATCCGGGGTACCGTTCACCAGAGCGGTATTCCCTATATATCCGAGCATATTGTCCACCATGGCAGGCTGATAGGTAAACTGCGGGATATTTGCTGAGCGCCTGTCCTGAATCACCAGCGGCACATCAAATTCTCCGGCAGGAAGTCCGAGCTGCAGCTCGTCATCATCCTCAATTATGAAAAATCCGGCAAAGCCTTTATATACATGCTTTCCGGTAATGTGATGAGCGTGAGAATGATAAAAGTAGGTGCCAGCCCTCTGTGTGACAGCAAAGGTGTAGGTATAACTTGCCCCGGGAAGTACTGCATCTTTCGGCTGGCCGTCCATCAGCTCGGGAACCAGAAGTCCGTGCCAGTGAATGGTTGCCTCTTCGCTGTGCTGATTATTAAACACAACGGAAAACTCTTCTCCCCGCTTTACTTTGATCGTTGGTCCGGGGTAACTCCCGTTCAGAGCAATTACTTCTGTCAGCTGACCAGGCCAAACCTCGGCATTGGTGGTGCTTAGCGTAAGCTGCTGTCCTTGCTGAAGCACAGGGGGAAACCGCAGAGGGTTACCGGTAAGTGATGCCTGGCCTGGCGTCTCACCCTTCAGTGTTGAGGGAATGAGTGCGGCCGCTGCAGCAGATACAACTGATTTTAAAACAAAGTCTCTTCTTTTCACACGTTACTCCATAAATTTGTTCTGGTGCCCTCTCCGGCAGGAATTAAGTCATGCAAGATAATAAAACCGGGGATGAACCTGCAAGACGATATGAGAATAAGTTTGTTGGATGCAAATCGTTAATCTGAGGATTCGTATCTTTCAGACCACGTTTAACTAATCAATCGTTTGCCTCGAGAATGTGAGATTTAAACTCTGCGATACTTTGCAGTATACTTTGCTAACTTTGTGTTATAAAAATGCTCCGCTTTTATCATTCTTTACTCATACTTTCGTAAATTAGTCCAAAGATTTACCAACTATTTTCAGCCATTGCCATGAAAATTTCCCTTCTGTTCATTTTTCTGATACTGATTGCTCCCCGTCATTTTTCCGACTCCGTCTGGACCCGCACCTACGGCGGAACTAATATTGACGTCGGTCACGCTGTTCAGCAGACTTCCGACCATGGCTTTATTATGACCGGCTACACCCGCTCATTCGGCACAGCATCAGGACGCAACGTCTGGCTGCTGAAAACCGATGCACAGGGGAACGAGCAGTGGAGCAAAACTTTCGGCGGCAATAATGATGATGAAGGAACTTCGGTCCGGCAGACTCAGGACGGCGGATATATCATCACCGGTTATACTTCCTCATTCGGCTCCGGCCTGAAGGATGTATATATCATCAAAACCGATTCCCTCGGCAATGAGCAGTGGTTCCGGTTTTTTGGCGGAGCAAATGATGAGGAGGGTTATTCGGTACGTGAGATTCCGGGAGGCGGATATATTATAGCAGCCGCAACATCCTCTTCCACCATGGGCAGCCGGGATGGCTGGCTTATCAAACTCAGCGCAAACGGCACACCACTCTGGACGAAATGGTACGGCGGGCTCAGCACGGACGGATTCCGCTCAGTTGAGGTCACACAAAGCGGCGGATATATACTCACCGGATGGACTGCCTCAGACGGCGCAGGAGCGCTGGGGAAAGCATGGCTGGTGCTCACGGATTCCTCAGGGGCCATCATTTTTAATAAGAACTTTGGCGGCACCAGCGCTGACCGGGGCTATCATGCAATCGAAACAAGAGACGGCGGATATATCATGGCCGGTTACACTGCTTCGATGGGTGCCGGTAATGATGATATGTATCTGGTTAAAACAGATGCATCGGGTAATTTGGCCTGGCAAAAAACATTTGGCGGTACCGGGCGGGACTACGGCCATTCACTCCGCCAGACTCAGGATGACGGCTTTCTGATAACAGGTTATACCCTCTCCACAGGCGCAGGCGGTGATGATGTGTGGCTGGTTAAAACTACCCCCGACGGTACACTTGAAACTTCGCGCACCTTTGGCGGTACTGCTTCAGATGTTGGTTACTGGCTTGATCTTACTTCTGACGGGGGATTCGTTATCACCGGACACACACTTTCATCCGGTGCGGGAGTGCACGACCTTTGGCTCATCAAAAGCACGCCTGATATTGTTCCGGTTGAACTTACATCCTTTTCCGCACATGTATATAACAACCTGGTTACCCTCACCTGGTCAACTGCATCGGAAACCAATAACCATGGATTTGAAATCCAGCGTGCGTCCCCAGTAGAGAGGATGCATGCAGTAGAGACGATGCATGCATCGTCTCTACACGAACAATGGGAATCAATCGGGTTTATTACCGGCAATGGAACAACAACGGGCGTATCATCATACACATTCACGGACATATCACCGTTTCCTGGAGCAAATTATTACCGTCTGAAACAAATTGATTTTGACGGCACAATCTGGTATTCTAAGATTGTATCCGCTGAGGCAGGATTACCTGCGGAGTTCAACGTCCGGCAGAATTATCCTAATCCTTTTAATCCTGTTACCACGGTTTCATTCTCCCTTCCGGAGGATACAGAACTTTCAGCAGGGCTTTATTCAGTTACAGGTGAACTGGTTAAAACGCTGCATAGCGGCTTACTGCAGAGAGGTTCTCATCAGATTCAGATAAGCGGCGAGGGTCTTGCTTCCGGTGCATATATACTCCGGCTCAGCACAGGAACTCAGACGAAATCAATAAAACTGATGCTTGCTAAATAATGTGCACAGGAAAGCAGTCCCAAATTTTGCGGGCTGCTACTCCCCTATATCCTCGTTCCAGAGCTGCGGTTTTGATGCAATAAACTGCTCCATCATGGTAATACATTCCGGATTCTGCAGCACCTCAACCTTTACTCCGCGCGAGCGGAGCAGCTCTTCTTCACCCATGAATGTTGTATTTTCTCCCACGATCACCTTTTTAATTCCATAGAGCAATATTGCACCGCTGCACATTGAGCAGGGGGATAGAGTTGTGTACAAAGTGCAGTCACGGTAAACTGACGCAGGCTGCCTTCCTGCGTTCTCAAATGCATCCATCTCACCGTGCAGAATAGCGCTCCCCTTCTGCACACGTCGGTTATGTCCGCGGCCGATGATTTTACCGTTATATACTATCACTGATCCGATGGGTATTCCCCCTTCATTTGCGCCTTTGCGGGCTTCTTCAATTGCTGCATTCATAAATTCATCCATGAACAATCTCCTTATATAGCGTTAAACCGGAAAAAATGACTGCGTCGAAAATAAGCACTTTCCGGGTATTCTGTTCCGGGGACTTATTGCAGTCCCCGGAGCAGAGATCACATCAGAACTGGGGCGGAGCAAGGGTAAAGGCAACAACTCCTTTGGATGTCAGGTATCCTTTTGTCACCTTTTTTGTCTTTTCATCAAAGCGTTCAAAATAGGCCATACCATTCTCTAGAGACTTGAGTTCGCGATAGAGAAAATCAATCACAACCTTTCCTTTAGGGTCAATCATTCCTTTTTTAAAGTCCTTCATTGCAACAGCAAGCCCCTCATGAAATCCTGACCAGAAAGTAATCGTCTCTTTTGCATTTTTCTCTTTCATATATTCTTTTTGAGTTTTACCGTCTGCATTAATAATATAAAAAGTTTCCTGCCACTTTGCATCCATGGTGCTCACCACGGCAAATCCCTCATTTATGGCAAAGGCCTGTTTGTATTTTGGTTCAACAAGAATTTTTCCGGTTGTATCCATAATTCCCCAGAGATTATCCTTGCTCTGAACAAATGTTCTGCCGCTGTTAAATGACATTGGCTCATTGCTGAACTGAAAAGGAATCCGTACAGCACCGGTCTTATCAATAAAGCCCCATTTGCCGTCTTTTTTGACTGCGGCAAATCCCTGCGAGAAGTCACGGATTTCATCATAAGCCGGTTCAATTACAAAATTACCTTTTTTATCAATAAAGCCGTAGGCAAATTCTTTCTGCGCTCCGGCTAGTCCCTCAGTAAACTTTGAGTGCCATGCATTAAGTGCAAGGATATCCCGTGCCAGGATACCTCCTTTTGAATCAATAAGCGAAACATGATCGTCAATCCTTACAAATGCAATCTCCTCTGAAAAATTATAGGCATTCTTAAACATATAGGGCATTTCAACTTCACCCCGGGTATTCAGATAGCCGATCAGTTCTGTTTCCGGATCCTGAACCATAGTGAAGCCTTCCGTAAAGTAAGGCAGCTCCCCCCACTCCTGTATATAATAGCGGTAGGTATCGGGGATAACAATGTTTCCCTTTGCGTTTACGAATCCGACTTTGTCATTAAGGAGATAAGAAAGCATGCCGTTGCTGAATTTTCCTGTCTGTGTGCAGGTAACAACCGGCTGAGCATATATGTGAGAAGTGAAAATTATAAGAAGGGCAAAACATACAATTGATTTCATAACAGGTACTCCTGGTTAATACAAATATGGTGTCTCGTTGTGCGGTTCAAAAGCGGCAAAACAACATCAGGGAGAACCAGAGAGGCACGGAGAATGGAAAGAAGCCGGGAAAAAATCAATCAGCAATATCAAGGTACACTTGGGTGTTGAACCGGAGCCGGCTGATGCTCCGTCTCTGTGGCCAAAGACGGAATTTCGGCATTATTCCGGGGTCAGATTTTACCCGGCCGCAAATCATACCCGGAAACTCTGTCCGTGTAACTGCATTTTGTACCCGCTAAAGAGCGCCTCTAAAAATACGGAAACCCGGACGACGGGACAAGAAAAAACGGTTATTTAGCAAATCAGTGGGGAGATGACCTCACCCATAGTTTATTGGTTGAAATATGCAGCGGCAGACTGTGTAATTCGCCGCTGCTTATTTCGGACTAATATAATACTCTGCCCTGGCACTACAGAGATACTTGGAACACATGCTAAAACTTTGCGCCGCACTCCGTTTACTTTACGTTTCATTCATTGCGTACTTGTCTTATTGATAAACCAATTGAGAACTTCTACAAGTAAAACTCAGACGAATTGTTCAAAATACTTTTGCAAAGCAACGTCTGAACTTGACATTACTAATTACTAATTGCTAACTACTAATTAATGATGATGGTGCTCATCAGTTTTAGGAGCTTCCCCTTTATATAAGCTTTCGATGTAATGAATAAACGTTACATATTTAGCAACGTACTCTCTTCCTGCTTTAAGGTCATCTGCGGGGAAACTGCTTTTGGAAACCATCTCAGTGAACAGTTCCTTCACATGCGCATGATGCTTTTCACCAGTGTGATGGAGAATGGTTTCAACTGATTTGTGCTCCAGAGCTTCATCAGCGGCAACTATTCCCGGTTCCGGCTGATAACCCTCAGGCTGAAGTCCGGTATATCCCACTCCCTCACCCATACGGTGGACACGCACGACTGTCTCGTAAAAATAGTCACGCGCAAGTTCTGATGCTTCATCGTTCAGTTTGCTTACACTCTGAACGCGCTTAAAAAGATCTTTTATTTCCTTCTCATCCTCAGCACGGACCCAGATAAGAACGTGATTAACATTTCCAGTGGCAAGCGCTTTTTTTGCCGCCTTCACAACCGGTCCATCTACTGCATCACAATGGGGAAAAATGTATCCTTGAATCGCAAATACGAAAAAGAAAACAGCAAGCAGAGTTGCATGGTTTTTGAAGAGAGTGTTCATGGCTGATCCTTCTATATTGTTAGTGTGTTAAATTTTCAGATTTAATTGCATCCATGGGACAGACGGCTATACATTTGACCGATGAAAGCCCCTCGCATCCGGTGCAGTCTTCCGGTACGATAAAATAATGTTCATCTGACAGCGGCTCTTCTGTTCTTCCTCCACCTGCCTGAATGGATTCACCCGGAGGGAGTATGGCTTCAACGGGACATTCAACCGCGCATGCCCCGCAGTTGATGCAGTTTTCATCTATATACATCATCAGAATTTTTCCCCCTTTGCTTCACGGTACTGGCTGCCAACGGGCCGGATGCGTCCCCACATGGAATAAAAGAATAAAATCATTCCTATTACCTGAAGCGCTGAACTGCCCGCAACCCCATACCCGCTCCACTCAGTCGGCTGAAAAGATGCAATCACCTGAAATATAAATCTCGAGCCGGTTGCAATTGTCATCACCCAGTAGGTAACAAGTATGAGAGCAGGATTATAACGTTTGTCTTCTTTTTCAGCCCGCGGAAAAAACCAGAGTGCCACTCCCATAATCATCATCATAACCGAGCCAACCAGAATCAGATGAGTGTGCGCTGAAATAAGTTCAGGACTGTAACCAGTGCGTTCAATATATTTCAGATATGACATATAAACGCCGGTTAGTACACCGGTAATAAGAAAAGCAAGACTGGTTTTTATGAAATAGCGTACTGTTGAAAACATATCCGGCTCCTAAATTCCAAGTTCTTCGCGGACGGACGGCACAATGCGTGCCGGGCTCCATGCAGGTTCCCAGACCAGGTTAATCATAACATTGCCATCGGGTGCATACTTTTTGATGATATTTTCAGTCCACGTAATAATACTGTCATGCATCGGACAGCCCGGGGTGGTTAGTGTCATGGTAATCTTTATTTCACTCTCTGAAACTTCAACCCCGTAAACAAGACCCAGATCAACAATGTTCACACCAATTTCCGGATCAATCACATTTCGTAACAGCGTGGTAATCTGCTCTGGGGTCAGCATTTTGTTATTTCCTGAATATATAGATCATATTGAACAAAAAAATCAGTGAACCGGCAAACATCAGAGAAAAGGAGATTAGAGCTCCTGTTTCACTCCTGAAGATCAGTGAAAACACAGCGCCAAATGAAGATACCAAAAGAATCATGAGCTGCAGCTCTGCTGTTTTCTCGTTAATCATTTCCTTCAGCAGAGGAACCGGCTCTTTGCCAACTTTGCTGCTGTATTTGTCATACCAAACCAGAAACGGCACAATTTTATACATCTGCCCCGAAATAAGCAGTGATATATATCCAAATAAAATCATCACACCGTAGGCAAGAGTAAGATTGGGAATGTTCTCTGAGTCAACAAACGCCACAAACAGTCCGAGTATCATGGTAAGCCCCATCATCAGATATGCCTGCGCGGAGTATTTAATGCCCGTGTCAAGATGACGGCGCACTCTGTGTTTAAAAATGAGTGATATCTGAATAAGAAACAGAACAACCGCTGCTGCAATAAGCAGTGAACTTGCATAAAAGAATATATTCTTTTCTGTATGACCCGTCAGCATAATACCCAAGAGCCCGGCATTCATGCACCAGAAAACCGGTGATTCAAGTCTGGAGGGATAGTCATGTGACAGGGTAAACATCGGTATCAGCTTATAAGAGACTCCCATGACCACGAACGTAATCCATCCTGCAAAACCGAGATGCGCGTGCAGGTTAAGCCAGCGCAGATGGTCAAAAGAGAGGAACGGCGACCCAAGATTAATACTGAGCAGAAGCCCAAGCAGCGCTGTTACTGAAAGCCAGATAACACCGGACGCAAGATACCTGCCCGTCATATTCAGACGAGGAACCGGCTTCATGGTCATGTATATATTAAAGGCAAAGATTAGCACAGCAAGGTTCAGCAGCGAAGCCGAAAGAATCAGCAGCCAGCCGGTTTCAAACTCCCAGAAGCAGTAAACCAGACCTGCTGTTCCTGCGGTATAGATCCAATACTGCGCTTCTGCCAGACGTGTGCTGTAAAGCCGCGCTTCAAGAACCACAGGTACGAGCTGAAACATCGCCCCGAAAATTATCATCGAAATCCATCCCAGAGCCGCAACATGGTTCAGCGCAAGAACTTTCGGCTGAAAGTGGTGGCCTGTAAGTACATCATAATGCAGAAGCATCACCAGAGCCAGAAACACAAACGAACCGATTGCTGTTATAAAATACTTTGAAACCACCTTAAAAGGGGGCGAGTATGATGATGATGTTAATGAAGCGGCAGACATCTTCTTTTACTGTTTTTTACGGCTGATAAGCACTTTGTAATAGTTTTCTTCTATCTTATTTGCTGTTGCTTCAAAACCATTCTCTTCTAGTTTCGGATACAGCATTACCGGTTCGCGGTGATGATGCACCAGCAGCACGGCACATTCAGGAAGCTGCGTCAGTTTTTCAAGAATTTTTATCATCGGCTCCGGCGGCTCAAGTCCTCTCACGTCTAATTCAATAACCACGGTAGTATCCTCTTTTTCCTTTTGAGCCGGGACGGTCTGATCTTCTTGACCGTTGTTTCCGGTGTTCCAGAAGTATATATGATACTCGTTGTCAAACTGCTCGGTAAAATGTTCATAGCCCTGCCTGCCGAGCACTTTATAGAGCGGTAGTGGTTCAAATGAATTGATGAGTTTCAGAACATCACCTTCATCCAAAGCACTGATGGCTGACATTATTTGTGAGAACGGGTCCTGTCCTCCCATGAGAATCGGGCGGACATCCAGTTCTTTTATTTTTTTCAGTGAAATCGTATCCAAAAATTCCGGCTTCTTTTTTATAAGGTCAGCCATCGTCATACGTTTATCTTTCTATAATCTTGATATAAAAACAGACAGTTATTTACGGGTGATGTTAACCCGCCAGAGTTCGGGGCCTCTTTCCTGATACTCCCAGAGAAACTGGCCGGGGCGTTCATGCTCAAACTGATAAAAAAGAGGGCGTGGTTCATGGTCGTTTATCAACTGAAATCCCTCCCCGGGCTGAAGCGCATCAAAGGTTGAAAATATTTTCGGATGTCTCTCTCTGGGAGGTACCGGTCTTATGTCTAATTGAGTGTAGTCCATTACTTCTTTCCATAATTGTTTATTTACAATGGAAAGTTACCTGAACCGGCAGCCGGAGTATTTGACTTAAGTCAGTTTTATCCACTTTTCCGCTGAAACCAGGAAGTAAATTCCTGTCCGGAAAACTGATTTATGGGGATTTTAGGTTATTTATGAGGATTAAGAGACGGAAATCAGCCCCTTATGGTTTAGCGAGTTCTTTAAGAGCAGGACAGTTTACAATAATAATTTTATTTCCCCTTACTTTTATAATGCCATCTTCCTGAAGTTTTTTGAATGTGCGCGAAAGTGTCTCGGTAATTGTCCCCAGATAACTTGCAAGAGAAGATTTGGGGAGGGTAAGAGTCACAACCGGTTCGGGGAGATTTTCAGTTCCGGCGTTTTTGATTTCATCCAGTATATACCGGGCAAGGCGGAACCTGATATCGCGCGTGGTTAAATCTTCCACCTGGCTTACTAATTTCTTCATCCGCTTTGCAAAGCCGCCGAGCATTTTCAGCGCTATTTCCGGATTCTTCCTGAGCAGTCCTATAAAGCCATCCTTTGAAACAAACAGCACCAGACATTCCTCCGTTGCCTCGGCATTAACCGGATAATCTTTTCCGTCAAAGAGCGGAATATCACCAAACGATGCGATTGGCTTAAGAAGATGCATGACAGCTTCACGGCCTGAATCAGTAATTTTATATACCTTAATAGTCCCTTTCAGCAGTATATAGAACCCCTTATACGATTCATTTTCAGTAAAGAGAATTTCCTTTCGCTTATAACTTCTTATTTCACTCAGGGCAGAAAGCTCCCGAAGCTGCTCAATACTCAGCTCAGAAAAGAGAGGGATATCTCTTAACGTAGGTCGTAATTTTTTCTCGGCAGACAAACAGTGCTAAAATGAATAATGAAGAATGAAAAATTGTTTACCAGTTTAGCAAAGCACAAAGATGATATAGCTTTATTCAAATCCGCTTAAATCAGCGTTGCTTGCATCCGTAAAATCCGCGTGCCAACTCCGGGTTCCTCGCGCAAAGTCGCAAAACTTTCCCGCAGATTTCGCAGATAAGCGCAGAATGTTCCGATCCGTAAAAATCAGCGTTGCGAAGCATCCGTAAAATCTGCGCGCCAACTCCGGGTTCCTCGCGCAAAGCCGCAAAACTTTCCCGCAGATTTCGCAGATAAGCGCAGAATGTTCTGATTCGTAAAAATCAGCGTTGCGAAGCATCCGTAAAATCCGCGTGCCAACTCTGGGAACCTCGCGCAAAGCCGCAAAGGATTGTACATTGTACATTGTAAATTGTACATTGATTACTAATTACTAATTACTAATTGATTAATTGTATTCATTCCAGCTTTTAATCGGCAGATTCTCCAGACCGTATATACGCAATGCCTTCACGAAGCGTTTGGCAAACTGGATATTAGTAATCAGCGGAATATTCAGATCAACTGCGCGGCGGCGAATTAGGTAGTCAGTATCAAGCTCCAGTTTTTCTGAATTCTTCGGGATATTTATCACCAGATCAACATCACCTGACTCCATAACTGAAAGCACCGAGGGCTCCAGCTTTTCATACGGCCTGTAAAGATGCTGCACTTCTATATCATACTGCTTATAAAAATCAGCCGTGCCCTGGGTTCCGTAAAACTTAAGCCCGCGTGAGCGCAATGTTCTCAGTTCTTCAATAAATTCCAGTTTTTCTTTTGGTGTTCCGGTTGAAAGCAGAACTCCTTTTTTTGGAATACGGTATCCGGTTGCAAGCACGCTTTTCAGGAATGCCTCATTAAAATCATCACCAAGGCATGCAACCTCTCCTGTTGAAGCCATCTCAACACCGGTAACCGGGTCACTTCCCTTCAGACGGGTGAATGAGAATTGAGATGCTTTAACGCCGACATAATCAAGGTCAAAGGATGAGCGGTCAATCTTTTCAACTTTTTCACCCAGCATCAGGCGTACTGCAATTTCAATGAAGTTAATCTTAAGCACTTTTGAAACAAACGGAAAGCTGCGTGATGCTCTCAGGTTGCACTCAATTACTTTTACTTCATTATCCTTTGCGATAAACTGTATATTAAACGGTCCTGTTATCTCAAGCGCGCGGGCAATTTGTTTGGTAATGTTTTTAACGCGCCGCATCGTTTCAAGGTAGGTGCGCTGCGGAGGAAGCACAATGGTAGCATCACCTGAATGCACTCCGGCGTTTTCAACATGTTCCGAAATTGCATAGCAGAAAAGGTCGCCATTAACCGCAACTGCGTCAACTTCTATTTCTCTTGCATCAGTTATGAACTTGCTTATAACAACCGGATGTTCCGGAGATATATCCGATGCTTTCTTCAGATATTCCTCAAGCTCCTCGCTGTTCAGCACGATGCTCATGGCCGCCCCGCTGAGCACGTAACTTGGCCGTATCAGCACCGGATAGCTTACCTCTTCGGCAAACTGTTTAGCCGCATTAAGGTTTGTCAGTTCACGCCATTCCGGCTGATCTATATCCAGAGAGTCAAGAATTTTGGAAAATGTATCACGGTTCTCCGCGCTGTCAATTTTGACCGGACTTGTCCCCATGATATGCACATTCCGGTAGTAGAGCTTCATTGCCAGATTATTCGGAATCTGTCCCCCCATGGAAACTATAACCCCTTCTGCAGATTCTTTTTCGTATATATCTAGCACCCGTTCCAATGACATCTCTTCAAAATAGAGCTTGTCGCAGGTATCATGATCGGTGCTCACTGTCTCCGGATTATAGTTGATCATAATGCTCTTGTAGCCGGATTTATTCAGCGTCATCACCGCATTCACGCAGCACCAGTCAAACTCCACTGAAGAACCTATCCTGTAAGCACCGCCGCCAAGCACGATGATCTGCTTCGGTCCGCCGGTTTCAATGTCATCTTCCGAACCGTTGTAGGTCATATATAGATAGTTTGTATATGCTGGGTACTCTGCCGCAAGAGTATCTATCTGTTTAACAACCGGAACAACACCGCGGCTGATGCGCGCTGCACGTACGCTGTTTTCATCACTGCCCAGAAGTGATGCGAGCTGACGGTCTGAGTAACCGGCCTGCTTTGCCTGTCGAAGTGTTTCATCGGTTATTTCCTGCAAGCGTCTCCCCTGAAGCATCTGCTTCATGGTGATGATGTTTTTCATCTTATGCAGGAACCAGGGATTAATCTTTGAAAGTTCGCTGATTCTTTCAACCGTATATCCCTGCTCAAGTGCTGTTGCTATTGCAAACATTCTTCTGTCGGTCGGTATCTCAAGCGCTTTGTCAAGATCAGGGAATGCCAGATCATGTCCGCTGAAGCCCTGCATGCCGATATCAAGCATACGGATAGCTTTCTGCAGCACTTCTTCCAAAGTTCTGCCGATTGCCATCACTTCACCAACGGACTTCATTTCAGAGCCAAGCTGAGTGCTCACCTGACGGAACTTCTGCAAATCCCATCGCGGATATTTCAGCACGATATAGTCAAGAGCCGGTTCAAAGCAGGCAGATGTCTCTTTGGTGATAATGTTTTCTACTTCATTAAGATCATAGCCAAGCGCGAGTTTGGTTGCAACAAATGCAAGGGGATATCCGGTTGCCTTGCTTGCAAGCGCCGAACTTCTGCTTAAGCGTGCGTTTACTTCAATAATGCGGTAGTCATCTGAATTCGGGTCAAGCGCGTATTGTATATTACACTCACCAACTATCTTCAGGTGGCGGATAAGACGTATTCCGATCGAACGCAGTTTAAAATTCTCTGATGCGCTCAGCGTCTGCACCGGCGCTACCACAATGCTGTCTCCGGTGTGAATTCCCATCGGGTCAATATTTTCCATTGAGCAGACGGTTATGCAGTTGTCGTAGCGGTCGCGCACTATTTCATATTCAAGCTCTTTCCATCCGTACAAACTCTCTTCAATGAGAATCTGATTCGTATATACAAATGCCCGTTCTGCTTTCTGCTTCAGTTCTTCTGTATTATTGACGATGCCTGAACCGAGTCCGCCGAGTGCATAAGCGATACGCACCATGACGGGATATCCGATCGTCTCGGCAGCAACAATCGCTTCATCAACTGACTCAACTGTTTTGCTGCGCGCAACCTTAAACCCGGCTTCTTCAACACGCTTTGCAAAGAGATTACGGTCTTCTGTGTCCTTAATTGATTCAACCGGTGTTCCGAGAACACGAACGCCGTGTCTGGCAAGAACTCCGGTATCATATAATGTAACACCGATGTTCAGAGCAGTTTGTCCCCCGAAGCCAAGAAGGATTGAGTCCGGCTTCTCTTTTTCAATAACCTGTTCAACAAAGAATGGAGAAAGGGGCAGGAAGTAAACCGTATCAGCAAGGTGGTCAGATGTTTGTATGGTTGCGATATTCGGATTTATAAGAACTGTTGCAACACCGTCTTCCTTAAGCGCTTTGATTGCCTGGCTCCCTGAATAATCGAATTCACCTGCCTGACCAATCTGCAATGCCCCCGAACCGAGGATCAGCGTTTTTCTTGGTTTTCCTTTTTTTATCATTGCAGTGTCCTCACGAACATGTCAAAGATAAATTCCGTGTCATCGGGTCCGGGTGAGGCCTCCGGATGAAACTGCGCGCCAAAGAGAGGTTTTGCAATATGTATGATTCCTTCATTTGTGCCGTCATTGTCATTGGTGAACCACTCGCGCCAGTCAATGGGAAGAGTAGCTGCGTCAATTGCGTAGCCATGATTCTGCGATGTTATATAACATCGTTTGGTACCGGACTCATTCACCGGTTGATTATGGCTCCGGTGACCGTATTTCAGTTTGTAGGTATCAGCTCCGGCAGCAAGCCCCAGAATCTGAGAACCCAGACAAATCCCCAGCATCGGTTTTCCCTTCTGCATTGCAATGCGTGTATGTTCAATAGTCTTCTGGCAAATCTTTGGGTCACCAGGACCGTTTGAAAGGATGATACCGTCACACTCAACACTGTTAAAGTCGAAATCAGAGGGCACCCGCAGTACTGAAATATCCCGCCTGAGCATTCCCTGGATGATATTGTTCTTCACTCCGCAGTCAACAATTGCCACCTTCTTTGGGCCTTTTGCATAGAGACGGGGTTCCTTAATGCAGACTTCGCCGGCAAGATCAGTCAGATTGGGATCTTCAAGCGGAAGAGGGGTCATTCCTTCAGGCGTTAATGAACCGAGCATGCTTCCTTTTTCACGTAGGCGGCGGGTGATCATACGGGTATCCACACCCCACAGACCGGGGATTTTCTGCTCTTTCATCCAGCCGTCAAGTGATTTTACTGCATTCCAGTGGCTGTGCTCAAAGGAATAGTCAGCTATGACCAGTCCGCGCACCTGAATGCGGTCAGATTCAAAATTTTTAAGGAGTTCATTTTCAAAGGAAGAGTCAGGAATGCCATAATTGCCGATAAGAGGATAGGTAATAACAAGGATTTGTCCGTTATAGGAGGGGTCAGTCATCGTTTCAGGATAGCCAACCATACCGGTATTAAAAACCACCTCACCGGCAGCTGCTATCTCATAACCGAACTGATACCCTTCCGCGGTCAGACCATCCTCGAGCATCAGTTTTGCCTTACGCTGAGTCATTATTCTCCGGGAATAAACATTGGGAAAAAAGTAAAAGTCGGGATTAAAGATACGGCAAAAGAATGGAAAATTGAGAAGGGATAGTTGATAATTGAGTGGGAAATGAGGAAAATTTGAGATTCGGGGGGCGTGAAAGTGAAAAGTGAAGGTTTATAAAACTTCATATTTTCTCTTCGTGTAATTCGTGCATCCAATTCGTGAAATTCGTGTAAACCTTCTCAGCCAAACTACAATAACAATTTTAATAAGGTAAAATCCCCTCACTTTATGTTCTGCCTTTCCCTTTTTCTGAGGTAATATGAAATTTACTTTCCTGAGCTGGCTTTAAATAAATAAACTTTTATTTTCCTCTTGTGAAACCGAACGGTTGCGCTTATATTTGCAACTGATTAGTTTCAGATTCCACAGGAACACGTTATGAGAAGAGATGTATTTCACGCGGTGGCTGACCCCACCAGGCGCGCTATCATTACACTCATTGCCCAAAAAGCGATGACCCCGAATGCCATAGCCGAGCATTTTGACACTTCGCGGCAGGCGGTTTCAAAGCATCTGCGTATTCTTTCTGAGTGCATGCTGCTTAAACAGAAACAGCAGGGACGAGAAATTTATTATCAGCTTGAAGTTAAAAAAATGCGCGAGATTGACCAGTGGCTCGACCAGTTCAGGGCACTCTGGGAAAAACGATTTAATCAGTTAGACACAGTATTAGCCACAATGAAGAATAAAAAATCATGAAAAACAGTCTTTTGTTTGATTTCACCATTGACAAAGCCGCTAACCGGATATACATCACCCGCGAGTTTGACGCTCCGCAGCAGCTCGTTTGGGATGCTTTTAGCAAAGAGGAAATCCTCAATCAGTGGTGGGCTCCGAAGCCCTGGTATGTCCAGACCAGGTATTTAAACTTCACACCGGGAGGCCGCTGGTCATGTGCTATGTGCGGACCCGAAGGAGAAAAGCACTGGTGCGTGCAGGATTATATATCCATCACCCCGATATCAAATATAAAGTTCACCGATGCATTTACAGATGAGAACGAAGTCTTCAGCCCTGACTTCTCTGGCTTTGAATGGAATCTGGATTTTACTTCAGCCGGGGATGTAACCACCGTAAGTATAACTATCCAGCACAAGACCCTTGCCGATCTTGAGAAGATACTCGAAATGGGCTTTAAGGAGGGTTTTACCATGACGCTGAATTATCTTGAAGAATTATTAAACACCATTAGTAAAGGAAACAAATAATGAACAAAGTTGAAATCACTATTCAGGCAGAAGTGAACTCACCAATCGAAAAAGTGTGGGAGCGCTACACCAAACCCGAACACATCACCAAGTGGAACTTTGCTTCTGATGACTGGTGCTGTCCCGCAGCCGTTAACGAACTTCATCCGGGCGGAAAACTGAACTGGCGCATGGAAGCAAAAGACGGCAGCTTTGGTTTTGATTTTGAGGCAGTTTATGATGAAGTTATACTCCACAAGAAAATCTCCTACACCATGCTTGACGGCCGGAAAGCAGTTACCACATTTCAAGAGCAAAACGGCAAAGTGGCAGTGACAACCACCTTTGATGCTGAAACCATGAACTCCGTAGAACTTCAGCAGCAGGGATGGCAGGCAATACTGAATAATTTCAAGAAACATGCGGAAGAGTAATACAAGATGTGTCCAGTTTTTTTGATAAATAACTGGACATTTTCTATATTTGCATTATGGAAAAAATGCAAAATATCAGCGCAAAAGTGAGAGCTGATCTTGAGAGACTGCCTCAGGGTTATATTTTTGGTTATGGAGATCTGCTCCCGCGGCCTGATAATGCGGAAGCGGTAATTAAAGCGCTAAACAGGATGGTTAAATCCGGGCAGATAGACAAGATATCCAAAGGCAGATTTTACAGGTCTGTTACATCGCCATTTGGAAATCTTAAGCCCGATCAAAGCGAAATCATCAAAGACCTTCTGGAAGAAAACGGAAAGGTTACCGGCTACCTGACAGGTTATGGAATTTTTAACTCACTTGGTTTAACAACTCAGGTCAGCAGTATTATTCAAATCGGAAAAAACCAAACCCGGCCCGCTTTCAACAGGGGACAATTCTCAATCCAAATTATCAGGCAGAAAAACAAGATAACTAAGGATGCTATTCCGCTGCTTCAGCTACTCGATGCTGTAAAGTTTATCAGGAAAATTCCGGGCGCCTCTGTTGAATCATCCTGCCGCAGATTACTCACACTCATTAAAGACTTGTCCGGCCATGAAATACATACGCTGGTTCAGTTGGCAATGCAATACCCTCCTTCGACGCGTGCATTAACGGGTGCTTTTTTAGAAGTATTGAAATTACAGTCTGTTTCAACTCGCCTGAGAAATTCTCTGAATCCTCTCTCTGCTTTTAAAATACCCGGAGCAGATAAGGTTTTATCCTCTGTTGCAAGGGAATGGAATATCAGATGAATCTGCACACGGAACCAAAATTGTTTTCAGATACTCTGCGGGCAGCGTCGCAGTTTCTTTCAATCAAACTTGAATTTGTTGAGAAAGATTATTGGATCACTTTAATATTATCCAGACTTGCAAGCAGCAAGTATCTTCCGCTTACTGTTTTCAAGGGCGGCACATCATTGTCCAAGGGTTACCAACTGATAAACCGGTTTTCAGAGGATATTGATATTGCAGTCTTAGATGTTGAAAATAAGTCCGGAAATGAAATCAAAAAATTATTGCGTTCAGTTGAAAAGGAAATAACCAGGGATCTACGGGAAATTACCATTGAGGGATTAACCAGTAAGGGCTCAAAATTCAGAAAATCAGTTTTTGGATACAACTCCATTGATCAGTTTAACGCAAATAACAAAGTAATCGTTGAAATTAATTCATTCGAAAGCACATGCAGTTTCACAATAGTACCCGTACAAATTTTAGTTTATGATTTTCTTGTAAGAAGCGGAAATGAACAGTATGTAAAACCTTATGGACTTAATCCGGTTGAGATACATATACAGTCAAAAGAAAGGACTCTTTTGGAAAAAATTATTTCTCTCATCCGTTTTTCTTATGATAAAAACTATATCGAAGCTCTCTCGGCAAAAATCAGACATTTTTATGATCTCCATTTTCTACTTATAGATAAAGAGTGTGCAGCATATATAGCTTCAGACACATTTACAGAAGATCTCCACGAACTTCTCACCCATGACAAAATATCATTTGATGAACCCGCTGGTTGGGCAGCCAAATCCCTGGCTGACTCACCACTCATAACAAATTTTTATGAAATTTGGTCTGCGTTAAAAAGCAGATATCAATCAGAACTTTCCGGATTGGCGTACAGACCAATACCCGATGAGAATGATGTCGCAATAAGCTTTTATGATATAATTTCCCGGCTTCGTTAGTACCGCTCCCTGATGAATCACCTGATCTTTCCAACAAGAATAAAGTTTACCCCGCTACCTCACCAGCAGCATTTTAATTACTGACCCAACGCCTCCTGGACCGCTAAGCCGGCAGAGGTAAAGCCCGGAAGCCAGTCCTGCGGCATCAAACGACACTGAGTGCGTGCCCTGCTGGTACTCCCCTTCGGCAAGGGTTGCAGTTTCGCGTCCTAATGAATCATATATTCTGAGTGAGATATTCCCGGCTTCCGGTAAGGTAAAGCTAATCCGCGTTGAGGGGTTAAACGGATTCGGATAGTTCTGATGCAGCCCAAAATCATCAGATGAGTTTCCGTTATTGTTATACCCCTCATCAGCATCAGTTACATTAAACACTTCAATTTCATAAAGGGAGTAGCCCCACTCAGTTGCCCGCCTAATCAAAAGCAGCCGCAGATATTTTGCGGTTGCACTAACCGCAATATCTTCTGTTCCTCCGGTGCCGTTGTTTGTGTAGCGGAGCGTTGTCCAGTTAACTGAATCAGTGCTTGCCTGCACATAATACTCTTTTCCGTATGCGGCTTCCCAGGTGAGACGGACAAGATTGAAACTTACCGCCTCGCCGAAACTGACGATTATATACTGCGGATCAGAAAATGCAGAAGACCATCTGGAACCATAGCTGCCGTCAACCGCGCGGTAACCCTCGAGCCCCGGTGCTTCAACTGATGAAACATACACGGTTTTCCGTAACGCAAAATTCTGAGTGGGCTGCGGATATACCTTAAAAGTTTTCTGTTTACTGTTGTTATCGGTATATATTTCATTTACCGCGCCATCCTGATTTACTTTTGCCTCAACGGTAAATTCACCGGGCGCTCCTGCTTCCCAAAGAAAACTGCTTCCCTCAGGCGTGTCTCCGTTAAAAAGAATCATTCCCCCGGCTGGTATGCTTGCGCTAAAGCTGAGCGATCTGCTTACCGGAACTCCGTTAACGCTGAAATCAACACGGTGAACCGTTCCCGCCAGTGAAGCGCCGCTACCCCGGTTTACAATAGTTGCAGCAAACTGCACCTTCTGCCCCGGATGCGGGTAGCGCGGTATGCTGTAGATGTTTGCTATCTGTAAATCCGGCTTCAGCTCTGCCTGAGTAAGCGTAAACGAACCCTGAAGAGGGAGATTATCTGATGCATTGCCCGCACGCAGTATATACTCCCCCGGTTCAATGGCATAGACACCGGCAGCTTCTTCAAAGTAATATAGGTCTTCCGGCTGAATTTCAAATGTGACCGTCTCGCTTCCTCCTGCAGGCACATACACTTTCTTAAACGCAATGAGTGATTTTATATCACGGTAAACGGAGCTCACCGGTCTGCTCAGATAGAGCTGCACGGTTTCCGTTCCCCCTCTGTTGCTCAGATTAGATACGGTGATTTGTGCCGTAATTCTTTTGCCAGCTTCAACAGAAGGAGTCAGTATGGTGAAATCAGAAAAGGAAAAGGATGAATAACTCAGCCCGAAACCAAAGGCAAAGCGTGGTACATATTCCATCCTGTCAAACCAGCGGTAACCGCATCCGTAATCATTTCTGAAATCAAAATCGGTTATCAGTGCGCCTAACTGTGCGTCATTTTTCGGAATGGTCACGGGCAGCTTTCCTGACGGATTATATTCACCAAACAAAACTTTTGCAATTGCATTGCCCCCCTCCTGACCGGGATAAAAGGCCTGCATCAGTCCCTTCACATTCTCTATATATGCCTCCGCCGCAGTTATTCCTCCGCTTACAAGGATGACTACCACATTCGGATTCACCGCTGCAAGTGCGTTAATCATCTGTCTCTGCTGGCCGGGCAGTTCGATGGAACCGTTTGCACGATCCGCTCCTTCCCCTTCCTGCGATGGGTCAAGCCCGCCGAAGAAAAACACTACCTGCGCCTGAGCTGCCTTCTGCAGTGCATCACTGTAGTCCGGTGAGAAAGTTCCCGCTATGGTGCAGCCCTCAGCGAATAAAACTTTTGATGCGCCAAGTATGTTTTCTATTCCTTTACGGGGAGATATACTGTAATATGGTTCAACCCAACTGCTGCCGGTTCCGTCCGTGCGCATCACATTTGCATTTGGTCCGATTACTGCAACGCTCTGAATAGTATCTTTATTAATTGGCAGGATATTGTTTTTATTTTTTAACAGAACAAGCGATTTCATCCCCGCTTCAAGATTTAACTGCTGATGCGCGGTGCTGTTCACATCATTAGGATTCCCTGAGGGGAGAAAGTCTATCATCCCTGAAAGAATTTTTGTCCGCAATACATTTCTTACCGCTGCATCAATTGCCGCTACTGAAAGCTGCCCGGAGTTCACCAGCGCAAGCAGGTCATTCTGGTAATGATCAGAACCCATGCAGACATCATTGCCTGCAAGCATAGCCTTGCGGGAGTTTTTAATGCCTCCCCAGTCAGAGACCACATAAAAAGGAAAACCCCACTGCCGGCGCAGTATATACGTCAGCAGATTATAACTTTCAGCGGCCTGGTCTCCGTTTATAAGATTATACGCACTCATTACGGATAAAGCCCCGCCATCCTGAACACTCTTTCTGAAGTTCAGTCCATAGTGCTCCATCAGCAAACGCTGCGTGAATATATAATTGTTGTTTGTGCGGTTGTTTTGTTTATGTTTTCCGTTATAATGTTTTATGGTTGCAAGAGCCGGGGTTGACTGCACCCCCTGTGTAACATAGCTGTTAATCATCGCGTTGAGATACGGATCTTCCCCGCCGCTTTCAGGAGTTCTTCCGTTGCGGGGGTCTCGTGTCATGTCCATTGCCGGCCCAAGCATCTGATGTTTTCCTTTACCGCGGAACTCCTTCCCCATTGCCTCCCCGACACGGAAGGCAAGTTCTGTATCCCATGTTGCAGCCATTGCAATCCCCACAGGAAAAGAAGTTGCCAGCCCGTCACGAACTCCGTGAGGACCGTCTGCCATAACAAAGCCGGGAATTCCCAGCCGGAGATTGTCCTGCGTGTTCATTCCTCCTTCCTTATGGAGCTGCAGGATTTTTTCGGCAAGAGTCATCTGCCCGAGCAGTGAGTCAATGCGCTGCTCTATGGTCTGGGCCGGAAGTGATATATAAAAAACAAATATGAGGTTTAGAAGTTTTTTCATGGGAGGTATTTCGGTAAAAAGGTAAAACCATATGTGAGGCTGCCAGGAGAAAACTCGCAGATCAATTCTGCCGTTACAGCCATAATTAATGATATCATTTAAAGTAATTTTTGCTGCAAATAACAAAAACAGTACCCCTAAATTTACGTATTTAGAATATGAGGAGAGACACTTATTTTAATTACTAAATATTTCTTCCGGAAAAATCCGGAGTGTTATAAAGGCAATAATACTTCAAAAATGACATGACTCCTGTACCGGAAGCACACACAGCTCTCCGGTTTTAATGCACAGAACAGCCGGAATGCTTCCTTTGATAATAGTATTTTTCGTAATTTTGTGACGGACAAAAGGCAGGAAAAATGTCTTTTTTGCGTCCAAAAAGTTTGTAAAAACACTACTCTAACATGACGAGGTTCATATGAAAAAAGTTACGGTTCTTCTCGCTCTCTTCCTTCTCACTATTCCCATGCTCGCTCAGGTCGAAAAAGTCTGGACCCGGTCGGTAGGTGACACAACGCTCCCCTCCTGGTTTAGCCCGTCCGGAAATACCGAACGCGGATTTGCTTACGGTTATGTAAACAACAACCACCGGGTTTACGTTGTTGCACGAAATGGCGGCCCTTCAGTTCGCATCCTTGACGGTCTGACCGGCGCCGATGTTGGCACTCTCGATATCAGCACCGTTGCAGGAGGTACATTTCCCATTAACGATTTCGGCGTAAGTGATGACGGAAAAATGTACGCTACCAATCTGGTAGTATCCGCTGCCGAAGTATTCAAAATTTACCACTGGGCATCTGAATCCGCCGCACCGACCGTTGCATTTGAAAGCAATTTTGGCGGTGTTGATGCAAAAAGACTGGGTGATAACTTCACCCTGAGCGGCAAAGCATCGGACAACACACTGCGCCTTTGGGCGGTTAATGCTCCGGCTAACAAAGTTCATATCTTCAAGACCACCAATAACGGGGTGAATTTTGTTGAGGATTTTGTCATTCAGCTTCCTGCTGCAAGCTTTGGCGGGGCCCCCTCAGTATATCCTATTGAAGAAGATTCACTGATTATCATCAACAGTTCCGGTAAGAATGTTCAGGCATATACCTGGAGCGGACAGTTTTATGCTGCTATACCAGGAGGACAGATCAGCACGGGTACCACCACAACAATTATTGCGCCGATCGGCAAAAGAGGCGGCGGTATCTATGCCTTCCAGTTCACCACCGTTGCGGCTCCCGGATCCAACAATGTGCGTATTGTGGATACCGATGGTGAAGGCCCGAATTATTTCAAAACATACGCCATCACTCCTTCACTGGGCGGCAATGCCAATCCGAACGGAACCGGAGATGTTGATTTCTTCTATGACGAGCAGTCAGGTACTGTATATATGTATGCTCTCGCAACCAATAACGGTCTCGGTCTTTATAAAATAACCACACCTATGATTGTTAACGGACGGTTCCACGAAGACTACTGGGATCTTGCCCATTCACAGAACGAAAATCAGGGCTTCGGTCCCAATATCAATGTTAGAAGAGTTAATCACCGTGTTGAAGGCGGAAAACTCTATCTGAGCATTGAGGGCAAGTTAGACCGCACAAACAGCAATGGTATTGCACTCTTCATTGGTCTATCAAATCTGCAAGGACAGGGCACTCCGGCTAATACTTCATTGGGAGGTGTTACCAACGGCGGGCATCTGTTTGGCGCAACAGCCAACCCGAACTTCAAACTTGGCTTTGAAACACATTACGCATTCGTCATTAATCCGGGTGGTAATGATTCCACGGTATATATAGATGCAGCTAAATACACACCGAACCAGAAACTTGGCACCTATATCGGTTCCGCCGGTGTCCTCGGCGGCGCACGCCAGGGTCCGGGTGCAGGTTCATTCTTCACGGAAAACTCCATCACCTTCGCTTATGACAGCGCCTGGGGCCACAGAAGAGGATGGGAAATGGCAATTCCTCTTTCAGAACTCGGCAACCCCGGATATAATGATAATATCGTTGTCTTTGCAGTGGTTGTTTCATCAACTGCGTACTTCAGCGATGTAACAGTGCCGGGTAATGTTACCGGCGGAAATCCCGGATTTGACATCAACTGGATTACCCAGCCGGGCGGACCATACTACAGCATGCCTCAGGGACTCCCTGTTGAACTCAGTTCATTCACCGCATCAGCATCAGGTTCAACAGTTGTGCTCGAATGGACAACCGCTTCAGAACTGAATAACCGCGGCTTCGAAATTGAACGCAGCTCTGACGGCAGCACATGGGCAAATGTCGGTTTTGTTCCTGGCAAAGGAAACACCGCAGAACTTACCAGCTACCGCTTCTCTGAAGAGGTTGCTTCGGGTTCATATATATATCGCCTGAAACAGCTTGACTTTGACGGAACCTTCAGTTACAGCGGCAATGTTAGCGTGAATGTGAATGTTACCGCTCCGGTCAGTTTTGCGGTTGAGCAGAACTTCCCGAATCCGTTCAATCCGGAAACCGAAATTCGCTACGCACTTCCAATCAGCGGTATGGTTACTCTTACCGTATATAACGCACTCGGTCAGGAAGTAAGCCGTCTGGTTAACGGCATGCAGGAATCCGGCTATCACTCAGTCAGATTCTCCGGCAATACCCTTGCAAGCGGACTGTATATCTACCGCCTCACCTTCCGCGGTCAGGACGGCACCACAAATGTTGTTGAAAAGAAAATGACGATGGTTAAGTAAGCGGAAAGAAAAAATATTCCCAAATCAGCGGGGACGGGTTAATGCCCGTCCCCGTTTTTATTTTAATGCAATAGTGTTATTAAAGTATGTCAACTTATTTTGTAATCCAAGGACAATAAGGAAGGCAACGACACTAATGACTAAATGTTTCCCCTCTGCGGACGTTGCTCAACTCTAATCGTAAATTGTACATTGTTCATTAAACATTAAAACCTGCATTTCTTCTCCAGCCCCATTGCAAGCATTTCTTTATACTGATAATCAGGAATTTCAACCGCTCCGAACATCCGCAGATGTTCATTCATAATCTGCACATCCAGCATGGCAAATCCTTTTTCACGCAGCCGGATCATTAAATGATACAGCGCGGTTTTGGAGGACTGCGGTTTATAAGAGAACATGGACTCGCCAAAAAACACTCCTCCTATTGCAATCCCGTAAAGCCCCCCCGCAATTTTATCTTCCTGATCATATACCTCTACGGTGTGTATATATCCTCTCCGGTGAAGACGCATATATGCCTCAGTAAGCCGGGAAGAAATCCAGGTTTCTTCCCGTGAAGCGCATCCTTCTACCACCGCGGGAAAATCCCGGTCAAAGTGAACCGTGAAGGAGCTTTCTCTCAGGAATTTCTTAAAAGAGCGGGGGATATTAAAGTTATCCAGCGGAATTACCGCCCTGATCTCTGGCATATACCATTCAACTTTTGTGCTTTCCTTCGACTCCGCCATCGGGAACGCGCCTGATCGGTAAAGCCGGAGCATCATCTCCGGCTGAAGAAAATACTCCGTCAGGTCTTCTTCTTTTTTAGTCATGTGTCTTTATTTCGTACTGCACAATATCGTATCCCTTCTTTGTTTCCAGGAACGCAAAACTGACCCCGAGCAGCACCATAAGCATGCCCAGCGTGAATGCGGTTACCACAAAAACATCAATGCCGCCAAAGGATAAGAGAAAACCCGCACCAATGAAAAATGAAGTGAGAACAAACAGCGCCACGGCCAGCGAATAACACAGAACAGCATTCCTTACAATACCCACCCTTTCAGAGAGCCGGGAAAGCTGTGTATCAATGCTATTCAGGCGGATTTCCTCATCATAGTTGAACGCGGTATCACCCGCTTTCTTAAAGAATTTCCGCTTTTCCTCATTCAGCAGCCGGATACGGTTCACCACGATTGAGTATTTATTATTCATCCCGAGCAGCAGCAATCCGCAGGCCGAAATCATCACTGCCGGCGCAAGCATTCCCTGTATCATCATCACTGCGTCAATATGTACTTCCATGCCAATTCTCTCAAATTTTATTTACAAATATATGCAGATGAAGCCGTTTACTCTCCGGTTCATCCTCCCCTCCGCAGCTGTACATCATGCAAAACCGGAGAATTTAGTATGTTTGCAGTTTACGATCTTCAACTGTTTAAGGGTTATTCATGAAATATCCTGTTCTTTTTATCTTATCATTGCTGATCATTGCGGCAACATTTTTTCTCACACCTGACCAGAAAAAGGACCCGGCCCCCTATGCAATTGTCATCCACGGCGGAGCGGGGAGCGCAAAACCCGACATGACAAACGAAGAAAAACAGGCGCATATATCAGGGCTCGATAAAGCTCTTTCCGCCGGATACCAGATGCTCGGCGAAGGTAAAGATGCTGTCTCCGTGGTGGAAGCAGTTATCCGCATTCTGGAAGATGATTCCCTCTTTAATGCAGGCAGAGGAGCAGTGCTTACCACTGAAGGATTCGCCAGCCATGACGCCAGCATCATGAATGGCAAAGATCTCTCCGCCGGGGCAGTCGGTGATGTAAGGCGTATAAAAAACCCCATTTCACTGGCCCGGATGGTGATGGAAAAATCAAATCACGTCCTCCTTGTTGGCGATGGCGCTGAAAAGTTTGCCGAAAAGCAGGGAGTTGGCTTTGTGCCCCCCGAATACTTCATTACCGACGATCAGAAAGCCACACTAAAAAAGAAGCTTGACCAGATCAACAAAGCCGGAACTGTGGGCTGTGTTGTGCTGGATAAAAGCGGCAATCTTGCGGCAGGAACCTCAACCGGTGGCATGACCGGAAAACTTCCCGGACGTCTCGGTGATGCACCCATCATCGGTGCCGGAACCTACGCTAATAATGCAACCTGCGCGGTCTCAGCAACCGGCTGGGGCGAAAAGTTTATAAAAAATGCAGTAGCTTTCCGCATTTCTGCCCTTATGGAATATAAAGGATACAATCTGAAACAGGCAGTAAAAGAAGTGCTTGATAAAAATCTTTCTCCCAAAGATGGAGGAGTAATCGCAATTGACCGCGGCGGGAATTTTGAAATGTATTACACAACTCCCAGTATGTTCCGCGGAGTTATGACATCAGACGGAATAAAGGAAATTAAAATATGGGAATAATTACCAGACCGGAACCGGGTGAATACAGCCAGTATTATCATGGATATATACAATCCGTGGAGGGGGAGGATATCTTCAGTGTACTCAGGCAGCAGCCTTCAGAACTGAAAGAGCTGCTCAAAGGTCTGAGCGAAAAACAGTGTGAAACCGGGTACGCGCCAGGCAAGTGGAGCATTAAAGAACTCCTCTGCCATATCATTGACAGTGAACGGGTATTTGCCTACCGTGCGCTCCGCTTCGCCAGAAAAGACCGCACAGCACTCCCCGGTTTTGAACAGGATGATTACGTTAAATTCTCCGGTGCAAACGGGCGCAGTATTGCCTCACTCATCAGTGAATTTGAATTTCTCCGGCTTTCAAATATTGAATTATTCTCATCGTTCAATAATATAACCATTCACCTCACAGGCGAAGCAAACCATAATGAAATAAGCATCCGGGCTCTGGTCTGGATCATCGCCGGCCATGCGGCTCACCACATGCGCATTCTCAAAGAAAAATACATTTAAGAAGTATGAATTGTTTATAATGAATAATGAAAAATTAATAATGAAGAATGTTTGATCCGTTTAAAATCCGCGCTGCTTTAGCATCCGTAAAATCAGCGTGCAATTAGCGTGTATATGCAAAAAAGCCCGCCGCAGGTTACTGCAGCGGGCTTGCACTAAAAAAATTCCGGAATGATTATCTGACCGGCGGAAGCTGATTCAGGTCAACAGTAAGCTTGCTCTGATCAGGATACACCAGAGTCAGCAGCGAATTATTCTCTCCCTGCTCTTCAGCTATCATCAGACCCTCTCCGCCATTCTGTGATATATACCATTTTCCGTCCCGCTCATCAAACCAGAGGGAGGCCTTTTCCCCTGCCGCGGCATCACCGTTTATTTTAACAATATCAAATCTGTTTTGTGTGGCGGTTATTCTGTAAACGCTTCCGTCAGTATTGACGTACTGTGTTTCTTTTTCATTTTCATTCATGGCAACCGGATTCTTGCCGGTCCAGAACTCAATAGTATTAAAAATCAGCAGATCGGCTGCACCTGCTATCTCATAAGCAGGTATAATAAACATGACCCACATTACTGCTGAGTTGACAAATTTGTCACCAACCTTGCCGTTCCAGTTATAGAGCTTTTTTGTTACGGTAAACGAACCATAACAGCCGCTCAGCTGAACAAACAGCACCGCGGCAAGAAAAGTGAGGGAAAGTTTTTTAAGAAACGAACGCTTCATTATTGCTCCTGATAGAAGTGAAAGATTATCTGATCCAAAATAAGCAATTTATCGGAATTACCATCAGATATGTATCAATTCTGTAATCTCTGACCGCCATCATACAAGTACGAAGGCATTAATAAAATGTTGTACACGAATTACACCAATCTTTGGTTAAATGTTATTCGTGTCATTCGTGGCAGAATATTCTTTGCATATCTCAGCCCGAACGTAACACGAATTCTCACTAATGTAAGACACGAATTGCACCAACAGCAGACATATTGGTAATTTCATTCGTATTAATTCGTGTCATTCGTGGCAGAATATTCTTTGCAAATCGCAGCCAAAACTTAAAGCCAATTCTCACTGCTTTGAGACACAAATTTCACCAACAAGAAATTGATTGTAACTTCAATCTTGTTGATACTCGTCATTCGCGGCAACTTTTACTCCTATGAGATTCTGCCCGCCCCCTATTATTTCTTCCCCGATTATCGTAAATTTAATGACCTCTTAAATTAATTGTTGCAGGAAATATTCTATGAAATTTATCATTTTCGCTCTCCTGGCAGTCACTTTCCAGGCGGCGGCTCAGCAGTCCTCAACCATCAAAATAGGGCTTTTTGACCCCAAAGTAACCGAGTCCGGCATGATTCTGGGCTACGAAGGCACCACCCCTATTGACGAACGGATTGAAATGGGTTGGAGCTTTGACTGGTTTAATAAAACTTACGTGGATAAGCGGCTTGCAGAGCAGTTTAATACCAACTACGCAAACGATATCGGAGAGCTTAATGAACTCCGCGCTAAAACAAACCTCCATGGCTTTCCGGTGCTCTCTGCGCTGAGAATAAATTTCCCTTTTGACCCCCGCACGCAGTTTTACGTGATCGGTAATCTCGGCCTTGATTTCCTTCTGGTCTTTTACCGCGATTTTAATAACCCCGCTGAAGATGACTGGCAGCTTGCCGTCGATTTTGGATGGAGACTCGGTGCCGGAGTAAAATACAAAATCGGCTCCCGTTCAGATATCTTTATTGAGTTTAATTACCATAACTCCGAACCAAGCTGGGAGTATGAAGTGCAGGAGCCCGCTACCCTCACCACCCCCGCACGCACCAGGGTGTTTGAGCGCAGTTATGATATGAGCGGACTGATGGCGCGCGCCGGCATTAAATATTTCTATTAATACTCAGGAACCAGAATCATGAACTCCCGGCACATAATCCTTTTCTTATATATACTTATAACTCCGCTTCAGCTTTTTGCCCAGCCTGAAATGAAGCGTGAGCTCCGCGGCGCATGGGTTGCAACTGTCGCAAATATTGACTGGCCAAAAAACAGGAATGCTTCATCCGGTGATCAGATTAAGGAGCTAATTGATATTTTCGATAAACTGAAAGAAGCCGGCATTAACTCTATCTTCTTTCAGATACGGACCGAGTGTGACGCTCTTTATAACTCTCCGTTTGAACCCTGGTCATACTGGCTCACCGGAACGCAGGGGAAAGAACCTGAACCCTATTACGATCCTCTTGAGTTCGCCATAGCGGAAGCTCACAAACGGGGTATGGAACTGCACGCATGGTTTAACCCTTACCGCGCTGAAAAGAAAGTGGGCGACTACCCCCTCAGCTCCCAGCATGTGGTTACCCGCAGGCCTGAATGGATTCTGGATTTCCCGGGATATAAAATGCTTGATCCGGGCAACCCCGCTGTGCGTGAATATATACGCGAAATCGTGGCTGATGTGGTTACCCGCTACGATGTGGATGGCATTCATTTTGACGATTACTTCTATCCATACTCACCAAAAGTCTCGAATGAAGATTCCCTCAGCTTTGCCCGCTATCATAACAACATCAAAAATATTGATGACTGGAGAAGATACAGCATTAATACTCTGATGGCCGAGCTGAACGAAATCATCAAAGCCGTTAAACCGCGCGTTAAATTCGGCATCAGTCCGTTCGGCATTGTACTCAATGAATACGCCGGCACCTCCGGTTTTAACTCCTATGATATATTATACTGCGATCCACTTAACTGGATTGAGAATAAGACGGTTGACTACGTCCTTCCACAGCTTTACTGGGAAATCGGGCACGAAAAAGCTGATTATGCAAAGCTGCTCCCCTGGTGGGCTTCTGTTACAAAGGATGTGCATCTCTATATAGGTGAGTATTCCGGAAGGTTCGCGAACGCAAACTTTAAGGGAAGTAAAAGTGAACTGGGAGATCATCTGCGCATGACCAGAACCTTCAGTAATGTGCACGGCTCGGTGTATTTCAGTTCAAGTTCCATTACCCGCAACGCTGAAGGAATAGCGGACTCCATGAAGAACAGCTGGTTTGCCGAACCTGCTTTCCCGCCCCTGATGTCATGGAAAGATATGGTTCCGCCCGGCTCACCAAAAAACGTGAAAGCTGAAAAAACTGAACGTGGTTTACTGCTGACATGGGATGCTTCCGATCCCGCCTCTGACGGTGAACTCCCCTATGGTTATCTTATATACAGGAAACTGAAGAATAGTGACGCGGAGTTCAGCATGGTGAGAATGATGACGGGTAAAACCCGCCGGTTTATGGATCAGACAGCTGAAAACAACCCTGATCTTTATGACTATAAAGTCCTGGCTTTTGACCGTATGTATAATATCAGCAAATAAGATTTTCTATTAGTTTCTCTTCAAACGCGTAGGGACAGGTCGTGACCTGTCCTAACGCGTACCCGGGAGCACCAACATATATAACAAAAACCATTTGCCGGTATAGGACAACTCACGAGTTGTCCCTGCAAAATATTCCATCTTCCGTAGGGACAGGTCGTGACCTGTCCTAACGCGTACCTGGGGGCACCAACATATAAAACAAAACACATTTGCTGATAAAGGACAACTCACGAGTTGTCCCTGCAAAAATATTCCATCTTCCGTAGGGACAGGTCGTGACCTGTCCTAACGCGTACCAGGGGCACCAACATATATAACAAAAACCATTCGCCGGTATAGGACAACTCACGAGTTGTCCCTGCAAAATATTCCATCTTCCGTAGGGACAGGCCGTGACCTGTCCTAACGCGTACCTGGGGGAACCACCATATATAACAAAAACCATTCGCCGGTATAGGACAACTCTCGAGTTATCCCTGCTGGCTTACGTACCATCGTCAGAAAATCGAAACCACGGTTCCCTCGCCTGTTTTGTAATACCTCTCACACAATGCCCTGAAATTCATGTAACTCTCCTGAAAATATTCCCTGTATCCGGCCGCCTGCCCTGAACTCAGAGGTGTATATACTGCTGAAAAAAGCTCCGGTTTTGGCTGATCTTTATACATAATCTTAAAGAATACGGGCATCAGAAGAAACTCTTTCCCCGCAAACTCCGCTATTTTGGTAATACCCGGTTTCTGACTGAGCACAGGCAATTCCTGCGATTCAATCTCCCCCTGCGGATATATCACTGCCAGGTTCTCCGGCTGTTCCAGCACCTGAGCGGTGTATCTCAAAGCATCAAGCACCTTTTTGGGTTTGCCCGGATCAATGCCGAAGGCGCCTACTTTGTTAAAAAATGGATACTTTAGTAACTGCTCCTCAAGCATCATCAGATGCAGTTTTTTTTCAGGAAACAAAACCCGCCTCATCCGGTCAATAAAAAAACCGTCCCACCAGGAGATATGATTCGGTGTGGCGAGAATGGCTTTATCCGGTGAGGGTACCGGCTGTTCACCAAGCAGAACAAATGAATTGAAGTTTTTTCTCATCAGCCGGTCTATGTACCAGTGAAAAACGATCTCAGCAGGACGGCTATGGCGGACTCTGTTCATATCACTTCCTTTTCTGCGTCTTCAATAACTTTCTGTGCAGCAATAATGCCGGACTGAATCACCAGCGGTATTCCTCCTCCTGGATGAGCACTTCCCCCGCAAAAATACAGATTCCGGTACCCGGAAGACCTGTTTGCCTGCCGCAGAAACGCGGCATTCCGGGAGTTTGACGATACACCATATATACTTCCCCATTTGCTGTTGGTCCGCTCCTCTATTGCCCGTGGAGTAAGCACCTCCTCAAACCGGATAAAAGGACGGATATCTTCCCCCGCCATTGCGGAAACCTTTGAAAGAATGGTATTTCTGGCCAGTTCTATATCACCTGCCTTTATCCTTCCGTCATCAAATGGGGTATTAATCATCACAAACAGGTTTGAGCCCCCCGCCGGTGCATCAGAAACGTTATATTTTGACGATATATACACATACACAGTCGGGTCAGAAGGAATTTTTTTCAGGGCAAACAGCTGGCGGAATTCCTCTTCATAGTCACCGGAAAAGAGGATATTATGAATTTCAAGTCCCGGAAATTCTTTTTCAACTCCCCAGTAAAAAACCAGTCCGGATCCCGAAGGCTCCATCGTCCTGTAGCGTTTTGCTTCTTTTTTTGCCGGATTCTTCAGAAGATTTTCATATGTATAATTCACATCAGCATTGCTGATAATTCTGTCAAAAAAGATTTCGCTGCCATTCACACGGAGTCCCGCTGCCTTATTCTGCCGGACAATTATTTCTTCAACCTCTGCACCGGTTTGAATCTTCACTCCCAGGTCTTCCGCGAGAGCCTCAATAACCGCCGGAATGCGCCTGATGCCTCCGTCCGGTATATACGCACCCATGGTGTATTCAACATGAGGAATCACATTAAGCGTTGCGGGAGCCAGATAGGGGCTTGAGCCGTTATAGGTAGCGTAGCGGTCGAATAACTGTACCAGCCGCTTATCGTTGAAGAACGAGGCATTTGCCCGGTGCACCGTCCTGAGTGGATCAATGTGGGGGAGCCTCAAGAGTGATTTCAGGCCGGTACCGCTGAGAAAGAGTTTCAGTGAACGGAAATCATTCAGAATAAAAACATCAGCGGTCGCGTTGTAGATTCTTTCACAGTAGGTCAGATAGTTCTCAAGATGTTCACCCGGTTCTCCTGTTTTATTCTGCACCTCGCGCTTAAAACGTTCCCGATCCGCGAATGCATCAATACAGGTGCCGTCCGGATAAAAATAGCGGCAGATAACTTCCAGCTTCCTGAGTGTTATATATTCTTCTGAACGCCTCCCGCAGGATGAAAAAAGATTATGCAGAATAAACGGCATGGTAAGAAGCGAAGGTCCGGCATCAAAGGTATAACCGCTCCCCTGAATAACGGCAGCTTTGCCGCCTGTATAACTGTTTTTTTCAAAAAGGGTTACATCGAATCCTTTAGAGGCAAGCAGCGCCGCAGCACTGAGGCCCCCGAGTCCTCCGCCAATAACCGCGGCCCGTTCAGACAATCTTAAATCTCTTCAGAAAAAGATGATAAAAGTACGTCCACCAGCTGATCATGGAAAAAGAGTAGAAGAAATCCTCATACGGAATGGTGGTAAAGCGCGGACCCCAGATTGCATCCGGGCTATACCAAACGATGGGAGGAGAGGTAAGCATATAGTTCACAATGAAAAAAGGGATATAGCTTACTGCAAGAGTGATATAAAAATTCCGGGATCTGAACAGCTCTGATTCGCCGAATCTCATCACCAGCAGAAACACGCCTGAAAAAATCATAACCGTCGCGGTATAATACTGCGTATAATAAATACCGCTCAGGGTAAACAGGATAACTGCAAGCGAGAGTGTTAACCATCCCGGCACCACAACCTGCCCGTCTTTTATATAAAAATGGATGGTTTCATAGGTAAAGATGATTGCATAAGGCACGGTCACAAAAAAAAGAATCTCCTCAAGCGGAAGGCCTCCTATCCTGATTGTGCCGGTGTATAGTTCACTGAAACCCCAGTCTCCCCGGGATGCGGCTATGATATCCCAGATTATATATACTGTGCTTACAATGCCGAGCGAGGCAGCCAGTGCGGGAAGTTTCCGGTAAAACCGGATATTCTTTTCAAACGAAAAGAGAATGGGGAACAGGATAATCCCGATGTTTATCATCATATACCGGCTCATCGGATCACCCCGCCTGTTCCATCTGACGGCGGATTTCCGTCTTTTGTCTTTGGCTCACGTCACTGCTTTTAAGCATAAACTCATAAATGCCTTGTACCAGCTTTTCGGAGATATGCTCAGTTTTTCCATTGCGTAACAGCCGGAGAATAACTTCGGCATCAGCCATCCGTTCTTCACCATAACCAAGAATTGAAGGAAGATGATAAAGTATGGTATAACGGAGAAATCTGATTTCTATATTATCCGGCTCTGTTTCAAGCGCTTCCCCGATTTTTGCCAGACCGGTTTGCAGGTATTTCAGCTTTACATAGGGATTAAAAGAATGTTTTGCCAGCAGCGTTTCCGTTGCGCCTGAAAATGCCTTCAGCACCGGATAGCGGTTTCGTATGGAACTTCCGCTGCCTTTAACAAAATAATCCATCAGCATATCTGCTGAGTCACTGTTTTCAATGCTGTTATAAAAAGAGTGGCGCACAAAACTGAGAATGTGATCCGGCGGATAGCTGAATGCGGGATAGCCCGATGCTTCAGCGCGCAATAACGCAAGCGTAAGAAGTACGAACAGGAGTTTATGAATCATAGGTAAATATATACTGCTGAACTATGCTCTGTCAATAAAGGTCTGGCCGACATTATCCAGCCCCAGACTGATGTTATACGTCTGATGGGCGTTGCGCAGACGGGTGAGCGGCTCATGGAATGGTTCCATCCCCTGCTTAAGCGTGTTGCAGTGTATCGGTATAAAAACTTTCGCTTCTACGTGTTTTGCCATTTCAAGCGCTTCTTCAGGCGTGCAGTGATTGCGCAGCCAGGGGTTATAGGCACCGATGGGCATTATGGCAATATCTGCTTTTTCACCGGATTTCTTAAACAGATCAGTCATTGCGGTATCACCGCCGAAAAGAATCTTCCTTCCGTTCCGCTCAAGTATATATGCATTGTAGCTTCTGCCGTTATCCATAAACCCTCTCGAACGGTCACGCTCCCAGGGATAGCGCCATCCGAAATGCCTTACCTCCAGTGCCTTAATGCGGAGAGCATCGGTTCTGATCTCTTCTCCCCAGTCCATTTCCCGCAGAGACTTCCACTGCAGCGCGGATGTTACATCTGCCGTATTAAATGCAGTAATTGCGTCTATCTGACCGGGATAGCGTCTGGTGAATTCCTTCAGGGTTTTATAGTCGGTATGATCCATGTGCGCGTGAGAAAGCAGAATCAGGTCAGGACGCGGCATTTCATCAATGGTAAGAGCCGGCGCGGTCAGGCGGCTCGGGCCGTAGATATAACCCAGCATATAAATACCCACTTTTGCGTAAAGAACAGGATCAGTGATGATTTTATATCCGTAAAAGTTAATATAAACCGTACTGTGCCCTATCCACGCAACGGAGATCTCAGTATCATTCCATTCATCGGGAACGGGCTTATAGGCAGGCATTCCTTCAGAAACAGTCTCTGCTTTGAGCAGTCCGGTACCTCCGGCTATTGCCGCGGCTCCGGTTAGTAGTCCGGTTTTAAGGAATGATCGTCTTTTCATGCGTTCTCTTGGTTGTTTCCTGGGTATTTTAGACTTTTGACAAGTTACAAAGTTAAACAAATTTTTGCTGCTTTGTAGTTCCTGACAGCACAGGAACCCTGCTGATGCCTGAGAGTCTCACTTCTGCTGTACTGCAGTAAACCGCTTATTCCGGCAGCTTTTTACAGTGCAGACTGTTAACAAATTGTTGATAACTCCTCATCAGCCGGTTATCCGCTGGCTGTTATCATCTTTCATAGTTCACATTTAGACTTGATAACTTCCTGTAAATTCTACGTAAAGCTTTATAACTCATTGATTTATAATAAGTTATGATACGGCTTCTAAAGTAAGGAAATGTTGATAACTTGTGTACATCTTTCAAGAGAACCACTACCCCCGCACTCTTTTCATGCGATGAATTGCTCTCCGGGCGTTCATAACTTTCTGAATCAGAATGAAATCGCTCCCGATCAGCCAGCTTTTACGGCAGAAGGTGCATTCATAAAGGGTAAACCGCACCCAATGTTCTCAATACCGAATTTCTTAAATTCCGCTATGAAATTGTCTTATTCTCTTTCGCTTTTTCTGCTTTTCAGCATTTCCGCTTTATTCCCTCAGGGCGTCTGGGAGCGGCTCCCCTCTCCGGTGGCGGCTAATCTCTACCGGGTGCAGTTTGTGGACAGTCTTACCGGGTGGGCTGCCGGGGACTCCGGTGTAATCATCAAAACTACTGATGGCGGACTGAACTGGATCCGGCAGGAGTCAGGAATATCCTCCGCGATTTACGATCTCTTTTTTCTTGATGAAAACCGCGGCTGGGGTGTAACCTGGCGCTCAACCGCTCCCCCTTTCGGAACCAACATCATCTTCACCAACAGCGGCGGGGAAGAATGGTTCGAACTGGAGTATCCTGAGGAGAATGTCTTTCTGCATACAATCAGATTTACAGACTCCGTTAACGGCTATATCGGCGGTGAGGGAGGAGTATTAAAAAGAACAACCGACGGCGGTTTTACCTGGCGGGAGTGTGAAGTTCAGGAAGAATATTCCGGGTTCCCTATTCTGAATTTGAATCTGAATGACGGACAGTACGCTTACGCAAACGGAGGGCATGTGGATGTGCTGGGGATTATCTGGCGAACCACCAACGGCGGGGAATACTGGAGCACAACCGCGGTAAGCCCGGAACCAATATATACCCTTCAGATTATAGACTCTCTTAATGCCATCGGCATGGGGGGCGACTGGGAATACGGCACCATGGTGGTTGCAACCACTAACCGCGGGGAAAGCTGGGGTTATCTTAATCTTGATATATACGGCATCGCGCATGAAATGCAGTTCCGCACGCGGCATGATCTCTGGGTGGCACTCGGAGCCGGACAGGTTCTGCTGAACACCAATGACCCGGTTACTTCTTTTGATGATACTCTGAGAATCTGGAACAGTATTCCCACTCCAGGCGGAGCTTCAATTTATGATATTGTTTTTACTGATTCACTCACCGGCTTTGGCGTTGGTGATTCAGGAGCCATCATCAAATACCGCTATACTAAACCGAATGATATCAGAGAATATCATCCGCTTATTAAACCGGCTCAGTATATTACGGTATCAAACTACCCCAATCCGTTTAATCCCTCAACCACGGTGCAGTTTGACACAGAGGAACAGGGCTGGCTGGAGATAAGGATATATAATACTTCAGGCGAGCTAATCAAGGAGCTTTACAAAGGAGTGTCACAACCGGGCCGCGGCAGATATGTATTTGATGCATCCCGCTATCCATCCGGGATATATTTCTACCGGGCAGAATTTACTCCCCTGCTGAGGCCGGGAGAGCGCTCTGTAACCGGCGGCAAGATGACCTATATCCGCTGATTACAGAGTCCGCTCCCGTCAGGCTGCTATTTAGTATAAACCATTCCCCGGGTTACACGCTGATTGCCCGACTCAAGTGAGTAAAAATAGATTCCGGACCCGAGACCATACTCCTGCGGATTAAAGGAAACCTGATACTCCCCCTCAGCAAGATATCCCGAAACAGGTTCAGCCGCCAGTTCCCCGTTCAGCGTATATACTCTCATTTTTACCATCCCGGCTGATTGTATTCTGAATTGCAGAATTGTTTCCGGGTTGAACGGATTCGGGTAATTCTGAAGTAATTCAAACACAGCAGGTAACGCCGCTGCTTCTTCAGCCGAAGAAGTAATTATCTGAATCTGTGCTGTTCGTATCTGATATTTACCGGATGAGTTTTCCATCCAGAGAGGGATCAGATAATTGCCTGAGCTGATCAGCGCAATGTTATCCCCCTGATAGCCCTGCCCCAGACTTCCTATCGGCTCCGGTTTAAAGGGCTTTTCACTTATCTTCACTTCATTGAAATTTTCTCCTCCGTTTAAGGAGCGCGCCATATATACATCTGTGGAGTCATTGGTGGTCTCCCGGTCATCATACCAGAGCAGGTTTACGCCTCCGTTATCGTCAATATCCATTGCCGGGAAATACTGTGTTTTGCCGTTATTCAGCGGGTCAGCGTTTACTCTTACCGGACTTCCCCATGAGAGCCCCCCGTCCGTGCTGCGGGTCAGGATCAGATCTGCGTCACTTCCTGCCGGAGCAAGGCCGCGCTGTGTGGTTAATATATATAACCGTCCGTCATAAGGCCCGCCGGAGTTATCAACCCCTATCCTCGGATATCCGTTCACCCGGATATTCTGTTTCTGGGGAAGCGAACCGGTTATTCCGTTAACGGCAAATGCATTCTCCGTTACCGACCAGGATGCACCTCCGTTTGAGGATACTGCAAATCCTGTACGTATCTCCTGAAACGGAGAAGTGTTGGTTACCCCCGCCCAGGTCAGATATACCGTTCCGTCATTGCGGATTGCAAGATCAGGACCGGCACAGCGCTGCGGCGGATTATTGACCTGCAACGGAGCAGACCAGCTGGCTCCGGCATCATCCGTGTAGGATATATATACTGGGAAAGGAGGAGCAAAGCGCACCCACGCTGCATAGACTCTGCCGTAATAGGGACTTGAAGGATTATTATCACTCATAACCGTTGCCCGCTCAAGATCATGATCAGAGATCTGCTTCTGTACCGTCCAGGTCAGCCCCCTGTCGTTTGATGTATGGGAATAAAGCCCGTAAACCGGAGCTCTTCCTATGCGGACCAGAACATATCTGCCTGAGTCATCAATTGCGATACCCGGATCACCGCCATGAAAAGTGATATTCGGCCCCGTACACGTATCATTGCCGCGCCAGGTAACTCCTCTGTCAGTTGAGCTGTAAACACCCTCGCTGATAAAAAATGGTGTTATCTGCGTGGTGTTTGCTGATGCAAAGAAATGCAGAGGATCAGATGGATCTTTTGCGATAAACGGTTCCGTCTGATGAACAGTTCCGGGATATATCCGGTATGAACTGCCGAGCTTTATCAGATCAGTTGACTGCCCGAAAATCAGAACCGACGATATAAAGAACAGTATTATGATATTCATAGTATCTCAGTTAAATGAGAGAGCAGTTTCCTCGTTGCGGAAACTGCTCTCCGGTTAATAAATCACTCTCAGAGCCGGTAGGTAAGCGTCAGGTTGCCGAAGAAATTCCTCGGTTCACCGGCTTCATAAAACCTTCCGCCGGTTGCATTGATGTTAATAAAGCCGATATACTGCCTATCGAACAGATTCATTCCCCCTCCTGAAAGGATGAGAGAAAATTTGTCAAAGTATATCTCGGTGCCAAGCGTTACGCTCGCCAGTGTGTAATCACTTGTTTTGGAGCTGTTGGCGTCATTTACATACATTCCGGTTACCGTTTGTATCTGGGTCTTTGCAAATCCGATCATATTCTCAGTAATAAGTCTGTTATATCCCAGTGTGAATGATGCGTTCAGTCTTGGGACACTCGGAACTTCATTTCCGCTGTAATCGGTATCGGTCGTGATGCCTGCCGCGTCTATTGAGCGGGCAAGGTACTCATCATAGGTAAAATCAGAGTAAGTAAGCGAAAGTCCTGCATTAAGACCCGGGATTAGTGCCGTACTTGCTCCCAGTTCAACACCGTTACGGTTTGTTTTTGCTGAGTTACGGTAGAATACATCTCCGTTAATATCAAAAGGAACAATTTCATCTCTGATAACGGTGTTAAACAGAGTGAACTCAAAGGATACCCGGCTGAAATAATATTGCTCAGGAAACGCAAAGCTCCCTTTGGTTCCTATTTCAATATTGCGTGACTTTTGCGGCTGCAAATCCTGGTTGATGTGAGTCGCTCCGGTAAAATCATCAAGTTCATTCCCTGCCGGAACATCAAAGCTGAGCCCGAATGATCCGTAGAGAGACCAGTTCTGCGAAAGCTTATAGTTCAGCGCTGCTTTTGGCGTGAACTCATTAAACACCCGCTCCGCAGACCGGTAACCGGCCAGCTGATCCTTTATCCTGAACGAAACATTATCATATCTTCCGGTCAGCAGAAGATATAACTGCTTATTATATAAATTGGTATTATTGGTAAAATAATATCCGGCATTTGCAATCACATCATCAGTCAGCCCGAGCAGATTATCGGTTTTCTGGCCGGATATATTCTGAAATTCAGAAATAGGCCCGGTCTGATAAAAAACATCACCTCCAAAGGAGAACTCATTCTCCCGCCCGGCGAGAACGCTCCGGTTTATATACCGTGCCGTTGCTCCAAGCCCGTAACGGTCAAAAATCCTGATAGTCCTCTGCGCCCGTTCAAAATACTTAATAGTACCGTATGCAGTAATTTCCAGTTCATTTTTATTCGCTTCGTCAAGTTTAGTTGAATAGCGGAATGCTATTCTTCCCTTATTGCTTCTGCGGTAAAAGTCAAAGTTCTTTTCATTTGCTGCTGCCTGCATACGGTCTTCATCCATTTGTGCCTGAGTTAACGAACCGGGCAGTTTTATTGTCCCGACCGCGGCATAAAACAGCATCTGAAAATTTGACCAGTTATCCGGCCTTGTTTCAAGAACGGTATTAAATACATGCCAGTAATCCTGACTGTGTTCTCTGAATCCCTCAAAGTTGTGGTACGTATAATTCATCAGCAGTCCGTAACCGGGAGTGCGGAGACCGATCTTGATGCCGTTTCTCCGAAGACCAAACGAACCCGCTTCATTGAACTGAGTCACAAACGAGTTTTTAAAGTTTATATCGCTGATAAAATTAACCACACCGCCGGGAGCATTGGTATATAATGAGGATGAGTTTCCCTTCACAATCTCAATGCTGCCCACTGACTGGAAATCAATAGCTTCTATTCTTGTCTGTCCGTCCGGTTCAGATTCCGGTATGCCGTCCAGAAGGATACGCACACCGCGGATTCCGGTATTGGAACGTGAACCGTATCCTCTTATGGATATACGCACGTCATGATTTCCGTAACGGGACTGCATAAATACACCCGGAACGGTCGTAAGGACATCGTTAATTGAAGTTTTCTTTTCAAACCGGTATTCGGTATTGCTGATGCGCGTTACCGGATACGGTATATCAATAATTTTTTTATTTACACGCGTGCCTGTAACAACCACTTCATCTGTTTCAAAATAAAGGGAGTCTGTTATTATATAGGTTGAATCCTTTCCAATAACAAGATAACCCTGCGAAAAAGCAGTTTCCGCAAACAGAAAAAGCAGAACACAGGCAGCAAGTATCTTCCTGATCATTTGCGTTTTCCTTCTATAGTTAGGAGAATATACTTCTTCACTCAAACGCTGAGTGAAAAATATCGGTTTATTAAATGAAACGGATCAGGATTTCCGGGGAGGCGGTGTAAGGGGATTACATGCTGCATTGGGAGTTCTCAGAAGAATCGCTTCTCCGAACTCCCGGCTTTGTTCTGTTGGATAGATGTTTTTATAAGCAGATAGAAAATATTCCATCTGCAATTTTTCAAGATTTTTTACTGCATTCCCCCTCTTGTTTTTGTTCCCCTGAAATTCTCTTTTAATCAGCTCATCCATATTCGCAAAGAGCCTGGTTTCATCTTCATCATCAATGCAGAGATAGTGAATCACTCCGCCGGGCATCGTATCGGTTTTAATAATATCATACATCCGCCCTTTAAGCATAAACTCGTGCGGTTCAATCCATCTGAGCTGTTTATCCTCCCCCTTACGGGTATCAATCACAATTAGTTTTAACTGGTCTTTAGGAAACTCCCCTTTCAGCTTCATTTTGATTTCCTTTTTTATCTTCGCTTTTGCGTAATAGAACGCCCCCACATAGCCCGCACTGTTGAACAGCAGGACGGCAAGGAGCAGAAAAGCGGAAACCCGCCTGAGCAAAGCAAAGAAACTAAACATGCTCAAAAATACGGATTTCTGCGGTAAAGCTCACCTGCACAGGGGGAGTAAAATCAGTACCCGTTGTCCCCGGCTTGATACTGATGCTCTGTCCGGGAAGCGCATAAAGACGCACATTATTTACGCCGGCCCCTTTCATACCCTTCCTGAAACCCCATTTTTTCGTATTTTTGCGGTACAAATTTTGCTCCCGTAGCTCAGTGGATAGAGCATTGGTCTCCGAAGCCATGTGCGCAGGTTCGATTCCTGCCGGGAGCGCAGATTTCCTGCAGTTTCCCCTGTTAAACAAAAAATCACGATAACAAAGGGCCGCTCCCTGCCGATTTCCTGGCAGGATTACGTATGACAAATTCTCTAAAAGCACTGGCGCTCATCGGCGCCCTTATTTACCTCTTCTTTGCATGGCTGTTCTATTTCTATTTTCAGCTTGGCGACGATACCTACATTTACCTGCAGTACGTGAAGAACTTCCTTGCTAACGGGGAACTGGCCTTCAACTCAGGCACTCCATCCTACGGCTTTACTGCTCCCCTTTGGTTCTTTATGATGGCTTTTATGGTCATGATAACCGGCCAGCCCCTTGCCTCCCCTGCGCTGTTAAGCATTGCTTTCGGTCTTGCAAGTGTGATTCTCTGGGCAAGAATTATCATGAGTATGACCGCCGATACCAGAAAGAAAATACTTTTTCTTCTGCTTGTGGCGCTTGACCCCAATCTGCTTAAGCATTCCTGGATGGGAATGGAAGCAACCGGCTCCTTCTTTTTTTCGTCATTGCTGATCTATTATATATTCATCAGAAAGGAAACCATCCATCCGGTGCTGTTCGGACTGCTCGCGGGACTTTTCTTTTTCGTCCGGCCTGAAAGCGTTCTGATTTCCGGGGTAATGATGGTATATCTCATTCATACAAAAAAATTTGCCTTCAGGGAAATCACGGTCTCCGGAATAACTGCCTCTGCCATTGTCATTCCATGGCTTCTTTTTTCTTACGGTTATTTCGGCATTCTCTTCCCTTCAACATTTGATGCCAAAGGAGGAGCATATTCCCCGGGAGTGCTTCTTATAAAACACCTGACGGATACGGCTAAAATAGCGGGAGGCAATTATTTCATCCATCTGGCACTGTTGTTTTTTGTTATTGTCCGGGTGAAATCCACGGATTTTCAGAAAAGCAGTTACTACTCAATTGCCGCGATATTGCTGACGCTCGGTTTTTATTTTTTCGCTATTAATGCCGAAATTATATACGCCCGCTACTTTTGTCTGTTTATTCCTTTTGGTTTATATATAGTATTTACCATGATAAACCAAGCATCACTTCGCTTTGGTTATCCTGTTCTCACGGCTGTTATTCTGCTTCTTGCGGGACTCAGTTTACTCTTCAGTTCACTTCACAGGTCTTCCTATCTTTCTATTGAAGCAGCTGAAGATAATCTTATTGAATGGGCAAAGAAGGAGATTCCCGCAAACGCAAAAATCGTGAGAACCCGCATCGGAAAGATTGGTTATCTCACGGATAACGTCATTGTTGATCCCGTTGGATTGATAAACAAGGATATTATACCTTTTAATGTAAACGGAACACAGGCAGATTATTATAAACTGGTGCGTCCTGAATATTTTATCCTGCCGGATGATGCGTATCTTAGAGACATGAAAATTGAAAATGTTACCTTAGTTAAAGAATTCACCCACAAACTCTTTCCCATGGTGAGGGATGCTTTCTCAGAAAATGAAGAAACCAGGAAGATCTCCGTTTACCGGGTTAACTGGTAACTCTATTAAACAAAATTTAAAATTAAAAAAAAGTTACAATCTTGACTACTAAAACCCCAAACCGCCTGATTCATCAGCAAAGCCCGTATCTCCTTCAGCACGCATATAATCCGGTTGACTGGTATCCCTGGTCTGAAGAAGCTTTCGCAAAAGCAAAAGAGGAAGATAAACCGGTATTTCTTTCGATTGGATACTCAACCTGCCACTGGTGCCATGTGATGGAAAAAGAATCTTTTGAAGACCCCGAAGTCGCAGGGAAGATGAATGAGGCCTTCATCAATATAAAGGTTGACCGGGAGGAGCGCCCCGATATTGATGGCATATATATGGCAGTCTGCCAGGCAATGACCGGTGCAGGAGGATGGCCTCTGACCATTGTGATGACCCATGAGAAAAAGCCCTTTTTTGCCGGAACCTATTTCCCGAAGGAAAGCAAGTATAAGCGCATCGGCATGATGGATCTTATTACCCGCATTCAGGATGTCTGGCAAAACAACAGAACTGATGTGCTTAACTCCGCGGAAGAGCTTACGAATGCCTTTAAAAAAGAGGATACCGCGCCCCGCCCCGTTTTTTATGATGCTGATATTTTACACAGCGCGTTCAATACATTCAGGACAAAGTTTGATAAAGAGTTCGCCGGATTTGGCAATGCGCCCAAGTTTCCGACTCCGCATAACCTGATCTTCCTCTGCCGCTACGCAAATCATTTTGATGAACCCGAGGCAGCGGATATGGCAGAACATTCCGTCCGGGCAATGCTTATGGGTGGTATATATGACCACCTGGGGGGCGGACTTCACCGCTACTCAACAGACAAGAAATGGCTCCTCCCCCACTTCGAAAAAATGCTTTATGACCAGGCGATGCTTGTTCTTGCAATAACGGAACTGTATCAGCTTACTGGCAATAAAGAATATACCGGTGCAATTCTGGATATTCTCCGTTACGTCTCACGTGATCTCACCTCACCTGAAGGTGCATTCCTTTCAGCGGAAGATGCTGACAGTGAAGGGGAAGAAGGAAAGTTTTATCTCTGGAGCAGGGAAGAGATCCTGCACCTTCTTAAAGATGACGGCCCTCTTTTTTGTGATATATTCCAGATTAAAGAAGAAGGCAACTTCTATGATCCGTTTAAGGGGGGATTTACCGGAGAGAATATCATCCACCGAATAAAGGATATAACCGGCGCTGCGGCAGAAAACAATCTCTCCGCGGATGACCTCAACAGCAAAATTGAAAGCTGGTTTTCACTTCTCCTTAAACACCGTTCAGAACGCATCAGGCCGCATCTTGATGATAAAATCCTTACCGACTGGAACGGACTGATGATTGCTGCCTATGCCAGAGCAGGATTTGTCCTTAACGATCAGAATCTGATTGCAAAAGCTGAATCAGCCGCTGCCTTTATTCTGTCGAAAATGATGAAAGAAGATGCCACCCTGATGCACCGCTATCGTGATGGTGAAGTAAGTTTTGACGGCACACTGGATGATTATGCTTTTATGATTTATGCATTGATTGAACTCCACCAGGCCGCCGGAAAATCTGAATATCTCCGCACTGCACTTTCTCTGTGCGACTCCACAGTCCGACATTTCTTTGATACAACCCACGGAGCATTTTATTTCACGGCTGACTTTGCCGAAAAGCTGATTATCCGGCAAAAAGAGATATATGACGGAGCAATACCCTCGGGCAATTCCGTCATGCTTATGAATCTGCTCCGACTCTTCGCTCTCACAGGCAATACAAAGTACGAAGTGACTGCTAAATCAGTTATAGATTATTTCGCTCATACGGTTCAGCAATATCCGGCGGGATATACCATGTTCCTCAGCGCTTCATTCGGGCATCTCTTCGGCATGACTGAGACCGTTATAGCCGATTCCGGTAAAGACTCCCTGAGGGAAGATACCCTGCAGCTCATTCGAGATTCATATCTCCCCGATGAGGTCCACATCATAAAAAGGCAGGGTGAAGATATATCTGATATTGCTCCCTTCACCTCCGGAATGTCACCAGCTGAGGAGGGATCGCTTGTTTACATTTGCAAAGATTTCAGCTGCAAGCTCCCCACCAACAGCACCGCCGAAATTCGTATGCTCCTGGAATAATTGATAATTGATAGTGGACAATGGATAATTGAACACGATTTAAGGATGAGCAGGATTGTCCGGATTAAAACCGTAGGGACAGGTCGCGACCTGTCCTAAATTGTACATTGTTCATCGCAAATTGCTTTTCGATCCGCTTTAATCTGCGTTGCGAAGCATCCGAAAAATTTGAGTTGAGAATTGAACAGGATTAAAGGATGGGCAGGATTATCAGGATTAGAACCGTAGGGACAGGTCGCGACCTGTCCTAAATTGTATATTGTACATTGTTCATTGCAAATTGCTTTTCGATCCGCTTTAATCTGCGCTGCGAAGCATCCGTAAAATCGGCGTGCCATCTTTGGAGTTAAAAGTTAAGAGATAAAGGTTAAAAGTTCCAGAAAAGCCCACCGAAAACTTAACTTGTACATTGTAAATTGTACATTATTCATTAAATCCAATTCATACTTCATACTTCATAATTCATAATTATATACTGTATTTTAGCATAACCAGCCCCGATGAATAGGTCTTACTGTCAATCAGGTTAAGCTTTCTTTTAGAAGCGCTTCCCGTGAAAAGCGGCAGTCCGGCGCCCAGCACAACGGGTATGATAGCAATTTCGTATATATCAATTAACCCGGCGTCATGCAGCGGAGTAATAATCTGTCCGCCGCCAATCAGCCAGATATCCTTCCCCTCTCCGGCTTTTAGTTTCCGCACCTGCTCTGCAATATCCCCCTGAGCAAATTCAACATATTCACTTTTGGGAATTTCTTTTCTTCTGGTAAATACAATATTTCTTTTGTCCTTATAGGGGAACTCATCCAGCCCTGCGACAAAACGGTAGGTTTCCCCGCCCATGAGTGTGGTGTCTATGCCATCAATGAATTCTGAGTATCCATAATCCTCGCCCGGCGTTTCGGGCAGCCAGTCAATCTCTCCGTTAGGTCCGGCAATAAACCCGTCTAAGGAGGAGGCGATATATAGTTTTACTTTTTTCATAAGGAGTAATCCTTCAATTTTTCAGTTGATTCCGGAAAATCTCTTTCTCTATATTACAAGTCATATTCATAAAAAACAAGGAGGCGTTAGTGGATAAACCAGAAAAAAATGAGGAATGCGGCTGTTCAAGAAGAGCATTTATTGAAAAGACCATCAAAGGAGCAGGAGGCCTTCTCTTTGCTGCTTCATCATTGCCTATGTTGGCAGGCTGCAGTGATGATTCAGGATCCCCCGTCAGTCCGGGCGGCGGCGGAGGTTCTCCCGTTACAGTTGATCTTTCACAATCCCAGTTTGCTTCACTGGCAAGCCCGGGCGGCTCTGCAGCACTTGGTGCAAATTCACTCGACTCATCCGGCATTCTTATTTACCGCGAATCTGAATCAGTGTTCAAAGCTTTCAGCCGCCGGTGCACTCACAGCGGCTGTACGATAAATCCATTCTCCGGCGGCATCTCCCGTTGTGACTGCCATGGCAGCCAGTTTAGTACATCCGGCAGTGTTGTTACCGGACCGGCAAACCGTGCTCTTGGCCAGTACACCGTAAACCGCGAAGGGAATATCCTCACTATCTCCTGATTACCTTCAGCTATTTGAGCAGTTTCATTTTTCTGATAATGCTCTGCCTGAGACCGGAGAGGTGACATGTTTCATTCATAGTTCTACCAATCTGCAATCTCTCCGGGATTGTTGGGAAATTTCTGTAAAGACGATGCAATCGTTGCAGCAGATTATTATATACGATAGGTTATTGCGATTGCGTCGTCTCCTCTCGTGTCTGCCTTTTTCTTATTTCCCGCCATCCTCATCTTCCCTGAGACGACGCAAATGCAAAACATCCGTGCGAATAAAACAACCGGTCAGCATTTGCATCGTCTCTACAGAATTCCGGAGATTATATAAATAAAAAGCCCCGGCTGCTAACCAGGGCTTTTCTTATAAAAAATTGTGATGAATTTATCCTTCATTCCGCCGCCGCGGATCATAACTATTTTACGAGCATCAGCTTGCCCGAAACTTTTTCATCTCCGGCCGTAATGGTGTATATATATGTTCCTGATGATAGCTCAGCACCGGCCTGATTCCGTCCGTCCCACTGCGCCAGATAGGTACCCGCGGGCAGTTCTCCCTGATATAAACTGCGCACTTCCCTGCCGAGCACATCATAAATAACCAGAGTTACACTCCGGTGCGCCAGAGCTGACGGAATGGTAAACCTGATCACCGTGGAAGGATTAAACGGATTAGGATAATTTGATGCTTCCAGCTTATAACTGATTGTTTCAGGAGTAACATTTTCCCCGGCATCAGTAATCAGATTTGCACCGGGACCCTTGCTGTTTCCCGTTGAATCTGCCAGATAGAGATTAACCCAGTCCGGTCTGGAAGCCATCCAGAGATAAGAATTCCTCCACTGTTCATCATCAAGGCGCAGATAGTTCACTGTGCGGTACTCATAAAAACTGTAATTAGGCCCCACATGGGCAACCAGCTGATCACCGTGCTTTACCAGAAATACCCCAAGATTAACCGGCCCCGTTCCGGCATGCACTACCGCGCCAAGAGGGGCTCCGCCGCAATAGGTTGGCACGGTATGTATATCAGCAACAAGAAAATCATTTTCCAGAAGTCCTTTATTATTCTCATACTCTTCATCGCGATAATAGAGCCGCGAATACCAGCCGTCAAAATAAGAACCGCTTCCAGGATTCACATTATAGATAATGCATCTGAGCCAGTACTCTTCCTGCTGCGTAAGAGGAATCCCGTCAATCTCCTTCTGAGCAATTACCGCCAGAGAATCAGACACGGTTTTCAGTGTATTGAAATAGTGATATATATGAGATAAGGCGGGGAACTTGTCTCTTCCCATTTCTCCGATCTTCGCAAGCCGCTTGTACAGTTCCGGAAAGGGCTCCAGATAAACATAGGGATAGGAGCAGATGCTTCCGCCGGTGTATGACTGCTTTGCATAGAGGAGATTATCGTGCCGCAGCTGTGACCAGCTTGTCAGCTGTGTATTCAGCATCCTCTGCCAGTAGGCGGCAGTTGACATAAAATCCGGCAGATTTGGATTATCCGGCCCTTTTTTGAGTTCACGGATTCCGGCAAGCCAGTTATTATACATCGTACTCCCCCAGAAATCTTCTCCGTACGACTCAATGAGATATCGCAACCCTGCAAGGTTAAGAGAGTAGTTGTAAGCGTTCAATTCCGGTTGTAATAATTGACCGGCAGCATTATTACCCAGAGCAAACATCGGATCAAGTACTGACGGGTATAAGCGGCAAATCTGTCCCGGTATCCGGTCATAGACCACACTTCCGGTAACATAGGAATCAATAACAAATCTTTGCCCGAAAAACATAAAAGAGGAAGCCGGAACTATTGAATCCGGAGCAAAAGGATTGCGGTATAGTATCTGTGAGAGAATCAGCTGATTCGCATATTCCTTGGTGCTGAGGGAATCCTGGAATTCTTTTACTCTGTTGGTGTCAAGAAATTCCGAAGCAAACCCGAGACCAATGCTCTGCTTCAATTCAAGAAGATGCGGATACGTTACATTATCCTGGTCACCGACAAAAAACTTTACTTTATCTTCTATATACTCATAATCTGCCTGAGTATTGCTGATCACCATCAGCTCGGTCAGCAGATACGAAAGAATTACCTGACGCTGAACATTATAGAGCTTTACCGGATTCATGGTGTTTTTGGGCGCGATGAGATACAGTTCAATGCGGCCGAGCCACATCATCGCCTTAAAGTATTTATCTATATCAGCATTTTGCATGTCAGGTATATAATGTCCCCTTGGCTTGAACTGGCTGAAATCTATTGACCTTGCCTGATCGCTGAACAGAGCAAGATCCTTGGGGACATATCCATTCACAAAGTTAATCAGCGAATCAACATACGAAGCGTTCGTGCTGTAATAGGGGGCTGCGCTTACTCCGGCAAGTTTCCGGGCCACGGTCAGAAAAACATCGGCATCCCGCAGATGCTTCAGCATATCTGGCTGAGAATTATAACGGTTATGCAGATCGGGCATTTTTCCGTGAATGGCATTCAGCATGGTTTTCAGCCGGGGATGAAGAAAATTAATTTCTATGTCTTTAAGAATCCTGTCATAGGAAATATGAAATGCATGAAGCAGCGCGTCCGCTGAAATATATACCGGCAGATCTTTATGATAGATTTCAAGAAATGACTGCCCGAATGCTTTCCTGCTGAGCCGTTCGCTGACCATGAACCCGTGCTGCCCGAGGAGCTGCTCTTCATAAGGAGTAAGCCCGAGTTGTGAGCGAATGCTGTCAAGGAACAGCACATTGCTGAGACTTACGGATATATCCCCGGAAAAATTTCCCGCGGGATACATCTCAAGCAATTGCTGCGTTGTAAGATTCTGATGCTGTAAAAGAAAATCCTTATATGCCTGGATAGAGAAATTCTGCGGCTGGATAAGCTGAAACCCCAGGATCAGGAAGAGGGTGATGAGCCTGTTCATGTCTGCACTCCGGAATGAGTAATTTTAGACTGCAAAATTACTTATAATATTCCCCTCTTTCAACCTAATTCTTATAGGGTGCTTAGTTCGTGGTTCTGAGTTCTTGGTGCTTGGTTCTTAGTGCTTGGTGCTTGGTTCTGAGTTCTTGGTGCTTGGTGCTTGGTGCTTGGTTCTGAGTTCTTGGTGCTTGGTTCTGAGTTCTTGGTGCTTGGTTCTGAGTTCTTGGTGCTTGGTTCTGAGTTCTTGGTGCTTGGTTCTGAGTTCTTGGTTCGTGTAATTCGTGTTCCTAATTCGTGTAATTCGTGTTCCTAATTCGTGAAATTCGTGTTCCTAATTCGTGAAATTCGTGTTCCTAATTCGTGAAATTCGTGTTCCTAATTCGTGAAATTCGTGTTCCTAATTCGTGAAATTCGTGTTAAATTTTCATCCGCGAAATCAACGTATTCCGTTTAGTCGGTGATCTTAGTTATTACGGATGACCCCGTCTGTACCAACCACCACCACATCCAGCGGAACATCCTCTCCTGAGTATTCAATTGCAGCTTTTGCCAGCCGGAACAATCCCGAACAGCAAGGCACTTCCATAACGGCAACGGTGATTGACCTGAGCTTTGCAGTTTTAATCATGTGAATCAGTTTATCCAGATACACCTGCTGATTGCTGTCCAACTTTGGACATGCTATGGCCAGAGCTTTTCCATTAAGAAAATCTTTATGGAAATCCGGATAAGCAAACGGCACGCAGTCAGCCGCCAGAAGCAGATCAGCTCCGCGGTATTGCTGTGCCCCGGGAGAAATCAAATGAAGCTGAACCGGCCAGTGAGTTAAATGAGAATCGCGGCTTCCTGTATCTTCTGTAATTTTTTCCTTTGGGTTATATGCTGATTTTGATCCGGGACATGCATGCGGTTTATGCTCCTCCTCTTCATCAATTTTTACTTCAATCCCCTGCTCCTTCAGAAAACCAATCGCCTGTTCAAACAACTCCGTTTCATTATGGTCAAGCAGATGCTTCAGATGAGCGATTACGGTATTCTCTCCCGCTTTCATCATCTGCTTCATTACCGTTATCTCATCATAGGGTTCTGCTTCGCGGGTTTCAATGGCAATAGCATCCTGCGGACACTCCTTAATGCAGGCACCCAGCCCGTCACAAAACATATCACTGATAAGCCGGGCTTTGCCGTCAATTATCTGTAAAGCTCCCTCAGCGCACGCCGGTACACAAACCCCGCAGCCGTCACATTTTTCTTCATCTATTTTGATTATTTCTCTGACCATTATTCACTCTTAAAACGGATAATTTTATCTGATTAACATACGGAATTTTTACCGATCCGCCAAGAGTGATTCCCTGCTGTCAGCTCATTTCGTTTGATGCGAAATGTTCGCCCTGAACCATTCTGCCTCTGAGGCGGCCGGAAGGTCGGAGACTATCCTCTCCTGAAGTTTTTCCTGGGCATTCCGTATTGAGCTGGTGACCATTTGGTGGGTAATTGCCTCCCCTTTCGCCAGACCAAGTGTGGCAACAAGCTGGCTTAACCGTTCCCCGCCAAATATCTTCAGCAGTTCATCCTCAAAACTCTGGTAAAATGTAATAACTGCTTTCCGTTTCATAGCGCGGGCAAATGTCTGAACAAGACTATCAGTTTCTAATTTGGGATGATGCCCGGCAACAATTACGGCAACTTCTCCGCTTTTTTCTTCACCAAAACCGCCGCTCATTCCTTTGAGTACTTCAGAGGGGAGAAGAAGCACGCGCACCATCTGATTGGCCGCGGCATTCACCGTTTCGTAACGCTGATGCACCTGATCAAAAAAGCGGAAGGGAACCGTCTGCTCTTCAAGTTCATCCTTCAGGACATTGAACTGATCATGAAAGAAGGTAATCACCATGACCGCATCGTAAGAATGAGCCGCTGTTTTAATATCCTTCAGCATCCCCTCCAGCTTTTCCTCGCCGGTTATATATACCTTGTCTTCACTGATAACCGTTGCGTCCTTTTTGCCGAAACCAAACATCATGCCGCTCCTTAAATTGAGTACCGTTCAACCACATCATCCGGAATCCTGACCGGACGACCGTTAGTTGTGTTAATCAGTGTATATACAAAATATCCTTCCGCCGCTGATTTTCCTGTTTTCTTTAACACAATCTTAAACCCCACCTTTGCCTGTGCTCCGCCTGCTTCCAGCACTTTTGTCCGGACGGCTATTTCATCCCCCATTCTCATCTCCCGTTTATACTCAATATGGGTAACTGATATATACCAGTTCATCCCCTTTTCATTGAACTCCGTCATGGACATTTTGTAATGCGTACGCATCTGGTCATAACGGGCTGCAATGACATAGTCCATATATTTAGAGCTGTGAACATGATTGTTCATATCAATATCATCAGGACGGATGACAACATCGGTCTCAAATTCGGAGAAGGGCATATATATTACCTATTGTTTCAGGACAAGATTTTTCAGGGTCTGAATCCAGAGCGGGTGGTCGTTTAAGCTTTCAACAAGCTGCACCTTTTCACCGCCATGCTCCTTAATCAGTTCATCATACTCATAACCAATTTCGATCAGAGTCTCCAGGCAGTCAGCCACAAAAGCCGGACTGAAAACCAGCAGTTTCTTTGCCCCCTTCTTTGCCTGCTCAACAACCACCTTGTCAGCAAACGGCTCAAGCCAGTCTTTATCCAGCCGTGACTGGAAGCAGACCGTATATTTCTCACGCGGGATTCCCAGTCCCTCGGCAATCATCCGTGTGGTTGCATAGCAAACTGCTTTATAGCAGTATTTATTGTCTTCGGTAATTTCATTTTCGCAGTTATGGTCATCACACGGCTTGCCGTCAGTATATACTTTATCAACCTGGCGGATGGGCAGCCCGTGAAAACTGAAGAGAACGTGGTCATACTCCGCGTGGTTATACTTTTTACCGATTTCAATAAACGCATTGATATATCCCGGATCATCATAATACTGGCTGATAACTCTCACCTCCGGTATCACCCACCATTTGCTGATAATCTGCATTGCTTTCTCAAGCGCTGAACCGGTGCTTGCGGATGCATACTGCGGGAAAAGCGGAACGATAATAATCTTCTTATAATTGGCCTTGTTCATCCGTGCCAGCACCTCATCCAGCGAGGGATTCTGATATCGCATGGCAAGTTCAACACCAAAATCATCTCCCAGTTCTTTTTTGAGCAGGTCACGCACGCTGTTGCCATAGAGCAAAATTGGTGAGCCCTCCCTGGTCCATAGTTTCTGATAGACATGAGATGAGTTTTTAACCCGGAAAGGGACGATAATCAGATTAACCAGAATCTTTCTAAGCAGCCAGGGGATATCAATCACCCTCGGATCGTTCAGAAATTCTGTTAAATAGCGGTACACATCAAAAATGCCCGGTGTGTCAGGGGTTCCGAGCTGAACAAGCAATACTCCCGTGGATGGGTTCTTTGGCACTAATAACTCCGTAAAATCATAAAATAAAACATCGTGCAAAAATACGATATCAATTATGAAGTTTGAATTATGAATTGTGAATTTCGAGGGTCGAATCCGGATAAAATTTACCCCCTTTGTACCACCGAGGATTATCCTGCCCTCAGCCCGGCTTTAAGGATACGCATTTTCTGTGCTCATTTACCCCCGGTTTGGCTGAAAAATATCCGCAATGCTTATTTAGACCGCGTGCTCATGTTCTCCCGCTGGAATCCACACTTCAGCAAGAGCCTCCGCCAGGCGGTCAATATCCCCGCGGGTATGGGTTGCCATCAGACTGACGCGGAAGCGCTGTCCGGAAAGAGGTACTGCCGGATATTCAATGGAATTAAGGAAAATGCCCATACGGTGCAGGTCATACGCTGCTTTACGGATATTCATGTTCTGAGGCACGGGTATTGGAATAATTGCTGAATTTCCGCTTACGGTAAATCCACTTCTCTCAAGGCAGGCATGTGCATAAACAATATTCTGCCTTAGCTGTTCAAGCCGTTCCGGTTCTCGCTGCATCACATCAAGCGCTGCATCAACCGCCGCGATAATCAGAGGAGAGACGGTAGCAGAGAACATATACGAGCGTGCGTAAAATCTCAGATAGTTTATGATATCCGCACTTGCCGCAACAAATCCTCCGGTAACTGCGAAGGTTTTACTGAACGTTCCCATGATCACATCAACTTTTCCTTCAACCCCGAACGCTTCTTCAGAACCCCTGCCGGTTTTTCCCGCTACTCCGGTTCCATGCGCGTCATCAACCAGCAGGATCGCTCCGTATTTTTCGCAGATGGCAGCCGTTTCATCAAGAGGGGCAGCATCGCCATCCATCGAATATATACCCTCAACTCCCACAAAGATATCTCCATGATTCGTCAGGCGGGCTATCCGGAGTTTTTCTTCAAGCGCGGGCATCGAATTGTGAGGAAAGCGGAATGATTTTGCGCCCGAAAGTTTTATCCCGTCGGTAAAGGATGCATGACTGTATGCATCATATATCAGAATCGCATCTTTATCAGCAAGCCCCGAAACCAGCCCCAGGTTTGCTGCATAGCCGCTTGCAAATATCATTGCTGATTCTGTTTTTTTAAGTTCCGCGAGACGCTCTTCAAGCCGGCGGTGCAGTGATGTATATCCGTTCAGCAGCGGCGGGCCTCCGATTCCTGTGCCAAACTGCTGCGCTGCTTTTTTTACCTGTTCTTTAATGTAAGGATGATTTGCAAGTCCGAGATAGTTATTTGAACCGAACATCAGCATCGGACGCATCCGGCCGGTCTCCTCATCATACACCAGCACTTCCCGGTCAGCAGCCGATCCGATCATCCGCATATACATAAGCTGATGATGTTCATCAAGCTGATCCGTGATCTGCCTGAAATAAGCCATTTTCTCTTTGAAGCTGAATCTCCTTCCGCTCTCCATAATCGAGTGAAGGTCAAAATTCTCTCCCCCTCCGCATGCAGTGTCTTCTTTCATCGCCGTTTCCTTTTAGATAGTAATAATAACTGAAAGAAACTTACCCACCCCAGCGGAACACACTGTCACGGTGATGTAAAAAAGTTGTCATGATCTTAAATCGTTCCGGCCCGCGCCAGGTATAAATAGTTTTCACTCAGGAATTATTCCAGGCTGCATTCAGCTCATTAAGATAACCACCCGGGTTTTCAGCATAATGCTCATACAGATTTCTTATATATCCCGTATCAGGTTTCCGCTTTTTCCCTTTAATTAGAAATTCTATTGCCGGTTCTTCAATCACTTCCCCGATTTTTATAATGCTAAAACCGCCTGCTTTCTCATATTGGGCTAATTCTTCCGCTCTGCCGGATGGAACCGTAAAGACCAGTTCAAAATCACCGTGAATGGCTGAAAGAAAAACTTCAGCACCTGTGCCTGTTGCAGATGCCAAAGCAAGCGCTTCCTGAGCAGTAAAAACTTCAGTATCCGCAAAAAGACGGAATCCGCAGCCATTCACCCGCATGAGCTGGTCAAGCGCGGCAACAAATCCGTCGCTGCTGTCAATGCATGCCGAAGCAAATTGTTTTATCAGGTATCCTTCCTGCAGTTTTGCTTTGGGCAGATAGGTAATTGTTCTTTTGTCAGCGGGGATGAATAATTTTTCAAACGCGTAAGCATTTCCAAGACCCGGTTTTCCGGTTGTGCAGAGTATATCCCCCGGACTGCACCCTTTCCTTGTCATTGGTTTCCCGTCACTGATGATTCCCAAAGCTGTTCCGCCAAGCATTATGCTGCGGCCTCTGTTGGTGTCTCCTCCGAGTATATACGTCCCGCATGCCTGCACTGCGTTATGTATTCCCATCTGAATGTTCATAATGTCCTGCTCTTTTATTTCGACTGGTAAAGTCTCCTGCATCACCAGACCGAGAGGAACCGCACCCACAGCCGCAAGATCACTCAGATTGATCATCACCGCCATCCATCCCGCCTGCCGGAAATCATCATACAGCCCGCTGCTGATTTCCTCAGATATACTGTCTGTGGTTACTGCAAGAATCGTACTGGTGCCATCAAGTCTGATCAGTTCAGCATCGGACTCCTGCAGCCCGTTTACCTGAAAAGGGGAACGGGTGAAATTTTTTACCAGGTTTTCAATAAATAGATTTTCACTAACACGGGTGTTTACCTGCATACTTTCACCGCTTCCTTATAAACAGAAAAAATTGCTTTTTTTGTTTTCACCGTTTCGCCGTCACACTCAACCGTAAACTCCTGTTCTGCTGATACCGCAAGTTTCTCCGCCGAAAATGATGAGGTTTTTGCAATCCTCCGGAATTTCCCTCTCACAAGAGCATTCATCAGTGACGGGATTTCTCTTTTGTTCATGTCCCCGGCAAGGTACACCCGCAGTAGCCCGTCGTTATATACAGCTTCATCATCATACCGGAAACTGCCGGAGAAATGAGGATTCTTCACTATGCCTAAATTAGTTACGTTACAGTGCAGTTTGCTCTCTTTCCGGTGCAGGCACACGGGAATATTTCTGTATCCGGCAATCGTTTCAGCCGCAGCCAGCAGTATGGCGGAACCTGTATGAACTTTCTTCAGTATTGTAAGCAGCGCATCAGGATGATTAAACCGGTAGTTTGCCTCTGCTGTTATTCCTATGCTTGCGTTTATCATAAAATACCGTCGGCCGTTATCATAATCCAGAGAACAGATATCACGGAGTACGGCGCGTTCGAAGTCCAGTGCGACCGGAATGCCGCATATCATCATTGATATCGGCTTATGGAAATCATTGCTTGAGCCGAGACCTATGGCGCCGATCGTATAACCGGAAAGCATGCCGGGTGATATATACAACAGCAGAGTGTTCAGCAGAAGGTTCACAGTTCCGTCTCCCCCTGCTGCAATAAAGCGGGTCTCACCTCTCTGTATGCGCAGTTTCATCTGCATTCTCCATTCATGATTTTTAATTGAGATCACAGACGCCTCACGTATATCAGGTGCTCCCTTTATTGCATCCCACTTAGCAGCACCCCTCCCCTGCTGAGCATCCGGATTAAGTAAAATAACCATGGCCTCGTCTATATCTGGCTTTCAGAAGGCCGGAGTTTCAGCACGGCAATAAATAGAAAATAATATCCCGCAAGAAACAGCCACCATTCCGGTCTTTGTAAGAGAGAAACAGCCGAGAGACAAAGTATATATCCATGCACTATCAGGGCAATCGGTTTGTGGGCACTATCATCCGTCCGCACCCTGTGGAGCAATACCTGTGCCGTTACTGTCACTGCAAGTGATAACATAAGGAATACCATTGCCGGGAGAACCATGCTGAGTTCTTTCCCTGCTCGCAGTTCTTTAATCAGCAATGATGCAGCCGGCAGAATCATCCCGAGTGCAAAGAGGTCACTGAAATACGCTGAAATTTTTCTTCCAAATTTGACCGGCAGCGTGAAGTATCCGGTCTGGCGGTCTGCTTCAATATCCTTAAAATAACCGCCCAGCACAAAATTAGCATACCCTGAAAAAACTAAAATCACCGCCGGTAAAAGCATCAGATGCGCACCCGTTGATTCAGCAGGACTGGTTATATATCCCATCAGAAAAAGAACTGCAACTATCCATGCATTATAAAACGGACCAGCCCAGTATCTTTTTTTAAACCAGGTATACGTCAGAAGTCCGAGAGCAGAAAGCCCGCCGAGGGCAATATTCCAAACTGAATAATGAGCGAAAATTGCAACGCAGATTAGTAAACCAGCCATACTGACAAATAGGACATCTCTGACAGAAATCAGTCCCTGAACCAGAGGCCGGTAAGGGGAGGAGATTACATCGGTATCCGTCTGAAAGCAGTCCGTAAGCGCCTGCCCAAAACCGTAGGAAAGGAACGAAGCAAGTCCGACGAGTAAAAATCGGGTAAAATCACTCCCTGCTGAAAAAGCCAGTCCGGCAAGTCCGGTAATACCTGAGACAAAGAGCAGATACGGCCTCATGGTGACCGCAAATGCTTTCATAAATCCGATGGAAAACAGGGGATAAGGTTTGATGATAAGTTCGTTGTGCATGGCCAGGCCTCATATAAATTGAACTGTCTGTTGGTTCAAAATTACCCGGACTATAATCCTGCTATGTCACAGTAATGTAAAAATGTTGTAAAACTAATGTCGTGCCCGGGGAAGACTCCTTCCAAGAAAATACGCAGGAGCCAGAGGTTCACCAATTGGTGGTTTAGGAGTTGATAACAATTTCAATAGCTCCCGGTTTTAACCGGGAGCTATTGAATACAAAAAAAATAATTATGAAAAAGCGGATGAGGCAGAGATTAAACCGGAAACTATTGAACAAAACAGAGAGCCATTATGCCCGCCGAACCTTGTGTAAAGGAGCTAAGCCGCAAAGGTTTCCCGCAGATTTCGCAGATTAACGCAGAAACCACTACTAATTAATCCATCCCAATTACTAATTACTTCCTGTATATTCTTCATTGTTCATTGTTCATTGTTCATTGTACATCGTTCATTGTACATTGTAGATTGATTCTCCCTATTACTAATTACTAATACCTAACTACTAATTCCTTCTCCGCGTCTTTTGCAATCCATGATGCAGTTTTGTTGTTGAGTGTATATAACCTACCGCAGGATTCAAGCGCCTTCAGCCGGAGCGTTTCATTCCTCTTCCCGATTGAGCGCAGAGCCCAATTGACCGCTTTCTTTACAAAATTTCGGTTGTCTGTGGCTGCTATATATATCTCTTCAAAGAAAGGGAAATACGTTTCATCCGGCAGTTTGTGCCGCTTGAGCGCAAGCGATGCCATCAGTGCAAATCCCGCACGGCGGACATATTCTTCATCTCTGCGTGCCCATTTCATTGCCTTATCAAATGCATAGGGCGTGCGGTCAAAAAGCATCATGCAGCTTGCATCGCATATATCCCACGAGTCAAAATCCTTTACCCTTCTTTCCATTTCTTCCGGAGTAATCTTTTTGGGATCATCAACCAGTGCGGAAAGAATCCGCGCTTCATGGATTTCGCTGTCCCACAGAATTGCAGCAAGCTCCGGATTTTTTTTATAAACTTTGGCTATTTCTCTCAGTTCCGGTGCTTTTATCCCCAGACAGTTTTTAACGGAAATACCATACCGCGCCATCCCCTCAAGCCGGCTGGGATCGGCTTTTGCTTTCATTAAAGCAATTACTTCATGAAAAGTCTTTTCTGAACTGGTCATTCTGAGCACTCAAAACAGCAAGAAAAGGATATTAAGCTTATTAACCATTTCACAATTCATACTTCATAATTCATAATTCATAATTCATAATTCATACTTCCAATGTATGCTGTTACTTCTATTTCGATAAGCATATCCGGATCAATCAGTCCTTTTACTTCCACCATGGTGCTTGCAGGTTTGCAGTCTTTAAAATATTCTGCGTGAGCTCTGCCATAATCTGCCCACCTGGATATATCAGTAACAAACATCCTCGTTCTTACCACATCACTCATATCCGCCCCCGCCTGTTTAAGGGCTTTTTCAATTTTTGCCAGGATAAACAGGGTCTGATTAAACGCATCACCGTGATAAAGGACAATGCCGTCCTCAGTTGCTGTTGTTCCCGCCACTTCAATCCAGTCCCCCGCCTTAACCGCCCGGCAATAACCGAACATTTCTTCCCACGGCGCCCCCGAGGTAAACCGCTGAATTCGGGTCATATCGCTGCCTCTTCGCTAAACTATATTTAGTCTGAATAAGATGTATATGATTTCCGGTGCAGATTTGAACCGGATATCGTAATTTACTGTTTTGATTATTGTAATTCTGTGATTTAAACGTTATAAAGAAAATAGTTAACAGGAGATCTCTATGCTCAATGCAAAACTGGAAAAAGCTCTAAACAAACAGATCAATGAAGAGTTCTATTCATCATATCTTTATCTCTCCATGTCCGCATGGTTCGAAAGCAAAAGCCTGCTCGGATTCGCCAACTGGATGAAACTGCAGTCAAAAGAAGAATATCAGCACGCTGAAAAATTCTATAACTACGTTTTCACTAAAGGCGGAACCGTAACCCTCGCCCCAATCGGCCAGCCAAAAACCGAATGGAAGAGCGTTCTGGATGCTTTCCAAAACACTCTCGAACACGAGCAGCATATTACAAAATGCATCAACGACCTTGTGGATTTGGCTCTTGCCGAAAAAGATCATGCTACCGGCGCCTTCCTGCAATGGTTCGTTAATGAGCAGGTTGAAGAAGAAGCCAACGCAACCAAAATCCTTGATGACCTGAAGATGATCGGCGATAACAGCTACGGTATCTTTATGCTCGACCGTGAAATGGGTCAGCGCAAGCCGGAAGCTGAACCGGAAGCCGGCAAAGAATAACTCTTATTTTAATCAGTAATGAGTAAGTCGTAATTAGCAATAATTACACTTACTCATTTTTTATTTGTTTTTATTGGTGCAATTCGTGGTTTTACCTTCTCTGTAATCCGCATAATCTGTTTAATCCGCGATCTGAATCTTTCCCCCTCTCTCCTGCATCACACCCTAATAAATTTAAGGAAAAACACATGGAAGAAGTACATTATTATCAGACATCGGTAACCTGGAAGCAGGACCGTATAGGCCAGATTGACGCCCCGGTAATGCCCCCGGTTGAAGTTGCCACCCCGCCTGAATTCCCAAAAGGCGTGCCCAATATCTGGTCACCGGAGCATCTTTTTGTGGCCTCTGCCAATGTCTGCCTCATGACCACATTTCTCTCGATAGCTGAAAACTCAAAATTTGAATTCATCTCCTATAATTCGAATGCCACCGGAAAACTCGAGAAGGTTGACCGCGCGTTTATGATTTCAGAAATCACCCTGGAGCCCGAAATTCTGGTTGACTCACAGGATAAAGTAGAAAAAGCAGAGCGCCTTATTCACAAATCTGAGCAGCATTGCTTAATTTCGAACTCTATGAAAACAAAAATTAACCTGAACCCAAAAATCATTGTAAAGGGATAACGATTCCTATGCCGATGTACGAATATAAATGCAGCGACTGCTCAGCCAAATTTGAGCAGTTTCAGAAATCACTTACATCCTCTGAAACCGTGGAGTGCCCGCAGTGTAAATCAGAAAAAGTTACTAAATTGTTTTCTGCTTTTGCTTCTGTCGGAACCTCATCCGGTTCATTTGCGTCAGATTATTCAGACTCCTGCTCAACTTCCGGCGGGGGATGCTGCGGAGGCGGAAGTTGTTCAGTAAATTAGAAACTATCAAAAAAGGGCTTATGAAGAATCAGAAGTTTTTATTCACTTTTATTATCGTTGCTGCCGTATCAGTCTTTTTCTTTGCGCAGTCTAAACCGGAGAAAAATATGAGTGTTGAAGAGCTAAAACAGGCAATGAAAACCGATAAAAATCTCCTTATCCTTGATGTTAGGACACCCGGAGAACTGACCGGAAATCTCGGCCAGATTGACGGTGTGGTAAACATTCCTGTTCAGGAACTCGAAACACGGGTGAAGGAACTGGATAAATACAAAGGAAAGAAAATCGCGGTTATCTGCCGTTCAGGCAACCGGTCAGTACCGGCTACCAACATCCTGCTAAAGAACGGACACGAAGCATATAATGTTCCTGGCGGAATGATTGCCTGGCGTAACGCGGGCTTCTGATCCCCTATTCCAAATATTCGTTCATATCCGGTATTGCACGTTGAGTTCAGTACCGGATTTTTTTTGCCCTCCCTGTAAGTAATTTCTTTCCCTGTAGCAAAACGGTCTTTTCAGTAATGCTTCATGAGTTCATTCACGCGGATCGCTTGTTTCCCAATTACAAAAAAAAGCCCCGGCCGGGGAGAGCACGGGGCTGTCTACACTAAGGTTCACAGGCCAGGGGAGAAACCTGCAAACGAGACTTTTAAAATTAAAACATTTTTCAGATATGTCAAACCCGCACCGAAAATTTATCGTCCGCCTCCATTGATTATTATTTCAGTGCTTTAGCCACAGAGCGTCAGTTACCATGCAAACTCCGCCGTATCTCTTCAGGATAGGTCTGATAGCTTCCTCAAGTTCATGCTCCCTTCCCGGCTCAGTTGTAGTGATAATCAGGACATTTTTTGAAATTCCTGATAAATCATCCCCCGACTGTGACCCTCTGTCTCCGCTGCCGGTGACATCCGGAATCACTGAGTATCCGGTTATATTCCTCTCCCTGAATGACCGCATCAGCTCTTTAAGCGCGGCATCGGGTGTTATTATTTCAAAGCGTTTTACCTTTTGCATAGAGGTCATCCTGTTATGAGTGTTACAAGATACAGATAGAGCGGAATTCCTGCAATCACATTAAAAGGAAAGGTGATTGCCAGTGCCATTGTTACGTAAATACCGGGATTGGCATCAGGCAGCGCCAGCCGCATCGCAGCAGGAACGGCTATGTACGATGCACCGGCACAAAGAACCGTAAATAAAAACGCATCTCCCGTGCTAAGATTCAGGAACCAGGAAACTCCCAGTCCGGGTATTGCCTGCACCAGCGGGACAATCAGAGCGAAGAGAACAACAGTCAGATTAATCGTATTGCTTCCTTTAATCCTTGCCGCGCTCACCAGCCCCATATCCAGCAGGAAGAGACACAGAATGCCCTTAAATAAATACTGCACAAACGGAGCGAGATCAGCTTCACCCGAAGAGCCGGTTACCATCCCTATGACCAGACTGCCTGTAAGCACCAGAACCGATCCGTTAAACACTGCCTCCCGGATTAGCTCCTTTAGCGGAAGTCCGCCTGACTCGCTGTTGTTCCTTCTGCTCATGACGATACCGGAGATGATCGCGGGCGACTCCATAACTGCCAGGGCTGCCACCAGATACCCTGCGTATGGAATCTGCAGTTTCTGAAGGAGTGATACAGCGGTAATAAAAGTAACCGCACTTACTGAGCCGTAGGAAGCAGCTATAGCAGCTGAATCAGATTTCCCGAAATACCTGCTTAATACCGGATAAAGCAGAACCGGAAAGATAAAGGAAAGCAGGAGCGAGAATACAAGAACCCAGATGAGCTGTTCGTTTATGCCGGTTTTGCTCAGCTCCGTCCCCCCCTTAAAACCGATCGCCATCAGGAGGTAAAGTGAAAAGAATTTCGGAAGCGGCTGAGGTATGGAGAGGTCCGAGCCTACCCAGACTGCGAACATACCCAGAAAGAAAAAGAGTACAGGAGCGTTTAGTAAATTAGACGAAATAATTCCGGCATCCATCAGCTAATCTCATGTGGGTTAAGAAAATGACACATTATTGCTCCAAAAATACAAAACAGTCCCTCATTTCCTGATTTTGGAAACATGGAATTCCCTTTTTTGAGTTTTAGGAGGGGTTTTTCCTGAATCTGAAAAACCTTCCGTCTCCTTTTCCCAAGAAAATGTGCGCTTTTCGTCTGAAAAATTGGGGTTATCCCCTTTTTAATGCCCTTGGCATGTAATTTGTATAATATAAGCAGACTTAAAACCGGACAAGAAACATGAAAAGCTTAATTCAATATTTTATCTTCGTTTTTTTAGTAATCGGACTTTACGGATTCGCATTCGCCAATTATTCCAATACTGCTGAAGAGCCTGCCGGAAAAAAGGCATTCGTTGATGCAAAATGCACCACCTGCCACGGTATCTCAAGCGAAGGTGTAGTTACCAAAAGCAAAAAGAAAGAAAACCCTGATCTTTCTGGTATCGGTTCTAAACTGAAAGCCGATTTCATGAAACAGTATATATTAAAGAAAGAAATGCTTAACGATAAGAAACATCCTTCAAACTGGAAGGGTGATGAAAAAGCTCTTGATGATATCGTTAACTGGCTGGAATCTTTAAAAAAGAAATAGCAAAGAAACACAAAAGACCCTCTTTTCGCCATCCCCTGGCGATACACACACACGAAAGAAAGAAACCCTCTTAAAGGTCTGCAAAGCTCTCAATTTGCAGACCTTCCTCTTTTTAAAGCGTTTCCCTCATTTCGGTTAACTTCCTGCAGTCACTCAATCCGAGCTGTAAACAATAATTTCACTTCCTGAAGAATTCGCATACAGTTTTTTTCCGTCCGGGCTAAACTGAAGGCCATGAACCGGATTGGTAAAATCTGAGAGTATCATAATGGTTTCACCTGAGGTGAAATCCCATATTCTGACGGTATTATCCGCACTTCCTGTTGCAATCCGTTTTCCGTCAGGATGAAACGCAACATCCCAGACGTATTGCGAATGTCCCTTCAGTACCCTGATGATATTACCAGATGTATAATCAAGTATTCTTGCGTTATTATCAGAGCCTGCGATACCGATATATTTTCCGCCGGGACTGACACGAAGTTTTAGGTTCATGCCATTATTCAGCGGAACAACCGAAAGAGAATCAAGTCCGGGAACGGAAAACATTCTGAGCATGCCGTCGCTTGTGGTACAGATAACTTTTTTATCATCCGGTCCAAAGCAGAGCGCATAAGGCCTTGCGGGAAGCGATGCCCTGGAAAGCAATTCACCGCTTTCAGCATTCCAGAGAAATACTGCTTTCTCAGTTGAAACTGATGAGAGATAATTGCCCGACCGGCTGAAGGAGAGACTGCTGGTTCCGCCGCTCATTCCGCTGAGCTCCCGCACCATGCTTCCGTTTTCAGTATCCCAGATTCGTATCTGCTTTCCCCAGTTGCCGCCGGCTATATATCTGCCAGACGGATGAAAACTCAGATCGTTAAGCAAATCGGGCAGGGCAGGTATCAGTCTCAGCGGTGTGCCCTTCTGCGCGTTCCAGAGCGCAATCGCTGAGTCTGATGCACTCATGGCAAGATACCCGCCGTCAGGGGAAAGTCCGAATGCATATATACTTTTATGTCTGTACCTTCTGTCGCTGAACTCAAGACCGGCTTCTCCTTTCCATATTCTGAGAGCGGTATCAGCACCAGAGGTAACAAATGCTGAACCGTCTTTTCTAAAACCGATTGACTGGATTTTATCCCTGTGTCCGAAAAGTTTATTCACGATGGTGCCTTTACCGGTTTCCCATATATACAGCGCGGCATCCGCTCCGCCGGTGTAAATAAACCTGCCGTCAGGGGAGTAGGCAATACTGAACACTCCCTTGCGGTGTCCTCGCAGTTCATAAAGCAGCTTTCCGGTTTCAAGACTCCATACACGCGGAGTCCCGTTTTTTGTTGCGGCAGCAATGGTTTTCCCGTCAGGGCTGAAGGAAATATCATCTATCGCGGAATATACCGGCACATCATTAAAATCAAATGTGCTTTTCAGCTCTCTGGTCTCCGTGCTCCACACCGGAACTACCCAGTTCCAGGTCCCGGCAGCAAATAGATTTCCGTCAGGGCTGAACTTTACAGAAACAACCGGCTTAACATCATACTCAGTAGTCCAGAGATTTTTGCCTTCGATATCCCACAACGACAGAATGCCTTTCACTCCACCTTCCTTCAGGTACCATGACCCGAAAAGTATCATCTTTCCATCGGGGTGTATATCAATATCTGCAAGTCCGTGCCCGGATGTATATATACGTCTCAGTTCCTTACCGGATGCAAAGTCCCAGATTCTTATAGTTGTATCTCTTGAACAGGTTACCACCAGTCTGCCGTCAGGCGAGAATTTGGCATTATATACCGCTGCCTTGTGTCCGGTAAGTCTTTTTACTTCAGTTCCGTCTGAGGAGTTCAGCACCACTACATCCCCTTTTGTGCTGCCTGATACAAGAAATTTTCCGTCAGGTGAGTAATTGGTCTTTAAAGGAACAAACTCCTGAACAGTTATCCTTTCAGAAGGACCAGCAGCTCGTTTTTTAAGAAAGTGCCACTCCCAGTTACGGAATTTTTCCGGAGCGGCCTCAAGCCATTTCTCAGCAGCGGGAGCTTCGTCAAGACGGAGTGAGTTGTTAGCTGCTGCTATATGAGCAAGATACGACTGGTACTCCCTGTCACTCTGCTGAGCAAAAGCTGATACCAAAACCCCGGCTAAAAGAAACAAAACCAAACGGACCACACACAGCTCCTTACCTTAGTTTCATGGGAAAGAAATTTGAATGGTGAATATAATAAACCGGCTGAGGATGAACTAAAAAATTATACTGCCCCGGTTATTCAAACTACATTTGAACTAATCCCCCTTCATTTGCGCAATCTGCGGTAATCATAAGAATGAACAATGTACGATGTACAATTTATAATGTGCTTTCCCCCGTTACTGACAATTCACTTATACTGCTAAGATAATTTGCCAGCATAAAATGTGATTTTAGCTCAAAAACGAACCTTGTTTCATGACATCCAAAAAGCAGGGTCCTTGTTTTACAATACTTTAGCACAATAGCGTATCAAACTCAAAAAAAAAGGCGGCTCACCTGAACCACCTTTTTGCAAAGTGAATGATTTCCTAAACCGTGCGGGAGTATTTTCCGCTGTCTTTTTTCGCTTCGATATAGCCGTCAAAATTCATGGCAATATTGCGGATAAGCAGTTTGCCTGATTCCGAAACGGTTATCTTTTCTCCTTCAATGGCTACAAGTTCATCTTCAATCATTTCAGTTAAACCGGTCAGACCGTTTTTGAAATACTCACGGAAATTGATTGAGAAGAGCTTGCTGGTTTTTTCCATATCCAGTTCAAAGTCACACATCAGCCGCATAATTACATGCCGGCGGATATGATCGTCTTCGGTCATTTTATAACCCTTGGTAACCGGCAGACGCTCTTCATCCAGTGCTTTGTAATACTCCTTTTCGGTTTTATAGTTCTGAGTATATATATTCTGCAGCTGGCTTATCGCGGTAATGCCCATAGCGTAAAGATCAGCTCCTGCATTGGTGCTGTATCCCTGGAAGTTGCGGTAGAGTTTCTTTTCTCTCAGCGCAACCGAGAGTTCATCATCCGGTTTGGCGAAATGATCCATCCCGATAAAATCATAGCCGTTATCAGTCAGTTTTTCAATCGTCATCTTCAGGATGGCAAGTTTCTCTTCAGGCTTCGGAAGGTCTTCTTCCCTGATCAGCGCCATATGTTTTTTCATCCAGGGCACATGAGCGTAGTTAAATACGGCTATACGGTCCGGATTAATTTCAATAATCTTGTCAACCGTGCTCTCAAATGATTCTAGTGTCTGGAACGGAAGTCCGTAAATCAAATCAAGATTAATGGAACTAAAACCAAGTTCCCTTATCCACTCAATGGTCTGCCGGGTCATATCTTCCGGCTGAATGCGGTTAACCGCTTTCTGCACTTTTTCATTAAAATCCTGCACCCCCATGCTGATGCGGTTAAATCCGTTGGTGCGGAGCGCTTCAAGATGCGCGCGGGTCAGTCCTCTCGGGTCTATCTCACAGGAGTTCTCTGAAGTATCATGAAACAGGAACGAGGTGCGTATATAAGAAGCCAGATCATTAATTTCATCCGGATTCAGATGCGTAGGGGTTCCTCCTCCCCAGTGAAGCTGAGCGACTTTCCGGTCAGGGAGTATATAGCTGCGCAGCAGATCAATTTCTTTCTTTACATAATCAACATACTCTGCCACACGGGTACGGTTGCGGGTGATAACCATATTGCAGCCGCAAAAATAGCAGAGTGTATCGCAGAACGGGAGGTGATAGTACAGTGAAAGATCAGGAAGATTTTCTCCATAATTGGTTCTGGTGATTTCATCCATATAGTTATCAGCGGTGAACTCCTCGGTAAAGTGAGGAGCCGTGGGATAACTGGTATATCTTGGCCCCGGACGGTCGTATTTCTTAAATTTTGAGAGATCTACTTTATACATAGTAACTTAGTGCTTCTTCCTGTGTTGCTTCTTGTCAGACTTCTTTTCCTCTGAGTGGAATCTGACACTTTCTTCTTTAACATATTTAACCAGTGCCTTTGCTTTTTCCGGATCAATATCCGGAAGTATGCCATGCCCCAGGTTAAAGATATGTCCGCTTCCCGTTCCGTATGATTCAAGCACACGGACAGTTTCCTGTTTAATCTTATCGAATGAACCGTAAAGTATTGTAGGATCAAGATTGCCCTGAAGAGCAACACGTTTCCCGATCTTTTCTCTGGTTCTTCCGATATCAATCGTCCAGTCAAGCCCCACCACGTCTGCTCCGCTCTTTGAAATTTCTTTCAGAGCATAATGCACTCCCTTTCCGAAAACAATGACCGGCTTGTCTTTATGCTTAATGCCGTCGATTATTTTCTCTATATACGGCAGGGAGAACTCCATATAATCATGGTAGCCAAGATTACCGCCCCAGGTATCAAAAATCTGAATTGCATCAGCCCCGGCATCCATCTTCGCCTGCAGATAGAGTATAACAGACTCAGCAATCATATCAAGCAGCTTGTGCGCAAGGGCAGGGTTATTATATATAAGGCCTTTAATCAGCGCGAAATTTTTGGAACCCTTGCCTTCAACCATATACGTAAGAAGAGTCCAGGGGCTGCCGGCAAAGCCGATAAGCGGCACACGGTTGTCAAGAGTGCGTTTTGTCATGGAAACTGCATCCATCACATATTTCAGATCCTTAAGCGGATCAGGTATCTTCAGACGCTTCAGATCTCCTTCATGAGCTATTGGCTCAGGGAAAACGGGACCTTTCTTTTCTTCAAGTTCTAGATACATCCCCATCGCCTCGGGAATAACCAGTATATCAGAAAAGATTATCGCGGCATCTACTCCGATTAAATCCACCGGCTGAACCGTGACTTCTGTCGCCAGTTCAGGGGTTTTGCAGAGTGTAAGAAAATCTGTTTTAGCTCTTACTGCTCTGTATTCCGGGAGATACCGCCCCGCCTGGCGCATGATCCATATCGGGGTTCTTTCTGTTTTCTCTTTTCTGCATGCTCTGAGAAATAGGTCATTTTTTATCAAACTGTCTCCAAAGTTCTAACTGTTGAAAATTTCAATACTTTTTCTTGCGATCAGGATAGATTTAGATACCCTCACTGGCCGCTATTCCTGCCGCAATCTCTTCCAAAGAGGGCTTTTCCGGACAAAAATCATAGCTTATACCCTGTGAAATGAGGAATGCGCCGGTAGTCCTGCCAATAACTGCAATTTTTATGCCGCTAAAATACTGCTTATCCTGCTCAATCTCCATGAGGGAAATAAAATTACTTACTCCGGACGGGCTTTGAAACACTATCCAGTCCGGTTTCTGATGTCTCAGAGCCTCAATCACCTCTTTTACCGTCTCCCTTTCGGGAAGTTTATTGCTATAAACAGTTACCGGAAAAACCGTTCCACCCTTTTCCGGAAGACCCGTAAGCAATTCCTCTCTGCCGATTTCAGAACGGGGCATCAGAAATGAGCAGCCTTTTATCCCTCCTTCTCCAAGTAGTCTGAGAATAGAAGCTGCAGTTCCTTCTTCCGGAAAAACAGCATCTCTTACACCCTGCTCATGAAGTGCGTGCGCTGTTTTTTCACCAACCGCTATTACTTTCTGTTTTAAAAGAACCGGTGTAAGATTCTGCTCCCTGCAGTAATCAAAATAGGAGCTCACACCGAAGGCTGATGTAAAGATGATATAATCCGCGTGAGCGTCATATGCTTTGCTGAATGCTTCTTTATCAATATATTGCTTCAGTGATATGACCGGAAGAAAAACCGCTTCACAATTAATGCCGCTGAACACCCCAAGCGATGATTCTTTTTTATGCACTTCCCCGGTAATAAGAATGCGCGGGAGAGAGAAGCGGGTCATGCCACCTTCATCAGAAGTTGAATTTCAAACTGATTATCTGTCATCCGCATAATCTGAATTCCTTCACGGGACTGCGTGCGGATATCATTCTCATGGATATAGCGGAAAAGAGTTTCATACGCCCTCCCGATTATCTCCGCCGGGTCACCTTTGCTTTTTACCGATACATATTCCCCCTCTATGCGGTATATAAAATATGGCTTCTCAACCTCAAGATATTCACCCACCAGAACACCCTGCCAGCTTCGCAGATCCTGCTCCGGCGTATCGGCAGGATTATCATAATATATGCCGACAATCTGCTTTTCCAGGTAAGGCAGTCCTTTTTGGTCAAGATACTCTGCCACCTCAGAAACATACTCTGATGATTTCATATAGTCCCCCCTGAACTCGCGGCAGACACAAAGAACAGGCGTGCTGATCTGAATCAGTCCGGCAGAAATATTATTGTCAATCATATAATTAGTAATTAATAGTTAGAAATTAGTAATAATTTTTGCGGCATAGCTGCGATACATTACTGTCACACATAAAATATAACCACAAACAGCGCCGCAGGCGCGACATATCAATAACATAGAACAAAGCGCTTCATACCAGCACCGTAGGTGCGGCATATCAGTAACATACAACAAAGCGTTCCATCACCAGCGCCGTAGGTGCGGCATATCAACAGCACCCCTCTTTATGTGATATATACACAACAAAAACAAAAAGCCGTACCCCCGGTAAAGAAGGCACGGCTTTATTAATCAGCTGGCTGTCAGATAGAATAGCCGATACCGAACCGCAGAGCGAAATCAGGTATCGTGAAAACCTTCACCCCGATGCGAAGATCATTAAAAATTGTATACTCACGGCTCAGACCAATTCCTGACGGAAGCGGAGAACCGAGAAGACTCTTAACATCCTTATTCTGTGCCGGATCAGCAAATCCCATAGCAATGCCGTCTCCGAACATCAGCCCTGCTTCAAAGATGTAATGCGGATCGCGGTATCCTGACCACTTACCAAAAGTCTGGAAGAAGAGACCATCCACATCAAAGAACAGAAGCAGACGGGTCGGTATCAGTGCCCAGCCCCATCCTTTAACCTTATCAGCAAACTTTATATTAGCGCCGAATTTTATTCCGAGGTCAACATCTTTGCCGAATTTATAACGGTCATACTCGTAAGACATTTCATTCAGATACTTAACGATATTAAGCGCAAATGCATGATCTCCCCACTTATAGTCAGCACCGATAGTCAGTGATGAAGGGAACTGAAACCGTGTCTTCTGGGTGAACGGGTTGGCTGCCTTGGCAGTCAGATTAGGACGCGCCAGATCAAGTGAATCAATAATGATATTCAGCGCTTCATCACCTTCACCAAGAACACGGCCGGTCATAAACTTTGGCTGATAGCTCTGCCCGTATGCATTATTATCCGCCATTTCGAATTCCGGTATATAATCATAAGCAAGAGAGATATTAAAATTCTCGAACTGATGCAGAATACCGAACTTCACTCCCCACTTGGTATCATCGTAATTTGCTTTGATCTTGTAACCAAATTCATTTGTCTGACCTGATGCAAAATCAATATTCTGGTCATTGGGATTGTTAAAATGATATTCCTGAGTTCTGTTCAGAACCATCATTCCGTCAATCTGCATATTATAGTTAATGTAATTGGTTACATTATACTGAGTGAGCGCCAGTCCAAAATGTGTCCGTCCGAATTTAGTGTTCAGAAGGGGCGAGCCCACGCCGATGGTCATGGCGTTTACCCTGAAATAGACATCCGAAGTGATAGTCACATTCAGTGGCATATCAAGACGTACCTCCTGATCGGAAACCTGCTTTACGGATTCAAGTTTTGTTCTGACTCCTGAAAGCACCGAGGATAACGAAAAATCAACCGGGAAATTAACAGCAAAAGCAAGCACAACTTTCTCATGCACGGGGAGAGAAATGGCAAAAGTGCCAAAGCCGCCCGGCTGGCCAAATTCAAATGAATTGGTCTTGGTTGACTGCTTATATGCACCCGCGGGGAACTTGAATGTTGTTGTGTCCTTTAAGAAGTCATCCGTGGTTTCTTTAAGACTTGCATCCATGGTCTTCTTAAAATCAACACCCAGAAGATTTGCATCCAGACTGAACTTCGTATCAAAAAAGACGAATGCTTTTTCATTCATCAGTCCGAGTTCAGCCGGATTGGTAAATACCGCCGCGGCACCGGTGCTTATAAGAGGCGATATCACGCGTCCCAGCGTTCCGGAACCATAACCGCCTCCCATGGCACTCAGACTGAAGTTCATGTTAAAATTCAGTTCGCCTCCTGAGTAATAACGCATAACAGGAGTATCGCTCTGGGGTAATATATACGGCGCTGAAAAAAGCACCGCGAGAAGAACAATATATAGCTTTTTCATGACTGCTCCTGTTCCTTAAAATTCTAATCCGAAAGTCAGGCGGCTGGTATTCGCCAGATTTTCAATAACATTGGTATAATCAAACACAAATCTTCCGCCGAAAATCTTGAACTTCAGCCCGGTTCCCAGAACAATCCGTTCATCCTCAACATTGTTGATGGTGTTCTGAACTCCCGCGCGGACGAAGAGGAAGTTAAACAGACGAATTTCAGCGCCGCCCCGGATTTTGTTATATACATCTTTCGAAAGTGAAGGAAGATAATCCGCGGTAAACATAAAATTATCGGATATCCTGAATGAGGTTCCCACGACCGATTCAAACGGAACCAGTTCAGAATAACTTCCTTTCGCTTTAGCGGCCGGATTGTCAACTTTTGAATCCCAGAATACCGGCGAATAGATATCCTTAAGCATGATACCCATGTTTACTTTATCATTCACCTTAAAAAGAACTCCGATATCAAATCCGAATCCGTTTGCTCCTCCTTTTACCTGATTAAGCTGCGCCTGCGCGATTTCATCGGGTTCAAATATCCGGTAATCATCTCCTCCGAGAGTATTATTCCCGAATGATGAGCGGCGGTATTTAATACTTCCTCCGACGGTCAGATCTTTCCAGACTTTTCTGCCGTAGCCAACCTGCACGGTCATCTCATTCATTGCCTCATCACCTGAGTAAATAAACGCGAGGCCGAGTCCGTCAAGCCCTGAGTTATAGGGCATAGCATAACCGAGATAATTGTACTTAACCAGCCCAAACTGATTGTGGAATGAGAAGGTTACTTCTTTTGACTCAATGTTGGTCAGTCCCGCAGGATTCCAGAGAACCGCGTTAACGTCATTTGCAAGTCCTACATAAGCGCCTCCGAGCCCCATGGGACGGGCGCCATAGCCGACATCAACAAATGCTCCCGCAACCGAGGCAAGCTCCTGAGCCCTCATGCCGGCAGTCAGCAGCAGTACTGCCGTTAGTATCTGTAACAGTTTCGCTTTCATGATTATTTCCTGTTCGATAATAAACTTTATGGTTAATTCCCGGCTCCGGCATATATACTCCGGAGCCGCGGCTTTCAATTTACTTTACGAGAACAATACTTTCCAGTTCTTTCACTTCGCCTGAACCGTCCTTGGCAATAATCTGGATGATATATCTTCCGTTTCTTGCCATCAGACCATCGTCGGTCTTGCCGTCCCAGGTAATCTGTTTAATTCCTGCGGAACTGCCGTAGCGTCCGGGGAACTGCAGATCATCCTGCAGAAGCGTGCGTACCAGTTCACCGCGCATATTGAAGATGCGGATGGTTACGCTTGCGGGCGGTTTAGCCGAATTCAGGAAATAACCGATCATGGCCGGTGATACTTCCGGTGAAAAAGGACTCGGCATCACGGCAATATATTTCAATCCAAGCGGCTGATTTTCCGTAAGCATTGAATACTCGCCGAATCTTCTGAATGAGCCGAATGAAAGATCATTAGCGGCAGAAAGTTCTTCACCTTCTCCTCCTTTTGCAAGTGACGCGCTCAGGATGCTCCACTCATTTGTGTTAACATCGTAGAAGCCCATCACAATACCGCCGTCAAAGAAATCAAGTGATTTATCAACCGGCAGCTTAAGCGTTGCGTTTTTCAGGAGCGAATCCCCCTTGAGCGCAAAGTCAGCTTCATAACTGATGGCATACTGACGGTCAGAAACCACATAAGATGCTGCCTTACCGACGGGATTATAGTTCTTCTTTCCCGGTCCGAATGCGGGCTTATTAATGGTAACATTAACCGGTCCCGGAACTGAACCTGATTGTATATTCAGCGTGAGTCCTTCTTTGTTGGTCAGTGTAACAACTGACGTTGGAAGAAGCTGTGCGTATACACTCAGATCAGCGCTTCCTTTTTTGCCGCCGCTCTTATCTTCAGCAGTAACCGTTACGTTACCGATGAAGGTTGAGTCAGCCGGCTTGAAGAATCCGGAATTGCTGATGGTACCGGCTGCGGCAGGAGTAAGCGACCATTGCAGACTGCTTCCGAGATAAACGCTGCGCTGCAGGGTATCAAGGCCGGTGAATGCAAACTGAAGTCCTGCTGACGTGTTTGCAAGTTTATTTGTTCCTGATGATACTTTAATTTCACTCAGCGGTATATCAATACTCTGCAGAGACTGATTTACTCTGACTGATGATCCCTTAAAGAGAGCAGTTGCAGAAAGAATAAAACTTCCGTTCTTCGTGGGTTTAATCAGTACTCTGGTTGAGTCATTCGGATCAGGGAATGAGAAAACCAGTCCGCTTTCAGCGCTGCTTTCCCATCTGATTCTGCCCGCCGGATTTGCTCCGGTAAACTCAGAAGTGAGCGATTTATTGGTACCGTCACGAAGATTAAGATGGAGCTCGTATTCATCATCCTTTCTCAGAATGATGTTATCTAATGACGGCTCAAGAGTTGCCTGAGTAAGCACTCCTGATGCAAGAGGAGTTACTACATACTCCTCTGTGCCGAATACCACACCGGTGGCATTATTGCGCACCCTTATATAATAGTGCAATGGTTCAAGAGAGTTCTGAGCAGGTATAGATGCACTCAGTACTTTATTGCTGAGTGACATATTCAGCTGGCTGAACTCACTCTGATTTTCATTCCTGTAAAACACTGTGCCGGTTAAGGTAGTGATATTATCACTCACATTTACCGCAATGCGTGTCGCGCTGTCAGAGAGCACGCGCGTAACAGGTACATGTTTATATCTGAAGCCAATGTTTCTGGTGACCTTCGTGGTGTCAGAAGCAAGAGTAATTACAAACTCGCTTTCATCCGGCACCATATATCCTTCAAGCTCAAATGCAAACCGGTAGTTTCCTGCCGGCAGACGGTCTGAAGATGCATAACGGCCGGTATTCGAGGTAACATTCTGATTCTCTGAACCGTCCGGTTTAATCAGAGTAATCTTAACGTTCGGCAGAGCAGTAATACCATCCGTCACGTTAAAGGTAATTTGTCCGCTCGGCAGAATGAAATTGCCTGCTGAGACTGATGTGCCGATCTGTGATGCGGTAAATCTGATGATCTTGCTCTGGGCAACCAGTCCCGCGCCGGAAATGGTTACGATATATGTTGTGGTATCAGTAGCACCCGATGAGACCGGCAGGTTATCAATGGTGAAATTACCGCTGGCATTGGTCACTGTTGTAAACGTATTTGATGAGGTGGCATTAACAGTGATATTTGCCACACCGGCACCGCCAAAAAGCACGCGGCCGGTTACAACTGCTGATGCTTTTACAAGGTCATAGTTCTTATTATTCAACGAAGCTCCGGCTGCAATGGTTACCGTTTCAGTTGCGGTAACGTATCCGGTCTTTGATGCCGTGATAACGGCTTCACCCGGAGGGACATTGCTGATAGTATATGCTCCGTTGGCATTTGATTCAGCTGAAATCAGCTGTCCGGTGGCTGTATTACGGATTGTTATCTGAGCCTGTCCGAGAGCTGTTGTGCTCGAACCTGACACACTTCTGATAACACCGGCGATTGATGAGGTATTGCGTGTCAGAACAAAGCTTTCACTTATGCTGCCTCCGCTTGCAACCGTTACCGCCTTTTCAGCTGGGACGGAGCTATAACCGCTCAGTGATGCGCGCAGTATATATCCTCCTGATGGAATATCCTGAAAACGGAGTTCTCCGGTTGTTGAAGTTGCGCCGCTGAAAACTCTTGTTCCGTCGTTGCTTACTAAGGTTACCGATACATTTTCCAGCGGAGCCGAGGTATTGGTTCTCGCGGATACATTTACGGTACCGGAGTTAACTGTCGCAGTGAAATTAATTGACTGGCTGTTGCTTCCGTCAAGAGCAAAGTTCTGCGTTGCAGGGCTGAAGGTAAATCCGGTTTTAACAACCGATATGGTGTAACTTCCCGAGGTAAGATATTCCATCCGGTAGTCACCCGTGCTGGATGAAAGGATTGATCTTGTTTCACCCGTAGTGTTATTAACCAGCGTGATGGCAGCCGCATCGGTACCGGCATTACCGGAAACAACCGATGTGCTCACGCGGATGACAAGCGACTGTACCGGCACACTGGTTGCTCCGGCGGCGATGTTCAGATTCACTGAATCATTCGCGTGGCCTTCACGGAAAATTTCAGTATATAAACGATAGTTTCTTCCGGAACTCACTGCCGGGAACTCAAATGCTCCCTGTGAGTTTGCCGTGGTTGTATATACCGCATCAGATGCAGTAAGCCTTACATCGGCATTAAATCCGAGAGCCAGGCCATTCTGATTCAGCACTGTTCCTGTTACGCGGACTGTGTTCGGCGTAAGCGGAATAAACAGATTAGCTGTTGTGGTAACATTCACACTCTGGGTTGATGTGGCGTATCCCGCGGCGCTTGCCGTTAGGGAATAGGTGCCCGGAGCCAGTCCGGAAACGGTGAATTCACCCGCAGCATTGGTAACAGCATTGCCTGAACCGCCTGAACCGCTCACTGCCACAACCGCATTAAGGATACCGTTGCCGGCAGGATCGCGAACTGCACCGCTGATAACTGAGTTATTCAGCGCCATATCATTTATGTTTGCCGTTCCGTTGAGTGCGGTTGTCGTAAGAGTTACGTTAATACTCTGTGATGACCGGTAACCGCTTCTTGATGCTGTTACAGAATAAGCACCCGTTGCAAGACCAGTTATTTCATATGCACCGCTCGCGCTGCTCACTGCTGAAAGCGCCGCTCCGGCAGCATTTACCGCGGTAACCGTAGCACCCGATACTGCGCCTCCGCCTGCAAGGGTTACTGTACCGCTGATCTTTCCGGCAAGTGCAAAGAGTGTTGAATTGACTACTCTGGACTGACCGTCATTCAGAGTAAATGAACTGAGCACTGAATCCGCATATCCGGGAAGTCTGAAGGAAAGTGTATATACTCCTCCGAGAACTCTCTGCAGCGTATAACTTCCGTCAGATCCGGTTGTGGCGGTTGCACCTCCTGCAGTGCCGGTCAGATTAACCACAACACCGCTGAGCGGTACTGCCGCATTGCTTCTGACAATACCGGTTACCAGCGCAAAATTTTCGTTAAGATTAAAATTGATATTCGTTAATGACTGGCCAAGTGCCAGAGTGATGGCAAGACTGTCAAGTGTATACCCGGCCCTGAATGCACGGAGTCTGTAACTTCCGGCAGCAGCACCCACGGTATATTGTCCGTTGAGGTTCGTGGTAATCTGCTCAATAACAGCACCGGTGGATGGGTTAACCAGCTGCATGGTTACGCCGCTGAGCGCCTGTCCTGCCACTCTTACCTGTCCTGCTACTGAAGATGGTACAGCATTCATTGTTCCGTTAAGCGTGGTTGAACTGCCCGCTGTAAGAGTTGCTGTTGTCTGTGATACTGTTGCGTATCCGGTAGCACTGAAGGTCTGAGTATATGCCTTGCCTGCCTCAACAGTAAGTGCATATTCACCCGTAATGCTGGTTACCGTACTGAAATTATTATTTGCGTTCGCATTATCAACCAGACGTACCGTTACTCCTGAAAGAGGCAGGTTGTTAGAACGGACTGTTCCTCGGACAATTGCTGTATTCTGAACAAGATTAAAATTATTATTGGAACTGGTTTGTCCCGGGCCAATAACTGTTGTATCAGTTACGGAAGTAATGAATCCCTGCCGGAAAGCAAACTTTCTCCATGTGCCTGGCGCTAGACTGAATGAATAGTCACCGTTTGCATTGGTAACAACGGTAAAAGTTGAAACACCGTTAGTCGCGGTTACCGAAGCGCCTGGCAGAGGCTGTCCTGCACTGGATACACGGCCCGACATCACGCCTGCATTGGCTGACATCTGAAAGTTAATTCCGGAAAGTGACTGACCTGGATTTACCGTCACGGAAACAGACTGAGGAGTTACATATCCTGATCGGGTGACCGTAACAGAATGAGTTCCGGCCGGAAGACTGAGTGTATAGGTACCGGTTGAGAGTGTTGTCGTTGTGGCAACCCCCTGCACTGATACGGTTGCACCGGCTAAAGCGCCTCCGCCTAATGCAGAAACATTACCAGAGATTGAACTCGGGTTTGGTGTAAGAGTAAAATCAACTCCTGAAACCGTCTGTGCAACACTCAGAGTAAGCTGGACAGCATTGCTCGGAGTAAATCCGCTCTGTGAGGTGCTGATGGTATATGAACCATTTTTCAGACTGAGTGTATATTGTCCGTTGTTTCCGGTTATCGCGGTAATAGTCTGGCCGGATACCGGTGTGGCCGTAACGGTAATACCGCTGACCGGAACCTGCCCGGTAGAGCCGGTTACCTGATAAACAAATCCCGTAACCTGATTTGCACGGGGTACCAGTACAAAATTCTGGTTCAGTAAATTACCGCCTGTGGTCAGGGAAAGAGTTCTCGGCGCCGGACTAACAAAACCGGTTTTCGTAACCTCAACAGTCCATGAACCGGAAGATATATTAAACGCATAATCGCCCGCGCTGTTTGTGGTTGTCGTCTGAACTTCCGTTCCCTTTGTTGCCTTAACGATTGCAAGCTGCACCGGTGCATTCTCATCATTAACAACTTTGCCTGAGAAAGCAGCAGCATCAAGCCTGATAACAATAGGAGTGGATAAAACAATCTGACCGGTATCAACATTCACCTGAACGGCTGTGTTGGATATATATCCTGCCTTTGAGGCGACCACACTATAAGAGCCCTTTGGAAGGTTCAGACTGAACGATCCGCCGGATGTGGTGCTTCCGCTGGTAACGGCGCCGGTAAGATTATTGGTAAACCGGACGGAGGCAGCCCCTACTGATGCATTCGACTGATCACGGACACTTCCTGATACAATCGAGGGGAGAGGCCTCATGATAAAATTAATTTCCGTCTGTGTTGTCTGACTGAGTGAAACAGTGACTGTCGTATCCAGAAATCCCTGCTTCCTTGCAGTGAAGCGATAGGTATCATGCGGTATTGAATCCGAGAATGATGAACTATTCGATACCACATACGGAACTGATGGCGTATATCCTGAAGTGGTTGATGCGATCTGGAATTCGAAGTTCGTTAACGCCGTATTATCAAGCGATGAAGTAGCCCGCACCCTGTATTTTGAAGTAGGCACCTCATATTGGAAAACCCGGCTCAGACTGGCGCTTCCTGCACCGGTTATTGAATTTGGAACAACAAACCATACATACTTTCCTTTAATCAGATTAAGCCGCGCGGGGAAATCCAGAACGTTATTGGTCGTAGTTCCATTCCATAACGGAAGGTCTATCTCCTGGTTGCTTCCCGCAAACTGCGTTACACGGTTAAAAAGATATACGGTGTAGCTGTTTGCATTCGGCACAACATCCCACTGGAATCTGATGGTAGGAGACGCAAAGAATGTTGTATTAGCAGCCGGGGCAACCAGATTGGGCACAGCAAGTGAGGAAGATGACTGATACGTAAAAGTGGTAATACCGCCAAAGGCAGTACTTGCGTATGCAATATTGGTCTGATCATACATATTCAGGATTGTATAATAATACGTGGTTCCTGATATAAGAGGTATGGCTGACTGCGTAAATGGAGTATGGGGACTTATAGTGCCATATTGCGCGGAGTTGCTGGTTGTTATAAAGTCCCAGACAATGTTTGCACCCTGCACACTCGGGTTTCCGAGTGAATCAGTTCTTACCACAAAAGGTGTGCTTGAAACAATAATCCAGTATGCAGATACACCGGGGAGAGCATTCCACTGGAAATTCGGTGTGGCATTGGTTATTGTTCCTTTAGGCGCGCTTGGCGTGGGGGCAAGTGCTGTTTCAATAACAAACTGCACTTCATTGGAATAATCAATGGTGCCCGGATTGCTGTTGAAATTTGCCTGAATGCCGGCGAGGGTGGTCTGTGTTGAATTGGTTATAAGGCCATAATATCTTCCGACCGGAAGGTTAAGCGGGCTTCCCCCCGGAACTATTGTACCTGTGGTTCCCAATACATTAACGGAACCCAGACCATAATTACCCGGAGATGACCCCACCCGGAATCTGTTGGATGTACCAGAAAGGTTCTTAGTCCATTTAAGAACCATCTGACTGTTTGTCCCGTAGAATACTTTAATTACAGGGGTGTTGCTCCCCGAATTGAACCCTCTGGGAGGTTCAAGTATCATCGTTTGCGACAGGGCAAAAGAGGTCAGTAAAAGAAATCCAAGAAAGAATTGTGACACGAAAGCGGATTTTCTCATCGTTCTACTCTTTTATTAAATATGAAAATGATTCAATTTCAAAGGACAGAAAATATTCCCGGAACACACAAAAACGGGGAATATTTAGCACCCTAAATTTAGTCCGATTTTCACAAATAACAACGTAGTTTTATTATTTTCCGTCTTTAAATCACAGCGGTTTTTTTCCGTTGTTCATTATTCACCTTTCTTTTAAGTAAATAATACGGATTCCATGAAGCAACTTTTTTTTCTGTTTTTGGCATTCCTGCTGCTTATCTCACAGGCACTGCCCCAGCAAAAGGTAACCGCCTGGAAAGGAGCACGGATATACACCGTGGAAGGAAACGTCATTGAGAATGGCGTGATTCTGTCCAAAGGGGGAATAATTACTGCGGTTGGTTCCGCTGAATCAGTTTCCATCCCTTCGGATGCAGAAGTTATTGATGTTGAGGGAAGGGTTATCATCCCGGGACTGGTTGATACCCATTCCCACATCGGCAATGGTGACGGAGGAGACGCATCATCACCTACTCACCCGGACGTACGTATTCTGGACAGCATTGATCCACGGAGCGATACTTTTATGAGGGCAAGGTCAGGCGGAATTACAACCGTAAACGTGATGCCCGGCTCAGGCCATCTCCTTAGCGGTCAGACCGTTTATCTCAAACTGACCCGCACCGGCAAACTGCAGGATATGCTCTATTGCGATGACCCCATGACCGGTATCTGCGGCGGCATTAAAATGGCTAATGGTACCAATTCCCTGCGCGGTGCACCGTTCCCCGGAACCCGCGGAAAATCTGCCTCCATTGTCCGCCAGTTGTTTGTGAAAGCACAGGAATACAAAAAGAAAGTGGATGCTGCCGGAGGCAATCCCGAGAAAATGCCAAAGCGTGATCTTGAAATGGAATCACTGGTGCAGGTTCTGGAAGGAAAGAAAATCGTCCATCACCATACCCACCGTAATGATGATATTCTCTCGGTTATCCGGCTGCAGAAAGAATTCGGGTTTAAGGTGGTGCTGCATCATGTTACAGAAGGATGGGTTGTGGCTGAGGAAATCGCAAAAGCCGGAATCCCCTGCTCTATCATTATGATAGACTCCCCGGGAGGAAAGATGGAAACGGTTAACCTCGCTTTCGAAAACGGAGCGCTTCTTGAAAAAGCAGGTGTGGATGTGGCGTACCATACGGATGATTATATAACCGATTCACGCCATTTCCTCCGCAGTGCTGCTCTGGGAGTAAGAGGCGGTATGTCATTCGATAAGGCTCTTGAATCACTCACACTTGCCGGTGCAAGAATGCTCGGGCTTGAGAACCGGATAGGATCACTCAAAACCGGAAAGGACGCGGATTTTGTCATCCTCTCCGGCGAACCTTTCAGTGTATATACCAAGGTTGAGCAAACCATCGTTTCCGGTGAAGTGGTGTTTGACCGCTCCAGACCTGATGACTATAAATACGCTACAGGCGGCTACCGAGTTTACAAAGACCTCTTTTATGATCATGTCCATGAGGAAGAGAGATAATGAAAATGAAAAATCTGATTGTAACCCTTCTGATTCTCTGCTCCTCTCTTTCAATGGCTCAGATTGCCGTAAAAGGCGGTATAATATATACCATGGACGGCAAGCCTGTTGCCAACGGTGTTATTCTCATCAAAAACGGTTTGATTGAGGCAATCGGCCCAGCATCTGAAATCACCATCCCCGCAGGATATACCGTCTATGAGAATAAAGTTGTAACTCCCGGACTGATTGACGCCCGCACCGTTATGGGGCTCAGCGGTCTCTATAATCAGCCGCATGACCAGGACCAGCTTGAAAAATCCGACCCGTTTCAGCCGGAACTCCGTGCATTCGATGCATTCAATCCGCAGGAAGAACTGCTCGCCTATGCCCGGCAGTTCGGTGTAACCACCATCAATACCGGACATGCCCCCGGAGCGCTTGCTTCCGGACAGATGATGATCGCCAAGACCTGGTCCCCCGATCAGACAGCCAATATCATGGATTCAGCAAGCTATGTTGCGTTCACGCTCGGCTCATCAGTTTCGTATATATATAAGAAACCCGGCACACGGGCAAAAGGGATCTCAATGCTGAGGCAGGAATTTATCCGCGCGCAGGATTACCTGAAAAAGAAAGATGATGCGCCGCGCGACCTGAAAATGGAGACCATGGCCTCAGTACTCCGCGGTGAGATAGGCGCACTTATCACCGCAAACACATCCGTTGAGATTCTGGCTGCTCTCCGTCTGGCTGAGGAGTTTGGCATTAAAATCACTCTGGATGGTGCAGCCGAAGCATCAGTAGTTTTGAATGAGATCAAAAAAGCCGGAGTTCCTGTCATCCTGCACGCTCCCATGGCCCGCAGTTACGGAGACCTCAAAAACGCATCTCTTGAAACAGCATCTCTGCTGAAAAAAGAAGGAATCTCTTTTGCCATTCAAAGCGGTTACGAAGGGTATGTGCCTAAAACCCGCATCATTCTTTTTGAAGCAGCAATGGCAGCAGCAAACGGACTTGGAATGGAAGCGGCTCTTGAATCCATAACCATCGGCGCAGCCAGGATTCTTGGCATTGATAAAAAAGTTGGATCCATCACCAAAGGCAGACAGGCAGATATCGTTCTTTTTAACGGAGACCCGTTTGAATATACCAGCAAGGCATGCACCGTTATAATAGACGGAACTGTTGTTTCAAACGAATGTAAATAATAATTTCTCATACAACATTTAAGAGGGCTGGCTTGCTTCAGCCCTCTTAAATGAACCCGGAGGGTTCACAGGTTGGTAGAAACATGATATATCCAGCAATTCCTGATTCCGGAGGAATCACAGATCGGCAATTGACTGCTGAGTCTGAAACCGGAGGGTTCACAAATCGGCAGAAACATGATATACCGCTCCCGCCCTCACTGATTCCGGAGGAATCACAGATCGGCAATTGACTGCTGAGTCTGAACCCGGAGGGTTCTCAGGTTGGTAGAAACATGACGTGCAAGCCCCGCAAAACCCATGTTTGCCGTTAAATATTTACATGCGGGAAAACTCCCTGTATTGCAGCTTTGCGGTATATACTCCGTCTTTCTGTATCAGCGCATATAAATATATTTTAATAAGTTTCCCGTTTTCAAGCTGATAGGATAAATTTCCGGTAGTCGTGTTAAGTTCAACATATCTGGCAGGAATGTTCGGGTATGTGATAATAAGCATGACTCCGCTATTCTGGTTCGTATGCTGTTGAACCTGAAGGAAGGTAATCTCAACCTCCCCGAGCTGAAAATAGATGTTTCTGCCCAGTTCTAAACTTATAAACGAATATTCTTCCCCCGGAGACAAAGTATTAACATAGTTCGTAAGATCATAATCACTCTCCCCGCAGCTCAGATTTAACCCTGCAATAAGAATAATCAAAGCATATACTCTGCTCTTTGATAAAATTCTGTTTTTCATTTTCCGCTCCATTCAATTATTATTGTGACCTGATCAAAATAACCGGGTCAACAAGAAATCTGACATTCCCTTCATACCAATACAACATGTCTTACAGCCTGAAACCAATTCTTTCTTCGAGGCTGTGCTTCCAGGGGATGCATCTGCTTTGCTTCTGATACATTTTCCTGCCGGTAAAAATACAAAGATTATCCTGAATCCGGATGAGATAACAAATTATCAGCGGAGTCTTAACAGTAATCAAACGTCCGCTCATGATCGCGCTGCGGAATCTCTGAGAAAAATTCCGCGGCTTCCGCCCCGGCAATTTGACAAATCCGTGTATTCCGCCTCCCCACAGCCCGGGGCTGTTACGAAATCCGCCCCCATATTGGCGCCAAATCATTATATTTGACCTTATTTTCTATTAATTTCAGACTCCTTTGAAGCGGTTATTTGGCCTTAGTATTATCATGTTTCTCTCCCTCATATTTGTTTCCTGTGAGGAAGAGGGTCCGCCCGTACTCCCCGGACTGGTAAAAAGCACTCTTTCCGTTGCCACACAGCCGCCAAATGCCACAATTGTCATCAATAACAGGCAGTCCGGCAAAACCTCCCCCGGCGATCTCTCTGAACTTGAGCCGGGCTTTTACCGCATTGATCTGAAACTCAACACTTACCTTGATACCACGTATTACTATCTGATTAAACGGGGGGTCAGGGATACCATTTCAGTTGAAATGCGTGAGGATCCGGCTTACTGGTGGCAGATTTTCCGCAAGGAATCTCACCCCATCCCGACTAATTCATTTAACAAAGTAATGATTGATTCCGCCGGGGTTAAGCACCTCAGCGCTACTTCTTTCGGGCTGGTTATCTTCGATAATGCTTCATGGACAAATTACACCAGAACCAATTCTCCGCTCCCCTCTAATACGATTAACGATATGCACAAAACCGGAGGCGTACTCTGGATTGCAACCGATGCCGGACTGGTCCGCTTTGACGGCAGCATCTGGACAGTATATAATGCTGCAAACTCCGGGCTTCCTTCGAATTATATTACTGCCGTTACCTCCGATAAACGGGGAAGAATCTGGTTCGGCAGTGACAACGGCGGACTTGTGGTTTTTGACGGCGTTGTTTTCCGTATATATAATACCTTTAATTCCGCCGTTCCCTCGGACAATGTGACAGCTCTTTTTTCTGATACCGAAGGAAATATCTGGGCCGGAACATGGGGCGAGGGGGTCTATAAATTTGACGGAACGACATTTGAAACCTTTAATAATTATAACAAGGGACTGGTCAGTAATTTTATCAGGCATATCACTGCTGACAAGAACGGTTCTATATGGATTGCAAGCGGCAACTTCAGCGGAGGAGGAGGACTCTCCCGCATCACTAACGGCTTTTTAACAAATTTCACACAGTTCAACTCAGGATTCAGGGGATCAATTGTAACAGGCATTCAGTTTGATAAATACAACAACCCATGGGTTACTACCGCTGATGCAGGACTGATGTTCCGCGAAGGAAGCAGGTGGAGGCAGTATATACGGGAAAATTCAGGCATGCCTTCGGCTTCAGCTCTCTCGGTTGCAATTGATCAGGACGGAAGCAAATGGGTGGTCTCTGATTTCCTTTCAAAATATATCGGCTACAGGTAAATAAACATTTATGGATATCTATAACTATCAGCTTCTGGTTATCGGCGGAGGCTGCGGCGGAGCATCGGCAGCTATTCAGGCAGCACGCCTTGGCATTAAAACCTTATTAATAGAAGAAACCCCCTGGCTTGGCGGTATGGTTACTTCCGCAGGAGTATCTGCATTCGATGGAAATAAATATGCTGTCGGAGGCGGTATCTTTGCAGAACTCCGTTCCATGATAGAAGACTATTACGGCGGTGCAGATAAAACCTTCACCGGATGGATCAGTCTCACCTGTTTTGAACCGAAGAAGGGAATGGAGTTCCTTCACCAGATTGCTTCACGCGAAAAATCACTTGATATCTGGTTTGAATCATCATTGGTTAAACCTCTCCTCAGCGGAAAACGTGTAACCGGCGCGCAGATAAAAAGAAAAGACGGATCAGTGGTTCAGGTTAACGCGCAGATTACCATTGAAGCAACTGAATTCGGCGATCTGCTTAAACTCGCTGATATACCCTATCGCCTGGGACGTGATGCAAAGTCCGACACCGGAGAAACCGATGCATGTGACAAATGGGACGGCGAGGTACAGGATGTAACTTTTTGCGCCATTCTTAAAAAGTATGACGGAACTGCACCTGCCATTGCGCCGTCTGCTGACTATGATCCAGAGCGGTTTATCAACTCAACTGATGTTCACTGCGATACCACCGACGAAAAGATACTTGGGCACAAACTGCATTCATTTGAAAGCTTTATCACCTACGCGGCTCTTCCCAATGATAAATATCTGCTGAACTGGCCATTCCGTTCAAATGATTATCCCACGACTATTGATTTATACGAGAATCTGCCAAACCGCAAATGGCACTACGAACAGGCAAAACGCCTGACGCTTGACTATATACATTATATACAAACCCGGCTCGGTCATCCTGAGTGGGGCCTTGCAACTGATGAATTCCCGACAGAAGACCATCTCCCTTTCATCCCCTATGTGCGTGAAAGCAGAAGGATAAAAGGACTCCGCCTTATGAAGGAGGAAGATGTTATTCCTGTAAGCGGTTCATACCGCCCGCCCCTGCAAAAGGATTCCATAGCGATTGGTGATTATTTCCTCGATCATCATCACAGCAAGTTTTTTGTTGGTCCGGAAGATGAGCGTATATCTGAAAACTTTCCCGATAACGCGCCGTTTCAGATTCCGATGGGAACTCTCATCCCCGAAGGATATGAAGGAGTCATCGCTTCAGAAAAAAGCATTTCCGTAACGCATATCGTCAACGGCTGCACACGGCTTCAGCCCTGCGTGATGCAGACAGGACAGGCAGCAGGCGTACTTGCAGCGGTTGCAATTAAAAAGAATATATCAGCCTCTGCGGTTGCCGCGGAAGAAGTTCAGGATATTCTCCTTGATGCAGGCGCACCGCTTTTCCCCTATAAAGATCTGTATCCTGCCAATCCTCACTTTAAGGTAATTCAAAAACTTGCTCTTCAGGGAGTAATTATTGATGAAGAAGATCATCAGTTCTATCCGGAAAAAACTGTCTCGGCAGAAGAAGTAACCGGCTGGTTTAAGAATTACGCTGCCGGTGTCCCTCTTAACGGTCAGGAACTCGCTGGAATGCGCAGAGATGAAGCTTTTGCACGCATTGCAGAGAGACTCTCACGCAGATGAGAATCAAACTGCGGTGATATGCATCTAATGAAGTTAATCTCTAAAAGCGGAAGATTTTTTTGACAGAACAATTGCTGCATGTCATTGAACATGCATTTTTTGATACCCTCCCCGTAGTACCGGTGCTTTTTGCTGTCTATTTCCTTATGGAATATTTCTGGCACAAAAAAGCGCTTGATCTGCTTACCTTCCTGCGGGTTTCAGGTAAATACGGCGTTATAGCAGCCACACTCTTCGGGCTGATTCCCCAGTGCGGCATGTCAGTCTTTTTCACATCACTCTACCTCAGCAGAAAGATAACTGCCGGAGCATTGGTCGCGAGCTATCTTTCAACATCAGACGAAGCAATTCCGGTAATGATGGCTAGCGGCGGGCAGTGGCATACTATATTATATATCGTTGGAATCAAAGTGCTTCTCGGAATCGCGGCCGGATATACCATTGACTATTTTATAAAAAGCAAACTGTATGACGGACCTCCCGTTGAAGAGGGACGCAAGGACCTGGTGCATATCGGCATGGAGAAATCAGGCTCCGAAACCATGAAGATGATTAAACACTCCGTTTCAAGAACTCTTGAAATTACCGGATGGGTTTTCGGCGCGACTGTTATCATTGCGCTGATTCTCGAGTTTGCCGGACCGGGAGGACCGTTTACCGCTCTTACAAAATATCCCCTGATTGAGATTCCCGTCACTGCGGTATTCGGCCTGATTCCCAATTGTGCCGCATCAATCGCTATTGCTACAGGATATATACAGGCAGGGCTCTCCTTCAGCGCGGCGATAGCGGGACTGAGCGCCGGAGCCGGCTTTGGGCCCATTTTGCTGGTAAAACAGGGACGCTTTAAGAGTTCCTTTATGATTCTGGTTTATACATTAACCTCCGCCATTGTAGCCGGACTGATTTCCCACGCAATAAGCATTATCTTTTTCTGATTAACATACCATGACAATACTCGAACGGGAAGAAATTCATCTGCCTGCACATCTGCAAAAAATGCTGGTTTCCGGCTGGTCTGAAGAAACCCTGAGCAATACCATTGTAGAAAGCATCGTATATCTCTCTGACGGATATAAAGTAAAGGGATATCTGGCTTATCCGAAATATATACCGGAAGGAACAAAGCTCCCCTGTATCCTCTGGAACCGTGGCGGTGCTAAAAGCCGCGGCGCGATTGACCGCTTTACCGCGAAAGGTATGTACGGTGAAATGGCGCGCTGGGGATATGTTGTACTTGCATCATTCTACCGCGGAAGCATTAAGGGAGAAGGGGAAGAAGAGTTTGGCGGGGCAGATGTAAACGACATTATCAATCTAAAAAAAGCTGCCGAAGAACTCCCCTTTGCAGATACCACCCGCTGGGGCATCGAAGGATGGAGCCGCGGCGGCATGATGACCTGGCTTACGCTGCACCGCGATCATGACTTCAAATGTGCAGTACTGGTCGGGGCTATCAGTAATCTGAAAGAATACTCAGACCGAGTCCCGAGTTTCAAAGAACACTATTATGCGCTTGTACCCAATGGTGATTTTGAAGCCGAGCTTGCAAAACGCACTGCAGTTAACTTCCCCGAACGATATCCGAAGGATGTAAAATACCTAATCATTCACGGCGGGGCTGATGAAACCGTACCCGTAAGACAGACCTATCAGATGGCAGAACTGCTGACCAATCAGGGCATCACACACCGGACCGTCATCCTTGAGAACGGTGATCACTACCTCAAAAACCAGCGCAAGGAAGTCGAACGCTTGAAAAAAGAGTGGTATGCAAAATACCTTTCTGAAGTGTAGAAATTTTAATTCCCTCACAACCCACCCCAACTCCGGAGGAGTCGCAGGTTGGTAGATGCATATTGGTAGAAACACAGCGCCTAATTAATCCCAACCCGGAACGGGTGATATTATTATAGAAAAACGATTTACAATTTACCCAAACCCGGAACGGGTGAAATTATTTTCCGGATACCACAATCTAGTGTCATCGCTTTGGGATTTTTTTGACTTTTTCAATCCCTTTCTCAAAAACCCGTGCAAAGAAGTAAACACGCCCAAAAGGAGTGGCAACAAATATCTCTTTAATCCGTTAATACCTTTGCACGCAAATAAGGTCCGTTTATGTTCAAATTAATACAATTCCTCCCCTACAAGACCATCAGGCGTTTGTGCTTCACTTTAAAACACATCATAGTGGCTATCCTGTAAATCTAGTGATTCCTTGACAATTTGATGGTGTTCATTTTGTTTTTGTTTAGTCCTTTTCTTTTTAGAAGTGATCAACACAAGGATTCAAAAATGTCTCTCTTTATTTTTAGCTTGGGTCTATCTACGAGAGGTAGCTATCTACTTCACAAAAATAGAAGTGGTCTTTCCTCCACACTCCTCGATAGATTCAACGATAATATTCATTATTACCTTTAAAAACTTCTTTGATGCTTCACTTGTATCATCAATAGCGGGAGGAACAACATTATCTAAAATTGAATCTACCTTCTTGGCCCGTAATGTAGCTGATCCGCGACCAGAAAACTCAAACGCTACTTGCCATTCTGTAACGACGCTTTCTTTGAGACTAATTCGTGCAAACTCTAACAGCTTCTGGCTGATTTTCCGCTTTATCTCATTCGTCTTCTCAATTCTTACTTCTTCAGACACATTTGATGGCCGCCAATCATCCGGGCTATTAAGAAATCCACTGATTTGTTCGCTAAAACTGTCCCAAAGATCAGATATTGGTTTTAATGTGTCATAATGATCCATCCAAGTTTGACCCAGTCTCTGTGATAATGCTTTAATTCTTGAAAAATGCTGCTTGTTAATTCCTGGTATCTCATTGGTTCCAAACAAAAAACCATCCCATTTATTATGAAACTTAATTACAGCTGAACGTATTTTAAATACGAGTGTTGATATATCATATTCAAGAGTAACAGGTCCAAACTCTGGTGCCACATTCATCAACTCTAAACTATTAATAAGATTAAATAATTGATCCCGAGTAAACTTGAATTGGAACTCAGTTGTTATTTTTTTGTCCAAGTTACCTAGGTAATAAGAATTATTTGCGAAATGATTTGTTAAATATTTTTTAACTTCATATCCCAATTCATTTTCAAGTTTGCCTAAAAGATTATCAACTGATCCATTTATATGATCAATTTTATCGTCCAAGGTTGGAAGATTATCACCAGACACACTATCGAAATGCGTGAAACAAACTACAAGTTTTCGATAGTGACCACTTATTGCAGTACTTTTAATTACTGCATACGGAGATGCAAGCATTGAATTCTGGGCATTGTCAACTAAAATTATCGCATCAGAATTATCAAAATTTTCTATTACATTTGATGGTAAGTTTGCTGCTGTATTTGGTATATGCCCCATTCCTTCACCATCAAGAATAACCAATTTGGGGATTCTTTCTAAAAAGTCAGGTTTAAAAGGACCCTGAGTGCGAATTCCCGAAACGAGTGGGGTTAGAAGTTTCCCAAAAAGTTTAGATGAATTACTTGAAAAAAACTTCAGTGCGTTTATAAATTCACTCCGATCAGTTGTTTCAAGCCTCCAATAAATAGGCCAGCCAAATTTTTCCCTCTTTAGTTGATTCTGATCAAGTAAAGTAAATCTCTTCTTGATCTCCTCGACAATATCCTCTACAAGTTCTATGAAGTCATCCTCCTCATACTCTGATATGGCAGATTCGATTATTTCTTCCACTATTAATTGGTCTTCATCCGAAAGATTTGATTCCGCTGCTAAATCTGCCTTAGTTGAATCGATAATTTTTTTTGTTAAATTGACTATTCTATCAAGATAATCTTTAAGTTTGATCTCAATTTCTAGTTGTTCACTTTCTGTAATCCCAATATCATTACTTTCTATGGGTTCAACATACTCGTAATTGGAATACTTTTTCCTTTCCTTAATTTTTCCCAGTACATAGCTTAATCTAAATCTTTGGTCTTCATCTTCTAAAAAGATTCTTAGAGTATCATTTCTGTTGTCTGTAGATAGAAACTTTTTAATAGCATTTCTGATAGATTCTTTTATAAATTCCCTCGTCTCGCTTTCCGTAAAAAAGGTAACTACCCCCAAATATGGACCATTAGCCAGTATTATCTCTGTGTCAAAAATGGTAGTTTTAGCTGTTGATGTCGCTGGGAACTTTTCTTTTATCGGATCAGTGCCAATCATTTGCCTGAGAAGTGTTGTTTTTCCTGCTCCGGTCTGTCCAAGCAGCAGTACTGTTGAATAGCCATCAATTTTGGTCTTAAGGGGGATAATTTCTTCTCTCTTTTTTCTGTAATCACATAAAATGTATTCGATTTCTGAGTAAAATGACTCAACAATTCCTTTATCAAACTGTGCCAGAGCGTTTGTTTTAGAATTAATATCCCAATAAAACTCATCGGACAAGAGTGCATTCATTTGTTGGGTTAAAATTTCAGCAGTTTGTTCATCTCTTGTACTAAGCCCTTTTCTGACTTTTTTGCCTTTTTTACCCTTGGAATCTATCAAAAGTGGGTGTCTGTATTCTAAAACCCACCCTTCTCGACCTGCTGGTTTTACTTTTCGAGCCGTGTAAACCTTTTTTTCCATTTCATACCTTAAAAAATGTTATTTTTTGTTGTTCCAAACTTACAAATCCTTAAATCTATTGTCAAGAAGAATCTGGAACAACAAGGAATAACTGAAAATTTAATTAGTTGTGATGATTTTTGCTCTCGTAGATTTGGAGGGTGCCTCAAAAAAGTTTGAGAAAATTTTTTTAGATTAGTCGAGACGGCATTCAATGGAATAATTCTCAATTACTTTCCATTTTTGGTTTACCCTGCAATGTGATCCGCTTTTATCGCCAATTAATCTAACGGGAAAAAGATTCCGGGTTGAAAGATAATCATAAACCGGATTTGCAAGATCAGCTTCACGCAGCACTTCTTCGAGGATATACCCTAACCGCTGCAGCACAGCAACAGGGATGGAGTCGTTCAGTATTTCGTATAACTTTTGGGCATTCATCTGTTCGGATAATTCAGATAACACTTCCGCAACCCTGTTCATGCCCCCTGCCTGTTTATAATAAGCAACCAGATCAATGGCAGTCAGTTCCGGACTGGATATCCTGAAGTAGCCCGCATCTGATTTTCTTTTGATAATCCCTGGCTCCGGGAAAACGGACTTTACAAGGTAATTTACCTTTAATCCTTCTGATTCACTTCTTCGCATCGGGGGTTTTTGAATAAACACAAAGGATTCCATCACCGCCTGATGCGCGGCCCCGTAATAGGCAGCAGCCGAAAGCAGTCCCACATAATACTCACGATCAAGAAACCTGAAGAACTGGTCAATGAATAATTCGAGCGGAAGTATTTTCCTTTTCCGGTATTCCGGGGGAATTATCAGATAAAACCCCTTGTAAAAAGCAACAAGTTTCCCCTTTTTGACCAGCCTGTTAAGAGCAAGTTTGAGAGAATTTTCTGACCTTCCGGAAAAACGCATTTTCAACCCGACCCAGGAAAAACTGATTTTGCCTGAAGACTGCAGCTCGTCCAGGTAGTTTTCGAGGTATTTGTAACTCTGATTTTCCATAAAACAATAGTAATTGTTTGCGTAAATTATTGTTTTCCAACATTATTTGCAAACGTCTGCTCATTTTTCTGACTCTGACCCTGCTCCCTAATGTTTATGATTACCGCCCCCTCACCATGTGGCTCCTTGGCGGAATGCCAAATCAAGCCGGCAACCCGACTCCGGAGGCGCGAAACTAATTATGAAGTTTGAATTATAAAGTATGAATTGCCGGGTTGACCCCAGCGGGGTCACAAATTGGTAGAAAACCAAATTAACCCAGCAACCCGACTCCGGAGGAGTCGAAGATTGGTAGAATTCCGGATACAAAAATTCTTTACAACACACCAGCAGACCAAAAATCAGAAATCCAGCTGACCGTATCAGCCACCGCCTAATCTGACTGATTTGGAAAACTAAATACCTTTAACTAAATTTTACTGACTGGTATAGGTATTTCCCGAAATTTGTCAACTTCCCAAATCAGTCAGGAGACCTGCGGAAATATTTTTGCAAACAAAAGGAGTGTCTTACCCTTTTGATATCAGAGCTAAGAGTATACTAGCAGATATCTTGTAATCAAATAATTTAATTTCTTAATAAGGGAGCCGCAAATGTACAAAGTGCTATTGCTGGTAGTCGTTATTGGTCAGTTCGTTTTTGCTCAGGATCCTCATCTCTATTTTCGAAATAAAACAGATTTGGTTTATCCTTCCGGAGGGGACAATCCAAACCAACCGGCAACCTGGGTAAACTCACTGTCAGAGGAATACTTGTGGGGTAGTGAACAGTGGAATTTATGGTATAAATTCATCAACACATTCAACACCCAGGGTAAGATAACCTCATCGGATCAACAGGTTTATGATGAAGGCATGTATCTTTACTCGTATCTGTCAACATATACCTATGACTTTAACGGGAACAATACTGAAAGACTGGTGATTTTCAAAAGAGATTCAACACTTAGAAACAAATACCGGTACATATCTTCCTTCTCCGGAGACAGACTTCTTCAGACTGAAATATTCGAATGGGAGAATGAGACGTGGGTGCCAACTTATAAATGGGTTTACGCTTATAACTGGAACGGGACTGTCAAAACAATTGAGTATTCAGAATATTCTGGCGACGAGTATTTCATTATTGACAGAAAAGTATATACGTATGACAGCAATCGCAACCCAATAGAAATTCTCATTCAGGATTATGGGTCAGCAAACTGGACTGACAAGGAGCAAAGAATCCTGACTTACAATCAGAATCTGCCTGTTCTGGAAAGCAGGTACAGACGCGAAAACAATAACTGGGTTTTATTCACAAAACACACCCATATGTATAATTCCTTTAATAAAATTGACTCAACACGGATTGAAGATTTTCATATGACTGGACATTTTGTTTCCAGGACGAGTTATACGTATGACGAAAATCTGAATATAACCGAAGAACTTAAACAGTCGTGGTACCAGTCAAACCTGGTAAATTATTATAAGACCACATACGCGTATCAAAGCCTGACAGAAGTTGAAGATAACGAAACAATGCCGCAAACAACTGTGCTTCATCAGAATTATCCTAATCCGTTCAATTCTCAAACATCAATATCATTTCAACTGCCGGAAGCGCAGCAGGTTGAGCTGAGCATATATAGTTATACAGGTCAAAAACTCACAACCATTTTTAACGGCGCAAAAGAACAAGGAGATCACCAAATCCAATGGGATGCAGCAGGTTTCGCTTCCGGAATCTATTTCTGCGAACTCAGGACTGCAAGCCAGCGCAAGTCAATCAAACTGATATTGTTGAAATAATAATGAGGAAAAATACATAAACCACTCTGCTTTTATATTTCCTCCGGATTGACTGAAATATTCGCCAATGAAAATCATACGGACAGGATGCCTCAATTACAATACATGACAGCGGAGCAAAGTTGTACCGGCGTTCTGTACAAGCCCGTCAATAATTTAGTTTAAACCATATTTCCGGTAACTGATATTTACGTTTAATCAGGATATACCGGTAAATCCATTCAGCTGATCAGCTAATGTACTATTGGCGCGGATATCAGCTTCCTCTTATTTGTATTCAAATGATGGCCTATCCTATTTTACCAATACAAGTCTTTTTGTATCACTAAAATCACCTGCCTGCATACGATAGAAATACACTCCTCCCGCCAGGCCAGAAGCGTTAAAAATGACTTCATAGCTGCCCATTTCCTTTTCTTCATCAACCAGTATTGCTACTCTGTTACCTATAATATCATACACAGCCACCTGAACATGGCCGTTTTTAGGCACAGCATACCTTATTGTGGTTGCCGGATTACATGGATTCGGGTGATTCTGAAACAGCTGATATTGGGCATTATCGTTCGCCCCGGTAATTATAACATCGGTCGTGTATTCCAGCCGTATACAATCAATTATAAGAGTTGTGCCTGAATCAGCACTTTCAAATTCAGCACAAGTCCAAAAAATTATTACAGAATCGGGGGTCAGCGATAAAGAATATTCAACGGGCACCTCTGCATAGGTATAATTTACTGCGTTTTCAATAATTAGTTTTTTTCCCATTCCGACTGATACTGGCTCTGCACTGGTGCCTTTGAACAAACTTATCATTACCGTTGCCGTATCGCTTCCGGATCTTGAATATTTATACCAAAACGATAATGCCCGCGGACGATAAGGAAAGTAATGTCCTCCGGAATAGTTTGTCGTTCCAATTGTTTTATCTGTTCCATAAATTAACATTCCAGGAAAGACAAAACCCGATGGCAGCAATCTTGATTTGAGTTCAACCGCATACTGGCCGGAGAAAGCATCTGTAGTTCTGAAAGATGTACCTACATTAATTATCTGATCAAATGTATAAAATGAGTCAGGCACATTCACCCCTGCTGTCTGAATCCAGTTTTCAAGATCAGCATTGCTGATTTGCTGTGCGTGTGATTGCGCTGCAAAGAAACAGAGGAGAACAATTATGACGCCTCTGTGTAAAGAATTCTTTATCGAAATTACTATCTCGGTTTTCATATAACTGCGTCCGTATAATTTGCTGATAAAAATAATGGTTACTTCACTTTTTATCTGATTAGCATCATTTTTTTCGTCAGGAGCACTTCATCTGACTTTAACTGATAAAAATAAATGCCGCTCGGCAATTCAGAAGCGTTAAAAACAATTTCATGGTTGCCAGGCGACTGTATTTCATTAACCAGTGTTTTCACTTCGCGCCCGAGAATATCAAATACTTTAATAGTAACAAAGCTCCCCCGCCCCGATATACTCTGGGTACCACTCTCTCCATCCGCTTTGTAAGGTGCCGGGATACTATATCTGATTTTCGTCGAAGGATTAAACGGATTTGGATAGTTTTGCATCAGCGCATATTCTGAAGGCACATCAGATTCATGAGTTATTTTAATTCCGACAAGCGGAAGGGAAAAATTATTGTCATACAGACCCTGAACATATCTGTTCTCCTGCTTCAGGAGAGATACTGAGTTAAGAGAGCTGCTCCCGCGGGCAGCGGAATATGCAACGATGATTTCAACGGGTTTTCCGGATTCAAGTCTGAATGGACCAGTGTTAATCATTAGTCTTTGGTCTATCGGCGTGGTATTTATCCAACCGGTATTTGTTACCGGGTCACCGGAATACATATAGTTTATATTTACCGTTGAGCAGCTAACACCGTAAACACTTCCAAAAGACCAGGTACATGGATTTATAAAGCTGCCTGTTTTGCCTCTTCCTCCGAGCTGGTAGTTTCTTAATTCATACATCGTATTGGGATCCCCGTGAGTAGGGTGGGACTGCATATACTGATTAAACGAAGTCATGGCAAGATTTTTTGCGCCTGGAAATGATTTCTTTTCAAGAAAAGGACCGTTAAACTGATACGCTGTATCAAGAGCCGTGTCAGTCCCCTCGTCATATATTCCATTTGAGTTTAAATCTATATAAGTCGTACCGGGTATATAAGTATGTGGTCCCTGCAGCAGATCAATACCAAATGCAGGCGCATTTACACCAAAGGTGCCATCCTGGGTTTTCTGATAGGCATAGCCCATATTCAGACTGGTATCGCACCCCACCAGGTCATCGGTATAGTCTCCGATATCAGGATCAGATGCAGCGGTGAAATACACAGAGTCAAAAACCTGAGAAACAGTTCCCGAATTCAATATACTGTACCGGATAAAAATAGTACCCCGGGAATGAGCAAGAGTGTCTGCAAAGGAAAAGACTGTCTGTCTGATCTCTATTCCTTTAGGAGGGACATCATAAAAACGGCGGTACTGAGAAGGTACACGGTCAGTATAAAAACACCATGCCGTCTCATCTCCAAGGAAATCAGGCCTGTCCTCATTCCTGTCCCATACACCGTTGGAGTTACGGTCAACGGGATTGTAGATACCATCATTTAACCCATCGTAGAATTTTGCGTTCTTCTGTACGGCGTTTTCCCAATTGTGCCAGTAGAAATTAAAGTCACCGATGGACTTATCACCAATATAGACCGGGTTATATGAGACATTCGCTCCTGCGTCATAATCCTCAATTCGGGAAGCAGAAAGCACTCCGTTAGACCATACTACTCCGTTATCCAAACCTGAAAGAAAAAAGCCTGAAGAAAAAAGCAGGTTAGCTCCGTCTATAGTGCCGCTGCTTTGTCCTCCCGCATCAACATCGGCAAGAACTCCCTTATTATCCATCGGAAGCCACAACTTGTTTTTCTTCATCAGGTGAACATCTGAAACAGTAAACGATTGCTGCGAAGCGAAAAATACCCCTGAATTCTCATCATATATTCCTTGATCGTCTGAAGAAACAACTTTCATTTTACCGGTGTTGGTAATCAGAGCCGCTGGAAGAGAGTAGAAAAATGAATAATTGCCTGTATCAGGAACGTTAACGGCAATCTGAGAATAGTTTACACCGCCGTCGGTACTGAAAAGAATAGTAACGCTGCTGCAATTAAACGCAAGCCAGTTTACTTCAATGAAAGAAGTATGAGAAGTAAAAGGGAGAGGATTAAGCAGAGTAACGCAGCCGGTTGTATTTATAGAAAAGTTTTCGATTGTGGAAACAACCCACTGTCCGTTTTCATTTAAATAATATTTGTATTGTTCAGGATTGCCTTCAGCATCATAATAATATTCATCCTTCTGCATATCCAGCCATTGGATTGTATTTGAAATCCAGATTGAATAAATCACTTGTGAGGTCAGACCTGCTGCATTATACTCGTAAGTATATCGTTCATTATTCTCCCAGGTATTTGAGTAGAAATAATATCGTATCTTTTCTGTCAGCTGTCCTGAGGTATTATAGGTAAATTCAGTTTTTGATATATCGCGCCATGAGCCAGGCAACACATCAGGGTACTGGGTTAAAGAGACTATTAACTGCGCTGAAGTATCATAGGAGTATATTGTTTTCTTCTCGTTATTCCACCCCCACAAATCACTTCCTGTCATCGTAAGAGCTTCGGCTAAAAGTCCGCCTGTATTATATGAGTAAAATGTCTTTCTGAACGGAATGTTCTCAAGATCGGTAGTCCAGACTTCTTTAAGCTTTCCGTCAGGGAAGTAGAAACTTAACGTTTTCTGAACCTTGTGCCAGAGCATCTCAATCTCTCTTCCTGAAACGTCATACTTGTATGTCATGTAAAACGAATAGGGATTTGAAGAATTAAGATTACTGAAAAATGCAGACTTCTGAATCTTTCCCCTGCTGTAAATCCTGGAGGTCCTACCGGTAATTTCCTGAGCTGAACCGGTTACATCATAAATGAGCGAATTAAGTGCACCGGTTTGAATTGCTGTTATAAAATGACTGCTTGGAACCCCGGGTAATGTTTCCCCTGAATACAAAGTTTCATTATAGTGTTTTCTGAAATCATCAATTCCCCTGGTTTGTGCCGTTACAATAGATGCTGCAACTGCAAGGAAAAATAAAACGGAATATGTATGAGACATAAATCCTCCGAAACTAAAGATTATGTGTTATTGATTATTACTCAGTTCAGGTCTATGAATTTTTACCGCATCCTGCTCTGAAACCGGCGGTGAAGCATTCAGCTGTTATTATAACAGAGATAACCAAATGCAGACCGATGGGACAAAACTACAGTACCGGGGATTGGCATTTGTCACGAAGATGTAAAAATTGCAGTCAGGGAAAATGTATGCTTATAAACAGTAAAGATTCGCGGAGACCTTAATGTAATCCCTCCGGAGATGTATAATAACTCTTTTAAGAGATAATTATATCGGGTGTCGTAATCAGTACGTTCTCAGACTACGCAATAACTGTAAAATAGTTCAGAGTGGAATTTAAATAATGAAGAACAGTCCTGCCATCCCCTACACCCCGCTTATCCGCATCACTAAAAAGACCAGTATCCCCGCAGTGGCGCCAAGATAAAGATTGCGGATATGTTTTCTCCCTTCATCTCCCTTCGATTTAAGCAGCATCACTGTGCTGTATGCAATACTCAGAGCCATGATCCCAACCGGGATAATATATATAGGCAAACCAGCCAAGATAAAACGGAACTGCTGAAAGTACTATTACAGACGCAAAAATTACTGAGCTGATTCTCAGTGCGGTTGGTCTTCCGTATCTGATAGCTATTGATTTAGAATTGATGAGTTTATCTCCCTCCGCATCCATGGCATCAGCGGCGATTTCTTCTCCCAGATCAATCAGTGCAGCAATAAGCCCAAAGAACCAGGCAGTGTGGTTAAACGGCATCCCGACGGAGATTCCGCCGTAAATAAACGTCATCCCGACAGAAAAGCTCACCATAAGATTTCCAGGCAGTCCGCTCTTTTTATATTTCCTGTTATAAAGAAATCCGGTTAAAGCGACCACCAGTGCTGTTGCAAAAGCGATCATTCCCATTAGATAACTCAACCCGATTCCTGAGACAAAAAGTACCAACGCCCAAATAAGCGCCTCTGAGGGTGTTACCGCGCCGGATGGAATCGGCCGGTGCGGTGCATTGATCTTGTCTGATTCAATGTCGAAGTAATCATTCAGCACAAGAATTGCTGCTGATAGTAAAAAGATGGAAAAGAACCCGCTCAGCGCTGAAGCAAGGTCTGGTACTTCTCCGAGAGAGAAAATCTGTCCCATTACCACACAAAGTCCTGCCGAGAACGGCAGTTCCGGCCTCATCAGTTTTATCAGCCCTTTGATTCGTCTCATTTAATAATCTTTATTGTGTATCATCTAAATTATGAAATTTATCCGGTTCCGCCTTAATTCCTTTACTTTCCCGGAGTTTTTGTTTTCCTGAGTATATACATGTTTAATTTTTCATCACAATCACCCCGGTCATCATTACAGAAAATTTCACGCCTTGTCATTAATCCCATGTTTTCCCGTAATTTTACTTCATCGTTTTCACAATTTTGTAACGGCACACAAATGACAGAGCGCACTATACCTCAGATGTTCGAAGAGAGCGTCAGACGCTATCCTCAAAATACCCTCATCCTCGAAAAAACCGGCGGCTCATACAAAAGCTATACTTATAAGGAGATACAGTCCAGAGTCCATTCGTTTGCAGCAGGATTAAAGTCCCTGGGTCTGGCAAAAGGAGACCGTTCCGCCCTTATTGCCGAAGGGAGGCGGGACTGGGTGGTTTCCGAACTGGGCGTCCTTTTCACCGGCGCCATCAACGTTCCCATTTCAGTCAAAATTGACGAGGCTGCCGACCTGAAATTCCGCCTTGCCCACTCCGGCTGCAAGATGGTGATCATATCAGCCGGTCAGAGGTCAAAAATCTCAGCAATCAAAAATGATCTGCCTGATCTTGAAAAAGTTATCCTGTTGGATATCGCGTCGGATCTGCAGCCCGGCGAGATATTTATTGAAGATGTGATTGCTCTCGGAGATGCATATCTGAAGGAACATTCTACGGAATTCAATTCCTGCTGGAAATCAGTAAGGGAAAACGATTACGCAAATATCTGCTATACCTCCGGCACCACTGCCGACCCCAAAGGCATCATCCTCACGCACCGGAATTATACTGCCAATGTTGAGCAGTCAAGCACACTGCTTCCCATCCCTGAGTATTACTGCTCACTGCTGATTCTCCCCTGGGATCATGCCTTTGCACACACAGCCGGTATATATACACTCATGAAAAACGGCGCCTCGATGGCTGCGGTTGAGCAGGGCAAAAGTCCGCTTGAAACATTGAAAAACATCCCCGTGAACATCCGTGAAACCCGCCCGACCTTCCTGCTCAGCGTTCCCTCCCTTGCAAAAAGTCTGAGAAAAAATATTGAAAAAGGAATCAGGGAAAAAGGAGAAAAGGTTGAAAAACTTTATCAGAAAGCCCTTGAACTTGCAATTGATTACAACGGACTGGGATACAACCGCGGTGAGGGCCTGAAGAAGCTGAAATATCCACTATATAAACTGTATGACAAGCTCATCTTCAGCAAGATACGGGCTAACTTTGGCGGACGGCTTGAGTTTTTCATTGGCGGCGGCGTTCTGCTTGATATCGAACTGCAGCGTTTCTTTTATGCAATCGGCATCCCGATGTTTCAGGGATATGGTCTTACTGAAGCAGCACCGGTTATCTCTGCCAACGTTCCCGCGTGCCATAAACTTGGTTCTTCAGGCAAAATCGTAAATGATCTGGAAGTGAAAATCTGTGATGACAAAGGCAACGCACTCCCGCCCGGAGAGAAAGGGGAAATAGTTGTGAAGGGGGAAAACGTAATGGCAGGCTACTGGAAAAATGAAAAAGCTACCGCGGAGACAATCAAGGACGGATGGCTTTATACCGGAGATCTCGGATACGTTGACCATGAAGGTTTCCTCTATGTGCTTGGCAGATTTAAAAGTCTTCTGATCGCAAATGACGGGGAAAAATACAGTCCTGAAGGAATTGAAGAAGCCATCTCAGAACATTCAGTATATATAGATCAGATGATGCTCCACAACAATCAGTCCCCCTACACGGTTGCATTGGTTGTGCCGAATAAAGAGAATCTGAAAAACTGGCTCACCTCTCAGGGGCTTGACTTCACCTCCACGGAGGGACAGCGTGAAGCGCTGAAGAAAATTGAAGCCGAGATTGCGCGATTTAAGGAGGGAGGAGAATTCGGCGGACAATTCCCCAACCGCTGGCTGCCCGCCGCCATAGCGGTATTGGGTGAGGGGTTCACCGAGCAGAACCACTTCCTGAACAGCACACTCAAAATGGTGCGCGGAAAAATTGCATCATTCTATCAGAACCGTATTGATTATCTCTACACTGCCGAAGGAAAAGATATATATAATCATCAGAACATGACGATCATAAGCAGATTATAATTAGTAGTTAGGAATTAGTAATTAGTAATGCCGGAGCCAAAATATTCCTCTTATAAAGGCAGTGTAAAATTCAGAAAAAATGCTCTTTTGGTGTTCAAAACTATGGAGAGATTCTAAAACTTTTATAAATGTTTGTAGAGACACGCCGCGGCGTGTCTCTACAGTGTAAAATAACTGATCAACTAATAACTGCGGCAATTATTCTAATCACAAGTGATTCAGGAACATTGCAAATTGGCAGTATCTCTCCCCTCTGCTCAATCCGTTCCTAAACGGGAGGATTTATTCCTTTTTACTCTATGTGAAACAAATCCGGCCTTGCAGACCCACGCCGTGGCGTGGCTCTGAATATTTATTTTCATCACTTCAGCAAAATCATCTTCTTCACTTCAACGAACTCCTGCTTTCCATCCGTGGATTTTGCACGGAGTGTGTAGAAGTAAATACCGCTAGCCAGACTTCGCGCCTGGAATGCCGCTTCATAATAACCCGCTGTCTGCGTGATGTTTACCAGTTCGGCGACAGTCTCGCCGAGTGCGTTATATATAAGCAGCCGCACTTCACTTTCAAATGGGACTGCATATCTCAGAACCGTTGAGGGATTAAACGGATTCGGGTAATTCTGTGAAAGCTCATACCGTTCAGGAATTGCGATTTCATTATCCGTACTGGTCAGAATATCAACAGTTACCGCATTGGAAAACACAGACTGTATATCTCCGTTCACCGCCTTTACACGGTAAGTCCAGGTAAGCTGAGTTCCGGTGATTGAGTCCGTATATTCCGTAGAATTCCGCGGAACAGATGCAATCGGCACAAACGGATCTGCTGAGGTCAGACCACCCTGCTTGCGCTCAATAACGAATTCCTGTTCTCCTGATGAACGGTCAAGCCACTTGAGCAATACTTTCCGCGGGACAACCGCTGCAGCTCTCAGACTGTCAGGCGCCTTCATTCGGGTAGAAAAGCTCCATACTCCGCTGAAATCACTCTTCCCGGCTATGTTCGAAGCCGCCACCCGCCAGATATACCTGACTCCGTCCTCCAGGTTTTGCAGCAACCTTGTTGTATCGGTCATGGTTGAATCATTGATATATAGTGCCGTAAAAGCGCTGTCCGTGGCAATCTGCAGATGGAACTGGACACCATAAGCAGGCTTCCTCCAGCGAAGGAAAAAGCTGTAAGGGGTATTCACTGCTCCGTTGCCCGGCTGTACCAGAACTGGAGATTGCGGCACCGGAACAATCGTCCGGAAACGGTAAACCTGCGACCAGACGCTCAACCCGATACTGTTCTTACCGCGTACTCTCCAGTAATAATTCCGGTCATGCATCAGTCCGCTTATATTTTTTGTTGTATCGGTCAGCGTTGAATCATTCACCACAAGCTGTGTGAAAAGACTGTCCGTTGCAACCTGAAGCTGATAGCTTAATGCAAGCTGGCTTAAGGACCACTCAAGCTGCAGTGCCACTGGCTGATTCACCGCTGCATTTACTGGATTCAGAAGTGAAACCTGCGCCGGAATGGTATTAAGAACAAATCTTCTGACAGCAGATTCTGCCGAGCCCCCATCATTAAATGCCTTCACCTTCCAGTAATGAGTCGTTAAAATCGGAATAGCAAGTGTTTTCACAGCACTGGTGTCACTAACCGTATCGGCTATAACCGTAGTTGTAAACTGTGCACTTGCAGAGACAAACAGAATATACCCTGCGGCACGCTGCGAATTGTTCCAGCTAAACGCAACCGGATTGCCCACCATTGCGCTGTCGGGGGGCAGTTCTAGGGCGAATGATGCCGGCGCTTCGATTATGGTACGGAAACTGTTCCACGGAGTAAATCCGCTCCAGCCCGCTTCATTGCGGCTTTGAATTCTCCAGTAGTAATTTGTATAGTATGCAAGCTGTGCTGCTGTATATACAGTATCAGTAAGAGTGGTATCCGAAATCATCGGGGCAGATGCTGTATCTGCCGTTAACTCAAAGTGATAATTCAGAATAGTCCGGTTTTTAGCCAGAATATCAGCCGCTTTTGTCCATCTGAACTGAACATTACTTACCGGAACATTAACTGCCATATTCTGCGGCTGAACAAGCTGAACTGATGATGGCAGCCCGATCGTACGGAAACGGTAAACCGGTGAAAAATCACTCACTCCGCCGGTATTCTTTGCCTGCACGCTCCAGAAGTAGTTTGCAAGATTCTGCAGTCCGTTCATGGTATATACCGTGTCGGTAAGAGTTGAGTCATTACGTATAATTTGAGTGAAAAGACTATCGCTGCTAAGGATAAAGCGATACGTCACAGCCCTGTCGGATTTCCTCCATTTGAATGTAACCGGCTGCGTAACTCCTGCAGCATTATCCGCTGGAAGTGAAAGCTGCGGCACAGACGGACGCTCTGGCAGAGTTACGATTGATGCCTGATTGCTGTAACCGGATGCAGTATCAGGATTAAATGCTTCAACCCGGTAGGTATACAGCGATGCATAGGAAACTGTACTGTCAAAATAATCAGAAGCATTAGCGGGGAGCTGTGCAATCACATTATATGGCAGCGCAGAGAGAGAATCTCCCTCTTTCCGTTCAACGCGGTATGCTGTTTCATTGTTTGCCGCATCAGTCCAGCTCAGGTAAGTCTTCAGCGGTGATGCGTTAAATACCGCAAGTGACTGCGGTGGAGCAACCGGCAATATGGTATAAAGGCTCCGGATCTGAAACTGATTGCTGTAAGGCGAAGATGTTTCCGAATTATACGCATAAACACGGTACGTATATACCACGGTATCATTCACCGTAAAATCCGTATATGAAACAGTGTTAGCCGGAACGGTATCAATTGCCCGGTAGGCGGAGGTAGTTAATGAATCTCCTGATTTTCTCTGAATCACAAAATGAGTCTCATTTGCAGAGTTATCATTCCACTGCAGTTCAATGCGGAGCGGTCTGCGCTGTGCGGCTGCTCTTACTCCGGATGGTGCACTAATCGGCAAAATTGGATTTGCAAGCACTCTGAACCGCACATCAGCCGAATCAGTGTATCTGTTAATCGTATTCACATCCTGCGCAAAGAACCTTACCGACTGACTCCCCGACCAGTTGTTGTCAGAGATTATGGTGCTTACCACATTATTCTGATTAATATTCAGAACAATAAATCCGGCGTCAATCTGAAAAGGATTATCAACCGTTCCCACACTGCCGTTTATTGAAAAATTAAAACGCTGTCTGACCGGATAAATTTTCTGTTTGTCAGCATCATAGAAAGTGAAGTAGAGCGGTTCATTATTTGTGTTGCTGTAAATCGTCATGAAATACATCCAGTCACTGCCAACACGAATCGCGCGGCTGACACCTCTCAGCTGTCCACCTGACCAGGCGGCAAGTGTATGCAGAGAACTGTCCTTCTTCATCCCTGACGAAGTAACACGAGCTATCATGGTCATCGTAAGCTCAAACGATGCCGGATTAATAGTCCACGCCGGATCTGCATCGGTTGAATCGGGAGGAAGAATGGTATATCTCCAGGCAACAGTATCGCCGTCAACCTCGGTTAAATAGCTGTCAAGATCAAATGCATTAAAAGAACCCTGAAAGCCCGCTACCTGATCCGGAATATCTCCTATCACGGGTCTGTTATCCCGTTTAAGTACGGTGAAGGATGCAGTATCCTGAGAGAAAAGTCCGTTCTGGCTAATATCAGCAGCACGGAAAATCAGATGTTCCGTTCCTGACCAGAGTGTATCCGTTACCGTAAAGGACACATTGTTGCCTGCAAGTATCTGAGCTGAAATTTTATTCCCTCCGCTTACGCTCCATTGAACACTGTCACCGTCCTGTTCGGTAAGATAGGTATCGAGATCAAAACTGCTGAAACTTCCGCCGCCTGAGATGATTTGATCCGGAATACCGCTCACCAGAGGCGCGTTATCCTGCAGTGTGCGGAATTCTGTTTCCGTAGAATCACCGAGCTGTGCCAGAGTATTTATATCATTCACGTAAAAACGGATGCGCTCAGTAAACGGTTTTGTCCGTTCAATGAGTGAGACTGTTGTCTGATTGTTTTGAGAAATATGTACTTTTATATATCCGGCATACATCTGATATGGCTGATCCGGTGATCCGAAACTTGCATTCTGCAGGAAAATAACACGCTGTTCAACCGGAAGCTCACGCTGGGCGACTTCATCATAATATCGGAAAGTTATCTGTCCGCCGTTATTGTTTGCATAGACGGTGAGAAAGAATAACCGCTTCCCTCCAACATTTATCGGGCTTGCAACACCGCGTACCTGCTGACCGGAAAATGCAGCTATCCTTCCTCCGCTTGTTGTGACATTGCGTCCAAGTGCATTCATTTCAATGATCATGGTCATGGTAAGCTGAAATGCTGCCGGATTAACACTCCACGAGGGCTGCGGATCTGCTGCTCCCTGCGGCAGCGTTATATACCGGAAACCTAAGGAGTCACCATCTGTCTCCTGCACATAGCTGCGAATATTGAAACTCTGAAAATTACTGTTTGCCCCGATAGTTTGTGAAGGAATTGTGCCAAACACAGGAGGATGATCAACAGGCAGAACGGTAAACCTGACGGTATCTTCTGAAAATAATCCGTTTGCGGTGTTATCCGCGGCTCTGAATATTATCTGCTCACTCCCTGTCCATGATGCGTTTGGTGGAGTGACAGTTACTGTGCTTCCGCCAGAAATCTGAACAGTAAGCTGGTTTTGTCCTCTAAAGGTATATATAACACTGTCACCGTCACTTTCAGAAAGAAAGTTATCAAAATCAAACTGCGTGAAAGCCCCTCCGGCATAAATAGTCTGATCCGGAATTCCCGAAAGCAGAGGCGTGTTATCCGCGGTCTTTGTATATACGGCAGAGCTGGTATCCCAAAGCTGAGCAGGAGTATTCGCGTCAGTTACCTTAAAACGGATTGTTTCAGATCCGCTCCACAAAGGGTCCGGTGTTAAAAATGAAACAATATTCCCCGCACCGATTCTTACAAGGATGTTTCCCGCGTTAACAGGATATGGATTATCGGGAGAGCCAAATGATGCATTTGAAACAAACACAACGGTTTCCCCGGCGCTGTATATCTGCTGCTGAGCTGCATCATAAACCCGGAAACGGATTGTCTCACCATTGCTGTTTGCATAGACGGTGAGAAAGAACATCGTTGAACTGCCAACGGTAATCCCCTGCGTAACACCGCGGATCTGATTTCCGGCAAATGCAGCTATGCGTGAGCCGGTTGAATTCACTTCTCGTCCGCGTGAAGTAACTTTTATTACCATAGTCATATTCGACTGAAACGCTGCAGGATTAACCGTCCAGTCCGGAGCAGGCACTGGTGCCGGCTGCCCGGTGAATTCATAGTTGTATATAACGCTGTCGCCGTCTGTTTCGATGAGATAATCATCCAGATCAAAAGAAGCAAAGCTGCTGTTGGAGCCGATGGTCTGCCCCGGTATTACGCCAAGCTGAGGCGCATTATCCGGCCTGAGCACCTGAAAGATTACCGTATCTTCTCCGAAGAGACCCGCACTGGTTACATCCGTTGCTCTGAAATAAACGGTATCTCTCCCCCACCATCCGCTGTTCGGTGTAACGGATGCAATGCCGGCAGGAGAAATCGAAATCTGCACATTATCAGCTCCCCGCGAACTGAACGCAACGCTGTCCCCGTCAAATTCTGTTAGATAGGAGCGGAGATTAATGTTTGTAAACTGAGAACCAAAAGGTACTGTCTGATCGGGAATACCCCGCAGCAGCGGAGCCCGGTCAAAGTTAAAGAATGCACTTATCTGCAGCGGATTGTCAATTGAACCATATACACCGTTCGGAGTGAAAGAAATGGAATCAGTCGTGAATACCACCGTATCAAGTGATGGTATATATGCCCTGAAACGGAGCTGTTCACCCGCGGCATTTGCATAAACAGTAAGAAAATACATCTGCTGATTTCCGACCTGAATCGGTGTTGCGACACCCCGCACCTGTTCTCCGGCAAAAGCCGCCAGGATATTGACCCCCGCGGGAGCCGGCTGTCCGTTAAGTTTCAGTACCGCAATAACACTTGCGTTAAACTGAAAGCTTGCCGGATTTACCGTCCAGTTTGGCGGATCATCAGTTTGTGCCTGAAGCGGCAGAACTGCCAGGAGCAGCAATGTTAGCATGCGCAGAATATGTTTCATCATCGGTTTCCGTGCTTAATTTTATAGACAAAGCCGGCTGCGGTCCAGCCGGCTAATGTAATCTGCTTAATTATTTTAAAAATACGATTTTCCGGGTCTGAGTGAATGAACCTGACTTCATCACAGTGAAATAAATACCGGTTGGAAGCATTTCTCCGTTTTCATTCCGGGCATTCCAGGAAACGGTATAATATCCTGCCTGTTTATATTCCTTAACCAGTCCGCGGACTTTTTCACCCATTATATTATAGATGCTCACTTCCACATCTCCTGCTTCAGGAAGACCAAAACGGATATTGGTTGAAGGATTAAACGGATTCGGATAATTCTGCTCCAGGATATATTCCGCGGGAAGTCCCGTCATATCCTCCGCCGATGAAAGAGGCGAATGGATAATCAGCGGATTCTGCAGGCTACCTGCAACAGAATTTGCCGTATAGATGATGCTCAGGTTCGCAATCCTGACAGCGCCTGTTGCCTCATCAAGAAGCCGAAGCTCGAGTGTGTCAGATGAACCGGCAGAACCGTAAACTGTTATCAGGTAGATTGGCTTCTTATCCTGACCAAATCCTGAAGTGCGTGCAAATCCGCGGCATTCATTACCTGAGAATAATCCCGCAACAGGATATACTGATGCGGTATCACCCCATGCAGCATCCGGTGCGGCAATGATATTCATGCTTGTTTCATAGCGCGAGGCATCAACAATCCAGTCAGGTGAAGCAGGTACCTGCCTTACATATTGTGGCACAGGCGCAGCCGGCTGTGTTCCCACAGGAGGATCCTGCGGATAGAGCAGTGTATCGCGGCTGTCTAGGCGGAGCAGATAACCTATCTGCGGTATCATAAACTGCAGATCACCAAACCAGCCGAAGTTCTGATCATAAATCGCGAACTGGAACTGGCTCTTTATTACATCACCATCCTTCGGATTCAAAGTCCTGAGAGCTTCATTAACCGGCAGAGAAAACTGTGGTATATATCCGATCCAGTTCCATCCGCTGTCAATCATTATGGGACGCTGATCGGGACGCACCGCGTATCCTGTTTTCAGGAACTGTGCCGGAGTTGTTCTCTTCCAGAGATAGTACGTTTCCAGATCCAGAGTATCAAGTGTTCCGAACCAGTTCTGCAGCGAACCTGAATACTGTGAGAACGCACTTTGCGTCTTAAAGTTATCACCATTTGCATGCGATACTCCGCCAAGCAGATCATTCAGTCTCATACTAGCAGATACTGTATTGAAAGACACCCAGTTCCATCCTGCAGAGAGAGGATACTGCTGAATTATCTGTGATGTCGCGGTCAGCCGTACCGGATTAGCGATATTCCCCAGCAGTGTATCTGACTTAAAGGTAAAGCTTTCCAGAATCTGGCCGTATTCAGTACAGGAGGATGCATCCCAGACTCTGAAGGTAAGAGCTTCTCCCTGTGTCTGATTACTGTATATAGTAAGGAAAACACGGTATTCACTGGTATTATTAAGCCGTGTTACCGCTGCTGCTCCCCGCAGCTGCGTTCCGGCATAGACTGCCACACGGTCATATATATCATTGGACAGTGTGGTGTCAACATAAAGCCGTGCGGTAATATTCATTGAATATTCATACATCGCCGGGTTAACCGACCACTGGGGCGGACGGCAGAGTACTCTCAGCTTCACGATCATCGGCTCATCTCCGTTGAGTGTACTGGCGTAAACCGTATCTTCGTACGTGCCCGGAGCAATCATATTACCAAAGCGGAAGTTTACCGTCACCGCGCCCTGTGTCTGTACCGTACCGGTAACCGGTGTCAGTGACATCCAGTTTGGAAAGTTGGTAATCGTGTATGGATATGCTGTTCCGCCTTCATTCAGGAGCTGGCGCTGTATATCCGCGATCTCATCAGCAAACTTTACCACTTCAACCTCACCGCCCGACCAGCGCACCGGATTCCTGTCCACCAGAAATTCCCATGCAACTGAATCCCTGTATTCAGTTCCGAAAGGCACGCGCAGTATATTGCCGTTCATATCGCGAACCCTCTTAACGACTGCTTTCAGGACACGGTTTTCAATAAAGCGGTTCTGTACATTAGGCGTAATCACAATCGTCTGACCGTTACAGGAGTAGTTAAAATCTACCATCTGACCCGTCTGTGTATTGATCAGCATAAGATTATCAACCGCATTTACACTCTCACATGAAATCTGCTCTGTAAACGTCACGGATATTTCATCATTTGCACCCAGTACGCCATTTACGGGTTTTGGCTGACCAAGAACCGCCGGACTTGTTTTATCTATAATGCCCTGCACAAGCGCTGATGTTCCGCTCAGTGTATTGCCCGCACAGACTGCAAGCGCCTGCAGTTCATAGCTGCCGTCGGAAAGACCTTCTGTATCAAACGGAACAATCACATAATCCTGAAGCAAAGGCAGACTGTCTCTCGGAATCGTTGCAATAACCGTCCAGCTCTCCGTTGAGTTCTGCGGTGAAGCAAACAGAGATGCATAATCAGGGTTATTTCTTAATATACTGTACCGGTCCGTGCTGCTGTAGTCAATTACCTTCTGATACCTCATTGATGCAAGAGGCGAGCTTTTGAAGATTCTCTCACTCTTCATTTCTCCTTCTTCATTCAAGAGGTTTTTTCTGCCTGAGGACGGAGCTAGCTCCGGCACCTGACGATATCTTAAAACCACTTCCTGCAATGAGGGATTGCCGCGGTTATACTTCCAGAGTTTTACTGTAAAATCATCAGCATTTTCCCGATTGATCAGCCAGTTTGGCTCCGGCTCGTCAATTGCAATCTCGCTGCATGGTTCCAGGAAGCGGACTGAAATAAAGAGCGTATCAGCAATGGAAAGATCCTGACCGGCGTTTGCATCCCACTCACAGGGTGAGGTCAACACAATACCGATATTCTCGTATATATACGCCTGAGGACCCCGCTTTACGGTCAGGACAGCATTAACCTGAGACATCGGCTGAACCGTGAAGTTCAGTCCGCCCTGAAGCACTATTCCGTTAACAGCAATCACAGCACCCGACTCATTGGTTTCATTCAGAACGCGAAGCTGAAACTCTCTTGATTCATTAAGCTGACCCAGATTCTGCAGTGACAGATTAAACACCGCGAATGAATCCGGATGTACGTTCACTGCTATTGAATTATCAGTCAGCAGACCCATTGAGTCCCGCGCAACCGTTCCTTCTTCCCAGGGACAGGAGCTTTGCCCGCTCACGGTCGAGAAGACCGGAGTGCCATAGACACGGTCTTTATATACATTAACCGAGAATGCGTCCCCCACATCATCATCACGAAGACTGAAGCCAACTTCGTTAATCGTTGTCACAGTTGATGATGAAGATCTGCCAGCACCAAACCCGGTTCTGAATGTAAAACCGCCTACTCCCCCGATCCCGTTTATAGTAGCGCCAACTTCAAGGCCTACACTGGCATCCACCGTCATATCAAACTCAAATATCCTCGAGTTCGTCTGCTCTGTTGATTCAATATATTCAGCCGTTGCCCCTGAACTGAATGAGATATTTCGGGAATATTCTGCATCAGCTTTAAGTGAGTCGTTATAATCAAGAATACGCTGCCAGTCTCTTACTCCGGCTGTATCATTTATTGACTCAAGACTCGGGATAACAAAATTCTCGATATAGTCTGCCGTATATATAAAGGTGGTTGCAAAACCATTCGGAGAAACCACCAGACTGGTCTCCCTGCTGAATCCGCAGCTTCCGTTGTATTTTAATACATCGGTTACACCGTAAATCAGATTCATTGCCCCGCCGATAAACACATCTCCGCCGTCTCCGGTTATTGCATCATCATCCGCAGTCGAGAAATTTTCGGTCGTAGTGATTGTTGTGCTCAGCTCTGTTGCAGAGGTGCCTGTCTGCGTATAGGACATACTTGAAGTAATATCCAGTGTCAGATCAATTTCCGTGGAAACCGAATACATAAATCCTACGTCAAAACTGAAATCAGGAGCAAGTGAAAGGCGGCTGTCTAAGTCCGTTCCTGATGTACTCTGATAATACATATTCAGTGAATTCGAAAGAGAAGTAGAATTCGAAAAATATGAATAGCTTGCGTCTCCGGGGGGGTCTCGCAGAATCAGCAGCGGTACAGCAGGTGAGGTGGTTGTGAACGCATTGGTTCTTGGTTTAAATCCTGTTACCACCGCAAAAAGAGTATCTCCTGCAGTTCTTCCGTCTCTGTGTTCGGCGGAAATCTGAAGCCGCTTTGTATATGGTGCGATGATATTCGGATATCCGGAAATCAGAGTATCTAATGCAGCTCCGTCAATGGCTGTGAGTTCACGCAGAATTCCTTCTTTGTCAGAGATAGCATCGTCAATCGTAATAACTGCTGTGTCAACCTCACAGATATTTGTCACTCCGTTATAGGTGTAGCTTTCATATACACGGTACCGTACAGGTATCTTCGTGAACTGATCAAGCACAATCGTACTGCATCCTTCAGTGGGTTCCAGGCCAACAATTTCCGCCTGAAGCGGTGCATAATAGCGGTAATTTCTGATCTGGCTTGTATCACGAAGATCAATAATATCATCATTAAAAGTGATGCCTGGCTGAGCGGGATCAATTTCAACCCGGTAGCGCAAAGGGGGGAGATTCGAAATAGTAAAACTTCCGCTGCTGTTGGTTGTTATTTCTCTTGTGATACATGCACCTGACAAACTGGTCAGTTTAATAACGCTTGGGCCAATAGGAAGATCACAATCACCACCGGCAACCAGACCTGAGATTGAATAGGTTCTGGTCTGAACAAAGTTTGCGTTTGCAATAGGATCAACAATATTCCTGACAGTTATAAATGCCGGATTAAAAGTATATCCCTCCCGTACAGGCGTGAGTGTCTGAGTTGTTCCCGGTTCGAACTCGGCAATAAACTTTCCCTGATCATTGGTAAAGATTCTGGGGTTTCCTGGTGCGCCATTAATATATATTTCAATACTGTCAGCAAAGCAGCTAGTACCCTGATGCGTAATAATACCCGAAACCGGTACTGCTGATATGTCCGTAAAGTCAATATTATTTGCCGCTGTATTGCTTGTTGAAAGTGTAACAATACGTGCAGGCGGATTAAACAATCTTCCTTCACGTACCGGGGTTACACTAAAGTTTGTGGCAGAGCCGTAATTAATTCCCTCAATGGAATAATTACCAAGCGTATCAGAAAAAGCACTGGTTTTTACCGGACCCCGGTCATCGGTGAACACAGCACCTCCCAGCACGTTGCCGTTGTTAAATGCGGGTGAAAGGTCAAACACCAGATTACCCAGCCCTTCATCAAACTTCCAGTAGGAAGCAAGACCGGGTGAGTTCGTGTTTACCGTACGGCGCATATTTCTCTTGATTTCGCTCTGCGAGAGCGCTTTCTCCCAAACCCGCATCTCGTCAAGCTGCATCTTGAAATACTTGGTAGAGTTAATGCCGCTCCTGCCGATAACAATTCTGCCGGTGCCGTTGTATTTTACTCCGTTTAATTTATAGCGTAAGAGCTGAACTGCATCACGGTAGATATATCCGGAGTCTTTTTGATAATCCTGCACCCATGCATAATGGTGCCACTGGAAATCCTCCGTAACCGCTGTTACCGCGGGTACTCCGCCATAAACACCAAGCAGGTTGCCCGGTTTGTTGAATCCGATGAATAGCTGCCGTGAAGAAAGTGCCGAGTCAGACACATTCTGCGAGAAGATCATGCCTGAATCATTCGCGCTTCTTTTCAGCCAGAATTCAATGGTAAACGGTTTATTTGCAATATTAAGCCCATTTCCTGCATCGATATAATCATTAATGCCATCAAACTGCATTGCTTTGCCGAGGGTAGGAGTTACCGTCACTTCTACATCATGCACTGGTCTGCCAAACTGCGTTGAAATGGCACCGGTTATGATACCGTTCGGATTAACAAACCCGATGGCCTCAGAAGGAGGGCTTTCATTGAACTCATTCACTCCTGTTACCGTATAGCGGTAAAAGGTTCCGGGATATACATTATAATCAATATAATAGTTCTGTGTTGCAGGAAGCGTAGCAAGAAGACTGCCGTCACGGTAAACTTTAAAGTAATCATTGTCAGCCGGGGGGCTCAGGATGTCAAATTCCCAGCTTACTTCAATTCTGTTCGGGAATTCTCCCTGCGATACCGTTAGCTCTGCTTTATTTGGGGGCAGGAGATAGAAGCTCCAGTAACCCATTGAGATCGAACGGTCGGAACCAAACGTATTCCCCACAACCGCCTGTCCGAGCGATACCTGTACATTACGAAGGCCGTTTGTCGGGGCGGTCGGCGTAAAGCCGTATAACTGTACCGCGTTGGTCAGTTTAATTTCATCCTGCGGATATATATCCATTATTCCTGTCAGCAGGAATAGCATAATAACCTGCCACAAGGGGAGGATACCTCCGCCTTTGTATAAAAATATTTTATTCATCACAGTGCCCCTTTTACTGCCCTAACGGGGTAATAATAACCGTCCAGGCAACTGCCGCTCCTGTTGATGTAAGGAGTGTTACTGAGATATTCTCACCTTTTTTTGCGGGAAAACTGATGCTCTGAGCATCTCCCTCTCCAAGATTCCACCGGTTGAATGCAATGGTCTCCCCGGGTATATATGCCCGCAATTCCACAGTATGATTTGAAGCATTTGTTTTTTGCGCTATCGCATTTACAATTACATCAGTAGCCGGTGTTCCCGAATAAAGAACCTGATATCCGGTTGTTAGTGTTCCTTTAGTAATTGCCCTGGTTCCAAAAAGTTCAACGGTTCCATGCACATCAAGTTTTGCGTTTGGTGTTGTTGTTCCAATTCCCACATTTCCGGTTGATCCTTCAATCACCATTCTGCTGACCGAACCCGGGGTTACAAAGTTCAGTTTTGCCCCAGGCTCGTTATCAAAGTGGAGTACAAAATCATTCTTGGTTGCATCCGTGCCGCCGCGGGAGATAAAATAATCATCCGAATTTAAAGCGCCGGTAAGGGTAGTCGCTAATCTGAGACCAAAGCCCCAGGTCGAAGTGTTTATAATTAACGGTGTATTTAATCCGGTTTCAATTCCCCTGTTGCTGTTTACTTCAAGTAAATTAGCCGCAGTTGTTGAACCGCCCGGCCTTAAAATAAGACGGTCTCCGTTCCCGGCCAGCCAGCTCTGCTGAACAAGCGGTTTAGCATAAACATCAAATATACCGGCCCCATACTCGCTGAACCTCATTCTGTTTCTGAGAGTAACTGAGTCCTGCACCGAAAGATATGTGCCCGCCTGAATATTACCTGTTGCGCGGATATTGCCGCTTACATCAAGTTTTTGAGATGGATTAAGTGTCCCGATTCCAACATTGCCGCTACCGCCGAAAACGTTTTCACTTCCGCGGAGGGCAAGTGCATAAGGAGCTGCTGTAAGTTCTATACGAGGCGCAAGTTCTGCCCCCTGTCCTGTTACGGTTATACCCACCCAGTATTGCTGCGTAAAATTAACTGATGTCGGGATCGCCGTAACCGAGCCCAGCTTTGCGGTAAAGACACCATTTTGAACTGCAACCCCGGACTGTGTCTCCTGCCATACAGCGGTTCCGCCGGTTGCTGCCGTATATAAAGCAAATCTTAAAGAATAATTGCCATCGGCGACTGCTTTGTTTTGCTGATCTCTCAGCGTTCCCTGAATTACCAAACCTGTTGAATTGATCTGTGCATGTATTTCAACCATAAAACATGCAACCAGCAAAAGCATCCGCAAAAATGACAGTGTATTCTTCATTGTTTATTCCTTATATATAGATATTAAAATTTCAGTCCGGCAAAATAAGGTGTTTTGCCTTTTCTGTTTTTGGTATGCATCACATCAGGAAAGAGGGGAGGAAGTCAGAAGGCATCACACACACAAATGCTTCCGACCCGGCAGGGCGAGAGAGGCGGTATATAAATTCCGCCGGATATCTCAGGCCTGGCTACGGTTTCCGTCCCTGTTCTCTTCCTTATTGATAATTAAAAAAGCGTAATTCCTCAAAAGCCAGCCCCTCCTGCCGCGTGAGCAGGAGGGGCGCGGTTTAAATTTTATTTCAGGAAAACAATCTTTTTGGTAAAGCTTCTCTCACCTGCTTTCAGTGTGTAGAGATAAATACCGCTCGGCACATATTCGCCGTGATTGTTTTTGCCATCCCATACTGCCTGATGATATCCGGCATTTTTTCTTCCGGCATCAAGCAGACGGACCGCCTCACCCATGATGTTATATATCGTCAGACTGATCTCCGCCTCTTCCGGCAGTCCGAATCTGATTATGGTAGTCGGATTAAACGGATTCGGATAATTCTGATCGAGTGAATACTCGGCCGGAATACCGGACATATCATCAGCCGAAGAAAGAACCGGGGTGAGTATCATCGGCTGTTCAATAGTCCCGATCACTCCGTCAGCCGTAAACTGAACTCCGGTACCAAGATCTATTACCTGATCCGATGACTCTCTCCAGAGCATCATATTCAGGAATTCACCGCTGGCCTGATTGGCATATCCGGTAAGGAAGATATACATCTCCTTCTTTCCGGGAATTACCACTGGGTAAGCCAGACCGCGGCACTCCTCACCGGCAAAGAGCGCTATCATATCACCTGTTCTCAGGGAATCCGCATAATCTCCGCCAACTTTTGCAATGATGCTCATTGTATGCTGATACTGCGCCCGGTCAAGCGTCCAGAGCGGCTGAGAGGGGATAACTCCCGGCAGTATATCCGGCTCTGAAATATTGTTCTGCTGACCGCTTACACGGGGATAAATAAGGGTGCCTGCATTTGCCATTTTAATCAGATAGCCCTGTCTTGGCCTCATGAACTGCAGACTTCCTATCCATCCGATTCCCTGCGCATAGACCGAGAATGCCGTCTGGCTCTTGATGATATCGCCGTCAGATGCCTGCAGACTTGCCAGCGCCTGGTTTATCTGCATATCCGCGTTTGGTGTATATCCGATCCATGACCATCCTTGCGCAAGGCGGAGTGTGTCAGTCAAAGGATCAATCGCGTATCCGGTACGCCGGAGTGTATCACGCTGCGCAAGACGAATCATATACAGTGATTTATTATTCAGGGTTGTAAGCCCGCCGACCCAGCCATAGCCTGCTGCAGGAGAGTACTGGCTGAAGAGTGTCTGCTCTTTTATCATATCAAGATGCGTAGGGCTCAGTGAAGCAAGCACGGTATTTATGCTCATGTCTGCTGATTTGGTGTTCAGGGAGAACCAGGTCCATCCTGCATTGAATGAATAATCCTCAATTATCTGGCGTGTTGCAGTCATTTTAACCGGCATCTGATAACTTCCGATAACGGTATCTGCCTTAAAGGTGAAGGTTTCCATTATCTGTCCGTATTCCGTACACTCAGAAGCATCCCACACCCTGAATGTAAGTTCTTCGTAGTAAGGAGAATTACTGTACACGGTTATAAAGGCAAGATGTCTGTTTATTGCCTGTATATACTGCAGTTCCGCGGTACCGCGGAGTTCATTGCCGGAAAATGCAGCAATTCTGTCATAACGGTCTTTCGACAAGGTTGTATCTATATACAGTTCAGTTATCATATTCATATTGAATTCATAAGCTGCACTGTTAAAGCTCCACTGGGGCGGACGGCAAAGCACTCTCAGACGGACAATAAGCGGCTCATTACCGTTAATCGTCTGCGCATAGATGGTATCTTCATAAATTCCGGCAGGAATATCCTGCCCAAAGCGGAATCCAATGGTAGTACTGCTCTGAATCTGTACCGTTCCGGAAATAATTGTAGGCATCAGCCATGAAGGAAGATCGGTAATGGTAAACGGCTGATTAAACGAACCCGTATTCTGCAGAGTACGCTGCATGTCAACGGTTTCATCGAGATACTTTACCACATCAATCTCACCGCCGGTCCAGCGCACCGGATTTCTGTCCACCAGAAATTCCCATCCCAGAGAATCGATATAGGTTGTTCCTAATGTCACGCGCATGATGTTGCCGTTTTTATCTTTGATCCGTTTTACAACCGCTTTCAGGGTTTTATTCTCAAACGGAGCATAGCTTCCCTGAGGCGTGATTAACAGTTCCGATCCGTTGCATGAAAAATCAAAGAGAACAGGAGTACCGGTTTGTGTATAGATCAGCTCAATATTGTCAAGCGGATCTATGGTAGCACAGGATATATCTTCAGTGAAGGTAACTTTAATCTGATCATCGGCATTCAGAACCGCGTCAACCGGTTCAGGCAATCCGAGAATTTCAGGTCTGGTTCTGTCAATTATGCCGGAAATCGCTGCTGAGACTCCGTCGGTATTGCCGAGACCGCAGACAGCAACCGCTCGTATTTCATAACTGCCATCTGCCTCACCCATAAGTTCCCAACGCAGATTATGATACTCTGGCCCGAGTGAATCTTTAAGTATGGTCGCAAAGGTGAACCATGGTGTCGGGTCATCTCCCACAGGCGCAGAAGGTGCAATACCTTTGTCTGATATCAGATCAAGTATATGGTCATATGATACCTGATCATAGTCCATAATATCTCCTGAAGGCATACGCAGGGTTGCAAGCACCGATGAGATATATGCATTGCGCTCATCATTGCTTTCAAATACCGGGGTTTTATTTTCTACAGGACTATTGGACGCGCTCATTCTGCGGTACTGAACTTCTATTCTCTGAAGGTCAGGATCGTTTTTGTCATAGCCAAAAAGTCTTACGTCCAAACCATTTCCGCTGCTGCTGTTTATCAGCCAGTTTGGCGCAGGCTGATCTATCGCAACCTGTGTACAGGGTTCTTTGAAATAAACATCAAAATCCAGCTGTTCATAAATTGCCAGATTTCCGACGCCCTGATACCGGTCAAACTCACAGGGTGAGGTAAGTATTACACTAATATCCTCATAAACATACGCCTGAGGACCTCGCGTAATAGTCAAGACCGCCTGAACAGACTGTCCCGGACCAATATTAAAATTGATACCCTGTTCAATAATAATACCGTTAACCGCTACAACTGCACCGTTCGGATTTGATTCATTCAAAACCCGCATATAGTATTCTCTCGTTTCAGCGGAATTTTCATTTCCGATATTGATAAGAAATACAGCCGGTTCATTCGGGTCAACATTTACTGCAGTTGTTCCGGTTGATCCTGCCTGAAGGCGCGGAATATCTCTTGCCTGAGTCCCTTCTTCCCAAGGGCATGAAGTAGTACCAGCAACAGTCTCGAATACAGGTGTGCCAAACACCTGATCTTTGAATATATCAACCGTTAATGCATCGCCCGGATCATCGTCCCGAAGACTGTAACCAACGGTATTAGCTGAAGTTGTCGTGGTAATCCGGGATCCTCCATAGGACATTCCGGTTTTGATTTCAAATCCGCTTACCGTCCCTGCTCCATTGAAAGTTACACCAACTGATCCGCCAAAAGAATAGTCAATAGTGAGATCAAATTCGAAAATTTTGGTTTCCGTATTAACAGTCGTCTGCTGATATTCGGCAGTTGAACCGGCACTGAAAGAAATGTTTCTTTCAAACTCAGCCTGGGCTTTTAACGTATCATTATAGGCGAGTATTTTCTTCCAGTGATTTGCCTCCTTTACTAATGTATCCACACCCATTAAACGCGGAATCAGAACATTTTCAATATAATTAGTAGTATATATATAAGTAGTATTGAAACCTGTAGGCGCGAATGTTAAGGTCTGTGATTTCTGCAAAAGACAGGAATCCTGCTGAAACGTGAGAAGATCCGTAAGAGCATAGGTAAAGTTCAATGCAGCTCCCATTATGACATCACCTTCTTCGCCTACAATTCCCTGATCTTCATCAGTTCTGAAAACCTCAGAAACTGTCAGTTCAGTCTCAAGCTCAGTAGAATTGGTACTGGTATAAGTATATGAAACATCTGTTGTAAAATCAAGCGTGTTATCCTGCTCAACTTTTGTGCTTCCAAAGATAAATCCAATTTCTGTCTCAAAATCCGGAGCAAGTGAGAGGACATGGCTATATGATTTCGTGGCTCTGTCCTGAGCAAATAAGCTCCAGTTGTATTTTGTTGTCGTTTCCTGGGACACAAAAGAATAGCTGCCGTCTCCCGGGGGATCGCGTAAAATCATCAGCGGCAATGCCGGCGATACCGTAACAAAGGACCCAGTCTGTGGTTTATATCCAGTTATAATACCCTGATACACTGTATCAGTGCTGCGTCCGTCTCTATGCTCAGCAACAATTTCGAAAGTTTTTTTGAAATCACCCAGAACATTCGGATAACCGGTTACGATCGTGTCAATGATGCTGCCTCCCACAACCCGCAATTCATACGGCGAGTTTTGTCTGTCACCAAACCCGTCTTTTATCGTTACAATCGCGGTATCAACCGGACATCTGCCGGTAACCTGGCCGTTGTAAGTATACTCTTCAAAAACCTTATAGGTCAGAGCATAGTCAACAAACTGATCAAGCAGAGGCACACCAAAGCAGTCATTTACAGGGGGAAGTCCGGTTACTTCAACTGTTATATCTGCATAATAACGGTAATTTTTCTCAACACTGCCATTCCGCAGATCAATTGTATCAGATTTAGCTGTCCAATTAGGATTTTCAGGATCAATAAATACCCTGTAACGCACAGGAGAAAGACCATAAAACGCAAAACTTCCGGTCATATCGGTTACCAGTGTATCCGTAAAACAGATCTGGTTGTTTCCAATGCCTTCAAGGATAATCTGAACCGGTCCTATGGGCAGATCACAATTTCCACCGCCGACTTTTCCGCGGAAGCTATAGTTGGTGGTCTGCTGAAATACTTCACCGGCAATAGGATCAACAACATTCTGGTATTCGCGGAAGGCAGGGGCAAAAGTGAAGCCGGTTCTTCGGGGAGAAACACGATTTGAGGAACCGGGTTCAAACTCAAGTATATACTTGCCCTCTGCATTGGTAAATGTTGCCGGCACTGTGCTTTCACCATTAACCAGAATTTCAACACTGTCTGCGTAACAGCCGTTTAAATGCCGGACAAATCCGCTCACAGGCACCTGAGAGATATCAGTGTAATCTATATTATTTGCGGCAGTGTTACTGCTTGAGAGTGTAACAATACGCGTCGGGGGCGAAAAAATTCTTCCCTCGCGTACTGGCGTGACACTGAAGTTTGTGCTGGAACCGTAATTAATACCTTCAATAACAAAGTTGCCATTCAGATCTGAGAATGCACTTGTGCGTATCGGTGAGCGGTCATCAGAGAATACACCGTTGAAAGAATTTATCAGTATGCCGTTATTTGTATTGGGTGAAAGGTCAAATACCATAAGACCCACACCCTCATCAAATTTCCAGTAGGCAGCCAGATTTTCTGAGTTGGTATTTACCGTTCTTCTCATGTTTCTTACAATAAGATCATTGCTGCGAGCCGTTGTCCAGACACGCATTTCGTCAAAGATGAAGTTATTGCTCCCGACCCCTTTACCAAGCCAGACCTGCCCGCCCGCTGAAGTATATTGCTGATTCTGTGCTGTTGCTCCGCTTCCGGCAAGTTTACCATTAATATAAACAGAGCGCTTCCGTATCTGATCATCATAGACAAAAGCATAGTGGTGCCACTGATCAAGCGCGGAAGTATCAGTAACGGCGAGGAAATCTGTTGAGGAAAATCCAAAAACCAATTGTGTGGCGCCGGCATAGCCAATGGTTAGCTGGGGAGTTCCTGCTGCGCCAAGAGGATTCTGAATAAAGAGGGAGACGTTCGGAGAAGGATTCTGCGGACGTTTCAGCCAGTACTCAACGGTGAATGATTTGTTGCCAAGATCCAGATTATATCCGGCATCAACATATCTGGCATCACTGTTAAAACGCAGAGCCTTACCAAGTGTCGGAGATACGCCGACTTCAACATCATATACCGGTCTTCCGAACTGGGTGGTTATTGCTCCTGTGATAGTCCCGTTAGGATTAATAAAGCCGGCACTTCCTCCGCGGTACGACCAGCCAAACTCATTTCGCCCCGCAACTTCATAATAGTAATATTTGCCGGGATATACATTAAAGTCCTGATAGAAGTTTTGTGTTCTTGGCACGGTTGCAAGAAGAACCCCGTCACGGAAGATTTCAACATTTCCAGTGTTGTTTGCCGGACTCAGCACATCCCACTTCCAGGTTATATTCACTCTGTCCGCAAAATCACCCTGAGATGCCTCAACGATCGGAGCACTGGGCTGCATTATATAGAAAGAATACATACCCGCAGAAACAGAATTTGTTGTAGCATCTGACCTGTTTTGAGAAAAAGTCTGACCGATTACTGCCTGTATCTGGTAATTCGTATTTTTGCTGATTGTGCTTTGGTAACTTGAGCCGGTTGCAGAATTCCTGATTCTGTACTGCCCGAACATGATGCCGCTCAGCATTAAGACCAGCAGCATGATTACTGCCGGACTGAACACCGCAGGCATAGTCTGCCGCCTTATTTTAAATTGCTTCATAATAATCTCTCTTTCATTTATGAATGTGATTTATCAGAGATCGCCAATATGAAGACGGTAAGGAACAATAAATGCCCCGGAATTACTGGTTGTCTGAGCCTGTATATTTACTGACTCACCCTTTCTCACGGGAAAAAGCACAGTAAATCTGCGCGTGGTATAAAGTTGTTCGTGTACTACATCCGAACCTGTTGTCACTTTTATATATGTTGTCGGTGAAGATTCATAAGCATCTACCACATAGCTGATAAGCATATCTGCGTCAGCAGTAAATGAGCTGATGGTCTGGCTAATGATCGGACTCAATGTAATAAAACCGGGCATATCTCTTTTTCCATAGACTTTCGGTTTGCCATTCAGCTGGCCGGTCATTGACATGTTTCCGCTTATACTCACCGTGCTGTTAGGGCCGGTAATGCTTCCTGCATTAAGATTTCCTGTAACGCGCAGGTCACCCGTAACATTGGAGTTCCCGGATACATCAAGTCTATACGTAGTCGAGTTGGTACCTACACCCATATTTCCATCCACTCTCACATTTCCGTTAACATGAAGTTTCTGTGAGGGGGAAAGTGTTCCTATGCCGACATTGCCTGAACCTGCCAGCACATTTTCTCCTCCTTTTAACGCGAATGCATAAGGAACCGCGGTCAGTTCAATGCGCGGAGAAAGTTCCGTTGCGCCTGAACTTCCGACACGGATACCCACCCAATACTGCTGAGTGAAGTTAAGCGATCCGAAAGAAGTAACCGAACCAAGCCTTACGCTGAATACACCGTTTACAACCGGAACGCTGCTCTGGGTTTCGTTCCAGAGACTGCTGCCGCCCGTGGCAGTGCTGTATATATTAAAAACCAGTACATAGTTTCCGTCCTGTACCGCGGCACCCGACTGGTCGTGCAGTACTCCCTGCAGTGACAGGGTTGACGGTTGTGCATATAAAGTGGTGATGGCGCAAAGAAGAAAAAAAACAGACAGAAGCAGCTTTTTCATGATTACCTCGGTAGATATATAAGTTATTGGTTATTTAAAAATTCTTTATTATTACTCTTTTTCCGTAAGCAGCTTTTTAAGGCGTATGATGTCATCCTTGCGCACAAAATCCGCGGCACCGGCTTCAGTTGCAGCCCTGCGGTAAGATTCATTGTCATGGGATGTTACTATAATAACCCTTGCGGAAGGGTCATGCTGCAGAATATCCTTTGTGGCGCTCAGGCCGTCAAGCTTTTCCATCTCGATATCCATCAGCACGTAGTCCGGCCTGTATTTCACGTAGAGTTCCACCGCTTCCCGGCCGTCGGCAGCCTCCAGAAATTCGTCAGCCGTGGTTCCGAGCATCCGGCTTATTATTTTCCTTACGCGATGATTGTCATCCGCGGAAAGTACTTTCATTCAGTCCTGCAGTTAAAGATTAATTAATAAAACACACACAGAGAAATTGCCTGAGATTGAGCATCCGGGCAGGGCCCCTGAGGACCCTGCCCCGATACTTGTGGTAAAGCCCTCTTTTACCGCAAAATCTCTTCACTAATCAGGGAATCTTCAGACAGTAAACTAAAGGAAAGTAAAAGGGGATACAATCAGTGCTGACACTCAATTTTCTGAGTGGAAACACCTAGATGAATTATGAACTATGAATTATGAATTATGAATTTTGAAGTATGAATTATGAATCGATTAAGTCTGTGAGGTTTTGGCGGAAAAGGGATACTTGCGGGAGTTTCGGGAGACCTTAGTGCTCTTTGCGTCAATAATTATCTGCACACTGAGACAGATGGTCATCTGTCTCTGCCAAAAAGGTCTTCGATCCGCTGAAATCCGCGCTGCGAAGCATCCGTCTGAATTCAGCGTCCCATCGCAGAGTGCGGCGTCCCCTTTTTACAGTTTGTCTTTATTATCTAATGCAAATTTCAGAAGTGCATTGCCTCCGGTCAGCCCCATCTTCTTGCAGATATTGTTCCGGTGGTTTTCAATAGTGCGGTAACTTAATACCAGTTCAGCAGCTATCTCCTTTGTGGATTTCCCCATTGCTACATATTTCAGAATTTTTCGCTCGGAAAGCGTGAGCATGCTGAGTCCCGCAAGAAAATCCGGTGCTTCCTGCTCATTGGCTGATATCATCAGTTCCGTAAGTTCGTCACTGATATATCTCCCTCCGCCAAGAACTTTTTCAAGACAAAACCCGATTTCCGTAAGTGCATTCTCCTTCAGAATAAATCCCTTAGCTCCGAGTTTCAGAGCACTTTTGAGCAGAGACTCATCCTTAAATCCGGTATTAATAATAACCTTAACCGGATGATCCGTCTCTTTCAGCTGACGCAATATATCAAGCCCTCCCATGCCGGGCATGCTCAGATCCACAATGGCAACATCAGGTCTCAGCTCCGCGATATATCCGAGCGCTTCCTCGCCGTTTTTGGCTTCCGCAATTACTTCCATTCCTTCAAGAGATGTAAGGACCGCTCTCATTCCGTGCCTCACAATCGGATGGTCGTCAGCAAGCAGAATCGTTACTTTTTTCATTTACGCTGTTTCCTCAACCGGAATAGTAATAACAATAGTTGTTCCTTCATTTGCTTCTGATTTGATACTGTGATCCCCTTTAAGTATGCGCACCCGTTCAATGATACCGGCAAGACCCATTCCCGGACTTGGCTCATTGTCCTGAGTATATCTTCTTGCGTCAAATCCCCGTCCGTCATCCTGCACAAACAACCGGAGGCGGTTTTGTTCTTTTTCCGCAATTACTGAAACCCTTTTTGCCTCCGAATGTTTAAGAACGTTATTCAGAATCTCCTGCAGGATGCGGAAGACTATTATTTCATTCTCCTTCTTAAGCAGGCCGTCAATCTGCCCGATTTCATATTCTATAATAACCGAACTCCCCTTCTGAACGGTTTTAAGAAGCTGACGCAGCGTTTCAGCAAGACCAAGCCGGTCAAGCTGCACAGGCCGCAGATTATGCGCCATTTTTCTTGCTTCGTCAAGTGTTTCTCCGGCCAGAGCGGTTATCTCCTGCAGATGCTCGGTTGTTTCCTGAGGATTAGTGTTATTCTCCAGTGCAAGCATTGCCATATTCTTCATCAGGAGAATATTCTGGCTCATACTGTCATGAATTTCCCCGGCAATCCTTTTCCGTTCACTTTCCTGAGACTCCATAAGCTGCCGCGCAAGCTCTTCCTGGAGCCGTGTGCGGCGTTTAATGACATTCATGCGCCAGGTATATATCCAGAAAATCAGTCCCGATACAGCCAGCACCACTGCCCCCACAAACCAGCCTGTCATCCAGAACGGAGGCAGTACTGTTACACTGAGGACCGCGTCTTCTTCACTCCAGACCCCGTCGTTATTAGCCGCCGCAACCCTGAAGGTGTATTCCCCGGGAGGCAGATGTGTATATACTGCTTCCCTTGCTGACCCTGCGTCAAACCAATTGCTGCTGAAACCTGACATGATGTAACGGTAACGATTCTTTGAGGGGTCACTGTAGCTGAGTCCGGCATAGGTGATCAGAAGGCGCTCAACCCCGCTTGAAATAACCAGTCCGGCTCCGGGCATCATCCGGTGCTGATCCACAGAAACCTCTTCTATATATACCGGAGGTGCTGTCCGGTTAACCTCCGCGGTCGCGGCATCCACTCTCACAATACCTCTCACGGTCGGAAACCAGACCTGCCCATTTTCATCGGCAAATGCCGAAGGATGAAATCCGCCGTTGGTCTCGCTGTTCAGCATGCCGTTTGAAGAGGTAAATATCATGGGAGTCAGCTTCTTTTTTTCCTCCGTGTATTCCGCTGTCAGATACTCCTTGCTGACTGCTGATATACCCTTGTTTGATCCCATCCAGAGCCGTCCCTGCTTATCCTCAATGATATGTGATACCAGATTATCGTATAACCCTGATGCTTCAGTAAACGCCAGAACCCGGCTCCCTTCCACTCTGAAGAGACCGGCCCCATAAGTACCGATCCATAAAACAGAATCCGCATCCCGGTAGAGTGCCCTGACAATCTTTCTTGGAATCTGTCCGGCATAGGGCAGCGGTGTAACCGCGCCGTTATATATACGCGAGACTCCTCCCCCCGTTCCGGTTATTACCGCGCCGTCCATTTCAGCCATGATCGTCCGTATTTCATTGCTGGCAAGCCCCTCCGCGGTGGTAAAGCGCACCGCCTTCCCCTCAGGTGTTAACCGTATTACTCCTCCGTTTAGCGTGCCGAACCAGAGATTGCCGTATATATCCTCCTCAATGGCAAGAATTACATTCCCCTCTACCTTGCCGGCTTTTTCCGCGCGGAGGTTTCCTGTGCTGTATGCCTTCTCCCAGTTCTTCACCCGGTAAACTCCTTCCCCCCAGGTACCGAACCAGAGGTCGCCGCGGCTGTCTTCAAAGATTGACCAGACACAGACATTCTTTATGTTTCTCTCATCCAGAAGAAACTGAAGGTTTCCCTTCGCATCCTGAATATATATCCCGCCGCAGTTCAGTCCTGCCAGCAGACGCCCGCTTCTGGTTCTTATGAGCGAGGTGAAGTTATTAAAATCATCCTCCCCTTTTCTGATAAAAGTCTTAACCAGATTTTTGCGGAGCTGCATCAGCCCGTTGGTTTTGGATCCCAGCCAGTAGTTCCCTTCCCGGTCCCGTGCCATGGAAAGGATTTCGTTATCACTCAGCCCGTCTTCCGTTGTGTAGCGGAACAGATTACTGCCGTCATATATATACAGCCCCTTGTCGCTTGCCATCCAGAGGGTTCCGTCTTCATCCTGATGAAACTTCCTGATCCAGTCTGAAGCAAGCCGGTAAGGAAACGGCTTAATCTCTCCGGATGGGGTATGCCGGGTAACTCCCTTCTCTCTGCGGCTCACCCACAGGATACCCTGCCTGTCAAAAAAGGGAGAAATGGAAAGCTCTCCTCCGCCGCTGAAGTCGTATATAGTAGAAACAAACCGGCTGCCGTTAAACTTCAGGCATATTTTATCCGTGGCAAGATGAATTACCCCCTGCCGGTCCTTAAAGAGAGAATATTTATCGGGCACGCCGTGGCTGCTGTCATAACTGCTAAACTTCCCATCCTTATAGCGGATTATCCCCGGTTCAAAGGTCTGAATCCACACTCCCCCCTGGCCATCTCTGACAAAGGAAAGGACTGTCTGCTCAGAACCGGAACCGGGAAGATTAAAGCGGGTAAACTGATTATTCTGATAATGAAATATACCCCCCCGCTCAAATCCGATCCACAGGACACCGTCGAACTCAGCCATGGTCAGCACACGATCGGTTTCAAGCCCGGGAATATTTGAGGTATTAAAAAGAGTGAAGCGATTGCCGTCAAACCGGACAATGCCGCCAAAGGTGCCCACCCAGATATAGCCGTCACGGGTTTGAAGAATCGCTTTAACCGTATTCTGGGGAATACCGCTCTCAATATCCCAATGGCGCACCGTAAAAGCGGGCTTATCTTCCTTAGCGGAAATAATCTCCTGCCCTGCCGGCATCAGCTGCAGGGTAAACCAGAGAACGGACAAAAGCAGAAAAAAGGGCATTGGCGAAGAAATTGTTCTGTTTTAAGGCATGAATATAACTAACTGCGGAAAATACTTCTACAATAAAGAGATTTCCGTTTGCCGGAGCAGATGACAACAATCAGTGATGCCAGCCAAAAAGACAAAAATCTTTTTCCATACTCCTAGCCTCATGGGCACGCCGCGGTGTGTCGGTACGATTGGTAAGGATTACTATTTTCTATTATTAAGAAGGATTGCTTTCAGAATTATTCGGGCTATATAGGAACACGGCTCTGTAGCGACACGCCGCGGCGTGTCGGTACGATTGGTAAGGATTACTATTTTCTGTTTTTACGAAGGATTGCTTTTGAAATTACGCGGACTCTTTAGGAACACAGCTCTGTTGCGACACGCTGCGGCGTGTCGGTACGATTGGCTGGGATTTCGATTTTCTGTTTTTGCGAAGGATTGGATCTGGAGTTATGCGTGGATTGTTCAGCAATATAGTTCTGTAGCGACACGGTACAGCGTGCCGCTACAAAAGCTTTAAGAGGTCAGTCACCTCAACAGAATCATTTTCTTTGTTGCGGAGTATTCCGCTTTTCCCTCACTTGCCTGGGCGCGCATGCTGATGAAATAAATTCCGCTCGCCAGTCCGCTGGCTTCAAAAGAACGCGTATAATAACCCGCCTCCTGTTTTTCATCTGCAAGTAAAGCAACCACCCCACCAAGAGCGTTATATACTTCGATTTTTACTGATGCTGCTTCGGGGAGCTGGTAGCTGATTTTCGTGGCGGGATTAAACGGATTCGGATAATTCTGCTCCAATGCATATTCGGCCGGCACTGACTGCCCGTCTGCTATATCCGTTGAGACCAGCACAAAATCCAGATTACTGAAATTAAAATTACCGCTGTAAAATCTGACCGTCAGTTTGTGTGTTCCCGCGCTTAGCTGCACGTTTGAAAGCTGCACTGTCTGCCAGTTTTGCCACCCGCCGGTTGCCGGAACCTGAATAAATCCACCGAGCGGAGTGCCGTTCATCAGCAGAAAAATACTTCCTCCGGCTGACTGCGCGGCCACGTTCAGATCAATGTTATATACACCAGTGGTGTTAACCGTAACCGTATAACTCAGCCATTCGTTATTGCTGATCCACCCGACATTATATCCGTTGGAGGCAAAGTCGGAACACTGCTCTATATCAACACCGTCATTCCGGTAAAGAAATCCGCTGTTGTAGCTCCCGCCGCCGGTATTCTGAAAATCGGTATCAAAATATGCTGTGTTATGTTTTCCCATATCATAATTCACGGCAAAGATGTTGCCGGGTATTATATTCGGAGCATAAGCAGTAGTCTGACTGCTGAAAGGCTGTCCCAGTAACGCATGAACATAATCTTTATTATATGTGCAGTTTTCAATTTTCAGATTGTTGACCTGTGTCATCAGAGCGTTATATGCATACGTTTCTGAAGGACGCGCGCCCGACCCGCCCCAGTAATTAAGCAGCGTCTGATAGAGCGGAGAAAGCGTTGCCTGAAGCGGACCGGCAACCGATTTTATTTTCTTATGCGGCCATACCGCCCAGCCGATATTATGCGTCTTCATCAGCTCGGCCATATCGGTAAGCCACTGGTTTGAATTCTCACCCGTTTCGCCAAGCCACAAAGGGCGGTTGGTATTGTTCCTCAGATCTAGCAGATACTGGATTGAACCCTGATTATTGGTATTCCAGTATTTATGAAAACTGTAAACCATGTTTGCGTCCCACGGCGGGAAGAGACCGTTAAAATCAGTCGCAAACCAGTTCCCCTCGATAAAAATAATATGATTGGTATCAACCGCGCGGATAGTGTCGGTGAGGCGTATATACAGGTCACGCAGCGGCTGGTTTGTGCTGCCAAGATTCCACTTTGGCTCATTAAGAAGATCATATCCGCCAATCCACTGTTTGTCTTTATAGCGTTCTGCTATCTTACGCCAGATGGCCACCGTAAGATTTTTGTTCTGCTCGCTCTGCCAGAGCGAAGGGAACGCGGAATTATAATCACTGATCGGCTCATCACTCTGACCGCCCGGGGCTGCGTGCATATCAAGTATCAGATAGATCTGATTCGCCTCGCACCAGGCCAGCAGTGAGTCTGTCAGTTCAATACCTTTTGTTAGGAACTGCGGCGGGTTAGTGTTCGTCGCGAACAGGTTAAAATGAAACGGAAGCCGTACCGAATTAAATCCCCAGCTTTTTAACGAGTCTATATCAGCTTTGGTGACATAGTTTTTCAGCCAGGTATCATAAAAAATGGCTGTTTTTTCCGCCCCTATCAGATCAGTAATTCTCTCCTTTATCTGCCACTGCGCTGAGGCAAATGCTCCCGTATGCAGCATATATCCCTCCTGAAGCATCCACCCCCCGAGCCCTATTCCCTTAAGAAAGACTTCAGAACCGCTGCTGTTTACAATCTTCTGACCGTTAACTTTTAATAAATGCTGTCCTGTAAGGACGGACTGCATAAGGATAAACAGTAATGCAATCCGTCCCGCTGAATAAAACCATACGAACATAAAAAATCCCGGGCCGAAGTTTTGTTACTTAAGTTCGAACTCTTTTTCAAGTCCGGCAATGTTTACAAGAAATCTGCCTGGCTCAACAATTCTTTTATTTTCACGACCGATAAATGAAAGATGGTCCTTGTTCACGGTAAAGGAAACAGTCCTGGTTTCACCCGGAGCCAGTTCAATCTTGTCGAATCCTTTAATCTGTCTGTTCGGACGGCTTACGCTTCCGAAAAGGTCTGTCAGATATAACTGCACAACTTCTTTGCCTTTAATCTTGCCGGTGTTCTTAACATCAACCGTCACCGTCAGAGTACCGTTTTCGGATATTTCATTGCTGCTTAATTTCAGATTTGCATACGCAAAGGTTGTGTAACTCAGTCCGAATCCAAATTCAAACTGCGGTTTGTAGCCGTTTGCGTCAAATTTTTCGATTGGTTTGTAATCATAAAAAGTGATGCCGTTAGGTGATTTCGGATACGTCACCGGAAGTTTGCCGCTCGGATTTGCATCACCGAACAGGATATCCGCAATAGCTCGTCCGCCTTCCATACCGGGGAGGAACCCAACCATTATCGCATCAGCAATCTCCGCGATTTCATTCATAACGCGGGGTCTGCCCTGAACCAGCACTACAACCAGTTTTTTCCCTGCCGCTTTCAGCTTCTTTGCATAGTTTATCTGAGCGTCAGGCAGGGTAAGGTCATATATATTACCCGGAGTTTCGCAGTAAGCCGGTTCGCCAAGGCAAAGGACAACAACATCAGAAGAACCGGCAAGCTTTACTGCTTCATCAGTATTTCCTTCTTTATCGAATGTTACGCCTTCTGCATAGCTCACCTGTGCTTTGGGAATTTCAGACTGAATTGCCTCCAGGATGGTAAATTTCTCCTGAGGGTAAAGAGTCTCTTCATTCCCCTGCCAGGTAATGGTCCACCCTCCGTTGAGCACTGAAAGCATATTAGCTGTCGGACCCGTCACAAAAACCTTATTATTCTTTGCAAGAGGAAGAGTGTTATCCTTATTCTTTAACAGAACGATTGACTCCGTTGCAGCTTCAAGATTCTGTTTTGTATGTTCTTCCGTAGCGAAATGTTTTTTAAGTTCTTTGTCAGGAAAAGCATTTTCAAAAAGTCCCATACCCATCTTCACCGCGAGAATCCGTTTTACGGCTTCATCAATTCTCCACATCGGAAGCTTGCCTTCTTTTGCAAGCTCTACCACATATTCATAGAAACTGTAATCAGTCGGCACCATGCTCATATCAACGCCTGCCATTACCGCCATGCGGACAGCTTCCTTGGGTGAGTCAGCCACACGGTCACGTGTATATAAACGTTTAATATCTTCCCAGTCGGAAACCACAAAACCGTCAAACTTCAGTTCTCCTCTGAGTACATCGGTTAAAAGGAAATGATTTGCGTGTCCGGGAATGCCGTCAATCTCACCGGAATTAACCATCACGGTTTTTGATCCTGCTTTAACGCCTGCTTCAAACGGCGGAAGGAAATATTCCCTCAGCGTTCTTTCTGACATATAAGCCGGGGTACGGTCAAGCCCGTTGAACGGAAAACTGTATCCCACATAATGTTTAAGACAGGTTACAAACCGGTCTTTACCGACCAGCGGATTATTCTGTGAACCATATATATATGCTCCGCCAAGCTGCTGAGCCAGATACACATCTTCGCCGTAGGTTTCCCAGAGGCGCGGCCAGAGCGGCTGACGGCCGAGGTCAAGCACCGGATTAAAATTCCAGTAGATACCCGAAGCCGCTGTTTCTATGGCGGTAACATCTCCGATCATTTTCGCCAGCCCGGTATTCCAGGTGCTCGCCAGCGCCAGTCCCTGAGGGAATAATGTTGCGCCTTTTGTATAGGTTGCACCATGGATTGCATCAATGCCATAAATAACCGGAATACCCAGACGGGTTTTTTCCGTAGCTGCTGTCTGTATTTTGGTAATAATCTCATGCCAGTATTCAATATCATGAGCCACATCAAACACATTCAGTATTGAGCCCACATGATATTTTGTTATTGCCTCTTCAAGCTTTTTGTCATCAAGCTCATGCTTCTGGTCTTTTGTACCCTGCTTCTTTGAAATGGTCTGTATGGTAATCTGTGTCATCTGACCGGCTTTTTCTTCCAGGGTCATTTTGGAAATCAGCTCGTTCAGCTTAGCTTCCTGTTCTTTTGTTAGCTGCTGGGTATATGCGCAAAAGCTTATCAGCATTGCAAGTGCTGCGGTTAGTGTAATGTTCCTGAATGTATTCATGATTCTTTGTCGCTTTAGGATATGAGTATGATACTTTAAAAATACTTTAATTAAGCAGCAGAAGTTTCTTTATGCTGCGTGCCCCGGCTGATGCCAGTTCGTAAAAATAAACTCCGCTTGAAGCTGAGCTTCTGTTCAGATTATCAGAACGTAATGAAATCGAATACTCCCCCTGCTCCAGAAAGCCAAAGTGCTTCTCGAACAGACTTTCACCAAGCGTATTATATACTGAAAAAATGAAGTCTCCGGGAGTATGTACGGAGAACGATATCACCGTCTGTCCGTTAAACGGATTAGGATAATTCTGATGCAGACGGAATCCGCCGGGAGTTTCAAGACTTCCCTCATCTGTGCCAGAAGGATCCTGCTCAATGATAATGCCATTTATAAGAGGCATATCAACCTGCGCCCCAAAATAGATATCCAGCACTCCGTCCTGAACTGAAACTCCGTCAAAGGTATGCACCAGAGCAGTGTTTCCTCCAACGGATGCATAAATATCAAGATTCTGCAAAACGCGGTTCTGCTCAAGATAAATATCAAAAATCCTCTTGCCTGCTGCTGTAAGATAGTTCTCCGCAAACATCATCTTAACACGATAGGTGCCATTTGGCAGACGCACTTTATATCCCATGGCGCCATAGCGCTCTGTACGGTAAATTTCATCTTCATCGGTACCATTAATCTGCAGTGAGGATGCGTAGGTGGTTACTCCCCCTTCATAATAGCCGTAATCGGTCGTCAGATTCCATTCAGCATCAGCCAGATACCCGAGTGCAGCCGGACCCGCGGCATTAATCTTAACCGGAAAGGTAAACTGTGTCTGCGGAGAAATGGTAATTGCCCGTGCGGCAGCGGTATTGTTAAACCGGTCCTTCACATTAAATACCAGCAGATTTTTGGACGAAACAAAATCCCATCCTGAAACCGTCAGTTCAACACTTTTATTGTCCGGACGGATCTGAGCATTATCAACGGTCGCACCCACGATAATAAAATTGGATTCCGTCTGTGCGGTAACGGAATCAAGTTCTTCGGTAAAAGACGCAATCACTTTGTTGTTCTGAACCTTTGCACCGATAAACTTCGGCGGAGTAATATCTGTATATCCGAGATTAAACTGATCGGTAAGACAGAGTATCAGTTTTGAATCACGGAAGACAGCGTTTTCAACAACAAAATCACATCCGTTGCCAAACCAGGTGTGGGTGCCTTTTTCCCAGCGGGAAGTGTTAAAGTAGTCAAACTCATCTCCCCAGGAGAAGGTGAAATTATTTCCTGAGCCGTAATTCCCGGTACCAGGCGTATAGGTGTAATACTTAACCCAGTCATAGTAGGCAAACGCAGGAAGGATATCCGGACTCCACTGCCCCACCCAGTTGGCAAATGAAGGATTCCAGATATTCATCATAATCTTCTGTGTTTTATTCAGCGTTTGTATATGGGCTGATGTCTGCCGGTAAACTTCCACCCCGTCAATAAACCATGCGACATAGGACGGAGTCCATTCAAATGCATACGTGCGGTATTCCAGATGCGGGGAATAATTCACCGGATGACTTCTTACGTGATTCGCCTGTCCGGGTGTTATGGTGTTAAACTGCACGTTGTCATTATATCTGCCCAGAATTTCGATATCAATCTCATTCCAGGTATCAGGCCCCGTAGAATTGTCATTATAGGTAAAGAATGAAGAAAGCATTCCTTCTCTTCCGGCAGCTTTCATATTCACTTCAAAACGTCCGTAAAGAAATGACTGTTTAGTCCGCAGTTCCGCCCCTTTAAAATCCTTTGCCGCAAGCGGAGCCGCCATGGCAAGCAGAAGAAACACTGTTATATATAGTCTTGGCTTATTCATGCAATCCTGTTTGTTTTGGAAACAGAACGGTTCCGGAAGCTGCATGCTCCGGAACCATTCAGACACATCTAGAACGAAACTGATAAAGAGAATTTCTGAATTTCCGAGAAACGGCCGAAATTCTGGTAGCCGTAATCAAATATCACCGAAACATTATTCATCAGTGACTGCCGTATGCCGAATCCCAGCGCGAATGATTCTTCTGAATCCTGCTGAAACATTGATTTAAATCCGCCTCTTATAAAAACGAAATTATCAAATGTATATTCAGCTCCCAGATTCAGACTTTCATAATCATCACTCGGGTGCTGTGCGTCAACCGCGACGGTCAGTTTATGCATCTCACTCCGTACCGGATCATAGCTCACTCCCACTCTGAAGTTCAGAGGCAGCGACCACTGATTGGTTTCAAGATACGCAGGCAGTTTGCCGTTATCACCCGTGTTCGAAGGATCCATATCATAGAGAACCAGGTTTGAATTACCGAGGAGCTGAACCTTTGTTCCGAAGTTTGAAATGGACATCGCCAGTATGGCGCCGTCAAACGGAGTAACATACTGCACTCCCATATCAAGCGCGAAAGCCGATGCATTCATCTTCCAGATTCCCTGATAGATATACTTCGGGTTAAATCCGATCGAAAAATTATCTGTCAGCTGCATTGCGTAAGCCAGACTTATCGCAAGATCAGTAGCGGAAAAAGTTTCTCCGGTACCGTCCGGGCTTTCTACGGTTGTAACACGCATATCGCCAACATCTGAGCTGATAATGCTCAGGCCGATTGCGCCCATATCCTGCAGATTAACACTCGCGGCCACAAAGTTATAGCGCACGTTTGCAATCCACATCGTATGGTCAAACATCATCTGAATGCCCTGCGCCTTGGTGAGGCCGGCGGGGTTCCAGTAAATCGCGCTCACGTCATTAACAGTCCCGGCAAAAGCACTTCCCATTCCTATTGAACGGGCTCCCTGTCCCACAGAGAGGAAGGGTGCCGCGGTGGTACCCCGTTTTGAAACATCTGATTTAAATGTCTGCGCCAGTGCAGGAGCAGTTACAAAGTAAATAAGAGCAAGTATATAAGTTATCTTTTTCATATTCATCATTCCTCTTATTTAATCAGTGCAAATTTACCGACATGTTCCCCCACATTCGGTGCTTCAACATGATAGACATAAATGCCGTACGCTGCATCCATACCGTCATCGGTTACCAGATTCCAGGAGATGCTTCCGTCTCCGATGTTCGAATTCTTATACAGAGTCTTTATCAGCTGTCCTGTTATTGTATATATTCTGATGGTGCATTCAGCGGGCAGCTTAACAAAGTCTATCTTTCTTTCACCCCGGCCGGTGGAATTCAGATTTCTCTTTTCCCACGATGCAGCCCCGACGTAAGGATTCGGTACTACGTCAATCCTTTCGAGCTGGTTTTTAGCCAGGTCATTATCAACCACCGCCGCGTTGGTTCTGAAATTAAACTTATCGCCGTTCTTAAAGGGTTTGTAAGTGGTAATCTGATATTTATCACCTGCCGCGGGCAGAACCGGAGTTGCTGCCGGATCAGCTGGAGCATCATAGGATATATCCCACGCAAAGCGTACATTTGCCTGCGTAACAGCTCCCTGGAACTCAAGCACCTGTATCTGGTCCCCTATGGTCAGTGAGCCGGAACCGTCATTATCACGCACAGCAACCTTCGCGAATTTGTTTTCCGTTTTATTATATATCTTAAAGTTCACCGGGAATCTTGAGTAAAGTGGCGGTGACTGAATAAAACAGGTATCCTGCGGAGTATCGCTGAAGGTAATTTCATAATCAGCCGGCCACGGAATACCGCGGATCGGGGTAGGATTAGGCGTGGTCATGGTTATCAGATTTGTTCTGCCTGTCAGCCAGCCGGTCAGTGAATCATTCACAGTAACCGCGGTATCATTCAGAACTGTAATTGCCATGCCGTCATAAGGAGGACTGATTCTCTCAGCGCCAAAGTACGATGAATCAACTGTTGCAAGTGTGTCAATTACGGAGTTAAAGCTCTTAATCAGACGGTATCCCGTTGATTTATAAAGCGGATATGCTGAAGTAGAAGTAAACTCAACCGTGTAATCAGCTCCGCTAACAATGGCTGAAGGGTCAAGTACGGTAATCTGCAGATCACCTGATCCCGCTCCTCCTGCGGCTACGTTCTTTATATCACCGCTGATCTGCGGAGAGACATAACCTGCAACCGGTGCGTTCGGTGTTACCACCGCGCAATTGATATCCACAAACTGCAGATTGCCTGCAAAGTCCTGTGTGATAATTTTTGTGCACTCTGATGGCTGCAATCCTGTTGTTCCGAAGCTCGGGTCTCCCATATCATAGGATACACAGGCGTAATAATATTCAACGCCGTTCTTCACGTCAGTATCTATATATGAATACCTGAGGCCGGTTTCGCTTCCTCTCCAGAAATGCGCGCCGTTAATGCCGACCGGATCAGGACCGCTAATGCTGTCCTTCAGGTCAAACTGTGCAATTGGCTTCCAGTATTTCGGCGAACCTTTTGAGTCAGTGATAATTTTTATATCATTAAACTCAGGTTCGGTACTGCGGTAAATAAGGTATCCTTCAAAATCCTTTTTATATCCCTGCGTCGGGTCATTATTCTGATAACCCAGGAATGCATCACGGCTTTCTTCGGCAACGTTATCCCAATAGAGATATACTTTTCTGTCACCCGGAACCGCGGTGAGTTTTGGCTTAATAGGCGGTTTTGAGAAGTTATAATTCGAGTTATATATCTGCTGAACAGTTTCTTTGTTAAAGATAATGTCATTCAGATCTTCGCCAAATACCAGCGCCATGGAGAATCTCTCACGCAGTCCCTTATTCAGCGGAAACATACCGGAAGCAAAAATCATACTGATGTTTGCTCTCTGCAGTGATGTATCAAATGTTCCTGCGCTCATCTTAAGCCAGAGTGATTCATCATCCTTGGGCCATCCTCCGCCTGTTCCTCCCTGACCAAGGCGGTAGAGTGATACGGCGGTAAGACCTATCTGGTCTGATTCATCTTTATCGGTTTTATCAAAGTTCGGTTCGCCGTCTGTCGGCAGTCCGTCTCCCTCACCTTCATCCGGTCCGGTGTATTGTCTGTCAAAGGGACCAACACCGTCACGGCCTACGTCATCGTTTAATGGTTCATTCTGATCAGCATCCCAGACTCCGTTTCCGTTCAGATCGGTATATTTTATCCAGTCACCGTCATTATCAATGTTGTCATCACGGCGTTCATCAGTAATTCCATCCTGATCATTATCAATACCGTCAAAACCGTTACCCGGACTTTCAAGATATGCATAACCATAATAACCGGTTTTCCAGTTATCCGGAAGTCCGAGTCCGTTATTGTCATAACAGTACGCCAGGTCAAGTATAAGGTCAAACGATGCGTTATCATCTTCTGAGTCATCAGTTCCGCCCACGCCGCAGTCCGTATAAAAACCGAATGCGGTTTTGGGATAATTAAAGTCAGACAGGTTAAGTATATCATAATGCCAGAAGATAATATCTTCAGCAAGTACCTGTGACCACTGGAATCCGCGGACTTCAACACGCAGGCCAAGTCCCGCTCTTTGTGAGTCGGCAGCAATCGGATAATAGAAGAAAGGATTTCTTGTGAACTCTTTATCCTTCGAATCATCCATAACAAAGAATGTTTCAAAATCTGAATTCTGCACACCTCTTCCGAAGTAACCGTACCAGAAACCGTCCCACTCTGAAGTAAGATTCAGAGCCGCCGGCCAGAAATCAGGCCATGAAGCCGGATCGGTATTAATGGCAGGTTTCTTTGCTGAAGGATGCATATATCCGGGTACTGGTTCAAGCCCCCAGATTTCGCCGGTAACCGGATCTTTATCCATCCACTCACGGTAGGAAGTCTGAACCGGATGAACAAGCTGGCCTGTTCCCGGAGCAGTAATTTCAGATGCAATAAGAACGCTCACACCGTCAAGATATGAGTGTCCGGATCCTTTTGGCCACTCACCAGAGGGCTGATAGGGCCACTGCCCTACTTCACCGTTATTATAAAAAAGTGTGCGTATCTGATTACCGTCCATCACACCTTCACGGCGGAATTTGATGTCCCCCTTAGGGTCATCACGGTACCTCTGGACTTCAGGGGTTACCTGTGCCGTTACCGGGAAAGCTATCAGTATATAAACTATAAATAAAAGATTTCTGAACATGAACAAACTCCGGATATTAGAAATCAATGCCGACTCCTATTCTTATTTCGCGCGGGGCCGAGTACATTGCGGGATTCTTTATATACTCTTCAATCGTGTTAAGGCCTATGATGTCGCCTGCATACTGCGTATTCAGATCAATATTCGCACGGCCTGTGCTGGCATAAACACCAAACTCATTTCTGAGATCAAGAACATTATATATCATCACATACGTTCTCAGGAATAATCCGCTGCCGATATCAAATGCCTTGTCAGCCCGCAGGTCCATATTAAAGAACGTGGGCTTAATTCCGCCGTTTTCAAAGCGAACGCCGCGTGAGATTCTCGGGTCTTCAGTATACGGGGTGCCTGAACCGTACTGGAAGATCAGTCCCGCTGTCCAGTCAGCAGGCAAACCAACATTAATCACCAGATTAGCAGTATGGCGCTGATCCCAGTCAAGCGGAACAACTGATTTTGCTTCTTCAATAGGAGGCACTGTCTGGTTTTTGTTATACACTGCATAAGGGTCAGATGAGTTCCCTTCAGCTATCTGATAGGTATAGTCCAGTTTCGCGCTGAAGAAGTTGGAGAACCGCTTGTCAAGCACTAGTACCAGGCCGCGAACGTTTGCGTAATCGCGGTTGATGAATCTGGCGTATTTAAATCCTTCATAGGTATTTACAATTTCCATACCCAGCCAGTTGCGGATATCCCGGTAGTATAAAGAAGCATTTAAGGATATATCTTCAAATAAAACCTGCTGCAGGCCTATTTCATAAATTACGTTTTTCTCTGCTTTCAGATCGGGGTTGCCGATGATCGAGTTCAGACTGTTTCCGGGCCGGACGATAAAGTCAGGATTCTGATACAGATTCTCGAATGCCGGAATCTTGAAAAAATGTCCGTATGAGAAGCGGATAATTCCCTGGTCGGTAATCGGGAACGAAGCGCCAAGACGCGGGCTTACCTGCAGATTATCCGAAGCTTCAACCCACTGGTCAGCGCCGGGGAAAGCCGTGTTGCGTGTCGGATTCTTTTTATCTGCCGGCATACGGGCGTTTGAATTAAAGTAATCCAGACGAAGACCGGCGTTGATGATCATGATATCATACTCCATCTTATCCTGTATATACGCAGATGCTTCAAAAGGATAGCGGGTATATTCGATATGGGAGCCCTGGTCAGAGATTGTACCCTTTGCAGGATAGCCCGGAGTAAAAATAACGTTTCCGAGACTGTCAGTCTGGCCGTCGGTCAGGTTTACCAGATCCATGCTCTGGTTAAAGATGTTGTTAAATCTTGCTTCAACTCCCATCCCGATTTTATGTTCTTTGCTTATCTGGGAAGAAAGAGACCACTGGCTTACAAATGTCTGTGTATATCTGTGGTATCTGCCCCCCTGATTTCCGCCGGAGCGGAATGTATAGTTGGAAAGCGATATTCCCTGGCGCGGATTTACATACCGGGGGTCAAACTTATCTTCATAAAGATATCCCTTAAAATCATAGTTGCTGAAACTGAATTTCAGACTCTGATTGGTAGAGGATGATATATCGTGAATAAACTGCAGATTCTGAATCAGATCATTGCCATAGTGGGTCATAATTCCGTCAGGCGTCCAGCTGAAGTTATGATCATAATAGCGGTTTTCTGTGTTATCCCAGAAAAGTGAGTAGGTAACAGCCAGTTTAGGAAGAGCATAGGTCAGCTTTCCGTTAAAGGAATATTTACTGCTTGGATTCATTGCCACGTATGAATTGTCGCCGGTGTTGCGTGCAACCCAAAACTGCTTATTTGATGGGTTCGGATAAAACGGAACATCATCTGTTACATTATAAACTCTTTTTCCATAGAGGTGGCCGGTATTATCAGCAAATCTTGCTGTTGTGAAAAAGTATAAATTATTTATTGGAGTTACCGGACCGCTCACGGTCAGCTGAATACTGCGCTGTGATATACGGTCTGCCCTGTCAAGATTTCTGAAGAGATCAGTGCTTCCGGTTATAAAATTGCCCAGATACGATGAAACGCTCATCCTGAATTTATTTGATCCCCCTTCAGTTACGATATTAACCACACCGGAAAGTGCCTGGCCATATTCAGCGTTAAATGTTCCCGTTATAACTTCCATCTGACGGATTGAAGTGTTCTCAACCTCCATGCTGAAGCCGCCGTTAAAAGGATCCGTCACAGCCACGCCGTCAATCAGGTAAGCAACATCATTGGAGCGGCCTCCTCTGAAGTGTCCGTCCATTACACCGGCCTGCAGATTAACAATTTGGCCTACATTTTCAACAGGCATCAGTTTAATATCATCAGATGAGATGGTAGTTGAGGTTGACGTAAGATCCTTCTGTACCATCGGACGTTCGGAGGTAATCACGACTTCCTTATCCAACATAAGCGTTGAAGAGGTTAGTTTTACATCCACAGCTGTGGTCAGGTCTATCTTGACCAGGATATTTTCAATAACCACTTTCTGATATCCGATTGCCGAGACAATCAGACGGTATTTACCCGGAGGCACGTTGCTTATGGCATAATAGCCGTCTATATCTGCCGCAGCTCCGAGATAGGTGCCTTCAAGTACGATATTGGCCCCGATTACCGGTTCGCCTGTTTTATCATCCAGCACCTTGCCTGCTATTTTTCCTGTCACACCTGCTTCCAGATCAGCCAGAAACAGTATGAGCAGCACAGCCAAGAGATGTTTATATACAGATAGAAGAAATGTAGTTTCAGCTTTCCTTATCATTATCCTGTCCAAAATTAACCATTAAATAAATGGATGCAGGGACGCACAATCCTTCGTCCCTGCATACCGGAGGTAAATGCTACTTAATGAGCATTAATTTATTAGTTTTTGTAAATGAGCCGCTTTCCAGCTTGTAGAGGTATATACCGCTTGCAAGTCCGGATGCGTTAAACTGCACGGAGTAAACTCCTGCATTCTGTTCCTGGTCAACCAGAGTTGCAACTTCGCGTCCGAGCATGTCATATACGCGCAGTGTTACCAGACCGGCTTTCTGAATTGAGTATTTTATCGTTGTAGCCGGATTGAACGGATTCGGATAGTTCTGCGCGAGTGCATAGCTGTCCGCGGTCAGTTCATCTTCAACTCCGACCGGCTCCCACAGGCTGCCAATCCAGGTGTGCGTCCATCTTGATACGTCAGCATAAGAACGGTCTTCGTTGAACGGTGAGTAGGTAAGAATACCTTCTCTTGTTCCGGTTGCATCTGCATCATTCAGAGCCATATCGAACGGAATTCTGTAACCTTCAACCGGGACGAAGGTAATATCATTGCCCTGAAGAGCAAGCTGTGCAAAACTGATTCTTGCTTCAACAATGTAGCCTGAAGGGAATTTCTCACCGAAATAGTAATCAGTTCCCAGCCCGATCAGACTGTCAGTTCCTGCGGAACCGTCAATAAGGATTCTGTTGTAAGCAAATCTGAAATGATAATCAGGTTCTGCGCCTCTGCGATAGGTGGTATGAGGCATACCGCGCCAGTTATAAAGGCCGATATATAAGTCAGCTGCGTCATTCAGATATGAATCACCGTTGTTGTTCTGAACAACAATATCATCATTCACGTCAAACGCAACATAGAGATACTGGTTATCCATTGCAACATATGCATCAGCTGAAGCATCAGCATCGCCGCCGATAGTGGTATTGGTTACCACAAATCCTGTTCCGTCTGAAGGATACATTCTGAACTTGGTAAGTGACTGCCATTCCTGCAGATTACCGTCTGCTGCAAATGCTGCAGTAGGAGCGTTAAGGGAGATGGTTGGTTTTCCTTTTGCGGTATTGGTTACGGCAGATGAGTTATTGCTTACCGGGCTTTTATTGCCTGCAAGGTCTTTGCACATTACTGCATAATAATAGGTAACTGACTGATCTGTTACCGGTGCAATCAGAAGATGTTCAATAAGCTGAGCATTTTCCTGAACGCCAAGTTTTACCACTTCAACACCAGGAGCGGTAACATCGGTAATAGGATTCTTTGAATAATATACATCATATATTTCGCCTGTTTCACCGGGAACATCCTGCCAGGTGATTACGTTCTGGAAAGAGCCGCCGAAAGCTGCGACACCTGTCGGAGCAAGCGGAGGAATCACATCAAACGAAGGATTGCCTGTCCACCAGTCAGTCATCCAGATAACTGTTCCGGCTACTGCTGATGCTTCAGCCATTATCTGCGCTACGTTAACATTTGAAGAATCAAAAGAGGTAGTGTTATCCTGGAATACCAGATCACGCAGTGCAAACTTGTATGAGTGCCACTGATCATCACCGGTCGGAGTGAAGACTAATCCCTTCTTTCCGCCGCCGCCTTCAAACTGAATTCTGAGAGCACCTGTTCCGGGAGGGCATTTTAATTTAAACTTTACACTGTCCACCTGCCATGCGCCTGAAAGATCGAAAGTAGGTGATACGTTAAGACCCCATCCGGTCCATCCGTTGCCCCATTCATTACCCTGTGTCCATTTAATTGCGTTGCTGTTAGGTGTCGGGCCTGCACCAGTGACAACTTCCATTCCGGACTGTCCCCAGGTGAATGCAGTAAGGTTGCCCATAAACTGCACACCATTAAAAATGATTGCAGGTTTTGGCTTGTTGCCTGAACGGCTGAATCCGTCAAACAACACGCCAACTGAGTCTGCAGGAAGATTAACTCCAGGGGTGAATCCGGATGTTACTGCCGCAAGGTTAAATCCAACGATTTTATCGGCATCAAAAGTCTGGTTGTTCCAGTTATTGGTCGGACCTCCGCCCCATCCTGACGGGAAGATTACAAAACCGGAGTCTGATGGATTAAGGCTTCCGTCTGTTCCGAGAATTCTGAGAGGAACTTTCAGATTAATCCAGTCTGTCGTAGCATCAATAACCACGGCATTTTCATACACGTAGTTCTCCAGCGGAGCAGCTGCATTAGGACGGTCAAGCAGGTGAACACGAAGCACCATGTTTGCGGGTATTGAAGGTGCCTCAGTCACTTTAATCCAGAGAGAAAGAGTATCGGACTGGGTCCAGTCCCAGCTTTCGCCAACGGGAAGCAGCTTTTCAATAAGAGCAAAACTTCCCCAGGGATGATGCGCGCCGATGACAAATTTTATCTGCGCGGATGCTGTTCCCTGTCTGAAATCAGTCGTGTTGACGGTATAGTCAAGACGGCTTATTCCGCCTTCTGAGTAGAAAGCGTAGGTAGTATCAGCAAAGATATCAGTATCGAAGGTTTCAATAATCTGCGGAAATGCAGTTACTGAAAATCCGATCAGCATCAGTGCCGTAAGTACGAGTTTTTTCATGTGATCCTCAGATCTTTAGTTGTTAGTGATGTTTATTAAATTACTGTTCTGTGTAGTATATATGGCTGCTATGACCAGATACTCCACAGACCCGCAATAAGAATCAGAATAAACGCTGACAATACCACATTGGTATTGACCCGGTGAAGCTTAAATGCTTCCGAAAAACTAAATCGAATTTCAGCAATACTCTCGGTAAAGGAGTTCCTGATTTCAGCAGCAAAGTGGTTTGTCTCGCGGTTTGTCTGATAATTTAATACCAGAATCATTGCCACACTCAGCCCGAACAGGAATACCGAGAAGTGAAGGAAATTAACCGTCAGAACCCATTGCAGAAACGGATAAAGCACGACATTATTTTTATCCAGTATCTCAAGCACCAGCCGGCTGATGCCTATTGCTTCCGTTGCTATCAGAGTAATAATTGCAGTCCGGCCGTTCATCTTTTTTGAAAAGAGTCCGAACAGCACAACCGCGGTAATGGGCGGACTGATAAAGGACTGAGTGCTCTGCAGAAACAGATATAACTGCGAACTAATCAGTTTTACAAACGGCACCAGGAGTATCGCGATTATTACCGCAGCAGTGGTTGAAAGCCTGCCGACCAAAACTAATTTCCGTTCGTTTGCTGAAGGATACTTAAGGCGGTAATAATCATTGGTAAAAAGAACAGCAATGCTGTTAAACGCGCTTGAAAGTGATGACATAATGGCGGCGAGAAGTCCGGCAATCACGATTCCCTTTAGTCCGAACGGCAGTATCGAGCCGTTAATTAATGCTGAATATGCTGTATCTCCCCGCTGATCAGGGAAAAGAACTGCTGCATAAAGACCGGGGAAAACAAGAATAAATATGGGGAGTATCTTAAACGAGGCGGCGAGCAGTGAACCTTTTCTTGCGTCATCAGCTGATTTCGCGCTGAAGGTTTTCTGCACGATATACTGATCAGCGCACCAGTACCAGAATGCAATTATCGGTGCGCCAAACACAATGCCGGTCCAGGGATAATCTTTATCAGAAACCGGTTTAAACATCGTAAAAAAATCAGCCGGCAGTTTTGTATATAATTCACTGAATCCCCCCACGGCAAAATATCCGGCAACGGACAAAATCACCGCACCGGTAATAAGCATGATGCCCTGAAAAGTCTGGGTCCTTACAACCGCAACAGAGCCTCCTATCACACTGTAAAGCCCGGTGATGAGAACAATAAGAATTGATGATGCATAAAAACTGAGCCCGAAGGTGCTGTAAAACAAAAGTCCTGCGGCAAATAGCGAAACAAGAATTTTTGTGAGGAAATAATTCGCGATTGAGAACACCGCAAAAATCTTACGGATTTTAACTCCAAGACTCCGCTCAAGGAATTCAGGTACGGTTGCCGCGCCTGACCGGTACATAACCGGAGCGAGAAACCATCCGAAAAAGATCAATATAAAAATAGCCATCAGTTCAAACTGACCCACCGCAAGCCCGCTCACTGAGCCGGCTCCGGCTAATCCGATAAAATGCTCGCTGGATATATTCGCGGCAAAAACGGAAATACCGATGGCAAACCAGCCAAGCGTTCTGCCGGCCAGAAAGTAATCCGCAAACTTTTCATCATTCTTCCTCGAGGAATAAAACCCGATAGTGAGAACCACTATCAGATACACCACAATAAAGAATGCATCCAGAAAAGAAAACGTATCAGGCATTTGATTTTGACTTCATACTCTGCTGAGTGAGCAGAAATCATGCCATAATTAATAATTACCCCCGCTTTATTTAAACCCCTTTTAATGCGATCAGCCCAAGAACTTCTTTAATAATGTTATTAAAATAATAACCCTGCATTTATTATTTTGATAAGCCATCCCGATGCTATTTAAGCCCCAGTTCTTTCATCATACGGTGATAGTTGGGGGGAGCAAGTCCGAGTTTCTTTGCCGCGTCAGAATCGGACTGTGAGTGCTCTCTTACAAATCTGAAATATTTTTCTCTGAAAGCGCTTTCCACCTCCTTAAGCGGAAGTATGTTCTCCGGATCAAACAGCCCTTTCAACTCGCCTCCCATACTCTGATCACCGGGGAGCGCAATTCCCAGCGCTTTTTGCACAAGCGCCGGTGTGATTGAGTTTTCGGCTGAAAACAGCATACGCTGAACTACATTTTTTAATTCCCGTACGTTGCCCGGCCAGTCATAGGCAATGAGTGACTTCATCGCCTCGGGTGTAATATCCGGTTTCTCGCGCCCCATATCAGCACTCAGATTAAATAAAAAATGCTCGATGATTTCCGGTATATCATCCGACCGCTTTTTAAGATCCGGCACCTGAACCGGCAGCACGTTCAGCCGGTAATATAAATCTTCCCTGAACCGCCGCTCTTTTACTTCCTGCTCAATGTTACGATTGGTTGCCGCTATTACCCGAACATCAACTTTCATTGTTCCGGTTCTGCCGATTTTTTCTATCTCCCCTTCCTGAATCACACGAAGCAATTTCACCTGCGCAAAAAGCGGCAGTTCGGTTATTTCATCAAGAAAGATGGTGCCCTTGTCAGCTATCTCAAAAAGTCCCGCCTTTTTCTTATCCGCGCCGGTGAAAGCGCCTTTTTCGTAACCAAAGAGCTCACTCTCAACAAGTTGTTCAGGCAGGCTTCCGCAGTTAACCACAATAAAATTTTCATACTTCCGGTCGCTGCGGTAATGGATATTGTGTGCCACAAGCTCCTTTCCGGTTCCGGATGCACCCTTAATCAGTATGTTAATATTGCTTTTGGCAAGGCGGTCTATATCATTTTTCAATTCAGTCATGAGCGGAGAACTCCCGATGATTTTTTTCTGCAGAAGTATGTCGCTCACCCCCCGTTTAATCTTTTGAATAGAGCGGAGCCGCTCCCTTTCTAAACGGGATTTTTCAAACGCATTGAAGATACTTAGTACAAAATCAGTCGGCTGATAAATAAATTCTTCAATATCTCCCGGGTATTTGGTACAGTACCAGAATGCTCCCGCTTTAATCAGCCGGTTGGCAAAGTGGTAATCTGTCAGATTAATGGTCATCTTGGTTATAACGATAATCTGAATGGAACTGTCTATCTCCCTGATTTTATATATCAGCTCCTCACCCATAATACCGCCTGAAATCTGATAATCCATGATAACCAGATCAATTTCTGACTTATTCTGCTCCAGATATTCCAGAGCAGCTTTACCGTTCGAAACATATTTGGCAATCCTGATTTTTTCAGCAAAGGGAATTATCGTATTGGTCACACGCCTTACGTCAAACTCCTCATCCTCAATCAGCAGTATGTTGATATTCACATCCTGAAAGATCATTCTTTCTCCGTCAATGTTTTATGGTGATAATGAAACGGCATCCCCCCTCACGTCGGTTTTCAGCATCAATCTCCCATCCGCACCGTTTTGTCATTTCATATGCAATATAACACCCGTAACCGGCATTCATGAATCCTTCCGGTTTAGTGGTGCTGTTTTCGGTGAATAACATCTTTATTCCCGACTCATCCCGCTCCAGAAGCGGTTCTGCTATGCCGCGGCCGTTGTCTTCAATTAAGAGCCGTGAAATGTTTTTCTCCTTATCGAATCTGGTGATTACGCTGATAAGCAGGTCGCTCTGTCCGCTGTGGTCTATGCTGTTCTGTATCAGCGGCTCCAGGATTTCCCAGATTACAAACTCGTTGATATATACCGGAGGCATTGTCTCATCAAGGTCGCAGACAATGTTGTTCGCGTACGATACCGTTGAGACCCTTTCAAAAATGTTCTTCTTCAGAAACATGATAACCTCATTCAGATTGGTGCGGAACATCATGTTCCGTATTGTCTGCACCGGAGGGTCATACCACTTCATATCATAAATCACGCGGGAAATAAAGTTCGAGTATTTTGTCACACGGTATTTTACCTCGTCAATATTATCCACGGCAAGAATCCGCAGATCTTCCTTGATAAAGCCCATGATTTTTTCCGCTTTGTGGTGCGTGTGATATATCCGCTTGGTAAAGACCAGTTCCTTCTCGTAATTAATCTGCTTTTTCAGATTCCGTTCATTTTCATCAAAAAGCATCTTCTGGGTTTCATCCCGTTCCTTCACGGTATAGGAGGAGATAAAATACATCGCGAGCAGACCCAGGGTAATCAGCGAGAGGTAAATCACCGATGTTTCATCATAATTGCTGATAACCTCATTGCTGATACTGCTGAAATCAGGCGAAATCAGCATATATATTGCTCCCAGATACTCCCCCTTTATCACAAAAGGCACAAAAATATGGAAGTTTTGCCTGTCTTCAATCACCGTCTGTATGCGTTCGGTGGACTTCAGCCCCTTTTCCAGAGAAGCATACTGCCCAAGAATCTCCGGAGCATAAGCATCCGAACGGAGCGGCACATCTTTCCTGCTGAGAACCCCGTAGAGTGTCTTCCCCTCATTGATGCATAGCACCGAGTCCTTATACTCAATCAGCAGATAAAGCTTCTCTATATTATGGGTAAGCTGCTGCTGGCTGAATATGATGTCGAATGACTGTATCACCCTCCTCTCATCTTCCCCGTTCTCCGATGTGCGGGGATTGATGGACTCAATGGCAAGTTCGATTGCGGTCGCGGTAAGGTTGGCTATCTCTTCCGCTGATTCTTTCTGGTACCACTCCTGCGTGGTATTCAGAAAGCTTTTGATGGAGGATTTATTAATAAAGGATACAAGAAGCTGAAAACTGAAAAGCACAATAAACAGCACCGTTACGTGCCTGAACTCAAAATGATACTGTTTTAATTTTTCTAATACACTTTTTTTCATTTCGGCCGTCAGTTCTGCTCTATCTGCCTGAGTATGGTTCCGGTAACCGTTGCCGCGTCGGTGTTTTTTTCGATGGCTTTGCTGATATTTGACGAGAGAATATCCGATATGCCGGTATATTCTTCAAACATCGGACGGTATTTTCCCTTCTCAAAAAGTTTTTTGTAAAACTGAAGTTCAGGATACTTTCCGGTGAATTCTTTATCTGCATAAGGTGATTTCACCGCGGGGAGCAGATATCCCTCTTCAAACAGCAGCTTCTGATGTTCTTCTTTCAGTATATATGTTATAAACTTAACCACTTCCGGAACATTGTTTGAGAAACGGGAGATCATAAGATTCCATCCGCCGAAAACCGAAACCGGTTTCGTTCCGGCAATGTGCGGCACGGGAGCCGGGAGTATTTTTCCGCGCAATTCTTCTCTGAATGCAAGATTCGTTTTGCTCATAAAGCCCGGCCATCCTCTCACGGCAAAACCATCGTTCTCAAAAAACTTTTGATAACTTTCATTTTCTTTAAGCCGCGTAACCTCCGCGGGGGATATGCCAGAGCCGTACACCAGCTGCTGTAAAAAGCTGATTGAGCTTTCAACCAGTCCGGCATCACGGAAAATCTTGTCGTCAGTTTTCATGCCGTTAGGGACTTTTGCGGCAGCCACTTCAAAAAATGAACAGATCAGTCCTTCGTAAGCATCCGCCTGAAAGTAATAAAATGGTTTACCATTCCTTCCCGGAAGTTTTTGTACGTTTCTTTTCAGTTCCGCGAAACGATCCCAGGTGATTGATTCCGCCAGTTCAGCTCTGAATTTTTCCTGCTGCGGAATCTGCCTGAGCAGATCATTCCGGTAAAACATAACGGCTATATCCGCATAGAGAGGTAGAGCAACAAGGGAGTCCTGATAACGGCAGGTTTCAAGGGTAAAAGGCAGAAGGGTGTTAATTACGGAAGTATCTATCAACCTGTCCAGCGGCAGAGCCCACCGCGAAAATCTCGGCACCCAGATGATATCAACGCTGAAGAGGTCTATCCTGCTGCTCTTGCTCCGCAGATATCTGGCAAGCAGTTCCTTCCGTTCGTTGGTGCTGAACTTTTCGAACGGAAGATTAATAGTTTCAACCCGGATTCTTCCTTTATACTCATTATTAAACCGGTTGATAATTTTCTGATGAGCAGGTGATATATTATCAGCATAGTATATCACTTTCTCCCGGTTTATCTGCTGATCATCGTACGAGACCGGAGAAAAGATGAAGACAATCAGCACAAAAAGAGTTACGAGCACCGTGCTGGCAACGATGTAAAAAATCTTTTCGAGATTCATTTCCATTTTTTGCAATAGTTACGGCAAATATAGAGTGTATTTCTCCGCCGGAAAAGAGTTTTTCTTTTCACATCCGGTTTCAGGCGTCTCTTTCCGCCTAACCCTGACCCGCTCCCGCCTCCGGACTGATCATGATAACACCGCGTCTTCATTTCCGGAGCCTTCATATTTTCTTCTTTTTCTTTACGCGGATATCGGTAAATTTGGAGCCGGTTATCATTTTAATAACCGGAATTTATCAATTTGATAAATAAATGCCTGCTAAACCGTACATAATACCGCTTATTCCCCTTATTAGCGGCTGGTAAATTTCAGGTACAATTATTGCCGTGTGAAAGTATTTATCATAAAACTTATATTTAACCGGAGTTACTTAAATGGCTGGTATCATTACCGACTCAAAACCAATCTCCCAAAGTAACGGGAATAATAAGAACTATCTGCCCGAATTGTCAGTCCTTACCTCACTCTTCTTTATGTGGGGATTCCTGACCAGTCTTAACGATATTCTTATCCCCCATCTTCAGAACGTCTTTTCGCTGAGCTACTTTGAATCCATGCTCGTGCAGTTTACCTTTTTTCTCGCTTACTTCCTCATCTCCCTCCCGTCAGGATGGATTGTTGAAAAGGTAGGATATAAAAGAGGCATTATCATCGGTCTGGTAACAGCCGGTATAGGAACACTTATTTTTTATCCTGCAGCCGGCATGAGATCGTACCCGGTTTTCCTTACTGCATTTTTTATTCTTGCATCGGGTATCACCCTTCTTCAGGTTGCGGCAAATCCCTATGTAACAATTCTTGGCAAGCAGGAAACAGCTTCCTCACGGCTGAACCTTACACAGGCATTTAACTCGCTCGGCACCACCATTGCTCCTTACTTTGGTTCCTTGCTTATCCTCTCAACCGCGGTTAAGACAGCAGATGAAATGGCCAAGATGTCAGCCGCTGACCTTGAAGCATACAAAATAGCTGAAGCAGCAGCAGTGCAGCAGCCTTACCTCTGGCTTGCAGCAGTTCTCCTGCTGATTGCGGCAATATTTGCTTTCATTAAACTTCCGCAGGTTGAAGCCGGTTCAATGGATGAAGAAAATGACGGCTCGGCAAAGTATGACCATAAACACGAAAGTGCCTGGCAGTACCGCCATCTCATTCTCGGAGCAATTGGTATCTTTGTATATGTGGGCGCGGAAGTAGCCATCGGCAGTTTTCTTGTTAAGTATTTTGTTTTCCTTGACGGCACTCTCAGCGAACTGGATGCCGGCAAGATGGTTTCCTTCTACTGGGGCGGTGCAATGGTCGGACGCTTCATCGGTTCAGGTATTCAAAGGATGATTAAACCCGGCACCGTGCTCGGTTTTAATGCTATTGCTGCTGCTGTGCTGGTTGTTGTTTCAATGTTCACCGACGGGCAGATTGCAATCTGGTCAATGCTGCTTGTGGGCCTGTTTAACTCCATAATGTTTCCGACTATCTTCTCCCTTGCTATTCACGGACTCGGAAAACACACCGGACAGGCATCAGGTATCCTTTGTATGGCTATCGTAGGAGGAGCAATTGTTCCTGTGCTGCAGGGACTTATCGCTGACTCCATCGGCATTCATCAGGCATTCTTCCTGCCGGTTATCTGCTACATGTTTATCGTTTATTACGGTTTCTCAGGAAGCAAACCTTCGTTTGTGAAATAAATGACCAGTATCCGGAATATTTTTCCGTATATAATACTCTTATTTTTGCTTATCTGCCGGACCGGACTGGCCCAGTCCGGCAGCTTTTATTCTGTCAGCGGTAAAGATATAATCACGCCCTACGGCAAACCGGTTGTGCTTAAAGGGATTAACCTCGGCCACTGGATGGTACCTGAAGGATATATGTTCCGCTTTGAAAAAATCAGCTCCCCCCGGCTTATTTACGATTTCTTTAACATACTGCTGGGTGAATCAGAAGCGCAAAAGTTCTGGAGCAAATTCCGTGAGTTATATATTACCCGTGAGGATATAGCCCTGATACAAAAGGCCGGCTTTAATTCAGTCCGGATTCCTTTTCACTATAAACTTTTTGTAAATGATCAGGGAGAAATGACCGGTCCCGGTTACGCATTGATGGATAGTGCTGTTTCCTGGTGCCGGGAGTATAATCTCGGGGTGGTGCTTGATATGCACTGCGCTCCGGGAGGACAAACAGGTGATAATATAGATGACAGCTACGGCTATCCCTTCCTTTTTGAAAGCCCCGAAATGCAGGAACTCACCATTAGAGTGTGGAGAGAACTTGCATCGCGATATGCTAAAGAATCCATCGTTATTGGTTATGACCTGCTGAACGAACCAATTGCCCATTTTTTTGACAAGGATAAACTGAATCCGCTTCTTGAGCCGTTATTCAAAAGAATCACTGCCGCAATTCGGGAAGTTGATGAGAACCATATCGTCTTCATCGGAGGAGCACAATGGAACAGCAATTTCTCCGTCTTCGGCCCTCCGTTTGACAGTAAATCGGTATATACTTTCCATAAATACTGGACGGCAGCAGGCAAAGAGGTTATCCAGGATTATCTTGATTACAGAGACAAATACAATGTGCCTCTATACCTCGGTGAGTCAGGCGAGAACACAAATGAATGGATAACTGAATTCAGAAAAACGCTCGAATCAGAGTCGGTAAGCTGGTGTTTCTGGCCTTATAAAAAACTTGAAAGCGAGCGGGGAGTAGTAACCATAAAGGTGCCGGGTAATTACGATCAGATCAAAAAGTTCGCTGATGGTTTTGATGTGTCTTTTGCTTATATACGGGATAACAAGCCAGCGCAGGAAATCATTAACCGAGTGCTTGATGAGTATCTTGAAAATCTTGCTGTGAAAAATCTGATAATCAATCATGAATACCTGAAAGCTCTGGGGCTTGCTATTGATAATAAAAATTAGTTCTATGCTCCCTTCCGTCATCCGCATTATTTTTCTCCTGTTTTTGATTATTTCATGTAATGCCGCCGCGCAAAAAGCTCCGCTTACAATTGCAGAAATCGGAAAACTGAAAATTACCGATTCTGAGTTCCGCATCCGCTATGAGCTTTCCCCTTTTATCAGTCAGAAATCAGGCACCAACGCTGAGCAGAGAAAATCCGACTTCCTTTTTTCACTGATAACGGAAAAGCTCTGGTATCTTGAAGCGCTCAGCAGCGGCATAAGCGAATCTCAGTTATTCCGTTTTTATTATCAGCCGGTAGAAGATATACACCTGCGTGACGCACTTTTCAAAAAAGAAATTTCAGACAAGGTAAAACTCAGCGCGGATGATGTTACCAAGGCCCTGATGTTTGCCGGAACAGAAGTGAAAACCGACGTTATTTCCGGGAACGACTCCGCGGCAATATTCTACCTTTATCATGAGCTTTCCGGCACAACACCCGAAAAGCATGACTCCGTTCTCGTAACCTTCAGCAGCAGCGGATTGTCCCTCAATCAGTTCACCGTAGTTTTAGGATCAATGAAGGATGCCGAGGTTGAGGAATATATTTTTACTCTGAAGCAGGGAGAATGTTCTTACCCTGTCAAAAGCGAACTTGGGTGGACAATGTTTCTGGTACGGGAAAAGTCTTCTAAGCCGGTTGACATAAGCAATCAGTCTGAAGTGAACAGGATCAAGGAAATCATCCGGAACAGGAAAACCCTGCTGAAAACCGGTGAGTATTTCAGCAAACTGCTCTCGGATGTGCGGATTGATATTAATGAACAGAACTTCCGGTATATAGCGGAAGCAATGTATAATAAAATTAAAATTCGTTATCCTGAGGGGATTGATACTGCAGAAGGAAAAATCATCCTCAGCGATTCTGATTTCCGGGAACTGCTTTCTGAGATTCCTGAACAGGAAATACGCCGTCAGCTTTTTACCGCCGGCCTTAATGCAGTAACCATATTGGATTTCCTTTCTCATACCGCATTTAACGAGCTCACTTTTTCTTCATCAGGTAAGGCATACGTTTACCAGCGGCTAAGCAACGCTGTTAAGACTTTTGTGCAAAGCTGTATCCTTACTGATGAAGCACGCCGGCAGGGACTTCTGCAGACAGAGAGCGTCCAGCGCGATCTTGCGCTCTGGAAAGAAAGCATGCTTGCCCATTTCCTCAAACTCAGCAGCCTTGACTCCGCCCGTGCAAGCGATGATGAGGTAAAGCAGTACTACGATACAGATATATATAATGACCGTGAGCAGACCTATCTTAATGTGCAAATTCTTACCCTTGCTCAGCTGAGTGAAGTTGAAGAAGCTCTGCGCCGTATTACTGAAGGAACTTCTTTCGACCAGGTCACCCGCTCTTATGGATTTACTGATCCTCTTGCAGACTCAGCAGGAATGACCGGACTAAAACCCGCGGCTGTTCTGGGCAGCATTGGCACTATAGCCGCCGGGCTTGAACTCAATGAACTTTACGGCCCAGTGAGAAGAGAAAACGGAAGCTATTCACTTCTGATGGTTAAAGAGAAGCAGCGGTCATCAGATGCGCCTGTTGTTGATTTTGAAAAAGACAAAGAACAGCTCCGCAGATATCTGGCACAAAAGAAGATTACCGGTTTCATCTCTGAGAAAACCGCTGAGCTGTTTAAGAAGTATGGCGTAAGAGTAAACGAACAGCTTCTTTCTTCGGTTAAAACCAGTGATATATATATGTTCACCCACCGGCTTATGGGCTTTGGAGGAAGAATCTCCGCCGTTCCCCTTCTTGACAACTGGGCAGACTGGATTAACATTCAGCAGCTAAAAAAGGAACTGCTGCCCTAGAGGTTTTTTAGCTGTCCTCAGAATATGTTGCGGGAGTATTAAAACCAGAATCATCAACCGGAAATTATTCTTACTGACGTTCATATCCTTCCTTTCCTTTTCTGGCAGAAGATCACTTGCCGGTTACAAATTTTAACAAAATACATTTCAGATTTCAACCATTGCGAAATTCCGGATACTGCTTATTAAAACCATCCTAAGTTATACCGTAGAGTTTTAGTGAAGCCTGCTGGTGTGGAATATTTGCCTGCTTGGCTCTGCAGAACTCAGAAAAGCCCCCTCTTTTTCGATCTGACTTATATTCATGTAAAACCATCTAACCCAAGAAATATACATGAACACGAACATCGTTTAAAAAGAGAGGGGGTTTGGGATAATTCAAAAAGCCCCCTCTTTTTCGGTAAGATTCAAAATCAAGAAATACTTTCTTGTTGAAAGGGCACAACTAACCACTATACTAAGTTTTAAGAAAGAGAGGGGGTTTGGGGGTGAGTCAAAAAAGCCCACATTTTTCGATTAGAATTACTTTCATGTAAAACTATCTTGCCCAAGAAATAATAATGAACACGAACTTCGTTTTAAGAAAGAGGGGGGGTTGGGGGTGAGTTAAAAATCTCCTATATCTTCGATGTACAAAAGCCCCCTCTTTTTCGGTAAGATTCAAAACCAAGAAATACTTTCTTGTTGAAAAGGCACAGCTAACCACTATACTTCGTTTTAAGAAAGAGAGGGGGTTTGGGGGTGAGTCAAAAAAACCCACACTTCTTCGATTAGAATTATATTCATCTAAAACCATCTTTCTCAAAAAATAATAATGAACACGAACATCGTTTTAAGAAAGAGAGGAGGTTTGGGGGTGAGTCAAAAAAGCCCCCTCTTTTTCGGTAAGATTCAAAACCAAGAAATACTTTCTTGTTGAAAAGGCACAACTAACCACTATACTAAGTTTTAAGAAAGAGAGGGGGTTGGGGGTGAGTCAAAAAAACCCACACTTCTTCGATTAGAATTATATTCATCTAAAACCATCTTACTTAAAAAAATAATAATGAACACGATACATCGTTTAAGGAAGAGAGGAGGATTGGGGGTTAGCCCTGCCAAAACTTCTACTCTCTCTCCACACCGCCCAAAACCCAAATTCCACTCACTTCACAATGCAAAAGCTCCCCATTATCAATTTAATAACCCCCGGTTATTATTATCATAACCCTGCCTGAATTCTCATCTTCATAAACCCCTTAATCCATCTTATTTAACAGCTTTTCAGAGGTTTTTTACTGGTACGTTTATTGCATACTTGCCTGTACGCGAGGGCGAAATTATTCTCCCTCCAATAAAAGGAATTAATGATAAAGACTTTGCTTCAATTTACCGCGTTCCTCCTGCTTTCATCATTTGTTTTTGCCCAAAACGTTCAGGTTGGGGCGGGCAGTTATGGTACGGTACTTCCATCCGGAACCGTCGGTCCGCAATATGCATCAGGAGCCACTGCCGTTCCAAAAGTATCAGCGGCTTTCAGTAAGCCGGCACAGACCTGCGACTATTGGACCAGTCTTATTTTTCCTTTTTACGGCGACCAGCATTCAAACAACATCTTTGCCCACCCTCTGTATTTCCGCGCAAAGGGCAACGGACTTCAGGTTGGTCATACTCTTAACCATGTTTTTGCCGCGCAGGATTACCTCTATCCTTTTTCCCAGCAGATGACTGTCGGGATAACCGGACTCAATGTTACAAAAACCCTCACTGATGATTACGGTGACTGGACGGTAACAGCACTCTGGGATGACGGCACACGCCGAATGAAAGCAACTTTAGGACATGGACTTCCGTTTGTGTTCTTCACCATCTCAGGCGGAAACGCTTCCATTACTCTTATAGCCAATCCCAATATCTGGTTTAATCAGAATGGCGTTCTTGGTATTTCAGTTGAAGGGCGTCATTATGGAATCTTCGCCCCCGACAGTTCAGTGTGGACAGGAACAACCCTTCTTCAGTCTTCACTCAACAACAAAGATTATCTCTCCATAGCGCTTCTCCCTGACAATACTCCTGCAACACTCGAATTCTTCCGCAAGCGGGCTTATGCATTCGTTACCGGAAGTGAAGTTTCATGGGTATATAATCAGCAGACATCAAAACTTATTACCACGTTTACCTATACAACAGAACTGAAAGAGAACCGGAACGGAAATCTTAACCAGACTCTTTCAGCTCTGTACCGCCATCAGTATATAAACTCTTCCGTGCCGCTCACAGCATACGAATACACCACTGTCGCCGGAAAGATGAAACTGTTTGACGGCAGCCAGTTTGAAACCTCCCACGCTTATGAGGGAGTACTCCCGGGTATGCCCGATGCGGGTATATATAACCGGGCAGATCTGCTGGCAATGCTGAACTCTCACACGTCCGAAACACTCCCGGCAAGCGGTGACAATTCCGGAACCTATTGGAACGGCAAGCTGATGGCCCGCATGGCACATCTTGTTGGCATTGCCGATCAGCTCGGAGCAGCAGCACAAAGAGATTATTTCCTTACCCAGATCAAGACTCGCCTTGAAGAATGGTTCACCGCGGGCGGACCCCAGAGTTATGTATATAACGCTCCCTGGCGCACCCTTACCGGCTATCCTTCAGAATACGGTGCTGATAATCAGATTAACGACCATAACTTCCACTCCGGATACGCAATCATGGCAGCTGCAATAGTTGCGCAGTATGATCCCGTCTGGGCTTCTCAGGAAAACTGGGGAGGCATGGTTAACCTGCTTATCAAAGACGGCAATAACTGGGACCGCAATGATACCCGCTTCCCTTTCCTCCGGGCTTTTGACGCTTATGCGGGACACTCCTGGGCATCAGGCCACGGTGATTTTGGCGACGGCAACAACGAAGAATCAAGTTCCGAAGCCATGAACTTTGCAACCGCGGTTATCCTCTGGGGCTCACTTACCCAGCAGGACAGCATCCGCGATCTTGGTATATATCTGCACGCAACTCAGCGCAGCGCTATTGAACAATACTGGCTTGATGTTGATAATGTTGTTTTTCCGGCGGCCTATACTTATAAAGGTCTCGGCATGATCTGGGGAGCAAAAGGAGTCCACTCCACCTGGTTTGGCGCAAACCCTGATTTCATTCACGGCATTAACATGCTCCCCTATAACGGCGGATCACTCTATCTGGGACGCAATCCTGAATACGTGCAGTCGCTGCATACTGAAATAATCACCGAACTTAACGGCGCTGACCCCACATGGAAAGATATCATCTGGAAATATCAGGCGTTTGTTGATCCCTCAGCAGCGCTTTCCTCTTTCTTTGCCGACAGTGGATATATACCCGAAGCCGGCGGCACCAAAGCCCACACTTACCACTGGCTTGGCAATATGAAGAAGATGGGCAAGCAGGATCTGACCGTGACCGCGGATATTGCCACCTATGCGGTTTTTAAGGACAACGCGGGATATAAAACGTATATCGCGTTTAATCCCGGTTCAGATTCCATAACGGTGAATTTTTCAGATAACTTTAGCATGCGAGTTGGTCCCCGCAGGATGAGGCATATCAGCACATCACCAGTTAACCCCGATGCACCCATTGTACTTCTTACAACAGACAGAACCACCGGCAAAGTGCCGCTTCGTGTTTCATTTTCCGGCAGCAGAAGTTATGACCGCAATAACTCACCCCTTACGTTCCTCTGGAACTTCGGAACCGGTGCTGTTTCTTCCGCCCCCGACACTATATATACTTTTACTGCTCCGGGGGAATATACGGTCCTCTTAAACGTGAGCAATCCGGCCGGACTTACCACCATGGACAGCGTAAAAATCCGTGTTCTTGGCAACGGTACTCCTTACACCGGAACTGCGGTTAACCTCCCCGGAATTATTCAGGCAGAAAATTATGATAACGGCGGCGAGGGAGTTGCTTACCATGATGTTAACTCAAACAATATCGGTCTTGCCTACCGCCCGAATGAAGGCGTTGATATTGAACCCTCCGGTACACAGGGATATGATGTCTATTGGATGGTTGACGGTGAATGGCTTGAGTACACCGTGAATGCAACACGCGACACCGTCTATGATATTACTGCAAACGTAGCAACCGTTCCCGGATTTGGTTACTTCCGTCTTTTTGTAAATAATGAGGATGTAAGCGGCAAGAAGTTTGTAACCGGTACCGGCGGCTGGCAGAACTGGCGCCCGATTACCGTGGCAGGTGTTCCCATGCAGGCAGGCACCAATATCATCAGATTTGAAGTATATACCGATGTGATTTCTGAAAAACCAAACTGGCTCTTCAGTCTGAACTGGTTTGATGTTACCTATTCAGCAGTAACCGGAAACCGGGAATATGCATCCCTTCCGGCGGAATTTGAACTCAATCAGAATTATCCGAATCCGTTTAATCCGGCAACAACTATTTCCTATACCTTATCCCATGATTCCCGTGTAACGCTGAGCGTATATACCATCCTGGGTGAAGAAGCCGTTCAGGTGGTTAATGAAACCCTGAGCGCGGGAAGTCATGTGGCACGGTTTGATGCATCCGGACTGCCAAGCGGCGTCTATTTCTATAAACTGACAGCTGATCCGCTTAACGGCTCTCCGTCATATCATGCTGTCAGAAAAATGACGGTTCTTAAATAGCATTACAAAAGCGGGATGCGGGTAATCTGCCAAAAAACAGATCATCTGTATCTGAAATAATTAACCTAAACAAACATAATCTTCTGGAGAAACAATGAAGACCAATCGTGTACCTTTTCTCTTTGCTGCTTTCATAGCAGTTGTTCTGTTTGCCGGATCAGTTTTCGCGCAGGCACCAACCCTGCCGCTGGATTTTGAATCGGGAACAGTAAATTACACATTCACTAATTTTGACGGCGGTGTTGCTACCGTTATCAATAACCCGCAGATCGGCGGCATTAATACCAGTGCAAAAGTTGCACAGATGGTAAAAGGTGCCGGACAGCCATGGGCAGGCGCATACCTGACCTTAGCAGCACCGATTGATTTTTCCACCAATAAATTCTTTAAGGTAAAAGTATTTATGCCAAGAACAGGCGCAAAACTTCTCCTTAAAGTTGAAAACGAAACCAATCCTGCCATTAACTTCGAAAGAGAACTAACCGGAACTGTGGCAAACGGATGGGAAGAACTCACTTTTGATTATACCGCAATTAATGCAGCAAACCAGTATTCAAAAGTTGTTTTTATCTTTGACCTCGGCACCGTAGGAAACGGATCACCTGATTTCACCTATCTTTTTGATGATATCCGTTTAACCACAGGCACCCCTCCTCCGCCTGATACCACACAGATGAACCTTCCTGTTACCTTTGATGTACCATGGATTAACTATGGACTGGTTGGTTTTGAAGGCGCTGAAAACTCAACCATCGTTGATGACCCGACTATGGCCGGAAACAAAGTTGCAAAAGCAGTAAAATCAGCTACCGCTCAGCCCTGGGCAGGCACAACCGTTACCGCTGTTACCGGCGGAGTTCAGACCGGTTTCAAAACAAAAGTTCCTTTCACCGAACAGGAAAAAAGGATGAACGTCCGCGTATGGTCACCTCACGCCGGCATTCAGGTTCGTCTGAAAGTTGAAGATCATCTGAACAATACCATCACCTGCGAAACCGAAGCTACCGTTACCATTGCAAATCAGTGGCAGACACTGGTATTCGATTTCGGCAACCCAGCATCAGGTACCGCACCGCTCAATCTTGCAAACAATTATAATAAAGCTTCCATCTTCTTTAACTTCGGTGTTAACGGAGCAACCGCCGGTGAAAGAACCTATTACTTTGATGATATGGCATTCGGACTGCCGGTTATTCCGGTTGAACTGACCTCATTCACCGCCTCTGTTTCAGGTAACGTTGTTAACCTTAACTGGGCAACCGCAACTGAGACCAACAACAAAGGTTTTGAAGTTCAGAGAAAATCAACTGCTGGTGAATTTAAAACCGTTGCATTCGTTAACGGAAACGGAACCACCGTTGAAACCAGAAGCTACAGCTATTCTGATATCATCAGTGAAGGCACCTACAGTTACCGCCTGAAGCAGGTTGATTTTGACGGATCCTATGCATATTCACAGACCGTTGAAGTAAGCGCGGCTCCTTCAGAATTCAGCTTAGAGCAGAACTATCCTAATCCGTTTAACCCTTCAACCATGATATCTTTCTCGCTTCCATTCGAAAGCAAAGTAAGTCTGATGGTATATAACACCCTCGGTGAAGTGGTCAGCGAATTAGTAAACGGAACATTCAGTGCCGGTTACAATCAGGTCAGCTTTAATGCTTCCTCGCTTACCTCAGGAATCTACTTCTACTCCATCACAGCAAGCGCTGTTGACGGAAGCCAGACCTTCCAGTCCATGAAGAAAATGATTCTCACCAAGTAAGAAGGTATTTGCCTCCTCCGAATCGTTAGTGATTCAGCAAAAAGCCGTCCTCTGAGCATGGGACGGCTTTTTTGCTTTTAAATATATACCCCATTTGGCCCTGTAGAGACGATGCACCTGTCCCGATGCAATCGGGATGCATCGTCTCAACGGGTTTTGGTACATATTATAAGATAACCACACACAGTATTATCGGGATACATCGTCTTGTATGGTTAATGTGCCCTGTTCTTCCCTGAGACGACGCAAATGCAATAATCCGCTGACCCTGAAACCCCGCGTCGCATTTGCATCGTCTCTACAAAAACCACATATATATTCCCCAAACCCCAAATGCCGAAGACATGATATTATTATATATCCGACAAAACACATCCTTCATTTTCAACCGGGGTTATTCGATCCTGCAGGTAAATACGCACCCCTTTGTCTCCCCTCCCTCTTCTTCCCTGAGACTTAATCAAAAGAAATGCAGTATGTTAAAATTGTTTTACGCGCACCTTATCGGTGCCCGCTCAAATATTATTTTCGGTAAATAGTCAGAAGGAACCGGTTTCTTATTGCTTTTTTGACTTAATCCTTAAAAATAAAATGCGTTTAATGGCTTTCATTCTTTAATCTGCACGAGAACATAATTTGTATTTCAGTTATGAACTGGAAATCGTCCATCCATCTGACATTCATACTTTCACAAACATTAGGGATTTTTATTCTTGTTGAATTTAATGCAGTTTCTTTATTTTCTTTTGTTACCACGGTTGCCTTTTCATTCATTGCATGGGCAATCACCCAGGGATCCGCCAGTGAGCGTCCTCTTATATTATCCACCAGCAATCTGTGTTTGTGATCAGCTGAATAAATTTTCTGAAGACATTGTGTTACTGACAAAGTAATCTTTACAATAGGAATCTGGCTTTTCTTTAACCACTTAGTCAGATCATCTTCTGTCCGCACAATTTCGTCAAAAACCTGTTCCGGAATAAAAATCCTTTTCTCTTGGCCAAGTTTATCAAGGATTCCCCAGTAGTCAGGACAGAACTTTGGGTTATAATATTTTTGCCATGCCTGTATCAATACGTTTGCATCCAGACAATATTTATTATCACCTGTACTCATTTGAAAAGCTGCGCTTCCAATTTCTGAAATTTTGTAATCCGGACATTTAAAAGGTCGCTTGCTAGTGTCGGATTAATACTTCCTCCTCTAAATGCATCTAGTACAATCTGCGTAAATAATCGGCCGTTTCTATTGCACTGAAGCAGATAATAATTTGGACCGCCATCCTTTGCTTTCTGCTTTGCCTTCCGCTCCGCTTCTTTAACAATATAGCTGTTATATTCAGCTTCCGCCTGTTGTCTTAAGCTCAGAAATTTGTTGTTTGATATTATGTGAAGATTTAACAGTCTTACTAATAAAGCGAAACTGCTGACGCCATATTTTCGTGAACTGGAAGACAGGTCTTTTAAGTCACTAAAATTAGATATATTTTCAGATTGTAATGTTTTTTCCGGCATTAAGGCAGATGCTGCCACCTCATTACAGAAACGTTCAACTGTATGATACGTATCTCCTTTTATTTGATCAAAGTCAATAGCATTAGAAATACCGCTGGCAGCAATCCAAAGATGAGCAAGTTCATGAACCAGGGTAAATAACTGAGCTGTATTCCAGTCCTCAGAGTTTATAAAAATAAACGGCGCAATTCGATCAGCTATTGCAAATCCCTGCAACTCATCTGTATCTATCAGTAATCTGGAATGAATATTGCTGGTACGGGTAATAAATATACCACTCATTTCGGCAGCATTTATCCACTCCTTTAAGGGATACCCGGATACGTATTGTGATGGATTTATTCCCAGAACCTTTAGAATATCAACTGCCACATCCTGGGGACTGTTTTCCAGAGAAAACCGGCCAATAAATGGCAGCGGCTCTTTCTTTTCATTTAAAAACGATTCCCGGACCCAGGCCTGCTTCTGCTGGATTTCACGGATAATAAAAATTACTGAAGTAGACAGATCCTTTGACCCCGGTTTTCTAAAGTCTTCAAGCGGTTTGAAGTCAGTTGGTGCTTCCGGGAGAAAAAATAATGCGAATGGTCTTCTGTAAACTTTTGCGAGTTTTTGTGCCTGCTTAATGGTTGGTTGTCCTAAACCCAATTCCCATTCTCTGATTCTATCAGCACTGACTGAGATTTTTTCTGCAGCAGTCTGCTCGTTCATTTTAGCTGTCTTTCGTGCCCAGCGTAAAACCTCTGGAGTTACAAATGCTTTTTCTGCCATACTATATTTTATTAAATGAGATTTGTCCAGCCGGAAAAGTGTCTTCTCAGCATCAAAAGCTGAAATTTACAGATCATAAAACCACACCACTTTAACTGACTATGCTAAAATACGAGTTTTCTTTAGTCACATCAATAACTGTTTTAATGTTACCCGGATTTTTCCACCATTTATTATAAAAAAAGCCGCGGCGTTTTTAACCGCCGCGGCTTTTATAATTCAGATCTTTACGTTTTTATCTTTTCAGATCAAAGCGGTCAAGATTCATTACTTTGTTCCATGCTGTGGCAAAGTCCTTCACGAACTTTTCTTTACTGTCTGAACTGGCATAGAACTCAGCAAGCGCGCGGAGCTCCGAGTTTGAACCGAACACCAGATCGGTGCGCGATGCTTTCCACATCGGCTTCCCGGTCTTGCGGTCGCGTCCTTCAAACTCTTCCTTTGCTTCATCGGTTGCTGCCCAGGCGGTATTCATATCAAGCAGATTTACAAAGAAATCATTGCTCAGAACACCGGGACGGCTGGTGAAAACACCCTTATCCGAGTTATCAAAAGTTGCTTTAAGCGCGCGCAATCCGCCGACCAGCACTGTCATTTCAGGCGCGGTGAGCTGAAGAAGCTGTGCGCGGTCAACCAGCATATGCTCGGATGGAACTACCGCAGGTGCTTTCAGATAATTGCGGAAACCATCTGCGTATGGCTCAAGATTACCAAATGACGCTGCATCAGTCTGATCCTGCGAAGCATCGGTTCTGCCCGGAGTAAACGGAACGGATATATCATATCCGCCATCTTTCGCGGCTTTCTCAACTGCAGCACATCCGGCAAGAACAATCAGATCAGCAAGAGAAATCTTTTTTCCGTCTTTTGCTGACGCGTTAAACTCTGCCTGAATCTTCTCTAAAGCAGCAAGCACCTTCGAAAGCTGAGCCGGATTATTCACTGCCCAGTTCTTCTGCGGCTCAAGACGGATGCGTGCACCATTAGCGCCGCCCCGTTTGTCTGATCCGCGGAATGTTGATGCTGATGCCCATGCAGTGGTAACCAGTTCGGAAACAGTCAGTCCTGATGCAAGCACCTTTGCTTTGAGTGATGATATATCAGCAGCATCCACAAGTTTATGATCTACTGCCGGTACAGGATCCTGCCAGATTAAATCTTCTGCCGGAACTTCCGGACCAAAGTAACAGGACTTTGGACCCATATCACGGTGAGTAAGCTTAAACCATGCGCGTGCATAAGCATCAGCAAACTCATCCGGATTCTCATAGAAGCGGCGTGAAATCTTCTCGTATATAGGATCAAAACGCAATGAAAGATCGGTAGTGAGCATCATCGGCTTATGTTTTTTTGAAGCATCATGCGCATCCGGTATGGTTGCTTCTGCGTTCTTTGCAACCCACTGCTTTGCGCCTGCGGGACTTGTGGTGAGCTCCCACTCATATTCAAACAGATGCTTAAAGAAATCATGACTCCACTTAGCCGGTGTGCGCGTCCATGCAAGTTCAAGTCCGGATGTGGTGGTGTGGCCTCCTTTGCCGGTACCAAATTTATTCGACCAGCCAAGACCCTGTTCTTCAATATCAGCAGCTTCAGGTTCAGGACCCACTAACGCGGCATCACCCGCGCCGTGTGTTTTACCGAAGGTATGTCCGCCCGCAATAAGCGCGACCGTTTCTTCATCATTCATGGACATCCGCGCGAAAGTATCGCGTATATCATGCGCGGCTGAAACCGGATCGGAGTTTCCGCCCGGACCTTCAGGATTCACATAGATAAGACCCATCTGCACAGCGGCGAGCGGATTTTCAAGATCACGCTTTCCTGTGTAGCGCTTTTCATCACCGAGCCATTTCTGCTCAGCGCCCCAGTATATACTCTCATCCGGCTCCCACATATCCTCACGTCCCGCGCCGAAGCCGAAGGTCTTAAAGCCCATGGATTCCATAGCCACATTACCAGCCAGAATCAGAAGATCAGCCCAGGAAATTTTGTTGCCGTATTTCAGCTTAATGGGGAGCAGCAGACGGCGTGCTTTATCAAGATTGGCATTGTCAGGCCAGCTGTTAAGCGGGGCAAAACGCTGCAGACCGCCCGAAGCGCCGCCGCGTCCGTCACTTGCGCGGTAGGTACCGGCAGCGTGCCAGGTCATGCGGACAAACAGACCTCCGTAATGGCCAAAATCAGCCGGCCACCAGTCCTGTGAGTCAGTCATCAGTTTCACGAGGTCTTTTTTCAGAGCTTCAAAATCAAGCTTCTTAAATTCTTCTATATAATTAAAACCCTTATCCATCGGATTGGAAAGGTTTGAATGCTGTCTGAGGATATTCAGACGGAGCCGGTTAGGCCACCAGTCCTGATTACCTGTGCCCGCGGCACCCATACCGGCATGGTGAACCGGACATTTTCCGCCGCTTTCAGTATTGCTGCTCATAGTTGTTCCTTTAGTTTTTTTTAATGTAACGTTTAAATATAAAGTTTAGCGGGCAAAAAAACGGAGTTGAAATCCGTAAGCCGGGCAGGATGCGGCAAAGATGAAAAACCAGGGGATGAATTCAGAAAAAACTAAAAAATTATCATGCCGTGATAGAAAACTCTCCTGAGGAAACCGGAAATTTGCTCAGGTAAGATGAATAAACTAAAAAGAAACAGTTTTGGAAATTCCATGAAAAGCCCATATTTTATAAGGGTGACTTTCTTAAATGGGGGAGAGCAATGACCCGCCCCCGAAGAAAAATCCAAAAACAAAGGAGCTCAGGAAATGGATAAGCAAAGAAACCAGCTTTGCGGCGGCGGGGTCTCATGACCACACGGGAGATTCACGCCTTATTCTGTATAACAACCCCCATTTTTATCAAATATCAGAGGAAAACCTATGCGCTTTCTCATTAAAACCACCCCAAACCTTGAAATTGTCCCCTTTAACTACCAGCAAAAACTTCTCGGCGTTTTCCATAAATGGCTTGGGGAGGAGAATCCCCATCATGATCAACTAAGTCTTTACTCCGTAGGATGGCTTTGGGGATCAAAATCTCACCGTGAAGGATTTATTTTCCAAGATGGAGCAGACTGGTCAATTTCTGCGTGGGATGAAAAAATTCAGACAAGACTTACCAACGCAATAACATTAGACCAGGAGCTTTTTTGCGGTATGAGAATTAAAGAAATAAAAACCATGAAAACCCCAGAGTTCGGAAACGACTATACATTTAAAACCCTCAGCCCAATATTAGCCCGAATAAAAAGGGAAAATGGCACCACCGAACACTTAACCTATCTCCACGATAATTTTCCTGAAAGATTAAAACAGATTCTCTTAAAAAAAGCAAATCATGCAAAATTGGAATTATCGGATTTTAGCATAATTATTGAGAAAAACTTTAAAGGGAACAGGATTAAGGTAGTTACTCTCAATAAAGTGGGTAATAAAGCCAATTTTGTAAAGGTAAGGATGCAAGGTGATGAAAATGCAATTAAATTTGCCTGGTGTGTGGGTTTGGGTGAATCTACAGGATCATGTTTTGGAGGGTTAAGATGAGCACTAATAAAATTTCATTGGATTTTCTCTTACAGGAGCCAACATTTGATAAAACTCTGGTTCTAAAGATAACACCCCTTACTCCTCTCTCAATGGTGAGCAAGCTGCCCGGAAGTTATTATCACTCCTCACTTGAACCTACGAACCAAATGGTATTTGGAATGATTGAGAATTTATTATCCTTTCATTTTTCACCTGATATCCGAAATCAAATTGAAAAACGACTTAAAAAGGAATTCAAAAAATCATTTAACGCGTTGCCCGAATCGGGTTCAGGTTATAAAAGCATACTTTCGAATCATATAAAAATTGAAAGTATTAATAAGCCGGAAGAAACTACTTCTTTTGAGGATTTATGGAGCCAACAACTCAAGCGCAATGATAAAGGACACTTGAACGGTTCACGCAACTATGATTGGCGCCTGGAGCAAAAACTTGATACACTTGAAGAAAAATTGCAAACACAATATTACCCGTACTATTATATTAGCCCCACCAATAGAGAATATATATTATGCAAAGGCAGTTATTCTATTGCGTTAACAACTAACAAGGAACTTGCTCAGCGCATTAGAGAAGGTCTTTCAAATTTGAATACACCCCTATATCTTGGCTCAAATGATGGGTGGATTGAAGTTATCGCGGAGGTATCTGATGAAAAATTATAGTTTTTTACCAAGATATGGATTGGCATACGCTTGTCACCACTTTAAGAAAACGAACCCTGGTGAATTAACCGCAAAAGATTTATCAGAGGTACTTAATTTAGAACTTAGTTATTTCAGATTGGCAACAAATAATGATCCGCAAATAGAAAGTGAATTAAAGTTTGAATATAAAAATGTTGCAAAAGGAAATGCAGCAAAAGGTCTTTATTTGTCATCTCATGTACTTAGCACTGATAAATCTTCAGAACAAACTCACAAAAGTATCACAAAAATTATATCAGAACTAAAAAATGGTTCACTCGACCAACGAATAAACCTGGATAAATCATTTTCCGTTACTACAAGTAAAATTAATAATGGAAAAAGATCTCAAACCACCCCAACGGGTGAACTTGAAGAAGCTGCCCTGAGTGCAATTGGGGCAATAACGATGCGCAAACCCGCCCGATATGATGCTGTAAGCAATAACTACAGTTCAATAATACCCGACTTGGAACTCAACGACCTTATTCTTTTCATTAAGGTTTTTGAAAATATGCAATCATCAGGTCTTATGGATTCTGCAAAAACTGCAAAAGTGAACGAGAAAAAGCGTGGCTTTAAGCGACCTCAAATCAGTTATGGAAACTTTCCTTTTGCGCCTCTTGATTCAACCTTTGCGGCTATCGGACTACTGGCTGCCCTGGGGCAATGGGCTAAAAACAGCGAAACCTTTTCTGAAGAGGCGATTCAAGTATGTGAACTTTTGGGTAAAGCGCGAATTTACATAGTAAGTTATAGTGGTGTTCACCAAACCCAATTCAGTCATGCAGCGGTTTCTCTTTCAAAAAGTGGTGCTCTCTATAACTTTTTACAAAGTCTTTACAGAGCGGGCTGGCAAGGTCTGCAAAACAAACACGAAAATGACAGAAAGTTGTTTTTCTTGTTTACCGCAAGATTTTTACAGTTTTTTACCCCTCACTACTTTAAGGATTTTTTATCAATCAGAATGGAATACGAAAATGAAATTACCAACTTATTTAAGGAATACTTCACTATGAACGGTATCAAAGAAAGTCATGTGCAATCCGTTTCAACACTTGGGCGATGGATTAACAGAGCAGCATACTTTTATGCTTTGGAAAATTCAGATAACAAGCAAGACTATGACAAGATAAACACACTCAAAGCAAAAACACTTGCCGAGATTGAAAGTACTGTTTTGGCTGCAAAATCAGCCACTGCTTTAATCTCACAAGTAATCACAAGAATCGGGCGACTGAGCTATCAGGATGCTCCGGCTGAAGCAGAATTATTTATAAATGCGGTGATGACAGGTGAGATACCTTTGCAAAACTCAAAAGAATTAATCATGGCTTATTCCCGTATTAAAAACACTTCCAAAACTGAAACTGAAATTAACAACAACCCTTATCCAACTGAAGGAGTCGAAAATGAAGACAATTAAAGGAATCCTTATCTCATCCGTAGTTCCAATGGCAAATCATATTGCTAATGGCGGTGAAAAACTGCTTGGCAATGCCTCGTCAATAAAAAGAAGACCTGATAACAGAGTTTATATTTCTGGGCAGATGCAGCGTCATGTTTTGTTCCGTACAATGGAACTACTTAATTTTGAAGATGGTAACCGGGGCACTACCTATGTATCAAACGGTGACGGCGTAACCAATATGGTAGAACGCGATCTTAGGGCTGATATGGGTGGCTTCCTGCATACATCACTTGGCAGCTACTCCGGAAGAAGAACCGCACCACTTACGGCAACTCCGGCAGTTTCACTTGGCGAAAGTGAAGTAGGGCGGGATCTTCTTATCCGTCTGAAGGTTAAAAAAGATTCCGGTGCTGATCAGGCATTAGCCACTAAGGAGTATTCACAGGCAGACGACATGTTAATGAATTTCCATCTTGATCTTATTAATCTGAGCATCTCCAAAAAGTTTGAATATGCAGGTGAAAAAGACGGAATGCATATAGAAACAAAATATGTTAAACATTGTAGTGAAGAAGAACGACTGCGACGCGTAAAATTGTTCATTAACTCAACTCGCTATATGCTTCATTATGCAAATCAGGCACGAAATGCCGTTCAGGGTGAACCGCAGAAAGTGCTTATCGTACTTGATACTTTATTAAGCAGAAAAGCAATCAGATTCTTTGAAGCTGAAGAACAAGAAAAGCAAAACATATTGGCAGAATTAACCGACCGAGGTGCATTATGGTTTCTTGGTGATGATACAGGCAAGACTCCTGATGCTTCCAGTGTGCTAACTGCATATACAGAAGCACTTAAATTTTTAACGAGCTCTGAATGTCAGATCTTTGATATAACCACTGGTGCTGCACCCGTAGCGTTTGCGGAGGCGTTTAAAGAATAAGATATGTATCTGGCAAAACCAACAGGCATAACTCTTAAAGAGCATACCGCTCATGTAATGGAGGAGGCGGAGTATATTCTCTCCGCCTGCCCATTCTATGAAGAAAAGTATTTTGCTTTCACTGGCGTCCCACTGAGAGAGATGTTGTTTAATGCGGTTAAATATCATGATGCAGGCAAAATGCATGACAAATGGCAGAAGGCCTGTCAGCAAGATTATTTGCTGTTTAAACAATCTGGAGTTGATAAAGCTGTAAACCTGATGAAGGCAAATCTTCGGCATGAGTTTGCATCAATTGACTATTGTAGAATTAAAAATATTTCATTAAGCGATGAAGTTACAGTTGCAATTGCTGCTCACCACCGTAAACTCAGCAGGTATTATCAAAGTAGGCTGGAACGAGAAGGTTGGACTGATATTTTTAATCAAATACTCCGGTTGAATAACCGTGAGTTAAGCAGAAATGATAATATTTTTAATGATATCATCAAGAAAAAATTTCGTTTTTCAGCAGTTCGTGCATTGCTGCAGCTCGCAGATCACCGCGCCAGTGCTAAAGAGGGGGGTATTAATGTTCTGCCGTTAACCAAATTTTCCTACAAATTCCCTCATCCCGAGATGAATCAGGTGCAGAAACTGGCTTTAGAAGGCGCCTCTCAGCTATTGACTCTGCTAAGAGCACCCACAGGTGCAGGAAAAACCGATGCAGCATTTTTATGGGGAAGCAAATTAATTGAGAATAAACTTGCTGACAGAGTGGTGATAGCCCTCCCCACAAGATTCACTGCCAACTCCATGGCAGTGGGCGCAGCGGAAAAACTAAGCAGCACTGGACTTTATCATTCTACCTCTGATATGTTTTTGAATGATAAAAATCTCAGGTCATTATCAAGATTACTAATGACCCCGGTTACTATTACAACTATAGATCATTTGCTGATAGCTCTTACAGGTACTGAGGAAGATCATCATACAATTTTTTACAATCTTGCAAATGCGGCATTAGTTATTGACGAGGCAGATTTTTATGATTCATTTACTCAGGCAAATATTCTAACTCTCTTGCAGGCACTTTCCGTGCTCAAAGTTCCGGTATTGGTAATGAGTGCGACACTGCCCGAGGTATCACAAAAATTTTATCAGGTGGAAGGGAACCAGCTCCCTCAGATTCTTAATGATTCATTTGATGAATCAAGAATTAAGTGCACCATCAGTAAAATTGAAGAGGAAGAAGCAATCACTTATGCACTTAATCAAATAAAGTCCAGTGGTAAAAAAATAATTTTTTTCGCTAATACCATTGACCGGGCTCTTAATTACTATAAAGCAATAGAGGAGCAAGGATTTAATGCCATATTATATCACAGCAGATTCACAGAACCCGACAAGAAAGAAAAAGAGTCACTCCTTTTGAATGCATTTGGACCTGAGAGCAAAGCCGATGCAGTCAGAATTGCAATACTTACCCAAATAGGTGAAATGAGTGTAAATATCAGCAGTGACATAATGTTTTCAGATATCTGTCCGGGTGATAGAATGGTTCAAAGAATTGGCAGACTAAAGAGATTTAGTAAAGAACCAGGTGAACTTTTTTATATTGAACCTAAAGATAAAAATGGTGAGTTTTATCCAGCGCCTTATGGCGAGTTTAACAGAGCCAGCAAAGCATGGATACCAGCATTAGCCCTGCAAAAAACCCTGACACTAATAGAGCAGAGGTCATATACCTTTAAACAGCTTCTGGAATTAGTGAATAGAATTTATTCTGAACTGCCTGATTGTGATGCAACTGCTCTTGCCAATAAAAATTTATACTATTCACTAATCTGTAATAATAATATTGTGTTGCCGGCAGCGGATGCTGACGAAGACAACGCAACTGCCGGTGACTGGAAGAGCCGTCAAGGTATTGACCAGGTTAAAGTTTTTATTAATCTTAATGGTCAATTTGAGTTTGCAAACCGTTATGATTTTTATCAATTTGAATTTGAAAACACCGTGCAGATTCCTATTTACTTAAAACACAAGCTCATAAAAGACAATCTATTGGGAAAAGAAAAGGTAATCATTCGCTCTGATGAACAGGAGATAAATATACTTACTGCCCGCTTTCAGGATTATTCATTTGAAAAGGGATTTATGCCTTCAGCAGATAACGATACATTCCTCTAAATAACATCCTTATGACCGGCACATACATTCATTATTACTATCTCTGTAAAAGGAAGCTCTGGCTGTTTGCCAAGACCATTGATATGGAGCATAACTCTGATCTTGTGCACTCAGGTAAATTTATTTCCGAAAGCACCTACACAAGGGCAGAACATGAACTTAGGATTGGAGATATCACGCTGGATTTTTTTGACAGAAAAACGCGCACTATCCATGAAATAAAAAGAACCGATGCCCTTGATGAAGTGCACACCTGGCAGGTTAAGTTTTATATTTTTTATCTTGAAGCAAATGGCGTTGACGGCGTAACCGGCATAATTGACTACCCCAAACTCAGGAAAAAGATCAAAGTGCAGCTTTACCCCGATGACCGCGAGGAGTTGCAAAAAACAATTGAAGATATTAAGAAGCTCTTAGCCCTGCCCACTCCCCCGCCCGTGATTGACAAGCCATTTTGCTCTAAGTGCGCCTATTTTGATTTGTGTTACAGTTAAGCCTGATATGAAAAGACACTACTATATATTTTCAAACGGAAAACTAATACGCCGCCAGAACACTCTTTACTTTGAAGAATCTAAGGAACAGGAGTTGCGTGAGGAGACCGAGGAAAGCCCTGATACAGATTTGCTTGAGGTTGAAGATACTCAGGCAGAGGAATCTGAGGAAAGCCAGGAGCCAAAGAGGGTTCAGCGAAAACCAATTCCCGTTGAGGATATTGAATCGCTCTACTGCTTTAGTGAGCTTAAGTTTAACACAAAATTCCTGAACTTTATTGCCAAGAACCAGATTACCCTGCACCTGTTTAATTACTATGGCTACTATAGCGGAAGTTTTTACCCAAGGGAGCCCTTTGTTTCAGGACGGCTTCTGGTAGAGCAGGTGAGCTGCTACCGTGACCCTGAAAAACGCCTTGCCCTTGCCAGAAAATTTGTTTCAGGTGCGGCTGATAACATGCTAAAAAATCTGCAATACTATAACGCCCGCCAGAGAGATATGGAACCCTTCATTCAGGCAATAAAGAAGTATATGACCGGGATTGACCAAAGCCGTGATATCCCCTCGCTGATGGGCATTGAGGGAAATATCCGCTCTACCTACTATGAATCATGGCATCTGATAATCACTGAAGCCATTGATTTTAAGAAACGCGAAAAGCACCCGCCAACTAATCCGGTTAATGCCCTCATCTCATTCGGCAATTCATTAGTTTATACAACAGTATTAAGTGAGATTTATAAAACCCAGCTTAACCCCCTTATCAGTTTTCTGCATGAGCCGGGCGAAAGGCGCTTTTCACTTTCGCTTGATATTGCTGAAATTTTTAAGCCGCTGCTTGCTGACCGGGTCATCTTTACCCTGCTGAACAAAAAAATGCTTGGGGGAAAGGATTTTGAAAAAGACCTGGGATACTGTTATCTTAGCGAGCAAGGGAGAAAGATTTTTGTGAAGGAGTTTGATGACAAAATTAAAACCACCATCAAACACCGGAAACTGAACAAGCAGGTAAGCTACCGGCATCTGATACGGCTTGAGTGTTATAAAATTATCAAGCACATCCTGGGTGACAGCCAATATCAGCCATTTACTATCTGGTGGTAGGAGAACAGAGCGATGTACGTAGTGTTGTTTTATGATATTAAGAAAGGCCCAAGAGCACCAAAAGTGTTAAAATATCTGAGGCAAAAACTTATCTGGATACAAAACTCCGTATTTGAGGGAGAGGTTACCGAGGCACAGTTTGAGGAGATCACCGAAACCCTGCACGACATGATAAACACCGAGAAGGACAGCATAATATATTATACATTTGACAGCATGAAATATTCAAAAAGAGAGGTATTAGGAATAGAGAAAAACCCTACTGACTCGTTTATATAGAGAAAAAATCGTCGCACCCCCCTGTTTTTTGCAGTATTAGCCATAGACGACAGGAATGGGTAAAAAAACCGCCAAAACACCCCAAAAAGCGGGTTTTTGGGCGGACTTTAATCGCACCTATATGGAATTGAAATTCGTGTCGGTGATGTCTTAGTTGCTGACGGTAAAAACTTTAATCGCACCTATATGGAATTGAAATCTTCAAATACTTCTTTGATGCTCATGCCTGCAACATGAACTTTAATCGCACCTATATGGAATTGAAATTTAATCAGCTACACCGATAACGGCAAAGCATTTAAAAACTTTAATCGCACCTATATGGAATTGAAATGCAGGAACCTGCACGTCGAGTGCATCATTTGCGGAAACTTTAATCGCACCTATATGGAATTGAAATTTTGTTTTCAGCGAGAGCTTCCGTGAAACAATCGAAACTTTAATCGCACCTATATGGAATTGAAATTCAGTCATTTCAACCTCGTCACCGGGAATGAAAGAGACTTTAATCGCACCTATATGGAATTGAAATCGTTTCTGGTCTCTCTGGCTATGTCTGAGGTCTCAGACTTTAATCGCACCTATATGGAATTGAAATTTCTATAAATCAACAGCAGAATAGCTTCCCAATACACACTTTAATCGCACCTATATGGAATTGAAATTACTCCACGGGCAAATATCATCACCTGGTTGATGTAACTTTAATCGCACCTATATGGAATTGAAATAATGCAGATCTCACTCAGCCGACTGTAAACACGATCGACTTTAATCGCACCTATATGGAATTGAAATGAGTGAACCAATATCGGCATTTACTTTATTGTGTGACTTTAATCGCACCTATATGGAATTGAAATTCTGAAATGCTTTGCTGTTAAAGCTGGTGGAATCTTACTTTAATCGCACCTATATGGAATTGAAATTTTTTATGTTTTGTTTTAAGTTGCCGCATTACTATTACTTTAATCGCACCTATATGGAATTGAAATCTGAAACGGCGAAGCTGCCTGCATCCGGGGTGACGGACTTTAATCGCACCTATATGGAATTGAAATGGAGCCAGTTATATCCAATAAGAACCAATATCGATTGACTTTAATCGCACCTATATGGAATTGAAATTTGAATCTTTTGTTGATTCATCAATGGTTCCCCACTGAACTTTAATCGCACCTATATGGAATTGAAATTGATTTGATAACTATTATTAAAATCCTTTTCCGGCTCTGACTTTAATCGCACCTATATGGAATTGAAATTATTTTTACTCCTGTTCATTTACTCTCTTGTTGAGAGACTTTAATCGCACCTATATGGAATTGAAATTTCTTCCTTTGTTACGTTAAGATAAGGTTGCCCGTACTTTAATCGCACCTATATGGAATTGAAATGGGGATTGACGATGTTCAAAATATCGTCCCTCATCAACTTTAATCGCACCTATATGGAATTGAAATGGATTAACATATAACTCCGCTGGTGAGGTTAAGTTAACTTTAATCGCACCTATATGGAATTGAAATGAGAGACCATCGGAGAGAAGATATCGCTGGCATATATACTTTAATCGCACCTATATGGAATTGAAATACGTGCTAACATTGGACTTATTCATTGGTTTTGTGAACTTTAATCGCACCTATATGGAATTGAAATCGTACATTTCGATTTCGCGCTGGGTGAAGAAGCGTTTACTTTAATCGCACCTATATGGAATTGAAATTCAGAAAGGCAATACTAATGCTACTAATCCTTACATACTTTAATCGCACCTATATGGAATTGAAATGTATGTAAAGTTTTGTTTTCCAATTAAACCAATTCAACTTTAATCGCACCTATATGGAATTGAAATTGTTCATTACGCTTGCATAATCAGCACCGCCGCCGGACTTTAATCGCACCTATATGGAATTGAAATGAGTGTAGAACTGAGAAACTACCATAGAGATAAATCACTTTAATCGCACCTATATGGAATTGAAATGGATTCCGTTAAAGCTATATACGGCAATCCCTGCGAAACTTTAATCGCACCTATATGGAATTGAAATCGGAAAGAAGTCGTAGAGATTATCTCTGAAGCCAGAAACTTTAATCGCACCTATATGGAATTGAAATTGCAAGGAGCAGAGCAGCGGAGAATTTATCTTCACCACTTTAATCGCACCTATATGGAATTGAAATGCACTTGAAGCGCTGAGCTGATCCAGAACAAGCAGAAACTTTAATCGCACCTATATGGAATTGAAATTACCGTAACCGTATCGGTCGTTCCCGTTCCGGGTATAGACTTTAATCGCACCTATATGGAATTGAAATGGTAGATATAACGCTGCAACAGCCGGCAACAAACCTACTTTAATCGCACCTATATGGAATTGAAATCTATATACGCGCATATATTCGATATTTTGGTATTTATACTTTAATCGCACCTATATGGAATTGAAATTTTGTCCGGTACTCTTTGTAGGTGATTTTAATCTCCACTTTAATCGCACCTATATGGAATTGAAATTATATCATCTACGATAAAATCGTATTGATTGTTTATACTTTAATCGCACCTATATGGAATTGAAATGCGGCAATTGTTTGCGTATTATATAGAGTGGTGCTCACTTTAATCGCACCTATATGGAATTGAAATGACGGTCCAGAACCCAGTAGGTTGTAAGTGCCTCCAGACTTTAATCGCACCTATATGGAATTGAAATCAGAGCTTTATGTGATAAGGGAGCCGGAAGGAGAGGACTTTAATCGCACCTATATGGAATTGAAATGAGATTTCCAGCCGTGTCACCCCAGTAAAGCGTTTTAACTTTAATCGCACCTATATGGAATTGAAATTGAGGCATTTGTGCGCGATTTCTGCGGCTTCTTTTAGACTTTAATCGCACCTATATGGAATTGAAATCGACCCGTCCCTTCTTCGTGTCGGTGATGTCTTAGTACTTTAATCGCACCTATATGGAATTGAAATAGGCAAAATTGACAAAATGTCACACTGGATTTCTGCACTTTAATCGCACCTATATGGAATTGAAATAGGGTTTTATGCGTGTGTTATCGACGCCGTGCGGAAACTTTAATCGCACCTATATGGAATTGAAATTTCATTAAAACATGATTTAAGGTAAGGTATATAATTTACTTTAATCGCACCTATATGGAATTGAAATGGGCTTTATAAAAATCGTTATCAGGGGAATAGTGAAACTTTAATCGCACCTATATGGAATTGAAATCGCAAAGTAATTTCTGCAAATTACTGAGCTGATGGACTTTAATCGCACCTATATGGAATTGAAATTTCAAAGGCATCAACATGGATGAGACGCTGCGCGAAACTTTAATCGCACCTATATGGAATTGAAATGTCAAAGGTCATAGATTTTCGATTGCCTTTATGAGTTACTTTAATCGCACCTATATGGAATTGAAATTGAGGAATTACTTAATCATAAAGGATAATATATATGAACTTTAATCGCACCTATATGGAATTGAAATGCATATTTATTAGTTTGCACCTCATCTGCCTTCGGGCTTTAATCGCACCTATATGGAATTGAAATGTCTTCGCAATGCCTTATAACTCAAAGGCAAAGCATACTTTAATCGCACCTATATGGAATTGAAATAAGAGAAAATTACCGATAAAGATGTTGCTGCCTGCGACTTTAATCGCACCTATATGGAATTGAAATAGTTGAAGAAGATATGTTGTCGAAACGAGTCCATCTACTTTAATCGCACCTATATGGAATTGAAATAAATCCCAGACGGAAACATAATAAACCCAGCAACAACTTTAATCGCACCTATATGGAATTGAAATAATCAGTAGTGAACGCTTGCAGAGAGAGAGTAGAGACTTTAATCGCACCTATATGGAATTGAAATTTGCCTGAATAAGTTTTTCAAGCAATGAATTTGCTTACTTTAATCGCACCTATATGGAATTGAAATCTACTAAAGATGCAGCAATATCCTCAAGTCGTGCTTACTTTAATCGCACCTATATGGAATTGAAATAATTCTTACAGCAGAGAAATGGTTATTGAGCCAAAAACTTTAATCGCACCTATATGGAATTGAAATCCAAAAGTGCAAAATTCAGGAGGTTGGAATTGATAAACTTTAATCGCACCTATATGGAATTGAAATGTACAAAGCTCAGAAAAATCCGACTCAGTATGATCCAAACTTTAATCGCACCTATATGGAATTGAAATATCTTGAGGCGAAAATTGATTTACTTGAAGGCAAGGACTTTAATCGCACCTATATGGAATTGAAATTACTGAGCAATTATAAATAATGACGAATCATAAACAACTTTAATCGCACCTATATGGAATTGAAATTGTTATCACCGAGCAGAAGTTTTGCAGAATTGATGCCTTTAATCGCACCTATATGGAATTGAAATGAGTGTAACGAATTGATTCAGGACTTTGAGCAGGTCACTTTAATCGCACCTATATGGAATTGAAATACCTGTGCACTGTATTTTGAGGGTCAATTCGTTCACACTTTAATCGCACCTATATGGAATTGAAATTTATTTGTTGTCTCCATCCGAAACAAAAGGTATTTGTACTTTAATCGCACCTATATGGAATTGAAATCTTCTATTATTGAGGATATTAAAAAAAGACAGAGAAACTTTAATCGCACCTATATGGAATTGAAATGTACATCATCAATTCAACAGATGCGGGAATATATATCACTTTAATCGCACCTATATGGAATTGAAATGGGGGCTTTTGTTGCAATGCGCACCGGGATTACATTAACTTTAATCGCACCTATATGGAATTGAAATTGAATACTACGATGAAACTGGTGCGGCTTCTGCGGAACTTTAATCGCACCTATATGGAATTGAAATGGTTATATCGCTACGCTGCAGAAAATCATCAGCATAACTTTAATCGCACCTATATGGAATTGAAATTTTTTCTTCTGCTGGGATATAACGAATAATATCGCCGAACTTTAATCGCACCTATATGGAATTGAAATCGGAAATGTATGTGAAAGTTGCAAGCGGAACGGATGAACTTTAATCGCACCTATATGGAATTGAAATGTGGGAGTTCGGATATAAAAACACTGGCGGCGGAAACTTTAATCGCACCTATATGGAATTGAAATAGCGCAAAGCCGACGGCTCCGCCTGCCGCTGCCTGACTTTAATCGCACCTATATGGAATTGAAATATCTCTAAAACCATTACCAATGGAAGCTGTATTACCAACTTTAATCGCACCTATATGGAATTGAAATTATGGTATATCCTCAATGCCGTTTGTAGTTCTCCGGACTTTAATCGCACCTATATGGAATTGAAATCCTGAAAGCTTATCAGGATTCAGGCGGAGTTTGGACACTTTAATCGCACCTATATGGAATTGAAATTAAACTTCACCGTTAAGATATTTTTCATAAGTTTTAAACTTTAATCGCACCTATATGGAATTGAAATACGCTTTGCTGAAAAAGTATGAAAATAATCCTGACTACTTTAATCGCACCTATATGGAATTGAAATTCCTGAATAATCTTCACTATTATAAAAATGTTTATCCTTTAATCGCACCTATATGGAATTGAAATAATGCTAAATTCAGCTGAAGGCGTATGCTTGTTTAGTACTTTAATCGCACCTATATGGAATTGAAATTGAGCAGATTAAAGAACGTTATGCGAAATCCGGTGACTTTAATCGCACCTATATGGAATTGAAATCTGGGACGGAGATGATGTTTTCGCACGGGCAGAGGAACTTTAATCGCACCTATATGGAATTGAAATTTCTGTTTTGTTTATGAGTGAATGTTAAATCCTCTTCACTTTAATCGCACCTATATGGAATTGAAATTCATTTGGCAGGTAATTTAGAACCGCCATTTTGATAAACTTTAATCGCACCTATATGGAATTGAAATCCTGCTGAAGTCCGTTATCAAATTTCATTTCGGCATAACTTTAATCGCACCTATATGGAATTGAAATGCATAAGATCTGCATTTCTAAGATTTCCCGCCTTGACTTTAATCGCACCTATATGGAATTGAAATGCTGAATAAACTTTGGTGATTTCCTGTGCGTTGAGGACTTTAATCGCACCTATATGGAATTGAAATGATAGCGGGGATAAATTGGGGATAAAATTTACCGAAACTTTAATCGCACCTATATGGAATTGAAATGTAACCGACTCAATTACCTCCCTCAAAAAAGCATAGACTTTAATCGCACCTATATGGAATTGAAATATTTTTCAACATTGTTTTATAATGCGGCCGGCACTTACTTTAATCGCACCTATATGGAATTGAAATGCTTCTGTTATGCTGTAAATAACTGCATAAACAGAAACTTTAATCGCACCTATATGGAATTGAAATGGATAACTGCTATTACTATGTGGATCGGGTTATCCCAACTTTAATCGCACCTATATGGAATTGAAATTTTGAGGGTTCCACCGGCTGTTTGATAAATTGCAGGACTTTAATCGCACCTATATGGAATTGAAATAGTTCACGGTTAATTTTGTATATATTAGCCGTCATCACTTTAATCGCACCTATATGGAATTGAAATCCCTGAATCTTCCAGTAATTATCAGAAGCCGCGGCAAACTTTAATCGCACCTATATGGAATTGAAATCTATCAAGTCCAGGGAAAGAGTATCTCCCCACTCCCACTTTAATCGCACCTATATGGAATTGAAATATTTTTGGGACAGAGAAATGCTATCAGGTCTTCCGCACTTTAATCGCACCTATATGGAATTGAAATTAAGTCGTCCTTTTTGGTGCTGCGGGCAAAGGAGGGACTTTAATCGCACCTATATGGAATTGAAATTGTAATGCTCAAACAATTCATTTGCTTTACTTTGTGACTTTAATCGCACCTATATGGAATTGAAATAAATACTCCCGCTTGAAGTACAGGTCTATAAACCACCTTTAATCGCACCTATATGGAATTGAAATGTAGGTTCCTTTAAGGATGATTGGGAGAATATCCGTACTTTAATCGCACCTATATGGAATTGAAATGCGGTTTGGTGATCTCTTTACGCTGTTCGTCAAGCTACTTTAATCGCACCTATATGGAATTGAAATGCAAAATAGATCTTACCTTAAGCGGCAATAAGCGCGCTTTAATCGCACCTATATGGAATTGAAATCTATATACACGCCCCCTGAGCTCTGCACCATTGAGCAACTTTAATCGCACCTATATGGAATTGAAATTAATCATGTAGTTGGTTTTTCTCCGCTCCGGGTTACTACTTTAATCGCACCTATATGGAATTGAAATAAGCCCTGCAGAAGCTGCGGCAAGGAGATTGTTTTCCACTTTAATCGCACCTATATGGAATTGAAATGAGCAAATGGATAACTCGGGTTAGACTGCTCAATCTGACTTTAATCGCACCTATATGGAATTGAAATATCGGCTCGCCTCCGAAACGAAGGTATAAAATCCAGACTTTAATCGGACCTATATGGAATTGAAATTTCGGGGAATTATGAAGTTTGAAGTATGAATTATGAACTGATTGGGGGCCCTGTTCTTCAATTATTCATGGTTCATTATACATTGTTCATTATTTTTGTACCTATATGGAATTGAAACTTCGGGGAATTATGAAGTCTGAAGTATGAATTATGTACTGATTGGGGGCCCTGTTCTTCAATTATTCATTGTTCATTATACATTGTTCATTGTTTTCGCACCTATATGGAATTGAAACCTCTAAGAATTATGAGGTTTGAATTATGAAGTATGAATTTGTCCCGCAGTACATTACTAATTGCTAACTACTAATTACTAATTGTTTTCCGCCTTTATGGAATTGAAACCTCTAAGAATTATGAGGTTTGAATTATGAAGTATGAATTTGTCCCGCAGTACATTACTAATTGCTAACTACTAATTACTAATTACTAATTGCCCTGATTCTTCTTAGTTATAAATTATGATTTCCGTAACTTTTCTCCTTCAATCAGGAAAATTATCATGAACAAAAAACAGTGGTACGAAGAGCTTTTTGAAAATTACGCCGCGAAGTATGATCAGGAGATTTTTACGCAGGGGACGTCCGGCGAATGTGATTTTATTGAACAGGAACTGAACTTCAACAAAAACCTGAAGATTATTGATGTCGGCTGCGGTACCGGCCGGCATGCCATTGAGCTGGTAAAAAGAGGGTATCAGGTTACCGGTATTGATCTCTCGGATTCCCAGTTAAAGCGCGCCGGGGAAAAAGCCGCCGCGGCCGGGCTCACCATTGATTTCCGCAGACATGATGCACGGGATCTTCCCTTCAGCGCGGAGTTTGACGCGGCAATCATGCTCTGCGAGGGGGGCTTTCCTCTGATGGAAACCGACGAAATGAATTTTGCCATTCTGCAGAGCGTATCACGCGCGCTTAAAGAAAACGCTCTTCTGATCTTCACCACGCTTAACGGCCTCTTCCCCCTCTTCCACTCCGTAAACCGGTTTCATCAGGATCAGGGCAAGGAAGGCGGGGCTGAGTACCACAGCACAAATTTTGATCTGATGACCTTCCGTGATTATAACATCACAACATTCGAGGATGATGACGGCATCAGGAAAGAACTTCAGTGCAGCGAGCGGTATTACGTTCCGAGTGAGATAACCTGGCTGCTTAAATCGCTCGGGTTTGCCTCAGTGGAAATTTTCGGCGCCAGACTCGGGGCGTTTTCACGCAGTGATACACTCACCACGGAGGATTATGAGATGCTGGTCATCGCCCGGCGGGGTTCTCAGGGCTGAAACCGGTATGGGAGAAAAAAATCCCCGCGGATTTCCTTTCATCCGGCTATATGCTCTTTTATCAATTTTCAGCCGGTTACTCCCTGTTTTATCGTAAATTTGCGTTTTATCATTTATGCCGGAAATGTCAGAAAAACGCACGGAAAAGGAATCCCCGCTCTCAAAACTCTACCGCCTCTACCTGAGCGGCCTGAGCTTAAATGACTTTGACCGGCTGGTAAAAAAAGAGGTCCCGGGCATGTATCAGTATTACCGGGAGCAGATTACGCCTCCGGAACCGGGAACGGATAAATTTAAGCGCTCACTCCTTTTCATCAAAGATTTTTTCATCGTATTCCTCAATAAACTGACCCCTGTCCGCCGGATTGTTTACTCGGTGAGTCTTTTCTTTTTCCTGTGGGGTTATTTTATTGAAAGTTATTTCTATCTGGTGCTGGGTTTTATTATCACTAACATCCTTCTTGCGTTTGAACTGGCTGACAAGCTGAGCATGAGGGATGAGCTTGATGTCGCGAAAAAAATTCAGCAGGATCTTATGCCTGCATGCGCGCCGGAGATTAACGGGTTCGAAATTTCAAGCCATATCTCTCCCGCGCGGGAAGTAGGGGGAGATTATTTTGATTTTATCAGGACGGAAGAAACCGGGGGGCATCTTTTTGTTATCGGTGATATATCAGGCAAGGGGATGGCAGCCGCGCTGAATATGATTCAGGTGCGCACGCTCATTCATGTGCTTGCCGCCGGTCGTGACGGTAATCTGCATCTTCTGCTGCAGGAACTGAATAAGGAGCTCTGCCGTGTTTTAAGGCGCGAATATTTTTTTACTGCCAATGCTGCTTATATTGATAACCGGAACAACATCAGCTTCTGCAGGGCCGGGCATATGCCGGTGATTCACTATTCGGCTGAAAGCAAAGAAATCAAAGTATATAAACCCCGCGGTCTCGGGCTCGGGCTTACCGGTTCTTCCCTTTTTTCAGAAACCCTTGAGGTGCAGGAAATTACTACCACCCCGGGGGATGTTCTTCTGTTTTACACCGACGGCGTGAACGAGTGCATGAATGAGCACGGCGAGTTCTTCGGAGATGAGCGCCTGCTCAGGATAATCCTCCATAACGCCCACCGCCCTGCTGAACAGATTAAGCGTGATATAGCCTACCGCCTGGCTGATTTTGCCGGGGATACTGATCAGCATGATGATATTACCTTTGTGATTTTTAAGGTGCTGTGATGGATGAAAGCAAAAAACCGTTATATATCCTTGCCGCATCCCTTGCCGCGGTAAAGCTGATGCTGCATCTCCTCTTTAACGGCGGCTACGGCTACTTCCGTGATGAGTTTTATTATATAGAATGCGCCAGACACCTTGCCTGGGGCTACGTGGATCATCCCCCTCTTTCCATGCTGATAAGCCGGATTTCGCTTGAGCTCTTTGGCGATTCACTCCGCGCCATACGGCTGTTCCCCGCGCTTGCCGGCGCCGGAGTGGTATATATATCAGCCCTGACCGCCATTATGCTCGGCGGAGGAAGATATGCAGTCCTGATTACCGGTCTGGGCATTATTGTCTCCCCGGTGGTGCTCATTCTGGGGAACTTCCTTTCCATGAATGTATATGATCTGCTTCTTTCCGCTGTCTGGTTTTATTATGTTATCCGTCTGCTTAAGGATGAAAATCTGAAGGACTGGTACCGCATTGGCGCGGTTACCGGGCTGGCGCTTCTTAATAAATATACACTGCTCTTTTATCTGGTGTTTCTTCTCCTTATTCTTATTGCCGGCAGGCAAAGGCATCTGTTCCGCGCCAAAGAGTTTGTTATTGCGGTGCTGATTGCTTCGGTTATGCTGCTGCCCCATCTGATCTGGCAGATACAGAACGGTTTCCCCACGCTGGAGTTTATGAGCAACGCGGCGTTATATAAAAATGCTGATCTCTCCGCCGGTACGTTTATCGCGGAAATGATTCTGGAACTGCATCCGGTTAATGCATTGCTGCTGCTCACTTCCGTCATTCTGATTCTTACGGACAAGGTTTTCGCGCGCTATAAACCGCTGGTCTTTGCGTATATAGCCGTCCTTTTCTTTTTTATGTTTACCGGAGGAAAGCCCTATTATCTTTCCGTGTTTTTCGGCGGCTTGATACCACTGGGGTCTGTTCTCGCGGAACGTGTTATTAAAGGAAAGCGCAGAAAGCTGATTATATACAGCCACGCCTCACTGCTCGCTGTTTCGGGACTGGTTATTGCTCCGGTCGCGCTCCCCGTTCTTTCCCCTGAAGCGCTGATTTCATACACCGCGATGCTGGGCATAGAACACACTGCGCAGGAGAATGCAGAGCAGGGCCCGCTGCCGCAGTATCATGCTGATATGTTTGGATGGGAGGAACTTGTCCGCACCGTGGCTGATGCTTATAATTCCCTTTCGGAAGAGGAGAAAAAAAGTGTCGTGATCTTCGGGCAGAATTACGGACAGGCCGGTGCGGTTTCTGTTCTCGGCAAAAAATATGGCCTGCCTCCGGCTGTATCATCCCATAATAATTACTATCTCTGGGGCCCGGGTACTGATACTATTACTGCTGCAATCATTATCGGCGGAGAGGAGAACGAAAAGCATTTCGATTCTGTTGTTGTGGCAGGAGTAACAGACCACCCTTATGCAATGCCTTATGAACGGAATAAGCCGGTTTATATCGGACGCGGATTCAGGTATAACATTAAAGAGGTCTGGGGTTCCTTAAAGAATTTTAATTAACAACTTTTTACAGGAGAATTTGGTGGCACAACAACACTGGCTCTTTAAGGCTGAACCTGAAGATTATTCACTGGAGCAGTTTAAGAAAGATAAAAAAACATACTGGGACGGCGTCCGCAATTATCAGGCGCGGAACTTCCTGAGGGGTTCAGTTAAGAAGGGGGACGAGGTATTTATATATCAGAGCAATACCGATCCGCTCGCTGTTGTTGCACTTGCTGAGGTGGTAAAAGAAGGATATCCGGACTTCACGGCAATGGATCCCGATAACAGCCATTTTGACCCCAAGAGCACTCCGGAAAATCCTATATGGTATATGGTGGATATCAAACTGACAAAGATTCTTAAAACCCCGGTGCTGCTTTCCGAACTGAAACAAAACCCGAAGCTGAAAGATTTCAGACTCCTGCAGCGCGGAAACCGTCTTTCGGTTATGCCGGTCACTGCCGGGGAGCGGAATGAAATTCTGAAAATGAGTGAAAAATAAATTTTTATGAAACTAATTAACACATTCAATCATCAAAATACAGCGGATAAACTATGTACCGTTTATTTCTCTATTTACTTACAATACAGGTTATGCTGATGTCTCAGGACGCACTTGCACAAAAAGCGAAAGACTTTGATATACCGTATAAGAAATTCACGCTGAAAAACGGGCTTACCCTCATTGTGCATGAGGATAACAAAGCCCCGGTTGTGGCAGTGAATATCTGGTATCACGTGGGATCAAAAAATGAAAAGAAGGGGAAAACAGGATTCGCGCACCTCTTTGAACATCTGATGTTTAACGGCAGCGAAAACTTTAACGACGATTATTTTCAGGCGCTTGAGCGGGTTGGAGCAACCGACCTGAACGGCACCACGAATAATGACCGCACGAATTATTTCCAGACCGTGCCGGTTTCAGCGCTTGATCAGATTCTCTTCCTCGAGTCAGACCGTATGGGGCACCTGCTCGGCGCGGTTACGCAGGAAAAACTTGACGAACAGCGCGGTGTGGTTCAGAATGAAAAGCGCCAGGGTGAAAATCAGCCCTACGCTGTTACCGAAGAACTTGTTACACAGAATACCTATCCGGCAGGCCATCCTTACTCATGGACGGTTATCGGCTCAATGGAAGATCTTGATGCCGCAAAGCTTGAGGATGTTCATGAATGGTTCAAAACCTATTATGGTGCGGCTAATGCAGTTGTAGTAGTAGCCGGAGCTGTTCAGGCGGATGATGTTCTTAAACGCGTTGAAAAATACTTCGGTGATATACCTTCAGGCCCTCCTATCGCAAAACATCAGGTGTGGATCGCAAAGATGAACGGCACAAAGCGCCAGACCGTTCAGGACCGCGTTCCCCAGGCCCGTATATATAAAGTATGGAACATCCCCGAGTGGGGCACCAAAGAGTTAACCCTGCTTGATATGACAAGTGATATTCTTTCCTCGGGCAAAACGTCACGCTTTTACAAGCGGCTTGTTTATGATGAGCAGATTGCAACCAGCGTGAATGCATTCTACTCACCGGGTGAAATCGGCAGCCAGTTCTACATCGTGGCAACCGCGAAACCGGGCGTTGACCTTAAAAAAGTTGAACAGGTGCTTGACGATGAGTTTAATAAATTCCTCAAAGAAGGCCCCACAGCAAAGGAAATGGAACGGGTAAAGACCCAGATATTCGCCTCATTTGTCCGCGGTGTTGAACGCGTCGGCGGATTCGGCGGCAAATCTGATATCCTGGCTGAAAATCATGTTTACGGCGGAACACCGGATTATTATAAAACCCGCCTCAGCTGGGTTGAATCAGCCACCGCTGCTGAAATCAAAAAAGCAGCCAACGACTGGCTTTCAGACGGCGTATATATTCTTGAAGTTCACCCCTTCCCGGAATTTCAGACAACCGCTTCTGATGTTGACCGTAAAAACCTCCCTGCTAACGGAACTACGCCCGATGCAGTTTTTCCTGCATTTGAAAAGGCAGAGCTTTCAAACGGATTAAAAATTGTTCTTTCAAGAAGAAGCTCAATTCCTGTGGTAAACATGACTTTTATGTTTGACGCGGGATATGCTGCCGATATGTTCACCCATGCCGGAACCGCTTCTCTTGCGATGAATATGCTTGATGAAGGAACCAAAACAAAGAACGCACTTCAGATCAGCGAAGAGCTTGATATGATTGGCGCGCAGCTTGGCACCGGCGCCGGACTTGATTACGCGACAGTCCGTCTGAATGCACTCAAAATGAATCTTGATAAGTCATTGGATCTTCTTGCCGATGTAATGCTGAACCCAAGTTTCCCGGAAAAAGATCTTGAACGGCTCAGAGCAGAACGCCTTGCAACCATTGCGCGTGAAAAGAACACCCCCACACAAATGGGTTACCGTGTTTTTGCAAAACTTCTTTTTGGAGAAGGACACGCCTACGGTAATCCGTTAACCGGATCAGGTTTTGAAACTTCCGTAAAGAAAATCACCCGTGATGACATCGTGAAGTATTATGACACCTGGCTCAGGCCCAATAATGCTACTCTTATCGTGACCGGTGATATCACCATGGAAGAACTGAAGCCGAAGCTTGAAAAGGCATTAAAGAACTGGAAACAGGGAACACCTCCGAAGAAGAATGTTTCTGAGGTTAAGCTCCCCGGAAAGCCAGTGATATATATTGTTGACCGCCCCGGTTCACAGCAGTCCATCATCTTTGCCGGACATGTTTCTCCCTCACGCGGAGAAGATGAAATAGCTGTTGAAGCCATGAATAACGTCCTCGGCGGAACCTTTACTTCACGCATTAACATGAATCTGCGCGAAGATAAACACTGGTCATACGGTGCGGGCGCGTTCATTATCAATACTAAATATCAGCGGCCATATCTTTTTTACGGCATGGTTCAGTCGGATAAAACGATGGAATCCATGATGGAGATCTACAAAGAAGCTAAAGAATATATCTCCACCAGACCTGTTACGGCTGATGAGCTGAACAAAGTAAAACTGAATCAGACTCTTGCTCTCCCCGGCTCATGGGAAACCATCGGCGCGGTGAGCGGATCCCTTTCAGAAATGGTAATGTATGATCTGCCGGACAACTATTTTGCGACCTATTCAGACAAGGTGAAAAACCTGAGCGAGCAGGAAGTAAAAGAAACCGCGGCAAGATATATCAAACCGGATAATTTTGTGTGGGTTGTGGTTGGCGACAGAGCCAAGATCGAGCCCTCCCTTAAAGAAACCGGATACGCCATCCAGTACATGGATAGCGACGGAAATGTCGTAAAATAAAACAAATATTCCATAAAAAACCCCGCCACGTGCGGGGTTTTTTATTTTAAACGTTCGGTAGAGACGATGCACTTGTCCCGATGCAACCGGGATGCGTCGTCTCTACGGTGCTATATATATACTGTCCTCACATTACTAATTACTAATTCCTAACTGCTAATTATCCTTCCACGGTCCTGTTATCGCCAGCGTAATACCGGGATTCTGTATGTTTACAAACAGCCATTTGCCGTCAGGTGAAAAACAGCAGCCGCAGAGTTCTTTTTCATTAAGAGCATTCTTGCCGAACTTAAAGATCTCTCCGGCGGGAGTTACGATATCCAGATACTGCACGCCGGGGCCATCCTCGCAGATCACCAGATCGCCGTTTGGTGCAACAGTGATGTTATCAGCATTCTCAATTAAATCAGCGGAAGGGGATTCAATAAAGAGTTCAAGCCGTCCCGGTTTTTCCTTTTCTTTTGCCGTGCCTTCATAGATACTCGGTATATACTTAAATATCTGGCCAACTTTTTTTGCTCCGCCGTTGGTGCAGGCAAAGAACACTGCATCGTTGCCGTACCACATTCCCTCTCCGCGGGCGAAGCGTGCTGCTCCTGCCGCATATCCGCGGTAGCGGAGATCATCTTTTGGTGCCTCAACATCATCAAGATCAATCCATTCTGTTTCATATATCTCTCCCTGGGTAACCACTGCCCCTTCCCAGTTGCGGGTATCAAGTCCGGGCCTGCCTTTCACTGCAAGCGCCTGAAGTTTTCCTCCTGAGCGGAGATTCTGCTTTTCATTCGGAATAAAACGGTAAAGCAGTCCGTCTCCAATATCTTCGGTCAGATAGACAACTGAGGAATAGGGGTCAACCGCGATCGCCTCATGATTAAATCTTCCCATTTCCTTAATCGGATACGGTTCCGCAAGCGAGGGATTCATGGTCGCGGGCACTTCAAACACATATCCGTGGTCATGCTCGTATATATCATCCTTCAGGATAACGGTTTCTTCGCAGGTAACCCAGGTGTTCCATGGTGTGGGGCCTCCGGCGCAGTTACGCAGAGTTCCGGCCAGACTCAGGAATTCCTTCTCTTTTTCACCAGTTTCATTGTTAATAACTAATGTTGTGGTACCGCCGAGCGCCGGTTTTTTGCCCCGGGCGTAGTCGTAAAACCATTTTTTGTCCAGTTTCGGCAAAAGTTCGTTATCTGCCCCGAAAGCGCCGAGAGAGTTATCCGAAGTCGGGTTAATCTCATGATTCCGTATCAGGATGGTTCTGCCGTTCTCCCCTGGGAATGCAGCCATGCCGTCGGGCAGTCCGGGCACAATAAAGCCGTCTGACATCTTATCGCCGGAACGGGAAAGTATTTTATAGGTGAATCCCTTAGGAAGATCAAACACTCCTTTGGGGTCCGGAATCAGCTCTCCATACCCAAGTGCCTGCCGTAACGGGGCCTGAGTAATAGCTGAGTATGCCATCAGTTTGCTTAATCCGCTGAAACCCAGGGTTACCGCGGCAGCTCCTTTTAAGAAATTTCGCCGGGAAATTGACACGCTTTACATCTCCAATAATTATTTTACGCAAGATACACAACTCCCCCAGATTGAAAAGGAAAAGAAGTGTTATATTTCCGTTATTTCCGCGCAAAAACCGCGTTTTATAATCCTCCGTCCGTCCCAATGTTCCCCCGTTCTTGTTTTTTCTCTTCCGGTTATCCTTTCCTTACCGGATAAAGTCTGTATTTTTGTTAAATAACTTTGTTAATTCTTCTAAAAATAAAACAAACGGATAAACTCCATGAAAAATTTCCCGGTAATGTTTTTCCTGCTGGTTCTTTCGGCAGGTACATTGTTTGCCCAGCAGCAGGAGGCGCGGTTGCTCCGCTTTCCCGCTATTCACGGCGATCAGATCGTGTTCACCTATGCTGGTGACCTCTATACTGTCAGTGCCTCAGGCGGAACCGCCCGTAAACTGACCAATGATGAGGGTGTTGAGCTTTTCCCGAAATTCTCCCCGGATGGCAGGCAGATCGCTTTCACCGGCCAGTATGACGGAAACTCAGAAGTATATATAATCCCCGCCTCAGGCGGAGTGCCCAAGCGCGTCACCTGGACCGCCACTCTCGGAAGAGACGACGTGTCAGACAGAATGGGGCCTAACAACATTGTAATGGACTGGAAGAATAACGAGGAAATCCTCTTCCGCTCCCGCTGGCAGGAATTTAACGACTGGAAAGGCAAGCTTTACCTGGCAAAAACAGACGGCTCCATGGCTGAGCAGCTTCCTTTACCCCGCGGCGGATTCAGCAACTACTCCCCCGACGGCCAGAAACTCGTATATAACAGAATGTTCCGCGAATTCAGAACCTGGAAGCGCTACCGCGGAGGTCAGGCAGATGAAGTGTGGATATATGACTTTAAGACAAAAAAGCATGAACAGCTGACCAATAACCCCGCGCAGGATATCATTCCGATGTGGGGCAGCAATAATAAAATCTATTTTATCTCCGACCGCGACAGCCGCATGAATCTCTTCTCCTATGATCTGGGAACCAAAGAGACCAAAAAACTGACCAATTATGATGACTTTGACATTAAATACCCCTCTATGGGAGACAAAGCTCTCGTTTTTGAAAAAGGGGGATACATATACAAAATGGATCTGGCCTCAGAAAAGCCGGAAAAAGTAACCATTTATATCAATGAAGATTTCTCCTCAGGCAGGGGCGGATGGATTGATGTAAGCAAGAATGTTTACAACTTTGAAATTTCTCCCGACGGCAAACGCGCGCTCTTTGGAGCGAGAGGCGAGCTGTTCACCGTTCCGGTAAAAAGCGGCCAGACCCGCAACCTGACCAACAGCTCAGGCGTTCATGAAAGAAATTCCAAATGGTCACCTGACGGAAAGTATATTGCATTCATCTCCGATGAAAGCGGCGAAGATGAAATTTACATCATTCCGCAGGATGGCAGGGGCGAAAAGATCCAGCTGACCAAAAATTCGAAGAACTATAAATATCAGATCCTCTGGTCCCCTGACAGCAAAAAAATTATGTGGGGAGACAGAAATCAGAGCATTCATTATGTTGATATTGAATCAAAATCAGTCACCAAAGTTGATGAGTCTCAGTACTGGGAAATCACTTCATATGACTGGTCCCCTGACAGCAGATGGATCACCTATGGCAAACCTGTCAATGGCGATATCAACGGCGTCTATGTATATTCCCTTGATTCAAAGAAGAGCACGCTGGTTACGGATACCTGGCATAACGCATCAGGCCCGGCTTTCAGCGATGACGGAAAATATCTCTTCTTTACATCAGAAAGAACCTACAGCCCCACTTACGGCTGGACTGAATGGAATCATATATATTCAGACATGACAAAGATCTACTTTGTTACGCTGAGCAAGGATGCAAAATCCCCCTTCGAACCCAAGAGTGACGAAGTAACCATTAAGGATGATGCAAAGAAGGACGAAAAGAAGGACGAAAAGAAAGATGATAAGAAAGCAGACGCGAAATCAGTAACCGTTGCCATTGATTTTGACGGCATCACTGACCGCGTTATTGAACTCCCCTCCCCGGCCGGACAGTTCTTTAACATCACTGTTACAGGAAGCAAAGTATATTACATGAAGCGCAAGAGCGGAGACCGCAGCGCCAAGATATGGATGTATGACCTCGAAAAACAAAAAGAAACCGAAATTACCGATGCCGGCGGATATGAAATCTCTGCCGATAAAAAGAAAATGCTCGTCGGTAATATGGGCAGTTACTATATTATAGACCTCCCTTCGGCAAAAGCAGAACTGAAAGACAAACTTGACCTTTCAGACATGAAAATGAATCTTGACCGCAAAGCTGAGTGGACCCAGATATATAACGAAGCATGGCGCCAGATGCGCGACTTCTTCTACGCCCCGAATATGCACGGCGTTGACTGGGAAAAAATGAAGAAAACTTATGCTCCGCTGGTTGAGCACGTTAATCACCGCATTGATCTGACCTATATCATCGGCGAACTGATCGGTGAACTGAATGCTGGTCACGCCTATGTTGGCGGCGGCGACTACCCGAAAGCTGAAAGAATTAACCTCGGCCTCCTTGGCGCGCAGATTAACCGCGACGGCTCCGGCTATTACAAGATCAGCAAAATCTATAAAGGACGCAACTGGGATAAATCACTCCGTTCACCTCTGACTGAAATCGGCGTGAGCGCAAAAGAAGGTGATTTCATCGTTGCGGTTAACGGCGTTTCAACCAAAGGCATGAAGAATATCTACGAAGCACTGGTAGGCACTGCCGGCAAACAGGTAATGATCTCGCTTAACAGCAAAGCTTCTGAAGACGGCGCCCGCGAAGTGATTGTTATCCCCGTTGAGAGCGAACATGATCTTCTCTATTATAACTGGGTGCAGAACAATATCGAGAAAGTATCAAAAGCCACCGACGGAAAAGTAGGATATATACACATCCCTGATATGGGTGTCCCTGGTCTTAACGAATTCGTTAAGTACTATTATCCTCAGCTTGAAAAAGAAGGTCTCATCATTGACGTTCGCGGCAATGGCGGCGGAAACGTATCCCCGATGATTATTGAACGCTTTCAGAGAAAACTCACCATGGTTGATATGGCAAGAAACGGTATGCCGGGCACCAATCCAAGCGGAATGCACTTCGGACCTAAAGTAGCACTTGCTGATGAGTTCTCAGCATCAGACGGAGATATCTTCTCCTACCGCTTTAAGTTCCACAAACTCGGAAAGCTGATCGGAAAACGCACCTGGGGCGGCGTTGTGGGAATCCGCGGAACCCTGCCGTTTGTTGACGGCGGTTTCCTGAACAGGCCGGAATTCAGCCGCTATGATGTGGATGGCAAAGAGTGGATTATGGAAGGATACGGAGTTGATCCCGATATCTATGTTGATAATGATCCGGCTCTTGAGTTCGAAGGCATTGACCAGCAGCTTGACCGCGCGATTGAAGAAATCAAGCTTGAGCTGAAAAACAGAACCAAGCTTCCTGAACCGCCTCCTTATCCTAATAAGAGCAAGTAATCAGCGGTTACTGATTTATACAAGCCCTGCCGGTGAAAACCGGCGGGGCTTTTTTGTATATATAAAATTATTTTTTGTAGGGACAGCTCGCGAGCTGTCCTATACCCGTTAATGTTATTGAGATAAAACTTCCTCTGCCTTCGTTAGGACAGGTCACGACCTGTACCTACGGTTCTAAAATTCAACACAAGAAATTTGTAGGGACAGCTCGCGAGCTGTCCTATACCCGTTAATGTTAGGCCACTAATTACTATACAAGAAAACGAATCACGAAGTATAAATCAAATACACACCACCCAGAATAACAAGAATCCCGCATATCCGTTTGATCCAGAGAATGACATTTGACCCTTCCGCCCAGTTCATATAACTCTGCACTTTGCCCGCAAGCGTTCCGGCTCCGGCAATCACTGCGCAATGGCCCGTTGCGAATGCGGCAAGCAGCAATATGGAGGTGAGATACTCTGTCTGTGCAGTCTGGAATACAACACCCAGCACCGGCGCCATATAAGCAAAAGTGCACGGACCAAGAGCGATACCAAAAATCAAACCAAGCAGCAGGGGAGCAAGAAGCCCTTCAGCTTTTGTTTTGCCAAACCCTATAGCGTTAAAGTTAACAGAGATAATATCAAGAAGATAAAGGCCTGTGAGAAAGAAAATAAGCGCTACAAAATAATTTCCGTATTCACCCACATCACCCATCAGCCGGCCGAGTGAGGCAGTAATTAATCCTATCGCTGCAATTGTGATCAGAATTCCGAGAGAAAATACCAGCGCTATGACAAATACCCGTTTTGTTTTTAGTCTGCCCCGGGATGTTATATATCCGATGACCAGCGGAATGCTCGACAAATGGCAGGGTGAAAGGATAATACTCAGCACACCCCAGGCAAATGATGCGGCGACAGCAAGCCAGACCGATTGGGTCATTGCCTGGTATAGGGCCGTAAACAGTTCCTCTAGCATTGCGAAGATCTTTTATTCAATGATATATCTTTCAGACGGCAGGCCTTAGTCCCTTGCTCTTCAGAATTTTATCAATCTCCTCCTCCGGATAAAATCCCTCATGACGGTGAAACTCTTTGCCGTTTTTGTCAAGAAAAACCTGCGTCGGAATCAGCCGGATTTTATACATTGAAGCATAGTGCTTCTGTTCTTTTGTCCAGACATCATAAAAAATCACCTTAATTTGAGAACCGTACCGCTTCTCCAGTGATTTCATAACGGGGACCATCTGCTTGCAGGGAATACAGTTTACAGATCCAAGCTCAATAAAGGTTACCAGAGGTTTGTCATCTTTCCTTAGTGTTGCTTCGGCTTCATCCTGCTGAAGCGGCAGCAATGCCAAAAGAATGAGGAATACAACTTTTTTCATACTCTATCCTTTCAGCCAGTTTAACAGCTGAGCTTCTTTAGGAATAACGCCATAGCTTACAACTTTTTCATTCACCACAAGACCGGGAGTCATCATTATTCCGTACTCAACCATTTGGTTAATATCTGTAACCTTCTCAACAATTGCATCTATCTGATGCTTTTCGATAAGCGCGCGGACGTTAGCTTCGAGTGTGTGGCACTTTTTGCATCCCGTGCCTAATATTTTAACTGAAATCATAGTAATAGTCTGCTGATTTATAAATGTGATGTGATATACTCTTCAAGGAGCGCTTTCATGTTTTCGTCGTAGACAATCTTGTGCATCAGGCGGTTATCACCGTCAAAAAGCAGAACGGTCGGTGTAAACAATGCATCGTAGAATATCTGGAGATCGCAGTTATCGTAACTATCAATAATCCAGTAGTACATGGAATGTCTCCTGCCGAAATCAATTATATCAAGGCTCTGCTTCCTTGCCATCTCCATCGTGCAGGGGCAGGAAAGCGAGGCACTGAAAAGAATAATTTTGATGCCCCGGTGATTAAAGAACTCATCATAACCAGCCTGATAAAACATCGCGGAGAACTGCAGGTACCACAGATTAAACAGTACCAGAGATGAATCTGTTGTAATCATTTTTGAAGCAGTTTGATATCCTTCCAGATCTCTGATAAGCGAATCAATTTTTTGATTCTCATCCTCAGCGGCTGATAAAGCCAGGAGGTGTGAAGAAAGCCCGGTAAGTTTTTCTTCAGCAGAAGGTTCATACCGGGAAAGTGAGAGGAAATAATCCCCGGCTTTTTCCTTGATGCTGCTGTAACTCTGTGCAGGCATGAGGCACTGCATGAGAAGTATTAATGCACTGATAATGCGTAGTTTCATGGGAGAAGCAAATATCGCGCTGATCTCAGTTTCACAGTTTAAACCATTTCCGTCAGCCAGTGAGTAAGTGTCGATTTAACAGGGATTTTCCCGCTGACAAGCACTTTGCCGTTCACCACTAAGCCTGGTGTCATCATAATGCCAAAATCTGCAAATTTTTCCCGGTCAGTTATTTTTTCTATCTGTGCTTCAAGATTGTTTTCAGTAACTACTTCTTTAACCAGCCCTTCAAGTCTCACGCAGTTTGCGCATCCCGGACCTAATACTTTAATGTCTAACATGATCTTTTCCTTTAAATATATAAGTCTAATAATTTCTGCTGCTAAAAAAATGCTCCAAACACCATTCCGCTTATGGTAGCCATAACTACTACCAGCGACACATATACAACGGTTTTTTGCGTTCCGATAACGCTTTGTATAACCAGCATGTTCGGAAGTGAAAGTGCCGGACCCGCAAGCAGAAGTGCGAGCGCCGGGCCTTTGCCCATACCGCTGTTCAGAAGCCCCTGAATGATGGGGATTTCCGTCAGCGTCGCGAAATACATAAATGCTCCGGCGAAGGATGCAAAAAAGTTTGCCCAGACTGAGTTTCCGCCGAGTAAACTTTGTATCCATTCCTTCGGAATAATTCCGCCGTTTCCTTCAGCGCTTCCGAGAAAAAATCCGGCAACCAAAACACCTGCACCCAGCAGCGGCATAATCTGGCGTGCAAAGCCCCATGTCTCGCCAAGCCACTGATTTGGTTCATCCTTGCTCAGGCTGAGCGCAATAGTTGTGGCAATGACTGCGGTTATGAAAGGAACTTCCGGAGTATCATAAAAAAAGTAACCCGCCAGGGTGACAAGCAGCGTCCCGGCAATAACATGCCATTTGTTTATTTTGATGATATATATCATTGAAGCGGCAAAGGCAAGTCCGAATGCAGCCGTGATGAACCACTTAGCGGCGAACATATAATACCAGAAGCCCCCGGTATCACCGGCTGGTTTTCCCCAGTTTACAAATACCAGAATGGCAACAAGGATGAAAAAATGAAGTGTGATCTGCCAGAACGGCCGTTCCTCCTCAATTTCGGGCAGCAATAACTGCGCCGCTGACTTTTCCTTTTCTTCATCACGGTATATATAGGCCATAATCGAGCCGATCACGATGCTGAAGGTGACTGCGCCTATAACGCGGGCAACGCCAAGCTCAAAACCCAGGATGCGCGCGGTGAGTATAATAGCAAGGATATTGATAGCCGGTCCTGAATAGAGAAATGCTATAGCCGGCCCCAGCCCCGCGCCCCGCTTGTGAATGCTTGAGAAAAGCGGAAGGATAGTGCACGAACAGACAGCAAGCACCGTTCCGGATACCGCTGCAACGGAATATGCTGCCCACCTCTTTGCTTTTGCGCCGAAGTATTTTATTACAGCATTCTGGCTGATAAATACTGCTATTACTCCGGCGATGAAGAATGCCGGAACCAGGCAGAGAAGAACATGCTCCCGGGCATACCACTTTGCAAGTGAAAAGGCATCAATGACCGCATTCCTGAAGACCTCCCCTTCAACAGGCATGAAATAAGCAAAGAGGAAAAATCCTGTTATCCAGAGAAACGATTTGTATTGTGCTTTCCAGTCCATCCGAGATGCCGGTTTCTGATTAAAAAATTTGTTAAAGTATCTTTTCGTCCCCGGCCTTATTTATCCGGTACTTTGCAGATCGTCCTGATGAAGTGTTTTTTCCGCTTTATCGAGGAGATCCAGAATCAGCGGATCTGCAATTTTATAGTTGGTTCTGACTCCGTCTTTCCATCGGATGAGAACTCCGGCATCGGCCAGGGTGCTCAGGTGACGGGAAAGATTGGACTGCTCAAGATTAAGCTTATTCTGCATTTCGCAGGCACAGAGTACAGGATCCTGGCGAAGGAGGTTGAGAATTCTTATCCGGTTGGGCTGCCCCAGAGCCAGAAAAAGTTCAGCGATTTTATGTTCATTATATGTATTCATGCTCATGAATACACAATTACCATGCCGTACCGGAAAACCTTGTTTTTGAGCGAAAACCGGGGAAAGTGGATCTTTAAGAGATTCTCAGTAATAAGAATGCCAGGGTACCCGTGATAGGCGTGCCAAGGATCAAGAGGGATTGGGCCGGTTTCCTCTGTCAGGCACGGCGAGTCCCCAAAATAAAGCCGCCCCCCGTTTCCGGAGGACGGCCGTCTTATGCGTTACGAATCAGGTGCCGGAACTGGCGGCTTACTTCACCAGCAGCATCTTCTTCGTAAAGAGAATTGTATTATCTGCAGCCATGCGGCAGATATATATACCTCCGGCATATTTTCCAGCGTCAAACTTTACCGTGTAGATGCCCGGCTGCTGCTCAGCATCAACAAGTGTTGCTACTTCGCGGCCGAGGATATCATAAACCTTGAGAGAAATGCGCACCGCTGACCCCTGACTGCCGCTTCCGGGTATTGCATAGCGGATATTGGTTGAAGGGTTGAAAGGATTGGGAAAATTCTGCTCCAGTGAAAATGTTCCGGGTAGGGGAGCGGGGGTATCATCCACACCAACGATTATGCGTTTAATGAAATTGATTGCCTCAACCCTGATATCAATATCTCTGCTTACCGTGCCTGAACCAAAGATTACAGGGCCGCCGGGGTAATTATGCCCGCCGCCGGTAATTCTGTAATATCGTACCATTTCCCTTCCTGTGGAGTCATTATATATCATTCTGTCAGTATATGTGCCGTCACCGCTGTTGCCGTTTATCCGCACTGAGTCATAGAGCACTGTTGCTTTGTTCTTATTTCTCCACCAGGATACTGTTTGCGGTATGCTCCAGAATCCGCTGCCTCCTGAATAGGTTACCTGATTGTCGGATGTTCCGTTTACAAGCATGATGGGCGCGGTTGTTGAAGCAAGGGTACCTCCGGTCATTAGTGACGTAAGTGTGGCAACGTTTGATATTACTGCCCTGAACTTGTCCCCGGCAGCAGCAAGAGCTTTCTGAACCATGAAGCCGCCGTTAGAAGTACCAAACAGGAAGACGTTATTGGGATCAATACGATACTTTACTTTAAGAGTGTCAATAAGTTTCAGAATAAAATCAACATCATTAATACTGGGAGCCGGGTATCCGGAATTTGCACTTATGCCGCTGTTCCAAACCAGATCATAGGCCTCAGGATATACGGTATAGAAGCCAAGTGTGTCGCAGTACTTAAAAAGTTCAAGAATATTCATCTCCCAGTCAATACCGCAGCCGTAACAATTAAGGTGCAGCATGACTGGCCGGCCGCTGTCTCCGGCGAAAAACTTTGGAGGAATAACAACATAGTTTCTTTGTAAGCCGTCATGGCTGAAACTGTGTAATATTCCTCTTGGCAGTTCAGGTGCTGATCCAATGGAGTCATCCTCTTCAATAGCTCCCAAATCAGGCCTGCTGAATGAATTCCTCGGCCGGGCATTACCCAGAAGATCTGTTGGCGGCGCGGTCATGTTCACATTATTGATATTTGCTGACATTGTTCCGGCGCCAAGACAGGGGCTTGAGGGAGAGAGACGGTATGAAATAGTATCAATAAAAACCGGATCTCCTTTTATATTATTCTTCCCCCGGGATGATTCCCCTCTGATAAGATTATTATGCAATTTGTCCCACCTAATGCCGTCTATATCATGATTGAACGGACCGTGGTTCCAGAAAATATTATTAAAACCGTATACCTGAGACATGGTTGATACAGGAGTAACAGCGAGCAAACCCGAACCCCATGAGCCATAATTCTGCACAATCGTATTATTAACGAGTTCAATGATTGCCCTGCGGTAGGTATATATTCCTCCGCCTCCATCGGGTGCATAGTTTTTAGCGATAATATTATTATAGATATAATAGCGGTGATTCCAGACCGTTGTTGCGTTCCAAACGGTGATTCCTCCTCCGATCTGATTTGCAGTATTTCCCTTGATAATATTATTCTCTATCCTGATGTTAGAGGAAAGACCTGCTTCTCCCCCGAAATGCAAACCGCCTCCTCTGCCAAAATGATACGTTCCGTATGCCTCATTTTTTTCAACAGTATTATTTTTGATGACACCGTTGCCGCCGTAAATCGCACAGCCGCCTCCCCAGGGGCGGTAATTTTCAGTTGCGGTTGATCTGACACTGTTATTCCTAATGATATTATATTCAATGATCCAGTGGCTAATAGCACTGTTTTGCGGATAAAGCGCAATTCCTCCCCCTTCAGTACCGTAGTTGGTATTTAATGAATTGCCGGCTATGATATTGCGGCTTATTCTGGCACCCCCGCCTGAGATGTAGATGCCGCCCCCCAATTTAAATGTAGCAGTACCTAATCCTAACTTAGTACCTGTCCCTCCGGTTATGGTAAATCCTTTGACGATAGTCGTGGTATCGGAGGTCCCGTATATATGAATTACCGAACCTGAATCTGGATGGGAGGGAACCGCCCCGCTGATAATGGTTCTTGAGATATGAGCCGTATCGCCGTCAACAATATACTGACTGGCGAGCACCAGTTTTTTTGGTATCCGGAGATTTTCACTGTAAGTTCCTTCTGATACCAGAATAGTATCTCCCGGCTGGGCTGCATTAATGGCAAGTTGGATTTTGGAATAATCCTGCGGAACTCTTAAAATTGCCGCTTCCGCAAAGGAAACGATGCTAACTAAAAGCATCATGGTAAAAAAGTACCTGTGTCGCATAAGAACTCCTGGGAATAAGTTATTGATGATCATGTTTTCATGCACGGAGCATATAATAAAAGCGGCAACACATAATTTCCTGCAAAGGCCTGCCTCTTCAAACCTGCCGCACTCTTGCAGCAGTCTTTCTCCTCTTCGCTTAGGAGATCAAAAAGCCATTTGCTTTGATTCATGTTGCCGCTTTACTTTCCGGTGTACGTTAGGAGAGCATACATCCGGTTTTATATTTTTGTTTTAATAAATAATGTCCGTCTCTATTTAGCCATCAGCATTTTCTTTGTAAGCATAATCTTGCTGCCTGCTGTGAGTCGGCAGATATAAACACCTCCGGAAAGTTTTCCGGCTTCAAATTTTACCGTGTAGATACCCGGCTCCTGCTCTGCGTCAACAAGCGTTGCCACTTCGCGCCCGAGGATATCGTAAATCTTAAGGATTACCCTGATCATCATACCATCTCCGCCTGTCTGCGGTATGGTATAACGAATATTGGTGGAGGGGTTGAAGGGATTAGGGTAATTCTGCATAAGTGAAAACTCTGTTGGCAGCGATTGATCTTTTTGAGCATCTGTCAGAATATTTTCGTTCGCACCCATGTCAGGATTTGCATAACCCAACGGCCATTGCCTTACGTTGCCGAGGAAGTCCCGCTCCGGGGCTTTAAGGATGGCGCCCCCAACGGTATATTGCATCATTCCTGCGCCAAGCAGAGGGCTGTTATATTCAAGACGGTAGTACGGATCACCGGCTGCAAACTTAGGCGTATCAGTCATATTTCCGAATCCGCTGAACCCGCCATATACACAATTGAAATTTGCGTTTGCCTCTGAACTAACTGAACCGTTTATGAACCGAATCTGATTATTACCAACAGCGGTATTCCAGAGAATATTGTTCATTAACCGTACCCTGCTTGGGCTATTAGAAACACCAACTCCATAATTTCCATCGTTATCTGCAATTGTGTTGTTTATCAGGTGGCTGGTTGTCATATGCAAAAAAACGGTACCATAGTAGGGCCTTGAGGAAGTTGATTCATAAGAGGAATTCTTCACGATAATATTATTCTGCAGAGTTGCCGTGGGATAGTTGTAAGTAACTGAACTGTTATGCGCAATATGGACGGCACTTCCGTTTGGGGTAGCATGATTACCGGAAAAAAGATTTCCGTCGAGAAGAACATTTGCTGTATTAACTGAACCAGTCCAGATTTCAACACCTCCTCCGCCTGAACTGTAGTCCGCTGTTTGTGTTACTTTGTTATCAATAAACCTGTTGTGCATAAGTAATCCACTTCCTGTGATGGAAGCACCCCCACCGCTGCTGGCCCTGAGATATCCAGCGGTTTCATTATTGCGTATTTCATTGTCAGCAAGTATCCAGTAATTGTTTGACGGGTTATCCGGCCAAATGCAGATGCCCCCTCCTATGGTTCTGGGATATATAGAGGTCCCGATTGTTTTATTGTTAATAATTCTGTTGGCAATAATGCTTACACCCTGGGCGCTGACCATAATTCCTCCCCCGGCCCGCCAGTAACGGCTGTTTCTAATTTCAAAGTATCTTGTTCCGGTTCCGTTCATGAGAGTAAATCCGGTTATGACCGTGCCCGTATCGCATGGCGGTTTTACCACAATAACGCTCGCGGTATCCGGATACCAGGGCACTCCGCCGCTGATAATAGTGCGTGATATATGGGATGTGTCTCCGTCTGTATAGTAGAGACTTGCAAGAGTAATTTTTTTACTGATAACCACATTTTCATTATATAAGCCCTCCGATACCAGAACAACGCATCCCGCCTGGGCTGCATTAACCGCATCCTGAATTTTTGCATAATCCTGCGGCACACGGATAATGGCTGAAGAGCAGGAAGCACCCAGAGGATTTTCAATGGCGCCAAGATCCGGCTTTGTATATGACGGACAGCATCTCGGCATGCCAAGGTAGTCTGCCGAGGGCGCATCAAGGCGGGTGACGTCAAATGTGTAGGTTAATAATCCTTTTCCTATAGCGGGACTTTGTGGTGTGAGGCGGAAAAGGGTATCCGGGTTGGCGAAGAGCGGGTCAGCATTAATGATATTTGTTCCGGCGGTAAAGCCGCCCCGTATCAGACAATTTGCCGCAAAGGTATGGTTAGTCAAATCTGATATTTCAACTGTTGCTGCAGGATTCCAGATGATGTTGTTAATCATATATTTCCAGTGGATCACGCCGGAAGGCGTATATATTGAAGTTGTCCCGACCCCATGAACCAGAGTATTGTTAATCAGCTTATAATTGCCTGCTGAAAAGCGAATTTGTGAGCCGTTTGTTGCACTGTTGCGGTAAAATATATTATTTTCAAGAGTAATGGAAGGAGATCTTCCGTTATAAATCATCGTTGTCAGTCCGCCGCCGGCTCCGGTATTGAGAGCAACTGTATTGAAAGCAATATAATTATCTGACACATTGACAATTGCCCTGTCTCCTATGGCGATACCCCCGCCTATGTTTCGTGATTCATTATAAACAATGGTATTTCCGGTTATCCTGCCGGTCGACCAGAATTCAACTCCCCCTGCCTCAGTATTGCCCATGGTGGAAAAGTTTGAATATACTTTGTTGTATTCAAAAATGATATAATGAGGAATGTTGTTTTCAAGCAGGGTTCCGGTTGTACTGAATCCGCCTCCCCAGTTGTTGGTTACACCGTTTCGTGGATTGGTGGAATTATGATGAATAATGTTGTGAGATACTCTCAGGCCGGTAACATTAATAAGATCAATGCCGCCGCCGCTGATGCCATAAGCGTTGTCGCTGGGATAAAATCTTATGTTCCCCCAGCCCTGGGTTATGGTGAAGCCGCAGATGCCTGAAAGAGTATCCAGATCGCCGCTGAAGGTAACAACGGATCCTGAATCAGTATGGGTTCTTTGGCTGCCGTTGATGATGGTGTTGGCGATGTGTGATTCATTCCTGTCAATAATGAACTGGCTTGCCAGAAGAATCCGTTTCCTGATCGTCAGATTTTCATAATAGGTGCCCTCCGAAACCAGCACGGTATCACCCGGCTGCGCGGAATTAATAGCAATCTGAATTTTTGGATAGTCCTGCGGAACTCTGATGATGGCAGCTTCCGCGAGGGAAACGATGCTGACAAAAAGCATCAAGCGAAAAAAGAAACTAAGTCGCATAAGAACTCCTGTAAAGTTGGTTGTTATAAATATTTTTTTAGTGTGAAGGAGAAGTCACTGATTCATTCTCCTTCACACCTGTTTCTCCTGCAATAATTATTTAATGAACATCATTTTTTTCGTAATAACCAAGCCGCTGCCTGATCTGATCTGGTATATATAAATGCCTCCGGCAAGCTTTCCGGCTTCAAACTTCACGGTATAGATGCCCGGCTCCTGCTCCGCGTCAACAAGCGTTGCCACTTCACGGCCGAGGATATCGTAAACCTTCAGTGTTACCTTCACCATCATACCATCTCCGCCGGTCTGCGGTAAGGCATAACGTATATTGGTGGAGGGGTTGAAAGGATTGGGGTAATTCTGCATGAGGGTGAATTCTGCCGGAATAGTTCCGTCTTCAATCAGATTAGTGAGAGAGTTTTCGGTAGCACCAAGATCAGGATTAGCATAATTGGTTGGCCAAGGACGGACATTACCGAATATATCACGCTCAGGTGCAGTGAGCAGCTGATCCCCCACTGTCCATTGCTGCGATCCCGCGCCCAGTGCAGGACTGCTGCTGTTCAGCCTGTAATAAGGATCATCAGGTACAAACTGAGGATCTGCTGAGATATTACCAAAGCCCTCATACCCCCATTGAATACAATTAAAATCAGCAGAAAGAACAGCCGGACTTGTTTCCAGTCTGAATTTAATTTGTGTGCTGCCTGACGTTGGATTCCAGATAATGTTATTCATCAGGGAAACTTTTTGAGGAAGGGTCCCAATATATATGGCATAGTTTCCGAGATTATCAGCCATCGTATTATTTATAAAATAAGAATATGTACCCCGAAGATGAATTAGTCCGGTATCTTTATTGGTAGCCGCGTAATTCGGCGGGAAAGCTATATTTTTAACCATGATATTATTCTGGATTGTCAGCTGCGGGACCCGCTCTGGAGGTAAATTTTCCGCACCGTAGGAACGCAGTACGCTTCCATAGCTGCTCCTGTTACCGGTAAAAAAGTTTCCATCCATCAGGACTTTTGCGGTACTGGATAAGTTGGAATAAATGCCAATTGCACCTGAGTAACTCCCCAAAGGGACGCTTGCCCCTGTTATCACCAGCCAGCGCGAAGAGTTATTAACAAATTGATTCCTCACGATCTTTCCGCTGCCGGTCAGATAAATGCCTCCGCCGTTCGCCCCTGTTCCGTTTGCATCATTTTCTTTAATCAGATTGTCAGATATCTCATAACCGGTAATTTCTCCGTTTGCATTATCTATGTTTATTCCCGCTCCTGCCGTAACTGGCAAAGCAACAGTCCCGGAGACCTGGTTATTTATTATCCGGTTGTAACGAATTGAGGCCCCGCCGGCAAGAATATTTATTCCACCCCCTCCAATATAGTAGTACCCGTCCTGTGCCAAATACTTCGTTCCGGTTCCGTTTGTTATTGTAAGACCCGTGACGACTGTATTTGTATCGGATCCAAGACCGATATTTATCACACTCCCTGAATCAGGATTCTCCAGCCCGGCTCCGGAAATTATTGTTCCGGATATGTGTGAAGTATCGCCGTCAATAAGATACTGGCTTGCCAGGGTAATTTTTTTATTTATACTCAGATTTTCATAGTATATACCGTCAGAAACCAGAATGGTGTTTCCTTCTGCCGCTGCATTGATGGCGGCCTGAATGGTGCCGTAATCCTGCGGAACGCGGATTGTTGTTGCCAAAGCTGGTGCACCGAGAGGATGCTCAATGGCGCCTATATCCGGATTTGAGTAAGCGGGGTTAGGACGGGGGAGCCCGAGATAATCATTACCAGGTGCATGCAGTATATATGAGGAAAGAGCAGCAGATAATACCCCAGCTCCAATTGCAGGGCTTGCCGAGGTGAGCCGGAAGAGTGTATCACCCGTGATAAACAAGGGATCGGAATTAACAATATTGGTTCCCCCGCTATATCCTCCGCGTATCAGGCAGTTAACAGCAAATACGGTGTTTGCCGGTGCCTGAATGTCATTTACTATTAAAGGGTTCCACAAAATGTTGTTCATCAGATAGACAAAAGCAAAATTGATGCTTGGAATAATGAGGGCTTTGTGATTGCCTCCGTTTACAAAAGTATTGTTTACCACTGTTACTTTGCCTGCCTGTACATAAAGATGAGATGCTACTGCATTATTCCCGCTGAAAATATTGTTTGTAATTATTACTTCCGGATCTCTTTCCTGGCTTCTGTAAACAGAGATACCCCCGCCGTATCCTTCCGGCGCAGTGTTGTTTGATATATAGTTTTCAGCTATGAGAACATTTGCTTTATCACCTATATGGATGCCCGCCCCCTTGTTTTTTGCTGCATTGCCCGTGATGATGTTTCCAACGATTCTTCCGTTGCTCCAAAAGTCAACACCGCCCCCTTCACCACTGCCAAGTGATGAAGTGTTATTATATACACGATTGTATTCAAAAATGATGAAATGTTCAAAGAACGGCTGTTTAAATGATCCGCCCGTTGAGAATCCGCCTCCCCAGTTGTGGTTAATAGTATCCCGTGAATTAGATGAGTTGTTTTTGATAATATTGTGTGAAACACGCAGCCCTGATACCTGGTAGAGGTCAATCCCTCCGCCGCTGATAGCAAAAAAATTTCCATCAGGATAGAATCGGATGTTTCCCGTGCCTCCTGTCACCGTAAATCCGCAGATGCCTGAAAGAGTATCCAGATTTCCGTCAAAGGTAACAGCAGACCCTGAGTCGGTGTGAGTCCTCTGGCTGCCGTTAATGATGGTATTGGTGATGTGGGATTCATTCCTGTCAATAATGAACTGACTTGCCAGAAGAATCTTTTTTGTAATTTTCAGATTCTCATAGTAGGTGCCTTCTGCAACCAGCACGGTATCACCGGGCTGGGCTGCATTGATGGCAAGCTGAATTTTTGCATAGTCCTGCGGAACTCTGATGATGGCAGCTTCCGTAAGGGAAATGATGCATAAGAAAAGCATCACACGAAAAAAGAAACCAGGTCGCATAAGAACTCCTGTAAAAAAAGTTAAATGATTCCTCCGTGTTCTTTGCATTTGCCGGTTCCGCAAACGGGGTGTGGCAGATCCGGCGGTCGGGCTTGCTCCCGGCCGGGAAAGGATGAGTACTGAGAGTGCGGCCTATGCCGGAAGTCTCTCCCCCTTGTTATGCCCATTAAGAAACTGTGAAGAAATGCAGGAAAGGATAATATCAGCCAGCCGGATTCGCTTCCTCCGTTTTGCTGACGGCTCCGGTTTTCTGGCGATAGTCTGTTTTGCCGGTTTAATACTGCTGATGATTTCATTGCCTGTAGCACAATTTTTTAAAACTCTGTGTCAGAGGGGGCTAATTAACTGAAAAAGCAGGGGCAGGCGTTAACACAAATCTTTCATTTTATACCACAAATCTTTCATTTTTTCAAAAAGTCATAATTTTCAGCCCGGAGACGTGCTAAAACATGTACTGGGAAGGTATCAGGAACGGAAAAATCTGAAAAAATGCGGGAACAGAATGATGATGAGAATATTCAGGCGAATGGTCTGAGACAAAGAGAAAATGAACTCCTGAGCGGCTGGATTCGGAGAGGTGTCTGATAAAAACACCCGCTCAGCAGGAATTATAAATCAGCGGGGTATCGTAAGGGGACTTTTAATGAGGAAGAACCATCATCAGCGGAGGCGAAGATGCCCTGTCCTTTCAGAACAGTACATCCTCGTCTCCGCGAAAATCGTCTTGGGAGATTACCTATTTGAGCAGCATTAACTTGCGGCTTTCACGGTAATTCCCTGCTTCAAGGCGGTAAATGTAAACACCGCTCGGAAGGTTCGATGCTTCAAACTGCACTTCATGGCGGCCTGCCTCACGGGTACCGCTTGCTAAAACCGCTACTTCGCTTCCCTGTGCATCAAAGACCCTGAGTGAAACATCTGACTTCTCAGGCAGCGCGAATCTGATTGTTGTAACCGGATTAAACGGATTCGGATAATTCTGCCCGAGTGAAAACTCTGTAACAGCCCCTATCTCAGCTGTTTCGGGTCCGTATATACGCATACTGCCGTCATAGTCATACTGCAGCAGACGGTAATAAACGGTTCCTTCAGGTGCGCTGTTGTCTGACCAGCGGTATTCGGTCAACTCAGTTGTGGTGCCTGCGCCGGCTTTCCAGCCGAGGGTTATCCATTCAGCTCCGTTCACCGAGCGCTGAACCTCAAAGCCCCGGTTATTGGTTTCCGAGGCGGTTATCCATCTCAGTTCTGCTGAGGTGCCTATGCCTGAAGCCGTGAACGATGTCAGTTCAACCGGAACTACTCCCCACGTATATATACCGATATCGTCAATATACCAGCCGTCCTGATTCAAACTGCCGTCTGTGCCAAGTTCAAAACGGAGTTTAATATTTTGTCCTGAATAGGAGCCGAGATCAATTTCTTCCTGAACCCATCCGCTCATCGTACCTTCATAGACAGGCGCTCCGGCGGGGACCTGTTTCCCCTGTCCAGCCGCAGGTTTGGTATATCTTCCGGCAAGCGGAGTCCAGGTTGATCCGTTATTGGTTGAGATTTTTACAAATCCGGCATCCCAGTCTGCTTCTATGAACCAGCGGGTCCAGAACGTCAGACGCGGATTCGGAAGTCCGGTCATTTCAATCGGATTGGTTGAGGTCATGGTCACCGTTGCATTGGATACATAGTTGCCGTCCTTGCTGTCGGCATAAGAGTTTGGTGAACTGTTATAGCTTTGCGTGGTTGCTTCCCATCTCGGTGTTGAAGGACTTGCCGCAATGGTCCACAGTGCCGCCGGATTATTGGTTGTATCAAAAAATGTATATACCGGCATACCGATTACGATGCGCACCGTATCGCTGCTCATCAGAACTCCCTGTGAATTGATTCTGATAACCAGTTTATGCTCAGAGCCGATTGCCGCATCCGGTGCAATGGTAAACGGCAGTGGTGCTGTGACCTGATAATCGCCTCTTGCGCTGATAGAGTCAATCTGCACGGTTCCGCTTCCGGTGGTTATCTGGGCAGATGCGCTGGCAAGGGAAAGACTCAGATTATAGGCTGCAGAGAGTCCCTTGTTTTTTAACTGCACAAACATCTGCGCTGTTTCCCCCTGACCGAAATACTGCCGGTCGTAACTGACATTCTTCTTTGAAACATAGTCCCCCGCAACCCATGCGTAATAAAGATTTGGAAAAAGATTTTCCTGCACGTGAGGATATATACGTGACTGCGGCGGCCAGAATCCGTCTGATGTGGTTCCCACTTCCGGAGTCATCGCCAGTACTTTTCCTCTGGTGGTAAGATCGCCGTCATACATATAATCGTCACTGTTGCCGCGCGTTGAATAGCCCACGGTCTGCATATCCGTTCCGGGGGAGTATCCGTTAAACTGCGTCATCTCTGCCGCATATTCACGGAAGATCATTGAGTCGGGGGTTTCGCGTGAAAGCGCCCCGTAAGGATAAATCAGCAGATTGCTGTAGGTATGATAGTTAAGCGCAACCCTGAATCTGCGGCTGTTCACCAGATCACGCATTGCCTGAGTTTCCGGTTCGGAAAATGGCGAAGGTCCCCGGTAGGTATCTGAAGATGGTGAAGTGCTTGAACCGCCGTTAGGAGCGTTCCAGTATGCCTGTGGTCCGTAATTACGGTTAAGATCAATGCCAAATGAGCCGCCGTTATTCTTGCGGTTCTTGCGCCACATTCCGCCGCCGTTTGGGCTGGTGTTGCGGTTATATTCATATCCGTCAGGATTAACAACAGGAATAAAATACAACTGGCGGTTATCCACCAGATATTTCACCGAAGGATTTGTCGCATAGTTTTCGAGAAGATAATACATAAAGTATATGACGGTCATCATTCCCCCCGGTTCGCGCGCGTGATGCATCGCGGTGTAAAGCGCTTCCGGCTCCGGTTCATCCATATCAGGATTGTCGGAGATTTTAACCATATATATCGGACGGTTCTCAACGGTGGTGCCGACCTGCATCTTCGAAGTTATCAGGTTCGGATACTTCGCCTTCATACTGTCAAGCTGGGCCATTGCTTCGGCAAAAGTATAGTATCCCGCAAGGCTGCCAAATCCAAATCCCTCAACGCCGTATTTTTCCTTACTCTCCTGTTTAAGCGCGGCAGTTTCCGTTTCGCTCATCCGGGGGAGTTTTTCAAAATACTCAGCCCAGTCATCTATCAGTACGTCCATCCGGTAACCGCGCCGGTTCAGCTCCTGGTAAGCATAGTCATCCATAAAAATAACATAACTGCCGTCTTTTTCAACGATAGCATGTTCAACATCGGCGCCGAGCTCCTCCATTTCACGGAGCTGGGTCTGGGGGTTCGGCACAAATACCTTCACCTGCTTAAAGACCTGGCTCTGGGCAGTAAAGGAAATCAACAATAAAAACAAGGCGGCTAAAAAGCGGCTCATGGGCAGTATTCCGGATTAAATAAGAAGATAAACAGGTAAAATAGGGGAAATTCAGGAAAAAAGCAGGGGTAATCTGAGGCAGAGGAACTTTTTCCCTTCCGGGAGCACAGGTCTCCTCTGCCTCACAAAACCGCTACCTGAGCAGACTCATCTTACGGCTGATGCTCATCCCGCCGTTCAGAGTGAGGGTATATATATAAACCCCGGAGGCAAAGCGTTTTCCGCTGAAACGCACGGTATGCCTTCCCTGATCGTAGAGTCCGTCCGCAAGTTTAACAATCTCCCTGCCGAGCGTATCGTGAACTTTGAGCAGTACATGGCTTCTGTTCTTCAGTACGAATGAGATTTCCGTGTTCGGATTAAAGGGATTCGGATAATTCTGCAGCAGCTCGAATGAATCGGGTATTTCGTGCAAATCTTCAACCCCGGTGAAGGGAGGATACTTCGTGCGGATGTTGTCGGTATGCAGATATCCGGTATATATATTGCCCGGAACACCGGAACTTCCCATCACAAGGGTTACCGCCTTAAGCCTGAGAGGATAAACAACTGATGCATTCTTCGGCAGCGTTGCCCGGATGGTTTCAAAGATATTCGGGTTTGAAAGAGTTTTATGCCCCATCGTGCGGTATTTTGCTCCGTTCACATCCTCAAAGTCAAAGAAAATCCGGTGCGAAGGCCCGTCCCCCTTCACATCAATCAGAATAGAGTCGGGTACGCCGAATATCTCCCTGTCGGTTTTCAGATAAATATAATTATACATCCCCTGCACAAAGGTAAACCGGTAATCAAGCCGGAGCGAACTGCCTCCCGATGAAGAAAGGGTATCAGCAAGTGAAATGGCTGTATATATTGAATCGTAATTATCACCCCCGACCGTCCAGCCGGCAAGTGACTCAACTGAATCAACCGAATGATATCCCATCCCCACCTCAACCCGCACTGTGGCGGTATCAGCAAAGTTCTGGAAACGGGCAATAATCCTGGTTGTTCCGGGCGATAATCCCTTAAACTGTCCAACTCCGTCAATTTTCCCGACAAGAGTGTCAGTCGAGGTCCAGGTATAGTTCTGCTGCGGAATTACCTGCTCTACTGAATCGGTGTCAAACGCTTTGGCGGTGAATGCAAGCAGGCGGGTTACATCAGTGACCGCCATCTTCGGTACCACCTGGATATAGTTGAGTGCCTTTGAGATTATCAGCGCGCTGTCTTTTATTCCGCCGTAGGAGACTATAAGGTAACCCGTGTCTGCCACTGCTCCCGCGGTATATATACCCCCCTGCGTTACCGTTCCGAGAGTCGGCTTGCTCAGGGTATACCCTATCGTGCCCGGAGGTATGGGAATGGGATTATAATATTCATCCGTAGCAGAAGCTGAAAAAGTAACACTGTTGCCCGCGAACACCTTTGCCATCTTCGGGAAGATCTCGATGTGGCTCAGTGATCCTGAAGGTGCATCAGAGATTACCAGAAGAGCATTGGCAACAGAGCGTTCTCCTCCGGGATCAGACGGGGAGTTCATAATCTCACCGCGTACCACCATTGCAGTGGAACCTCCGCCATCCAGATTGATTCCCTGATGAACGCCATGCCTGATCATCAGATTTGCAAATTCAGTCAGATTCATCCCGGCGCTCAGTCCTACCTGTCTGCCGTCAACGGTGAAGAGAAAGAGAGTTGTGGTGTCTGCATTAAAACCAACACCGGTTCTTGGATGGCGCGCTGTTACAAAAGGATCTCCAAGATTCAGGTTTGCAACTGCTCCGTCTTCAACAATCACCGGCCTGCCGCCAACCATTCCGATCAGATTTTTTACGGAAGGCATCAGATTCATAATCAGCTTAACCGTATCTCCTTTAGCGGAACGCCCTGCAAGCAGTGCAGAAGTGGTTCCGGCTCCTGAAAGGACGATGTGATTTGACAAAGGATGACTTCCCCTGCCGGTGGCAACTGAATCAATCACGCATAGAACCGTGTCATTCATTCTCCAGCCGCCGATTGGGCGGAGCATCACTTCAGTACCGTTTCCGTCAGTACCGGTTGTCACGCCATAGTAGGTATTGTAATAGTAAATCTTTCCGGTATCACGCGCCGTATTTATATCGCTGAAGTTTGAACTGCTGCCGTTTCTGAAAATTACCTTACCGCCGAAAACCGGTACCGTAATGCTCAGATTATTGTTATTGTTAAAACCAAAAGCAGGCCAGCCGTTCTCCCGTTTTGTCATCAGTCCGTTCCCCACATGTGTATTTACGGTAGCTCCGTTAGCTTCAAAAAAATCCGCATTAACGGCACCCACCACCCAGTGGCCTGAAAAATTACGCCGGGCAGCCATGGCGCTTGTAAGCTCCCGTCCGCCTGAAATCCGCTCAAGCGCTTTTACTGCTTCAAGCTTGATATATGGATTCGTGAGATCAACTCTGAGGAGATCAATGCTCCAGGGAATAAGGGAATCAACCAGCTTCGTATAAGTTACGCCGGGACCCACCGTCCGGTGGACAATAGTATCCTGCTGATTCTGGGGAAAGAGTCCTGAGACCATCAGAACAAGAAGAAGAGGTATAGCCGAAAGTTTCATTTGTCAACCAAATTGAAGGAAATAGTAAACACAAAAATAAGTATGAAATCTGAATTATGAAGTATGAAATCCGGATTATGAATTAAGCAGAGTTACATTTTCACGCGGCTATGCATTTGTTAAGCCCGTGAAAAGTCTCGCCTGATTTCGAATTTAAACACTGAAATCATTACTAATTACTGACTGCTCATTACCAATTAGTTACTGAGCCGGTAATTAACCTTTAAGACTATCTGTTTTTGTTCAACAGAGGGGGAAGGCGTCATGGTCGTGGCAACATCATTCACCACGATATATATATACGAAAGGGGCTTAAACTCAAAGGACGCCCGTATGTTAAATGCCGCTGTTTTTGTTAATGAGTTATACTGATAAAACAAATTCAGATGAGCACGCGGGTTCATTGAAATCCTCAGCTCAGGGGCAATAACGGAAACATCCTTGTTTTCCCTCAGAGCTCCCAGTTCCTTAAACTGATAATAGTCCCAATTCGACGCAACCACCAGATGCGGCACCGGATTATATCTGAACTTCACGTTATAATGCCTCAGGGTTCCGTTATAAAATGCACCGTCATCATACTGAACACTTGCTCCTATAAAATACGACTGATCCGAAGTCAGTTTAAGGGCGTACCGGAAATATTCATATTCCCCCTCGTTTATAATGATGTTGCTTAACCGGAAGCTTCTCTGTGCCCTCTGCACATTATAGTTTATGTATGACTCAAACAGCGTGTTATCCTGAAGCCGCACCGTTAACGGCACAAGCGATATATACCCCTCGCTCAGTTTTCCGCTTCCCGCCTCATAATAAAACTGCGCGAAGCCCCCCGGTTCGAATGACCGTATATACCCCGGCTTCCATCCGGGGCGGAGGTTAAAGAATGCATAGGGATACGCCATCATCATATTGCTGCCTATCTGGTAACCTGCTTCAGCAAGATAATTGGCTGAAATAAGATTGGTAACAAGCCCGAGCGCCCCCCATGACGCGGTATTGGCAATTGAGTGATAAAGAGCAAAGCCGTCTCCCTTCCCGTGCCAGGTTTTTGATCCGGAAAGAGTAAACTCCGTGGAGAGCGTTTTCCCGATGCGAAAAAATCCGTCCGCTGAAAGCGTTGCGTTGGTTTTTCCCTGCGGAGCCGCGGCGGATGCCTCATCACTTCTCACCGTCATCAGCGCTCCGAGTGTTGACCGGTTTCCGGTGAACTCTTTCAGGCGAAGCACTCCGAAGTGGGAGCCGGGCTGTAAGGCTGATGCCTCCTGATGTATATACAGCGCTCCTATATTCCTGTCCGTTGATTTACTCACATACCGGGCTCCTCCCGTTACCGGTACCGGATTCCCGGTTGCGTCAAGCCCAATTCTCCTGCTGAAAAAAGGATAAAACGAATTGCTCCATCCTGTTGTGAACAGTCTTTCGTTCTCCAGAAAAAATCCCCGCTTCTCAGGAAAGAACAGCGAAAACCTGGTAAGATTAATCACCTGATTATCCACTTCCGCCTGAGCAAAATCGGTATTATAGGTAAGATCAAGCACTGAGAACGGATTAATTGCCCACTTCACATCAACTCCCGCCTCGGCGGTATAGCCCTTAATATCAGAGTAACGGTTATCGGATGCCAGTATATATGGCTGAATATCAACATTCAGCGGAGCCGGAGGCGGCTGTATGCCGGTGAGTTTGCCCGCGTAATCCATCCGGTAGCCGGAAAATGCACGCGGATAAAGCGACCACGCGGTGAACTGGTTTATCCTTCTGATTGATCTGGTGAAATTGATTCCCCATTCTTCTTTTTCCGATGGATAGCGGAGCGATTTCCAGGGGATGATAATTTCTGCGTTCCAGCTTGAATCGTTAATTGACGTCCGCGCATCCCATACAGCATTCCAGTTCCTTTCAAACAGCAGGTCCTCAAATACCCGTATATCACGCAGCGCGCCGTATGGATTTAACTGAAAGGAAAGAGATGTTTTTTCATCAAGAAAGGTATCAAAATTGATTCCGAAGAAGTCAGTTTCAAAGAATTCAAAATCCCGCCTGAATCCCTGAGTGCGTATTCCTTTTCCCCCGGGTTCATCATAACAGACCGCGCCAATATATATTGCCTCATCATCAAAAAACACGCGGACATCGGTCTGAAACGCGGGGGGCGCTCCCTGCTGCGGATCTATCTGAAAAAATTCCCCCGCCCCCGGGGTCATTTTCCATACTTCCTCATTCAGAATACCGTCTAATACTATTTGTGCCGTCTGCCGCAAAACATGATAACTGCGTTTCTCTTTCGGCGGCGGAAAAACCTCACTATTCTGCGCAAAAAAAGCCGAGGCAGTCATGAGGAAAACTGCTATGTGAAATACTTTAAGGATGATCTCTCCGGGTTTACCAGTTTAAAATTTACCCTTATCCATGAACAACCCTTGCAAATATTGCAGGAAATTATGAAATAACCAAATGTGCAGTACGTGTAAAATCGTGAAATTCGCCCCGTTCTTCCGTATCTTAGGGGTTGAAATTTTCAGATATTCTTAACCAAGAGCAATGTAATTACTATGCGTCAGAGTAAAATATTCATCCCGACCCTAAAAGAAGTGCCAAACGATGCCGTGGTGCCAAGTCATGTGTTTATGCTGCGTGCAGGCATGATGCGCCCTCTGGGTGCGGGTATTTACTCCTTCCTCCCCCTCGGATACCGTGTAGCCAAAAAGGTCATGGAAATTATCCGGGAGGAAATGGATGCCATCGGCGGCCAGGAGTTCCACCTCCCCGCGCTTAACCCAAAAGAAATCTGGGAGGAAACAGGAAGAGTAGCCGCATTCGGTGATATCCTTTTCACCGTTAAGAATCGTGATTACGTCCTTGCTCCCACCCATGAAGAAATTATAACCTATCATGCACGCAAGGTTGTCCGCTCTTATAAGGAAATGCCGCAAATCTGGTATCAGATCCAGACTAAGTTCCGCAATGAACCCCGTCCTAAAAGCGGTGTTCTCCGCGGCCGTCAGTTTACCATGAAAGATGCCTATTCACTTGATTCTTCTTGGGAAGGGCTGGATAAGTCATATCAGCTGCACGACCAGGCATACCGGAATATTTTTACCCGGTGCGGACTGAAATTCTTTGTTGTGGGTGCTTCAAGCGGAGCAATGGGAGGAAGCGGTTCGGAAGAGTTTATGGTTAACGCTCAGGCCGGAGAAGATACCGTAGCACACTGTGAGCACTGCGGATATGCTGCCAACGTCGAAGTGGCAGCTTCCCGGGCTGCATCAGTGGCTCGCCATCCCGAAAGCAAAGCCAACGAACTGATTTATACTCCGAATGTAAAGTCTATTGACGAACTCTCAGCATTCCTTAGAATCCGCGAGGAAGAATGCGCGAAGTCCCGCGTATATATCGCCGACGGTAAAGCCGTGCTTGTTCTGATGTGCGGTAATGATGAGGTGAACGAAACCAAATTGCAGAAGGTGCTCGGCTCGGAGCCGCGCCCAGCGCATCCTGAAGAACTGCTTGAAATCACCGGGGCAGATGCCGGTTCTATCGGGCCGGTCGGCTTTAAGGGGAGAATCATTGCTGATATCCGCCTGAAAGACGGCAACAATCTCTACAGCGGCGCCAATAAAAACGATTACCACATCGGCGGTATTGACCTGATGCGTGATGCTGAAGGAATTGAGTATTTTGACCTGCGTACCGTTAAATCCGGTGAAGGATGCCCCTCCTGCGGAAAAGAAATGCAGGTATTCACCGCAATTGAACTCGGCCACATCTTTAAGCTCGGCACCAAGTATTCCGACTCCATGGGCGCTACATTCCTTGATGAAGACGGTACTGAGAAACCGATTATCATGGGCAGTTACGGCATCGGCGTTGAGCGTGTGATGGCATGCTATATCGAGCAGCATCATGACGAGCGGGGCATTATCTGGAATAAAGCCCTGGCTCCGTTCCACATTCATCTGCTTGGTCTTAATATGAAGAAAGAAGGAGTGCAGAAGGCATCAGAAGAACTATATACCAGACTTGCTGCTGCAGGTTATGAAGTACTCTTTGATGACCGTGAAGCACAGGCAGGATTTAAGTTTAATGACGCAGACCTTCTCGGTATGCCGGTTCAGGTTATCGTGGGAGAAAAGAAACTTGCTGAAGGCAAGGTTGAAGTAAAACTGCGCGCCACCGGAGAACGGGAAGATGTTTCGATCACAGAGCTTGAATCATATCTACAGAAAGTGCTTCGCTGACCATGAATGATCTGCACAACTATTCAGATGATAATCTGCTCGCGCAGATTGAAAACAGCACGTATGAACTCGGTTTTTACCGGGTAAAGTTCTATACGAAAAACGGGCTCCCCTCTGATCAGCCGACAGATACCATAGAGGAGTTTTATCTCTACCCAAGCGGCGGCACTCTCAGAGATAAAAAGTTCAATATTATCTTCTACAGTTCAAAGTTTGACACCTACCGCGGATTTGTACCGCCCCATTTGAAGTCCTAATTCTCCCAACCCCTTTAAAACCGTAGAGACACGCCGCGGCGTGTCTCTACTTTGCTTTAGCATTTCTTTTTCTTTGCACTTTTGCGCGAACGTTGCAGATGGTTGAAATGAAGGACATAAACCACGCCATCTATTTTTGCAAATGCATTTAAAACAACAGAGGCATGCCGCTATGACATGCCTCTGTTTGTATATATTTTCGCTTATTGAAAACGAAGTGCGAATCCTTTCAATTCATACTTCATAATTCATACTTCATAATTCATACTTCGTAATTCGTAATTCGTAATTCATACTTCTAATTTATAATTCTTACTTCAGATAAACCATCTTTTTGGTCTGAACGAAGTTACCTGCAGTAATGCGGTAGAGATAGGTTCCGGCTGCTACAACGCTTCCTGCGTTGTCATCGCCTGCCCACTGAATTGCATAGCTCCCGGCTGATTTGGTATCAGCTATCAGAGTCTTCACTTCTCTTCCGAGCATGTCATATATCTTTATCGTGACATACATCTCCTGAGGCAGATTGAATCTGATAACCGTTGCTGGGTTAAACGGATTCGGATAGTTCTGCTCAAGGGAGAACTCAGAAGGAATAACCGCCGGCTCTTCAGTGCTGGTTGGTGTATTCGGGATGAATCTCTCTGCCTTTGAATATGCTGAGTATAATCCTTCTGTATTCTTGGAGCGCACTCTCCAGTAAACCGGAGCGCCTGAAGGCAGTGCATTAGCCATATATGAGGTTGCAGATATATTACCGACAGTTACCGCATTGCTGAAGTCACTGTTCTGTGAATACTGCACTTCATAAGTAAGTCCGCTTGCCAGTGATGGCAGGAACCATGAGAGCTGAGCATCATTGCTGGTAAGAGAAACGCTGTTAACCGGTGAACCGCCCATCGGACGAACCGGGCTTGAGCCTGCCTGTGTGGCAAAGGTCTCGGTGTTTGACCATGCTGAATATGTGGTTCCGTTATTGCTTCTGACCTTCCAGTAGTAGATAACACCCGGAACAAGGCCTGTCAGCTGAGTTGAAGTACTGCTTCCGGCATTGACCGTTACCGCGTTGCTGAAGTCAGATTCACTTGCATACTGAACCTGGTAAGAAACACTCGGTGAAGTGCCGTTTATATACCAGTAAAGATCAACCGTTGTACCGGTAGCTGCACCTCCGAGAGGCCAGGTAAGTATTGGTACTAAGGTTCCTGCATTTCCGGTTACTTCAAAGGTTTCAACATCGGTCCAATCTGAATAAGCGTTTCCATTAAAGGAACGCACTCTCCAGAAGTAGGTTGTACCAGCCTGAAGTCCGCTCACTGTATAAGAAGTTGTGTCAAGAGTAACTGTTGAACTGAAGTTTGAATCATTAGCTTTATACTGCAGTTCATAGGTTACGGTATCAGCAGAACCGACCATATACCAGCTCAATGTAGTTGAAACTGAATAGAGTATCTGGCCTCCGGTCGGGAAAGCGAGAATCGGTCTGATATCTCCGGTGACACCAAAGGTCACAAATGATTCATACCCTGACCATGCTGATGTTGTAGTTCCATTGTTGCTTCTCACCCGGAAGTAGTAGGTTTTTCCCGGCAGAAGTGGTAATGAATGCTGATAATTAATATCTGTAATTCCGGTTACGCTATAAACAGTATTACCCGGAGCTGTAGTATCAATTTCTACCTCAAAGGTAAGTCCGGCATGTGACTGCCCGATCCACCAGTACAGTGTCGGCATAAGTGTATATACCATAACTCCGCTGGTCGGATATGAAATATAGGGCTGAACCGCAGTTACCGCGGAAGTGCTGTAGGTGGTAAACAGCGCTGAAGCTGACCAGTCAGATGTATCAACTCCGTTTAGCGACCGTACCTGCCATTCATATTCTGTTCCGGCGGTAAGTCCGCTCAGTCCGTACGTGAGTGATGTTCCTGCGCTTAATGCAGATGACCAGGTGCCCGATGAAACTTCCTTGTAACGGATTTCGTAAGTATATCCGAATGACGTTGTCCCGAGATACCAGTAGAGATCCGGTGATAAACTGTAAACAGTTGCTCCGCCGATCGGCCAGCTCTGAGTCGGAATGGTGTTAACCTCTCCGAAGGTGGTAAAGCTGTTATGAGCTGAGTAAGTAATAATCGCATTTGTGTTCTTGCTTCTTACTCTCCAGAAATACTGGGTAGCCGGAAGCAGCCCGCTCAGGGTATCGGTAATTGCCGCACCTGCGTCAAGTGTGGTTGTCAGTGCAGACGGGAAGGTGCTGTCAACTGAATACTGGACATCATAGCTGATGCCGGCACCTGAGACATTAATGTTCCAGTGCAGTGTCGGGCTCAGGGTATATACCAGATGATTGTTAATCGGATGTGTCAGATACGGAATAACTTCGGTAACTGTTCTGAACACGCTTGATGACCAGGGGGAAACATCCGGATTTGCATTTTCAGCATACACTCTCCAGTAGTAGAGGGTGTTGTTTGCCAGAATGCTGTCAATATATAAAGTAGTATCAGTCAGCACGCTGTCATACATCAGAACGGAGAAATCTGAGAGAGCCGAGAACTGAGCGCGGTAATTATCAGCGCCGTCCACGGTGTTCCAGACCAGGGTCGGATGTATTGAGTTGCCCGGTGAGAGGTATCCCGGTGAAACCAGATCCGGAGCATCAATTTCGGTCTCAAATGACCAGACTGATGAGAAAACAGTTTCATGAGGACCGTCAAATGCGCTTACTCTCCAGTAATACACTGTGTAATAATCAAGCGCTGCTGAAAGCGTATGACCGCTTGAGCTGATACCGGGGATGTTTCTTACAATGTTTGTGAAAGCCGCATCGGTTGCAACCTGCAGGCGGTAACTTGTAGCACCTGTTACGTCATCCCAGTCAAACACGGTGTTAACGGGCTGAACAACTGCCGCATCAGCAGGTGAGCTGAGGTCAGGAGTGGTGATGAGTGTTCTGAAACGGAATGGTGTTGAATAACCCGTTGTTTCAGATCCGTCTGTAGCGCGGACTCTCCAGTAAAAAACCGTGTAGTGGGCTAAGGGACCGTTCAGTGTATATGAAGTTCCGGTTTCACCGGTGTGACTTAATGCAATTCCCACAAAGTTACTATCTCCGGAAATCTGAAGATCGTAGGCAGTTGCACCGGGCACTGCATTCCAGCTGATGGTCGGAGTCACCGAAACAAAAATACTGCTGTCTGCCGGAGTGCTGAGCACCGGAGAAGCAAGAAGCGTTCTGAATGAGTATGCTGCAGAAAAAGCCCCTTCTTCAGCGCCGTCAATTGCTTTCACGCGCCAGAAGTAGTTGGTGTAGTTTGCCAGCGGTGTATATACACTATAACCAAGTGCCGCCGTAACGGTATCTTTAGTAATCGCGGTAAATGCGGCATCTGTGGCAAGCTGCAGGCGGTATTCTGTTGCGCCTGAAACCGCACCCCAGCTCAAAGCCGGAGTAAGCAGCTGCGCCGTAGCATTGTTGACCGGAGATGCCAGTGCAGGCACATCAAGTTCGGTTCTGAATGAAAACGAAGTTGAAAACGCACTTGAATCTGTTCCGTCAAATGCTTTAACCCTCCAGTAGTATTGAGTAAAATTGGAAAGACCGGTATAAACAGCATAGGAGGTTGCCGCAGTTACTGTATCAGTCAGCACTGAAACAAATCCGGCATCAGAAGCAAGCTGCACACGGTACTCAGTTGCACCCAAAACTGAACCCCAGCTTAAAGCGGGAGTTAACGATTGCCCTGTGGCAAGATCAGCAGGCGCAGTGAGCGTTGGAACTGCCGGCTGAGCCAGCAATCCTGTGTTTGCTGCAAACACAAGCCCAAGCACCAAAACTGCTCTGGAGAAATTTATAAAAAAGCTATTCATGCTATAACCCTTCGATGAATATATTACAGTTATTAAAAAAATCGTGATCGAATCAGGAAAAGGCAGCCCTCACTCTAAGCATACAGATAACCCGCCGGACAGTCTGGGCATAATGCGCTCTGCTGAATCCGGATACTGAAGCTTTGGTAGATCGGGGAAAACCCGCCCTCTGAACGGCTCCCGGTGGGGAACCCTCTTTTTGAAAGTATGGTGTTCGTGTGGTTAAACCGGACTGACAAGCTCTCATCACCAGACCGGTTGTGCGGTAACCGTATAATAATATATTTTACCGCAAAATGGATAGGCAAGATACAGAATTTTAAATATTGGGCAAGGAAATTCGGCTTTTACTGCTGAGTTTTTGAACAACAGACGGCGGGGTGTGATTAAAATCTCATCAGCCGGGGTTCGGAGACAGAATAATGGTTTCAGCGGGCTGACCGCAGCCCTTTTGCCAGGCCAATGGCACGACTGTCTTAAAAGGAGGTTGAGGCAACGCTGATCTTTACGGATCGGAAAAATCTGATGTAATTTGCCCTCCACCACGATGGACTATGGAAAATTTTTCATGTACCCCTCAGATTCACAATTCACAATTCACAATTCATACTTCATAATTCATACTTCATACTTCATAATTCATACTTCATACTTCATAATTCATAATTCATACTTCATAATTCATACTTCATACTTCATACTTCATAATTCATACTTCATACTTCAGAACGTGTTTTTTGCCGGAGGGTTCAAGTGCCTCAACGGTATAGGTGCCTTTTTCACCGGTTATCTCTTTCACAAAAAGATGATCGGTCATATAGGCCCCGACCCACGGATGCTTTGCAGGCATACCGTCTCCGTCAAAAAGATCAACTGCCCGGCTGTCCTTAGCCAGTTCCCGGGTCATCAGCCCCAGAGAGTCAGCTCCCTTATACAGGCTAATCTCCCAGCCGCTGTCTGCCGCCCAGACGTTAGCAGCCAGATACTTCCTGCCATCCCTTGAATATACCATCGCTTCCATCTGGTAGCCGTCAGGTTTGCCGGTTCCTTTGTAACGCCGGTTAAGGGTACTGCCGTTCACCTCATAGACAGCATAACCGTTTGGTGTACCGTCACCGCAGATATCGGAAGTCCACCACGCTCCGCAGACCGCCCCAATAATATCAATACTGCATCCGCCGTCCTGTATATACTCGCTTTCGTGAGTATGGCCGCAAATGATGGTTGTCTTATAGGGTTCAAGAATCCGGTAGAGCATCTCCCGGTTGGTGACCACAAGGGAGTTTGAGGGGGATTTTTTGTCATTCCGTTCGTGCTGTCTGCAGTACACCGGGATGTGGGTAAATATCACCACCCTGCTTCCTTTTTCAAGATGCTGCAGATCCCGCTGCAGCCAGCGCAGCTGATGATCCGGTATATATCCTATATATCCGCTGAACCAGAAAACATCATCCAGCACCACGTAATGCACTTCCCCCCGGTTAAAGGAGTAGTAGGCCGGACCGAACTTCTCCTCAAAGCCGGCTGCTGACATTTCATCACTCTTTGAGCCGGGCACCACATCATGGTTCCCCAGCACCTGAAGGAAAGGCAGCCCCGTTCCTGCAACTCCTTCTATATAATCGGGGTACAAATCAGGCTTGTCAAAAACGATATCACCAACGGTAACGCCAAACATCCCCATGCCGGCATACTTCTTTACCGATGCGGCAATATCCGGAACCGACTCTTTATGAAACCGCTCCATATCCTGCTTATCAAGCATCTGTGTATCACCTAAAGCAAAAAAGACATGATTACGGTCATCAGCCGGATTTTTTGCCAGGTCAAAGGACGCGGTGAACTCCCCGTTGCTGCGCGGGGTTATCCGCCGGTAATGCTGAGCTATTCCTTTCTCATTAACCGGAAGTATATATCCTGATGGCACTGAGCAGTGGACAAAACGCGCGTCTGAGGATGTAACAAGTTCATAGGTGCCATCGGAGGAGGTTACCGCGGTCTGAAAACCGTCAGAAACCACTGCTCCCTTTACCGGAAGCGCTCCGGAGGAAACTTTCCCGCGAATTCTGATTCTGCCTTCCGTTTCGCTTAGCGGGCGAAGGCGGGCAAATACGTCTGACGGCAGAAATGCGGCTGCTGAGCCAAGAAGTGAATATTTAAGAAAATCGCGGCGTGATGCCATGGGAAAATACTCCGGATATTTTCTCAAAACTTACGGAAATCCATGATACCGGAGAATTATTTTTTTGTTAAAAGAGCTTGTTTTGCCGGCTATGTGGATAGTAATCTGCCTCGACTGATCTCAGACTATTTTTGTCCCTGTCTGCCTGCAGTCCTTATCGTCCTTAAAGTCCTTGCTGTCCTTCTTTTACTCTTTGTGGCTTAGCGTCTATGCGCGGGGTATAATAAAAAAAAGCGGAGTACCTGCTCCCGTGGCGGGGAGCCGGCATCCGCTTTATCGTATATATAAGAGAATTTTTTAGATTACTTCTTTACAACCTGAACTTCGCAGAGGAGCTTTACTTCATCTGAAACCAGAACTCCGCCGGTCTCCAGAGCGGCATTCCAGGTAAGACCAAAATCTTTTCTGTTGATCTTTCCGCTCAGAGAAAATCCTGCCTTGGTGTTTCCCCAGGGATCTTTCATCAGTCCGCTGTATTCAGCGTCAAGAGTGATTTTTTTTGTCACGTCACGGATAGTGAAGTCACCGTTTATTTTATACTGATTGTCATCAACCTTGGTAATGCCGGTTGAAACAAATGTGAGCTTTGGAAATTTTTCAACTTCAAAGAAGTCTCCGCTTCTGAGATGATTATCGCGGTCTGCGTTCGCGGTATCAATGCTGTTTACATCAGCACTGAAGCTGATTGCGGAAGTTTCAAATTTGTCATCTTCATTTTCGACAGATGCGTCAAATGAACTGAATTTACCGGAAACGTTGGTAAACATCATGTGTTTTACCTTAAATCCGATTTCTGAGTGAGTCGGGTCAATTGCCCATACTGATTTTGCCATTGTGTTATCCTTTCGTTATATATATGTTCTTGTTTATTAATTCTGTTTTGTCATCGGAACTTCCATCAGCAGGAAGGAAGCATCCGTTTCCGCGGTAATTTCCGCGCTGTCTGTTTCCCAGATACCGTAACCGTCTCTGGTCTCAAGTTTTTGGCCGTTTACGGTAAGAGAGCCCTTCAGATTGAATATATAGAGCCCGTTTCCTTCTGCCTTAAACCGGTATTCCGTCCGCATGCCCTTGTCAAAATCCGCCAGATGGAACCATGCGTTCTGATGGATCCACACACCGGCATCATCGCGGTCGGGAGAAAGTACCTGCTGAAGTTTATTTTTTCTTTCAGCCGGATCAAGGGTTATCTGATCATAGCGCGGCGCAACATTCCGGGTATGGGGGAAAACCCAAATCTGCAGGAATTTAACCTCACGGTCAGCATTCTTATTATACTCACTGTGCAGCACTCCGGTCCCGGCACTCATTACCTGAATATCGCCATATTTAATAACCGTTGTGTTCCCCATGCTGTCCTTATGCTCAAGATCTCCTTCAAGGGGTATGGATATGATTTCCATATTGTTGTGCGGGTGGGTGCCAAATCCCATTCCCGGCGCAACGATATCATCATTCAGCACCCGGAGAACTCCGAACTGAACCCTCTCGGGATTAAAGTATTCCGCAAAGCTGAACGTATGCCTGCTTTTCAGCCAGCCGTGGTCAGCTTTTCCGCGGCTCTCTGATGTATGTAACACGGATTTCATTGTTCTTGTTCCTTTAATCAAAAATTTATGATACAAAATTACGGGGGTGGAAACTGGTGCGGAATAAACCAGCTTAAGAAATTATCTTAAACTAGATTAAGAGGTTTTCGGGGAACTGGGGAACTGTGTGTGAAAAACTATGCTCCGCCGATGGTACGCTGATTTTATACGGATGCTAAAGCAGCGCAGATGAGCACGGATCGAAACCTTTGCGGAACTTTGCTTACTTTGTGTTTAACCTTGTGCGGCTATGCGGGGGCAATTGTACATTGTTCATTGTACATTGTACATTTATTTCAGAGCTTCTCCTCTGATCTTGCTTAAAAACTCCGGCGTTATTCCTATATACGATGCAATAAGTTTTTGCGGAAGCGTATTGATGAGTCCCGGATAGGTACCGCAAAACTTTTCATATCTCTGCCGTGCTGTGGTACTCAGATTATCCATCAGCCGCTGCTGTGTGCTCACCAGAGCTTTCTCAGTAATCACACGGAAATAATGCTCAAGCTGTGGAATTTTTCCGCATAGTTCCTGCTGATCTTCCCTGCTAAGGATAAGCACTTCCGTATCAACAAGCGCATCCACGTTCAGATAACTTTCCTTTCCTGAGATAAAGCTGAACATATCGGTAATCCACCAGTTCTCCGGAGCGAATTGCAAGATGTGTTCGAACCCGTTCCGGTCAATGGAGTATGAACGCAGACAGCCGGTGATTACAAAGGCAGCAACTTTGGCTATCTGATGTTCATGAAGCAGAAACTGTCTCTTGCGGATAGTCTGCGGCACCAGAACACCGGTTATCATCTTCTCATCCTCCTGAGAAAGCTGCGTCAGGTTTTTTATGTGAGATAACAGTTTGCTTGCAGGCATAAATCAATTAAGAATGTACAATTTACAATTAACAACAGGGGAAAGATAATCAGAAGTATTGAATATTGCAGAACTAAAACCCCCTATCCCGCGCTGATCTTATACGGATGCTAAAGCAGCGCTGATTTTATTACGGATCGAAATCAGAGGAAAAAATCATCTTAGCGCCTTTGCGGGATATTACTTTTAGCGTTAGAAATTTTTTAGCATCTCCGCACCGTACTGTTATGTACCAAACCTACATGAGCAGGACACTTAGCGGCACAGACATTCCAATACTTACCTGATCATCGAATGATACAATCGAATAATAGTAGTCCGCATATAAGCCTCCGAGCTGGTTCCCTTCTCTTATTTGCAGTCCGAGATTATAGTCATCAGATTTCCCTTTTCTGATCGCTTTTTGCAGCACGGGCAGCACTGAAAAGCCGTCTGATATATCAATCCGAGCCGAAGCCCCGAGCAGATAAGAGACTTCATAAATCATCGGTGTTTCCGGATCATCCGGGTCTGCCTGCGGGTCTTCGGGCGTACGCATCACACGCACGAGTGCATACATACTGAACAGATCTAGCCGGAACCCGTAATGAATATCAGCAGTATACCATAAAGCCGTCTTTTCATTTACGGCCTTCCCCGCAAAAAGACCGATGCCTAAGCCGACGAACAGGTTGTTATAAACACTATTCAGAGTATCCCGCAGACCATAAAGCGAGTCAAAAGGCACTTCGCTGCTGTCCTGCGTGATCTTATCCATTATGTAAACCTGAGTATCCGGGGAAATTGTTTGCTGCGGGTTATAACAGTGGGGAGAATAACCGGTGACAGGATGCCTGAATAGTTCCTGAAACCTGACCTGAGGCAGTATGACCATACAATGAAACAGAAGAAGAAGCATAACTCTGACCATGACCAACCCTTACACAAAATTGTTCAATTGACATTGTATAATTTTCAATGTACAATTTACGGAAGAATCTGCTCATCTGCTCAAATGATGCATCGGTAAAAATAATGCGGCGGCAAAATGATGAAATTGTAATGGGAAAAAATTGCAGAGACGATTCATGCATCGTCTCTACAGAGCACAAATAAAAAAATCCCCTTCTCTCACTCACGCAAAAGAAGGGGATTAATAGTTATAATACAGAATTATTTACGTATAAAAGTCCAATTCATAATTCATACTTCATAATTCATACTTCATAATTCATACTTCATAATTCATACTTCATAATTCATACTTCATAATTCATAATTCATAATTATTTAAGCATCATCATCTTTCTGACCTGAACAAAACTTCCGCTCTGCAGTTTGTAGAAATACACACCGCTGGAAAGTCTGCTTCCGTCAAATGATATTTCATGTTTACCGGCTTCAAATGCGCCTTCAGCCACGGTAGCGACTTCCGCGCCGAGCTGATCATATATCTTGAGCGATATATCAGATGCAACAGGAAGACCGAATGTAATAACCGTTGATGGGTTAAACGGATTCGGATGATTCTGATAGAGTGCAAATTCACTTACTGAGAAATCAATGGTAAGCGATGTTACCGGCGAATATGCATATCTGCCGTCATAATCAGTCTGCTTCAGGCGGTAAGAAACTGCTCCGCTGAAATTTGATCCTCTGTAGTTATCAGTAAATGAGTAGGTGCTTATTTCGGTAGTGGTACCGTTGCCTGAAACAAATCCGACAGGTGACCATGTACCGTTAATGTTTTTCTGCACTTCAAATCCGCGGTTGTTAAATTCAGTTGCGGTTGACCAGTTAAGAACCACTTTATCTTCAACCACTGAGGCGGTGAAGGAAGTAAGTTCAACCGGAATAACAGGGCTTCCCGTTTTGCGCAGAAGCAGTCCGGCGCTTCCGCCTGAGAGAGCAATGTTTCCGCTCGGTGAAAAACGCACCACATTCAGGTTAAACGCGCCTGCCGGAATTTCATCAAGCGCCCAGGTTAAGCCGCCGTCGGTTGTTTTGAAGAGGCCGGTTGTAGTTGCAGCCCAGGCAAAATCAGTACCGCGCAGAAATTCAAATCCGTGAACGCTGCCAACTGTTGCGTTAACTGCAGTCCAGGTTGTTCCGCCGTTGGTGCTGCGGTTAATCTGATTGGTAACCTGCCAGAATCCTACTAATCCGGTTCCGGCTCCTGATTTAAATGCCATCGAACCGGTGAACTGCGCCGTAGCGGTTGAGAAGGTCCACGGGCCGTCAACACCATTTACTGATTTATATACACGGTTTGCAAGAGTAGCTCCGCTTGCACCTCCGGTACCGAACCAGAGTGTATCTCCGATGCTGTAATAGGAATCATTCGCGCCGAAGACGTTGGTAGCCGGTGCTGCCGGTCTGTTATTGGTAAGCGTCCAGGTAGCGCCGTTATCGGTTGATTTAATAATATGGAAGGTGCCTCCGATCGGGTCACTCTGCGCCCAGAGCACGCCGCTTGGCAGTCTGTCAACAAAGTTGAACCATGCTCCGGAGGTAGTATATACCTGAGTCCAGTTGGTTCCGCCGTTGGTGGTTCTGTATATAGCGCCGTTTCCACTTGACGGACCGGTTGATACCACAGCGGTCTGCGCGTCGATAACTGCTACTGAGTAAGCGCCTTCAGCCGCGAAGCCCGCAGCCGACCAGGTTTCTCCTCCGTTGGTTGATTTCTTCACGTCACCTGATGCTGCTGAAAGCCACACAACGTTTTCATCAACCCAGGAGATTGACCATATATCTCCGCTGGTGCCGGAAGTGACTGACTGCCATCCCTGCGGCGCGCCGATGGTAAATACTCCGTTGCTTTCATCAACTACCGCACCGTTTGATGCATCGGAGATTCTTACTTTACACTGTGTTGATGGTGTGTTGGGAATATTCCATGCATACTGTCCGGTGGCTGCCGGTACTGATGCTGCTACCACGCTCCATGATGTTCCGTTATTGGTTGAGTATTCAATTTTTACGTTGGTAACATTTGAGCTTGACCAGATGATATTCTGGTTTGAAGAGATAGGCCATACTTCTCCGCCGTTCGGCTGATTAACTGCAACCAGCGCTGCAGTGGTTGAGAATGCAAGCTCGCCAACCCATGAGCCCCAGGTATTGGTTGAGGCAACATATTCGGTTAAGAGCCAGACATTTCCTGTTGCCGGATCAACCGATGCACCGTTATAATCACCCCAGCGGTTTCTTGTTCCGCCGAAGGTTTTTACATAGTATCCGTTTCCTGCTTTAAGTGATCTGCTTCCGGTAAGTCCGGCGAATGATGCCGGCTTAGAGGTAAAGAATGCACCTGCATACTGCGTTGTGCCTGAGCGTGTATATGTGATAGCCACATTCCCCTGCGGGTCAACTGCAAGAGCGGGATAAAAATGCCAGTAGGTATCCTGCCCCTGTGCATAATCGCTTACCACAGTGTTATTGGTTACATCAATGGAAAGATAGCGAACTGCTGAATAAAGCCCCCCTGTGCCGCTTCTTACTGAATGCGCAAAGTGGAGTTTGTTGTCACGGAGTATAGGTTCATGACGCAGGTTGCTTCCGCCGGCTTCAAGTACGGTTGAACCGCCGAGCTGTCCCGCGTTATCAGGATCACTGTAAGCCGTAACCGGAACATTCACGGCAGTCATTACCGGATTGGTTGTCGGGTTGGTGATCTTATATACGGTGAAATACGTTCCCGTTACAAAAGGAGAACGAGCTACCAGATAAAAGTCCGATGAGTTGGAATAGGAAAGCACCGGACGCACGCCGAAGCCGACTTCATTTCCGCCCGGATGGCGTATATCCCATATATCCTTCCAGGTTACCTGACCCGGTGTTGCTGCATAAAGATCAGTAAAAGGAATGATTCTTAATTTCTGATAATTATAGGAACCGGCAAAAGAAAACTGATTCGCGGTGATAAAGAGTCCGTCTTTATTGAACCCGACGCCCTGATAATCACCCCAGTTGCCTGATGCAGTTGAGCCGTTAAGCGCTGAGGACATTGCCCAGTTATGCCATACTCCGGTCGGGATGGAGTCATCCGATACGGAGATAAGAAAATGAGCGGTTGAAGTTCCTACGTTAAGCCATACCATCACCCATCTTTTATTGTGGTGATCATAAACCACTTTCGGGTCAAACGGGTCAGCGCCGGGGAGAACGCTGTTATACCAGCTTGATGCTTCGATGGTTTTAAGGATATTACCCTGCTTGTCAAAAATACGGAAGCGGCTGTTTACCACGCCAACAATATGCTGCGGACCAACGGCCAGATACGGATCAGGCGGAATGTAGAAACCCTGATCAGGTATGCCATTAAAATCGCGGACGAGCGAAAAGTCCCCCGTCAGATGGAGACCCAGCCGCGGGTTATAGCCCTGATCTTCGGTATAGTTTGATCCTTCCGGTCCGGATGCAGCCGGCATTCTGGCGTTATCAGGAAGATGGGAGTTGACAAAAAGATTTTTCATTGGTTTTACCGGGAAGTTTCCTTCCGGACCAGCGTCGGTAAAGTTATTGGTGTTAACCACCAGACCGCTGGGGATTGATCCGTTAGCCGGTCCCTGATAGAGCTGTGCATTCAGCAGGGTGCCAAGCAACGTAAAGGCTGCAATAAGTAGCCGCAGGCGCATGGAGTCTCCGTTGTTTATTTGTATGGAAATAGTGAGTGAAAATAGTGAAAAGAATTATGAAATCTGAAATATCAATTATGAAATTTTTAACAGATTTTTTCCCCGGAATATCCTTTTTTTTAATCAACCGTTTGCCGCTTCTACCCCTCCACAGCCCGCGGATTTTATACGTATGCTCCGCATCACTGATGAATACTGATCGGAAATCGTCTCCTGAATTTCTGCGGCAATCTGCGAAATCTGCGGGAAATAACTCTTCGATTAACTTCTTTTACTTTGCGTTAAAAACCCCTGTGGTTTATTGCGAGATTCGGAAGTACTGGTCTTTACAATCTATAGCGGACTAATTATTTGACAATTTAAAGATAATCTCCCCCAAACAGATAAACGGATTATCTTTGTTTTTCCGGGGATCTTTTAAGCTTCTTATTTTCCAAAGCTTTCTTTTTGATTATTTTGGATTTTTGCAGTTTAAAAAATTCACTTAATGCCTTTTCTTCTGATTCGGTTAACTGCACATTACCGCCAATATAATCAACATCAAGTTCAGTTTTCTTTTTCTTTTTATTCCTCATATTCCATCCGGCTTTCTAAAAATATTTGTTAATTAACCTGAGAGCTGCAGCATTATCTATGATCATCAGTCGGCCTCCAAAATGTTTAGCCCCGAGAGTTTCTTCATAATGCCTTATTAATTTCGTCTTTGCAATGAATGCGATATTTCCATCATGTCCTCTTTCAAACGAAAGTTTTGCGGCAAACGCAACCAGATTCCCTGGCACTCCGGCATAAACTTTTTCTTTCCCCTTGTTAAAATAAGCACTTTCAAGCAAATGAATAAAAACATGATCTGATTTCACTTCAACACTTATTAAACCCTGAAAGATTTCCGGATTATTAAAGATTGTCAGTTTATAAACCGCTCTCTCGGGTCTTTTATATTCAGATATCCAGTCAAACACCCATCCGTTTTTGGAGGTAAGCAGTTTTAGTTCGGTTTTCGATACTACTGATACAATCGTAGGGAAAGCATCACCGGTAATTACATTTTCGATAGAATTTGTAAGTTTATCAACAATAAAATCAAGGGCGTATGTTTGCTTCTTTTTCATATCACAAAATTACAAAAAATGGATAAAAGTTTAACTGCTTTCAGAGATGCATCAGCGTGTTTATTATCAGCCGGAAGTTTCACATCGCGAACTTTGCTCAGCTTTTTTTACAATACCGCTTATCGTCTTTGCGCGAACTTAAAACTCCCAATAATTTAAAACTCTGCGTCACACTTCTTTTATACTGCGTTAAATTTTTTCTGTTTACCGTAGCCTGTAACTCCCCTTACTGTCCGCGGATTTTATACGGATGCTCCGCAGCACGGATTAATACGGATCGGAAATCGTTTGATGAATTTCTGCGGCAATCTGCGAAATCTGCGGGAAACAACTCTGCGATACACTTCATTTACTTTGCGTTAAAAATCCCTTTGCGTTCTTGCATCTTTGCGAGTGTTAATTGGCTGTTGCAGGGGAAGACAGATTGTCATCTGTCTGTACGAATTTGAGAAGAACGAAATACATTCTTCACCATTCACAATTCACCATTCACAATTCACAATTCATACTTCATACTTCATAATTCATAATTATATATCATTTCCCCTCAAGCGGCGTACCATTAATCATTACGCTCTCAAGAATACCGGTTCCTGATTTCACCCGGACCTGTGCATAGACCACGGCAGCGGAATCACTCACCGCAGCAAAGTACCGCTGTTCAGCCCGCTCCGCTTTTTCGGCCGGAAGGAAATACTGATCAAACGAATAGCGAATCCGTATCTGCCTCCGCTTTTCAGCATCGGTATATTCATGATCAATAAATGCGGATACATAATCCGCCGTATCCCCCGGCTGATCATAGGTCACCTTTCTGATTGCGGCAAAACCCGCGCTGTCTTCCTCAAGCCACACATAAATGCGTCTGCTCCGGTTCTCCCTGCTGCCGGTCAGGATATCCCAGTGATTTTGCCTGAACTGCAGCTGTATATATGCACCGCGGAACGGATCCGACGGATCAGCCGGCGCAGTGCGGAACTTATATATCTTACCCTCTTCCAGCACACCGTTCCACCGGATAATCAGACCCACCGGGACCAGAAGCTGTGCGGCAATAACAATCACCAGACCAATCAGTAAAATTTTCTTATGCTTCACGGCTGCGCCTCCTTTTAATCATAAGGTAATTCGCTCCGAAGAATGCCGCGCCGGTGATGATAAACATCACTCCGCGGGTGAGGAAACTTAAGTCAAAATCAAAGAACCGCGAAATAATCAGTGCGGCTACTACCACCAGCCCGAAATTAAGCGCTCCCAGGTTATCCTCTTCCAGTCCCCGCCTCACAATACCGACTCCCGCTGTCACAACCATGATATTCACCGCGACAACCGGAATCATATAATCAATCAGCGTGAGCGGATAAAGCAGAAGCAGTATAATCCATGCAGCATCCGCTGTCTGTTCGCCTTTGCCGGGGAGTGATTTTCTTCCGGCATACAGAAGAAAGACCGCGGCGGCAAGCAGCAGTGAGCCGTAAATGATTTCCCCCTGATATATAAGACGGTTTCCGTTTTCATAATCATTCACTATTTCAACCCAGTGGAAATCAAAACTGAACAGGATAAGCATGATGAATATCCCCGCGGTTCCCAGTGTATAAAAACCATTCGCGGCTTTTCTCCCCCTGCTTAACATACCTGAACTTAATCGAAGCACGGTAAACAACAGAAAAATCACCAGAAAAAGCACGGTTCCGTTTGGCTGCCCCACAAGCCCCATCAGTGATATGATAATACTCAGCGGCAAAAACCAGCTGTGGAAAAATGTAAAGAGGGAGGTTTTTTCCTTTGCTTCAAGCATCAGATAATGGGGAATCACTCCGGCAAGCAGCAGCCAGTACCACTGCTCATGCATCGCGGAATAAACTCCGTAGCCGGTTTCCATGGCATACCAGGTAATAGCCGCCGTCTCAAGCAGAGAAAGAGCCGAAGAGCGGAGTATATATATCACCGGGAGCGTCAGCAGAATCCACACAAGCGCAAACTGCCCCGGATCTCCGGCGACATGAAATATCTGGCTGATCAGCGCTATGCATGCACCCACGCTGAAGAAAAGAAATACACTCACCCCTTCACGCCATGCCGCGCTTTCTTTTCTCTTCAGATAAACCCAGACTGCTGTGATCTGGGACAGTATAAGCGGAAGAAACGCAAAAAGCGTTTTAACTCCGCGGCTGAAGTTATCCCAGTTGTGCGCTATTATCAGTATAACGCCAAGCCCGGTAAGAAGCGCGCCCAGCGAAGAGAATGCAATCAGCAGTTTATTCTGCGGCTCATTACCCTGTTTCTGGTAATAGGCTTCAATCTCCTGCTTTTTTCCCTCATCAAGAATTCCCGCGTTAACCAGTTCATCAAGATTAATTTTCATCTGTCTCCTTCTTTTTCCCCAGAGATTCCATTCTCAGGTCATACATCCTTTTTACCAGCGGATGCATTCCTTCCCTGTCCAGATCAAGCAGACGTCTCTTCCCCGTCCTCCGGTCAAGCATGGCAAAAGCACGGATGAGAGGATTGGGGCTGTTAAACGATTCATCAATGCTCTGGTTTATATACTGCAGACAGGAGTCGGCAAGCTCCCATTGAGCGAACTCCCCCTTCTCGGCAGCTTTCCCGGCGGTACGCTCCTCCGGTTTAATTCTTTCATCAAATTCAGGGGAGGAGTGTCCGAAGCGGGCGTGATTATCCGGTGTGGAAAAATTGGCGATCTCCTCTTGATCAATGGTGATCCACCCCCTCACCATAAAGTTGCTCCCCGCGGTATATTTCGTGGTATATATATGCACTCTTCCCTTCACCTCCGGGGCGAAATACTCCTCCATGGTATGTTTGAGTTTACTCCATTTCATATTCCGCTCAGTTCAGCAGGCAGTGCCCGGTTCTTTCCGCCCGGAGTATCTCAGGCAAAAACGCTGTTCTTTTCATCTTCGGTAAGCAGTCTTCCCTCTCCGCGGGGCAGATCACCAAGCTGAAGCCCGCCGAGCTGTATCCGCTGAATCTGGAAAATTCTGAACTGAAACACCGCCAACATCCGGCGTATCAGTTTCACTCTTCCTCCGCCGGTCAGGGTAATCTTCAGGACGAGAGTTTTGCTGCTCTGCTTTTCAAATTCAGCATCATCAAACTTCAGCAGATCCCCCATATCCAGCACTCCCTCCTTCATTTCAGCGAGAGATTCTTCCATAATGTTTCCTTCACCCCGCACCAAATATATCTCCTTGCCTTTATCCTCAACTTCAATCACTTTTGATGACCACTTGGTATCGTTGGTATATAGAAACAACCCTTCGGCATTGGTATCAAGCCGGCCCGCGGGAACCATGTGATGAATTTCAGGAGGAAGGTCTTTGAAAACCGTTTGTCTGGTACGTTCATTTACAAAAAGATGGGTCTGCCCTTTTACCTTATGTGCCATCATATATACATGCTCCGGTACGGCAACAGGGTTATCGTCAATGGTGATAACATCCGATGAAATATCGACCGGATAAAAATGGCTGGAGATTACCTTTCCGTTCACTTTCACCCGCTTCTTATCAATCAGATAGCGCATTTTATTGCGTGAAAGCACCCCAAGCTTGGACAGTGCCCTTTCGAGGGGGACAGTATTTTTTTCGCTTTCCACTGGTTCAGCTCCGTTTTTTGGACAGGACTAAAATACACATTTTCAAACCCAAAAACCGCCTAAAATAAGAGGAAAACAGGGCGATTTTATCGTTTTTTACAGTTTCTGAAGGGCTATTTTCTGCTCTGCGCCAAACTGCGTGATCTGCGGGAAACCTAAAAGAATTATGAAATCTGAAATATGAATTATGAATTTTTTTCGAGTCCCTCCCTTTGCGGCTTAGCGCCAATGCGCTGGGTATGGGTCTTAGAACACGATTTAAGGATGAACAGGATGGACAGGATAAATCATATTCTCCCTCTGCGCCTAAGCGTCTTTGCGCGGGTTTACGGTCTTAGAACACGATTCAAGGATGAACAGGATGGACAGGATTACACATCCCCGCCCCGGAGGGGCGAAATATTAATAACGAATAATACAAACCCACCACCAAAGGCCCATCGGGGCGGCAAAAAAATCCGTGTTAATCCGCGCTGCCCCGCATCCGTTTACAATCCGCGATAAATTAGAAAAGCGGTTTCACTTAATTTAAGGTGTAGTAAAAGTGAATTTTATTCACCATAACAGTTGACATCTCATTAAACTAAGGAAACCGCTCATGAAACTTATAAAAAAACAACTGACCGGCAAAAGTTATTCAGTGGTCAACAAATATGCAGGATACGATAATTATCTTGCCGTTGACTGGTCGCAAAGCACCATGGCAATTGCAATGATAAGAGCACCCTATCAGAACCGTATCCGGGTAACCGAGCACCCAAGCTCTCTGAAGCAGCTTCAGCAACTGCTCAAGAGTCTGTCCGGTAAAACCATTATTGCCTTAGAGGAAAGCTCTCCGGCTCACTGGCTCTTTGTCAATTTGTACGATTACGCTGCAAAAGTGGTTATCTGTGATCCTTATCAGAACCGACTGTTAACCCAGGGGCCAAAGACTGATCCTATTGATGCTCAAAAACTCAGCACCTTGCTTTATAACGGCATGCTCAAGGAAACTTACCATGCAAAGAAAGAAGAATTTGAGTTGCGAAAATATATCAGCGCTTACAGTGATCTGATAAAACGAGGGGTAAGGCTCCAGAATCAGAAAACAGCATTTCTTGGGCAGGACGGACTTTCCCGGAAAACCCGGAATCTTTCTAAAGCAGAGAAAGAAAGTACAAAGTTTATCCTCAACCAACTGGAAGAAGATATTCAGCAGTATGAGAAGCAGAAGAAGGATTTTGAAGTTCTCTTCACCGGGCTGTGTAAGAAAAACAAAACTCTGAAAAACCTGATGAGCATACCTGGTATCGGTATAATTGGTGCAGTAACCATCCTCGGAACGGTTATAGATGTTAAACGCTTCGACAGTGTTGGAAAATTTCTTGCCTACTCCGGATTGGTTACTCACGTTAAACAGAGCGGAGGAAAGACTTACGGGCACAGGAAAGGTCGATACAGCAGAATCCTCAAACAGGCATTTAAGGTTGCTGCTTCAACTTGCATTAACGGTGAGAATGAATTATCGGCTCTTTACAAGGATCTGCTAAAAAGAGGTGTAAGCCAGCACAATGCAAGGAATGCTGTAGCACGGTATGTTGCAAGGGTTACTTTTGGCATTCTCAAAACAGAAAAACCATTTATCAGTAAAAAAACAAAGGTGAAATCCAAGAAGTAAACATATCCAATTAGATACCATTCTGTTTACCGGCAAAGAACATTCTCATGGAGACAGTAAACACGCTTACTAGAGTATTAAGGAAGAGAGCATTCACAATGGCCCGTTGCAAAAGAATAATTTCTTTATAGCACATATCCGCGATTAATCCTCTTCCGGTTTAATTCTGGAATTTATCGTAGCAGCCTGAAACATTGGCATGGCTCAAATAGACGCATAGAAAAACTTATAAAGTAAAAGCGAATAAAGAAAGCAGTTGAAGAACCCATGAACCCAAGGGGGAAACTCTGAGTTGGTACATTTTGGTTGGCATTTTCAAGAACGTGGCTTGTGAAACCCCAAGTCAGAGACTGAATTTTGTAAAATTCTTTACAGGATTACTGTTTTCTCTTGACTTTCTTTTCTATAGACGGGCCAATTTACGGGTACAAAGACATTAACGACTTTAAGGACATGAAGGACTATATATCTGAAGGGTCATTCTTCATTTTTCATTTTTCATTTTTCATTCTTCATTTTTCATTCTTCATTTTTCATTCTTCATTAGTTCCCCCCGTTTTCCGCGAACATCTTTAAGGCATATTTAAGCAATGCTGAGTTACCCGTAATCCCGAGTTTTTTGCAGATGTTGCTCCGGTGATTTTCCACCGTCTTGCGGGCGACAAACATCTCCTGCGCAATCTCCTCGCTGCTCTTTCCCTTGCTTATCAGAAAGAGAATGTTCCTTTCTGCCGGAGTCAGATTCCCCTCCCGTTCGGTTTCCTGCTGGCTTTCGAGCAGCACCTGAGAAACTTCGGGACTTAAGTAAAAGTTATCCTCATACACCGCTTCCACGCATTTCAGTATATCCAGCACCGCGCTTTCTTTAAGTATATATCCTTTTACCCCCAGGTCAAAGACTTTTTTAATCAGCGCGGCTTCCTTAAACATGGTCAGGAAAATAATGCGGGTTTTATGGTGTTCCGAAAGAATAATCTTCGCGGCCTCAAAGCCGTCCATATCGGGCATCTGTATATCTAGAATGGCAATGTCAGGTTTCACACTCCGCACCAGTTCAATTGCCTCGCGGCCGTTATCCGCCTGCCCCGCTACGGTAACACGACCGCTTGCGGTAAGCACCTGGGAAACCGCCTGCCTGATTAGCGGATGATCATCAGCAAGGATTACACGGATTTCTTCTTTCATTTTACCTCAAAAGGGACGGAAATATCAATCACGGTTCCGTTTCCCGGCGATGTGTTAATTAGTATGGCGCCCCTCACAAATTCTGCACGGTTTATAATGCTTCTCAGCCCGAATCCTTCCGATTCTTTCATGGTTTTTTCATAGTCAAATCCTCTGCCGTTATCACGGATAAGGATGTGCACATAATCCTCCCGCTTATGCAGTCCCATATATACATCCAGTGCATCGGAATATTTGATGATGTTGTTAAGTGCTTCCTGATAGATTCTGAACAGATTTACCTCGCTCTCAACTGAAAAAAGTCCGGAGATATCATCTACATCGCAGACGATATTTTTCTGCGAAGCCTGTCTTAGCCGTTCAGCTGTCCCCTTAAGCACCTCAGCAAGGCCAATCCGCTCAATGTGAACGGGCCGCAGATCAAAAGAAATCGCACGCAGAGTATCCAGCACAGTCGAAGCAGTCGCGCTGATTTCGTTAATCTGGGTATAGGCAAAGGAATCAATCTGCTGGTTCTGCAGTGCAAGCAGCGCCCGGTTTTTAATGAGCAGAAGATCCTGCCCGAGTCCGTCATGCAGTTCTCCGGCTATTTTTTTCCGCTCTTCTTCCTGATAGCCGATAAGCTGCCGTGTATATGATTTCTGTTCTGCGATTTTAATTTTATTCTCTTCTTCGATTTTTTGTTCTGTAATATCCTGCACCGTTCCGTACATTTTTATCACCTCCCCGTTTTCATTTTTTCTGATAAACTTTTTTATCCGTATCCAGTGCACCGTGTGATCTGGAATGATTCTGAATTCCATCTCCCTGATATTCAGCAGTTCCTGCCCTGCATCAAGGAATCTCCTCAGTCTGGGAGCATCCTCCTTGTGGCAGAGTGCGGGTATAATCTTCTCAAACGCCTGCATACCCGGTTCAATATATACCCCTCTGAATATCGAGGGGAACTGATCGGAATAGGTCACCGATTTAGCGGCAAAATCCATCTCCCAGTTAGCAAGATGGGCGGTTGCCTGTGCATCCTTCAGGTTTTTTTCACTCTCGGTTAGAATTTTGTTCAGGCTTGAAAGCTCTTCCTGTTTGCGCAGGATTTCAGCGTTGCGGGTATCAAGCTGGGCATTCATTTTTTTAAGCTTTCTGTTCCCCACATATACCACTCCCAGCGCCGCGGCTATAATCAGGGTCAGTGCAGCGAGCAGTTTGTTTAGATTTTTTTCAGCATCCGCAATCTGAGAAAGCCGCTCACTTTCGGTTTTTAAGTATTTGTTTTCAAGTTCTTTTCTTTCTGATTCATATTTAACCCTCATTTCGCTTATCTGGCTGTTAATCTGCTCAAGATACAGGCTTTCCATTACCAGAATCATCAGCTGCATATATACCGTTGATTTGCGGTGATCGCCCATAAGCCGGTACACCCGGGCAGTATTTTCAAACCCGTTCCTCAGAAGAGTTTTAAACCTCCCCTCTTTACTAAGCGCAACCGACCTCTGAAACACCCTGAGCGCCTGCTGATAGCTCCCCTCCCGAACCATCCGGGCCCCCTGGTTATTCAGCAGGAGCACCAGAAGCCAGTTGTCTCCTGATTTTTCAGCCGACTTTACCGCAAGATCGTATCTGCCCGCCAAATTATACGAAGAAGCAAGTGCCGAATGATAATCTTTATTCTGAGGATGTTCCATGACCAGTCGTTCCTGCATCGCGGTCGCTTTTTGCAGGTATTCAGCACGCTCATCAGCTGATTTGCCGTTTATAGCGGAAATATAATAATAATAAGAAAGCAGAAAATTATCAGATGAATTTTTAAGAACGCTGCCTGCCTCCGAATAATAATCGGTTGCAGGATCAATATCGGCAAAGTAATGTACGCGCCCCAGTTTCAGTTTTACAAACGCCGCCATAAGTGAGTCTTGCCCCTTTTCATAGAGCCGGAGAGCAGTAAAATAATAGCTGAGTGCCCTGTTATAATCGGAGGAGCGGAAATAAATATCCCCGATTCTGATGTTTGCCCAGGCTTTTACCGCGTAATCAGTATCGGCCGCTCTGTGTATTTCATCAGAATACTCTAAAACTTTTTCGCTGTACTCCCTGCCAAGGGTGGAGAACTCACTCTTGATTATTCTCCTGATCTTTTCTGTCTGAGTAAAAGGATCATAGAGCTCAAGACTGTCCAGCGAAGACTGTGCGATCAGTGAGACCGAAAGCACGAAAAAGACGAATACGAATTTGTTATGTATGGTAATTATACTTACTCCTGATTTCATGCTCCATGAATTATGGAGCTGAAATCTAAGCAGTTTCCCGCAAATTTTTTGTGATTTCTGCTTTTCCGGTTAACCCGGTTATCCGTTCCACAATTATTTGAGCAAATTCATTTTTATTACCCTGCTGCTTTTGCCTGCAGTCAGACGGCTGAAATAAATCCCCGCCGGAAGATTATCTCCGCTGAAATCATAAGAATATGAACCGGCAGCAAGCTCTCCTTCTTCAAGAAGAGCAGCTCTTTCACCCGAGAGGGTAAATACCTCAAGCTTAACCTGATTCCCTTCAGCAAGTTCAAATGAAATGCGGGTCGAAGGGTTAAACGGATTCGGATAATTCTGACGGAGTGTGAACGAAGATACACCCTCTGCATCCTCGTTCAGTCCCGTCGTCCCCTGAACGGTAATACTGCCGTTCTGCGGGGTAAATGTTACCTGCTGATTACTTCCGTTGCGAAGATCAAGCAGGACAAAATTCAGCGGTGAAGTACCTTCCTGAAGTGCCTTAAATCTGATTTCAAACAGCCCCCCGCTTCCGGCTGCTGTTCCTGTGCCGAGGATCGCCTCGTCAACCTGAACAACTCCGTTTGCGGAGTCCGCTTTCGAAAAAAAGAAGGTGGAAAAAGGTCCGCTCAGGAATTCCATCTTTTTGATCGAAATACAGCGGAGCATCTCCGTCTGATAAGAAACCTTTACGGAATAAACCTTCAGCTCTGCCGCATTACTTACGAGTATTCTCACCGCCGCCGTATCACCAACTGAAACCACCGCGGGCGAGGCAGATACCGTAATCTGCTGAGCTGTCAATGAAGAAGTAAACAGCAACAGAGCCGAAAGAAAAATCCAGGAAAAAAGCTTTTTAGATATATTCATGTCTCGCTGAAATTTTTGCGGAGAGAACCAGTGTGTGTCCTCTCCGCTTTAACTGCAATATTATTTAATAAACATCATTTTTCTTACTGAGGTAAAACCGCCGGCGGTAATTTTGTACATATATACACCGCTGGTCAGTTCTGATGCGTCAAAGTTTCTGGTGTGAACTCCGGCATCAAGCATCTCATTGTTCACCAGAACAGCTACTTCTTTACCCAGACTGTTATATACCTGAAGCGTTACCTGTGAAGCTGAAGGAAGCGCGAAAGAGATAACGGTTGACGGGTTGAACGGATTCGGGTAGTTCTGTGAAAGTTCATACGCATCAGGAGTGATGCTGAGCGCTGAGCTGCCCTTCATCAGAACAGGGATATCCTGGTTAAAGCTGTTTCTTGCGATTACTGCTTCAAGTTCAAGTGATGACTTGTTCTCAAATACCAGATATGCAACAATTCCCTCAGCGGAGATTGCCTTTTTATCAGCACCGATTACCGCTGCGTCAATCTGTACCAGATCACCTTCCTGACGGAAGATTACAAAGCCGTTTTCATTATTCAGTCCGCCTGCTTTTTCAACTCCTTTGAGTGTCATTCCGGTTCTGAAGCTGAAGGAAAGTCCGCGCACATCTTCAACACTTCCTGAGAGATAGACAGGAACACGTACCGTACTTCCAACGATTTCTTCACCGAGAGTAACGTTAATCGGATTAACTTTAACCTTCGGCAGTTCGTTGCCGGCTGATTTACCATAACCAACGGAGAAGATAATCAGGTCTTCAAAGTTGATGTTACCGTCAGCGGTCGGTAAAGCAAAGTAGTTACCGGATGCATTGGTAGGACCAACGTCAAACTTTGATTTATAAAGAGTGCTAACCTGAGCGTGATTGCTCCAGTATGCAGATGCAAATAAACTGAGGTCGTTAATGTTGATAAGACCGTCACCGGTTGTTTCAACTGATGCACTTGCAAAGTCACCGAGATAGAATTTTACATCTGCTGCAAAATCTTCGGTTTCAACTTCTACCTGCTCATTGTTAGTAACATCATACTGACGGAAGTCGAGTGAATCAATGGTGATTTCCATGTGACCCGGCTTCAGCATGGTAAAGATCAGGCGTGCAAGATATTTGCCTGAACCCGGAGTTACGTTAATAGCTGAAGAGATATTTGAAGCATTAACTTTCAGTCTTCCTGCACCGGTTGCCTGGGTATAGAAGATACCGCTTTCAAAAAGGTTGTTGTCACCTGCTGAAGCTGTAAGAGTTGCTTTGGTTGCATCAAAATTAACAACAAAACTGGAAGCTACCAGACCATCATCACCGGTTGGCACTACATAAAGAGTGCATTTAGGGGCATTGTAGGTCCAGTCAGGGCTGGTTGGAGTCCAGCTGAATGGTGAAGTGATCGGCGAACCGAAGCCAACTTTTGGATATGCAATGTTCGCATCAACATCTGAACTGTTTTCAGTAAGATATACACCTGTTGCACTTGAAGCAAAAGTTCCTCCGCTCACAGTCAGTGTATAGTTTGCTGTACCAAACATGGGGGCAGATACCACGACTATATAGTATCTTGCAGGATTTAGGGCCATAACAAACGGATTACTTGCATTACCATCTCCGTCTCTCTGATAACCGACTGATCCGCAGTTAGCATCTGTATGGGAGAAAACTTCAAAAAAAGTTCCCGTAGCCGCAATGGTTACTGTACCGGATGTACCAGGCGCAATATACCAGTAGTCGTACCCATCAACAAACTCTTCGACAGAACCGCTGTAAACAGTATTGGCATCTATAAATTTAATGCCCGCCTGACCGCAACTATTGTTAGGTTCGGTTTCTGTTACCTGTCCGAAAAGGTTGTTTGTGCCGAGCAGCATGAACCCGCAAAGCAGAAGAAAAGAAAGTTTTTTCATTGTGTCCTTTATTTTGTTGTTTTTAATTCTGTCCTGCTGGCCTTTTACCGGTTTGCCCTCCGGCTGACAGAGTTCAGCAGGACATAATTTATTAGTTCTTCATTAGTTAAAGATTACTTGTTTAAGATCATTTTATGCGCAGCTGAGAATTTTCCGGCGCTCAGTTTGTAGATATATACTCCGCTGGTGAGCTTGCCCGCGTCAAATGCTTTGGTGTGAACTCCCGCTTCCATCATCTCGCCATTGATCAGTACCGCCACTTCTTGGCCGAGTGTGTTGTAGATCTTCAGCGTTACCTCTGAAGCCTGAGGCAGAGCAAAGCTGATTGCCGTTGACGGGTTGAACGGATTCGGGTAGTTCTGTGAAAGAGCATATGCGTCAGGTGTAATGCTCAGAGCTGAGTTGCCCTTCATCAGAACCGGGATATCCTGGTTAAAGCTGTTTCTTGCGATTACTGCTTCAAGTTCAAGTGATGACTTGTTCTCAAATACCAGATACGCAACAATGCCCTCAGCCGAGATTGCTTTTTTATCAGCACCGATTACCGCTGCGTCAATCTGTACCAGATCACCTTCCTGACGGAAGATTACAAAACCGTTTTCATTATTCAGTTCACCAGCTTTTTCAACTCCTTTGAGTGTCATTCCAGTTCTGAAGCTGAAGGAGAGTCCTCTTACATCTTCAACACTTCCTGAGAGATATACTGGTACACGTACAGTGTTTCCAACAATCTCTTCTCCGAGTGTAACGTTAATCGGATTAACTTTAACTTTCGGCAGTTCGTTGCCGGCTGATTTACCATAACCAACGGAGAAGATAATCAGGTCTTCAAAGTTGATGTTGCCGTCAGCGGTCGGTAAAGCAAAGTAGTTTCCTGATGCATTGGTCGGACCAACGTCAAATTTTGATTTATAAAGAGTGCTTACCTGAGCGTGGTTGCTCCAGTATGCGGTTGCAAATAAGCTGAGATCGTTAATGTTGATAAGACCGTCACCGGTGGTTTCGCTGCCTGAAGAAGCGAAATCGCCAAGATAGAATTTAATATCTGCATCCCCGGGATCGGTTGCAATGGAAACCTGCTCGTTGGCTGCGATATCATACTGTCTGAAATCGAGTGAGTCAAGGGTGATTTCCATGTGACCTGGTTTGAGCATGGTGAAGATCAGGCGTGCAAGATATTTACCTGAACCCGGAGTTACGTTAATAGCTGAAGAGATATTTGATGCATTAACTTTCAGTCTTCCTGCTCCGGTTGCCTGTGTATAGAAGATACCGCTGTCAAACAGGTTATTGTCACCTGCTGAGGCGGAAAGAGTTGCTTTGGTTGCATCGTAATTCACAACAAAGCTTGTTGCCACGATGTCTTCGCTTCCGGCAGGCACAATATATACGGTACATTTCGGCGCGTTATAAGTCCAGTCAGGGCTTACCGGTGTCCAGCTGAAAGGCGAGGTAATAGGAGAACCGAATCCCACTTTAGGATATAAAACGTTTGCGCCGTTATCATTATTGTTCTGCGTAATATATACTGGTATAACAGGCAGACGTGAATTGTTCCTCAGGTCAGGATAGTCTCCGCTGATCTGCCATACAGTGGTGAAATCCCATCCGGTGTACGTTCCCTGCGTTTTCATCTGTGCAGTGGTTTTTCCGGTTCCTCCTGCTGAAGAAGCCTGGCCGGAGGTTTCTGTATCCCAGAAGCAGTTGGTTGCTGATGCTGTCATCATGCTGCCAATAAGGCCTCCCACCAAAGACGAACCGCTGACAGCACCGGTTGAATAGCAGTTAACGAGATTTGTTGATACAATACGACCTGCAAATCCCCCCGTCTGTCCTGATGTGGAAGTTACACTTCCGGTTGCATAACAGTTAGTGATAGTGTTATTTGAACCGCTAAATCCAATAAACCCGCCCGTATATAACCCGGTCGTAGTAACAGTACATGTAGAATAACTTTCAGATATAGTACTGTTGGAAGGCGCCCATCCTATCAATCCCCCCATATACTCCACACCCGTAACCGAACCTGTTGAAGAACATTTACTGATAGTAGCTTTAGTTATTTTTCCTGCAAGCGCACCGCACACCCAGTTTGAGGTGATTGAGACAGAAACAAGTTTAACATTTGATATGACCGGTGTAACTATATCATCCCCGACATAGGCAAACAGCCCGATATAATGCTGGCCGGGTCTGTTTATGGTTAACCCGGTAATACTATACCCCTGACCATTGTAGCTCCCCAAAAACGAAGTTGCCTCGGTAGCTCCAATAGGATTCCATCCCAAACCGCCATTCCAATAAGCACCGCCGGAGTTTCCGGTTTCATGGCTCAGATCAATATCAGCAGTCTGGATAAAATGGGAAGTCCGATAATCACGAACATTATTCAGATGTGCCGCTGTGGCAACCTGATACGGATTACCTGAAGTTCCGTCACCCCCTGCAAATGACTGGGCGGAGACGGTAATGGCTGCTGCAAAAAACAGCGCCGAAGCAAGAAAGAAACGAAGGACTTTCAAGGTACCTCTCATGAATTAGTTGTAAAAGGACAATTGTAGTGCTGATTTCCGGCTTAAACTCTCGAATTTCTCAACACACTGACAGAACTGCCGGAGATTCACGGTGTCAAATTAGCCCTTACCTGAGAAGGGGAAAATAGGGGCTGGCTCTCATTTTTTGGGGCTTCTAGGGGCTGGCACCTAGATAATTAGTAATGAGTAATGAGGAATTAGTAATACTTTAGAACATGATTAAAGGATGGACAGGATGAGCAGGATAGACAGGATTATATCACAATATCCCTTTGCGTCAAAGCGCCTTTGCGCGAGGGTAAGGTATTAGAACACGATTTAAGGATAGACAGGATGAGCAGGATCACCAAAGCAGCTCCGAAGGAGCGAAATATTAATAACAATGCGTTCTAAAAATATGTCCAAGCCCTGTAGGGGCGGCACAAAAATCAGCGTTCATCCGCGCTGCCCTGCATTCGTTTAATCCGCGGCCCGTTGGCGAAGAACATGCAGATCGTCCTTGCACAATACAGCCTGGCATAAAATAAAAAACCCCGCCTCCTTTTCAGAAGACGGGGTACCTCCTAAAAATCTGTCTGACTCTTACTTCAGAAGATTCATCTTTTTAACTGCTGAGAAGCTTCCTGCAGTCAGTTTATATATATAAACTCCGCTGGTCAGATTTCCTGCGTCAAATGCTTTGGTGTGAATTCCTGCTTCCATCGTCTCGCCATTGATCAGTACTGCCACCTCCTGGCCGAGTGTGTTGTAGATCTTCAGCGTTACTTCTGATGCCTGGGGCAGTGCAAAAGAGATCGCTGTTGACGGATTGAACGGATTCGGATAGTTCTGTGAAAGAGCATATGCATCAGGTGTGATGTTCAGAGCTGAGTTGCCCTTCATCAGAACAGGGATATCCTGGTTAAAGCTGTTTCTTGCGATTACTGCTTCAAGTTCAAGTGATGACTTGTTCTCAAATACCAGATATGCAACAATTCCCTCAGCGGAGATTGCCTTTTTATCAGCACCGATTACCGCTGCGTCAATCTGTACCAGATCACCTTCCTGACGGAAGATTACAAAACCGTTTTCATTATTCAGCTCACCAGCTTTTTCAACTCCTTTGAGGGTCATTCCGGTTCTGAAGCTGAAGGAAAGTCCTCTTACATCTTCAACACTTCCTGAGAGATAGACAGGAACACGAACGGTGTTTCCAACAATCTCTTCTCCGAGTGTAACGTTAATTGGATTAACTTTAACCTTCGGAAGTTCGTTACCGGCTGATTTACCATAACCAACAGAGAAGATAATCAGGTCTTCAAAGTTGATGTTACCGTCTGCGGTAGGAAGTGCAAAGTAGTTTCCTGATGCATTGGTAGGACCAACGTCAAATTTTGATTTATAAAGAGTGCTAACCTGAGCGTGATTGCTCCAGTATGCAGATGCAAATAAACTGAGGTCGTTAATGTTGATAAGACCGTCACCGGTGGTTTCATCACCTGAACTTGCGAAGTCACCGAGATAAAATTTAATATCAGCTTCATGTTCTGTGGCTGATAAAGCAACCTGCTGATTCTCATCTGTATCATACTGTCTGAAATCAAGATCAGAAAGCGTAACTTCCATATGGCCGGGTTTCAGCATGGTAAAGATCAGGCGGGCAAGATATTTACCAGAGCCGGGTGTTACATTTATTGCCGAGGATATATTTGAGGTATGAATCTCTAAACTGCCTGCACCGGCTTCCTGTGTATAGAATATACCGCTCTCAAACAGGTTGTTATCACCTGCTGCGGCTGAAAGCGTTGCTTTGGCTGCGTCAAAGTTTACGGTAAAGCTGGAAGCAACAATTCCTTCACTTCCGGTTGGTACAACATAGATGGTGCACTTTGGTGCATTGTAGGTCCAGTCAGGGCTGACCGGAGTCCAGCTAAACGGTGAAGTGATTGCTGAGCCGAATCCAACTTTCGGATATAAAACATTTGCATTAACATCGCTGCTGTTGCGGGTAAGGAAAACAGAAACAGCAGGGAGTCTGGAATTAAGCCGGAGATCCGGATAGTCACCGCTGATCTGCCATATGGTGGTGAAATCCCATCCGGTATACGTACCCTGCGTTTTCATCTGTGCAGTGGTTTTTCCGGTTCCGCCTGATGAAGAAGCCTGACCGGAGGTTTCTGTATCCCAGAAGCAGTTATTTGCAGAAGATGCGTGAAAAACACCGCCAAATCCGCCAACAGGGGCGGGGCTGCTTACTGCACCGGTAGAATAGCAGTTGGTAAGTGTGCTTGAACGGGGCTGACCGATAAATCCTCCGGTTGTTCCTGCTGTTGAAGTAACATTTCCGGTAGAATAACAATTCGTTATTTCATTATACACATCAGCATATCCCACAAAACCGCCGTTCTGGTGCTGTGATGAAAATACCGTTACATTAGAAAAGCTTTCTGTAACAATGCAGCCGTTTATCAGGGAGCCGATCAGTCCGCCTGTAAATCCGGTACCTGATACAGAACCTGATGCTGAAGATTTACTGATGTTGGTTTTTATTGCTCTGCCAACAAGTGCTCCGCAGTCACCGCCTCCGGTTATATCAACATCAATGAGTTTAACATTTGAAATGGACGGCGTTACAACATCATTCCCGGCATAACCAAACAAACCAATGGTCCAGGTTGCCGGTCTGTTAATAAAAAGACCCGTGATGCTGTATCCGTTTCCGTTATAGCTGCCCAGAAAACGGCTGGCGTTATTGCCGATCGGATTCCATCCGGAACCGCTGTTCCAGAATGCACCGCCGGATGTTCCGGTCTCTGTGGTCAGATCAATGTCTGCAGTCTGGATAAAATAGGATGAAAGATAGTTGCGGACATCATTAAGCTGTGCCGCTGTGGCAACCTGATACGGATTACCTGAAGTTCCGTCACCCCCTGCAAATGACTGGGCGGAGACGGTAATGGCTGCTGCAAAAAACAGCGCTGAAGCAAGAAAGAATCGAAGAACTTTCACAGTACCTCTCATGAATTGTTGGAATTTGATAAGTGCGATGTTGCTTCCGGCTGTAAATTCAGACTGCTGTTAAAATCACTGACAGAATTGCCGGAGAATCACGGTACCAAATTAGTCCTTACCTGAGAAGGGGAAAATAGGGGCTGGCTCTCATTTTTCTGGGGCGTCTAGGGGCTGGCACCTAGATAATTAGGAATTAGGAATTAGTAATCAATGTACAGTTTACAATGTACAATGAACAGACATACTGAGAAATTATAATTTGAATTCCCTTTGCGTCTTTGCGACATTGCGCGAGACTAGGGTATCAGAACACGATTTAAGGATGAGCATGATTAACAGGATTACATTAAACAGCTCCCAAAGAGCGAGATATTAATAGCATATGATTTCCAACTACTCCCAAGAGCCCTAGAGGGACGAAAAAAATCCCCGGACCATGGACGGAATTTATTTTTTTGAGATAAAATTGTACATTGTTCATTGTTAATTGTACATTGATTTTCCGATCCGTGTTAATCCGCGCTGCCCTGCATCCGTTTAATCCGCGGCCATTTGGGGGTATAAGGACATCAAGGACTTTAAGGACCGCAAGGACTATATACCAGCAGATCATTCTTCATTCTTCATTCTCTCCCATTACTAATTAATAATTACTCATTACTAATTATCAAAGGCTGATTCCCGAGAGTTTCCTGTATGTCTCAACCGCATAACTGTCCGTCATGCCGCCGACATACATTGTGATATTCAGTATCAGTTTGTAATCATGATCCGGATCGTCTTTATCCACCTGCAGGTACCGCTGCGGAATTAACCGGCGTGTTTTCTTCCCGTAATTCCCCTTGTCATGATCAAACGCCGCATGAAGGAATGCATCCAGCAGTCCGGAGAGCACCACATAACCGGCTGCTTCAATCTCAATCACCGGCTTGCTGTTATATATCTTCTCCACGCTGGTTTTCCTGATCTGCTCAAGTTCGCCAAAAGCAATGGTCTCAGCAAAAAGATGTTTGTCATAGCTGCCGGCAAGTATCCCTTCGCAGTTCCGCAGAAAAGCCGATGCGGTATCCTGCACCAGCGATCCGATTGCACGCGAACGGAGGTACCCGATTTTTTCGTCATGGTTCCTGATTTTCTCTATCTCTTTCCTGTGAGTGTCCGTATAGCGTGAGACGATGCTGTCCAGCAGCGTATATATCTCATCATAGGAAACCAGCTTCAGTTTATACCCGTCTTCAAAATCAACGAGGATATAACTGATATCATCCGCTGCCTCAACCAGAAAAGCCAGCGGATGCCGGCGGTATATACGGCTGCCGGACTGTTCCTCATATTCCAGCCCCAGATATTCTGCTGTTCTCTCAAACACTTCTTTATCCGCCTGAAAATAGCCAAACTTCTTCTGCGAGACGCGCCCGCTCTTGCGCAAATCAGGCAGTGACTCCTTCGGATATTTGGTGAATACGCCGAGCGTGGAATAGGTAAGGGAGAGTCCCCCTTTTCTGTCAGTATCGTGCAGATAGGAGTTTGTCAGCAGACGGAATCCTGCCGCGTTTCCTTCAAAGGCCTGCAGATCATGTTTTTGCTTTTCATTAAGCCGGCTGATAAATGATGCCGCCTTGCTGCTCCGGAAATACTCTGATATTGCATCCTCCCCCGAGTGGCCGAACGGCGGATTTCCTATATCATGCGAAAGACAGGCGGCAGCCACAAGCGCTTCAATATCATATTCGGAAACATCGCGCAGTTCATCCTTATATAAACTCTTTAACTCAACTCCGCACAGATGACCCAGCGAGCGACCTACACAGGAGGATTCTATGCTGTGCGTCAGCCTGGTATGGATAAAATCCGTTTCAGGCAGCGGTATTACCTGCGTTTTGTTCTGCAGCCGCCTGAATGCCTCAGAAAAAACAATGCGGTCAAAATCTTTCTGATATTCGTTTCTTCCGTCAAAGGCTGCCGTTCCTGTGCTTTCTTTTCCGCAGCGCTGCGGTGTAATTAGTTTCTGCCAGTTCATTTCTTGGTTCCGAAAAATTGTAAAAGAGGAAGATGAAACCGTTCTGCCCACGCTTTCTCATTATGAAGCGCGTCAGGGAATTTCTTCCAGACAAACGTGCCACTCTCTTCATAACCCTGTTTTTTCAGTGCAAGCAGCATCTCATCAATGCCCGGCTGAAGCCGTTCTTCAAGCCCGAGACCGCCATTGTCTAAATAGATTTGTAGATTCCGCGGGGGATCAGGGTCGGTATATACCGGCTGGACGTAGTCTATATTGTAAATCTTAAACGCGGGAGAAAGAGCCGCCACCATTAAATAAACATCATCATACTCCCACGCCAGGCGGAAAGAGATCAGCCCCCCGCCTGAGCTCCCGGCAACCGCGGTGTTTTCCCTGCCAGGAAGCGTGCGGTAGTTTTCATCTATAAATTTCTTCAGCACTCTTGAGCAGAATTCCATATATGCATCAGTCGTATCCCCCCGTGTATATTCAGGATAACGGTTGCGGGTGTTGTTAATTGCCACGATGATAATTTTTTTCATCTCACCCGCACGGATAAGACTGTCAGCAATATCATCTGCCCGCCAGTCAAAACCCATGGTGGAAGTTGCCGGATCAAATACATTCTGTCCGTCATGCATATATAAGACCGGATATCGCTCATCTTCCTCATCATAACCGGGCGGCAGCCATACATGCACATCACGGGGGAGCAGTTTCGGATACTCCATATTCTTATGGGTAATAACTTTCCCCACTACGCTGCCATAATTCGTTCTTGGCATATCTGCATCACTTTTCCAGAAGGGAACAAATATTTCCAGCGTAGTATCCTTCGTCATCCGGAGTGCAAAGTTTTGCGGAACGGTACCCTGCTCATAAATTGCTTCCCTAGCCCAGGATCCTCCAGTTATTTTAAATTCAACTGTCTCCCCTGCGTTAAACCGTATATCTCTTACCCAGTGCAGAGCGCCGATTGGTTCAAGCTCCACGGCGGAAGGATTCCACCCTCCGGTGCTCTGCGTGCTGCCTGATATATATACTTTTCCCCCTTCCGGTAGCATTGCGGCTTTAACTGAAACCCGCAATGTTACCTCCTGCGCCTGCAGAAGCAGGGGAAGAACTATTAAAAGACTTACAAAAAACCTTTTCATGCCATCACCTGAGAAGAATCATTTTTTTCGTTTCATTTATTCCTGTCCCCTGAATCCGGTAAAAATACTGTCCTGAAGGAACCGGCTCAGCCGCCTCATTTTCCCCGTCCCATTGCCTCTTGTGGGTACCCGGCTCAAAATATCCTTCCGCAACCGTTCTGATAATCTCTCCCAGATTGTTATATATCCTCAGGGTAATATAGGAACCCTTATCCAGACGGAATTCAATCATCGTAAGAGGATTAAAGGGATTTGGATAGTTATTTGACAGTTCATACCCCGGCACCTCTCCGGCTGTTTCATTCTGTATCGAGGTAAAGGGAGCTGTATATTTATATATTGAATCGCCAAAGGCGTAGGCAAGATGACTGTTAATAATTCTGAAACGGTTAACCCTTCTGCCAAGCGTAAGCGGTGACCAGGTCTCGCCTCCGTTGGTGGTCTGCCACATCGGATTGGCACTGTTGCCCCCGGCCCAGCCCAGCGAGCCGTTAATAAAACCCATCCCCTGAACAAAGTAATAGCTGTTGCTGAAAAGTTTTTCCTCCCAGGTGAATCCCGCGTCGGTGGTCTTCAGAAAATAGATGGGAGAAAGTGAATTCCTCTGCAGTGATATATATCCTGTATCAGGTGTCGGGAACTGTATCTTCCAGCACCACTCCCCCTGCCGCGAGGTGGTAATCTGCGGAGACCAGGTATTGCCTCCGTCACTGGTATAAAGCACAATGCCGCTTGAGTTTGCGTGGGTAATATTCGTCAGTCCCACTATCCATCCGGTCAGCGGAGTGGTGAAGTATATATCAATAAGCCCCGGAGCAATGCTGCTTAGTTCTTTGGCCGTCCAGGTCTGGCCGCGGTTGGTGGTTTTGTAAAACCAGCCCGGCCCGCGCACTCTGCCAACTCCCACGATAACCGAATCATTCACCACCTGCATTCCGCAGAAGCCCCTCTTGATAACCGAACTGCTCAGCTGCGGTTCCGGAACCCAGGTTGTCCCTCCGTTACTGGTTTTATAGAGGATGTTGGTATCGGTTGAAGCGGGATTGTTCACCTCCCCGATTCCGAGAGCGCCTGCATAACCATGCAGTGAATCAAAAAAGCCGACCGAACGCCAGTGAGTGGAACTTCCCTTGTCCAATACCTTCACCCAAGCAGCACCCCCGTTTGTGGTGCGGTGTATCTGTCCCGCGCCGTTTACCGCCCAGCCCAGATGTTCATTCAGGAAAAATCCGTCATTATTCCGCGATGAGGGGCTCGGCAGAAACGAGGTATTCTCCCAGGTACCTGGTGCCTGCGAAAAAAGTGTGCTTATGAGGAAAAATGAAAGGAGAAAAACTCTTAAAAGGGACATTACGCTCCGCCGGGAATATGTAGAAGATTTATTCATGGCGAAATTTAAGGAAGAAATGAGAGTAATGAATAATGAAAAATGAAGAATTAAGGATGGTTCAGCAATACTTCAGGGAGAGGAGAATACATCCTGCTGCGTAAAATCCTCACGCACCGCAGGCCGGAATGAAATCCGGACTGCGGGGCATAAGGTATCTTTCAGGATTTTCTGCTCAGATGTTCTCTGCAATTCGCTTCATCCGCGGTCCTGATCACACCCCGCAGAAGATGTGCGCAATATTTTTACTTCAGTAGCGTTAACTTCTGCTGCGCTGAAAACTCACCCGCCGTGAGCCTGCAAATATATATACCGCTTGGCAGTTCTGAGCCGTTAAACTGAACTTGGTGCCATCCCGCTTCAGTTAAACCTGAGACAATAACCGATACCTGCTTTCCGGTTATGTCATACACCGCAAGCCGGATATCGCTCTTATGGGGGAGTGAAAATTCTATCGTGGTACCCGGGTTAAAGGGATTCGGGTAATTCCGGTTGAGACGGAATTCCGTTACGCCGCTGAACTCTGCCTCAGCAACTTCTGAGTAACTGAACGAGCCGTCATAGTCTGTCTGTTTCAGCCGGTAAAAGGATACTCCTCTGAGAGGGGCTCTGTCCGTATAAGTATAATGAGTCTGGCCGGCAGTTGTTCCGGCTCCCTCAAGTTCACCGAGGAAATTCCAGACCATTCCGTCTGCTGATCGCTGGATGATAAATGCTCTGTTGTTGGTTTCCGTCGCGGTAGTCCAGTTCAGAAGAGCCGCGCCATTCTCTATCCTCACCGAAAACGAAGTCAGCTCAACAGGAATCTCCCCTCCACCTATTCCCTCCCAGCAGTGAACCTGAAATGCCGTGCCGCTTGACCCGTCATTCCCGCCGCCGAAAAAGAGCTTCCGGTGCCCGGGTATATACGTCCCAACGGGAAGTCCGCGTACTGCCGGCAGATCGCTGTCTATTGACCAGGTATTTGCCGCGGGATCATAAACATATACTTTGGTGAGAATCGAATATCCGCTGAATCCGCCGCCGCCGCCGACCACATAAACAAAGGAGTCACTTGCAGCAACCGACCATTTGGTAAAATTGACCGGCTCAGGGAACGGAGCTATAGTTGACCAGGTATTGGAAGTAATATCATACTTGTAACACAGCGTGAAATCCCCTCCGGTCTCTCCCAGTCCGCCGATTCTGTATATATAATTACCGAGGGCCGCCATTCCTGCATAGCGCCGTCCTATGGGTGGCGCGGCCATCTGCTCCCAGCTGTCCGTGTCAATGTTGTAGCGGTGAAAATACCCCACGGGAGGAGATGACGTATTGGCGGAGCTTGCATATATATAATTGCCGCCGTCCCAGACGATTGAACCCTCCGGACCGCGCACCTGCGATGGTCCGGCCGTGAGTGTTGCCCAGGTTCCGGTGCCGTTGGCATCAGGAGTAAACACTTCAAATGTTGCATTGGTAGCTGTGCCTGATCCCCCCATCTTATAGAGCTTTCCGCGTGCCACGGTTGAAGAAATGTTAAATCCTGAGGCTGTTGCGGGGGTGCATGTTATCCAGGTCTTGGTCGGTACGTGGTAAGCAAGCGCAAGCGATGTTGCGTTCTGCGAACAGAATATATACACATAATCGTTTATGGCACCGTAGGCAGAACGTCCGAAGAAAGACGGCGCATCGGTTGTCTGCTCCCAGGTATAGGCATCCGAGGGGACGGGGTCTTCATCAAAACGGAAACCGTCCGGAGATCCGTGCTCTTCTTCATAAAAGAGACCAAGCTGCTGAGGTGAAAGAAAAGAAGCTGAGAAAATGAGAAAGCAAAACAGTAACCAGGTAGAACGCATGGCAACCTCTTGTCATTTTTTGTCGGATATGTATCTCAAGTTTAAACATTCCCGGCCGGATATGCAAGAACTTCAGACCCCGGAAAGTCGGGTTGTATTATTCCAGTATTACCGAGATAATCTTTTCCGCGCTGTCCTCACGGGTTCCGCTGTTGCGGTTAGTCAGGATGATTACGCTCAGCTTCTTTTCCGGTATGCGGTAGAGTACGTTTCTGAAGCCGATGGTGCTTCCCGTGTGCCAGACAGTCTCCATTCCTTTCCAGGTTTTAAGATGCCAGCCATAGCCGTAATCAACCGGAGTGCTGTCATTCAGCATGGTTCTTGTGGTTGCAAGCATCCAGGATTTTTTCGAGAGAAGTTTTCCGCCGTTCAGCACTTTGCACCAGGAAATCAGATCGTCAATGTTCGAGTATATACCGCCGTCCCCGAGCACCGAGGAGGTTACCGACTGATCGGTTCTGCGGGCGGTATCAAGCCGGATACTGTAACCGTAAGCCCGGTTAGGCACTTTATTATAACCGTTCACATAAGCAAGCGTGTTCTTCATGCCAAGGGGGGTGAATATATATTTCTTCAGATAATCAGGATATTTCATGCAGGAATATTTCTCCACCGCCAGAGCCAGCAGCGCGTATGCCGTGTTGCTGTACTGATACTTTTCTCCCGGCAGAAAATACACTGAGTCAATCCCCTTCATCAGCGTAAGCACGTCAGCATCCTGAACCGGTATGGTAACCGAGTCGGGTATCAGCTCTTCATAATCCACCAGCCCGGAAGTATGGTTCAGCAGGTGATGCACCGTAATCCCCTTACCATAGTCGGGAAATCCGGGGAAGATTTCCGTCAGCGTGGTTCTGTAACCAAGCTTTTTCTTCTCTATCAGCCGGATAACTGCCGCCGCTGTAAACTGCTTGGAAACCGAGGCCAGCCGGTAATTGGTTTTAGAACCCGCTTTTTTCTTCGCTTCAAGGTCAGCCATACCGTATGATTTTTTATATACCACGGTATTTCCTATCATTACGGCCAGTGACGCCGAGGGAACGGTATCTCCCGTATAAGCAGTCATGAGAGAATCAATGCGGAGTTTTTGAGTTTTGGTCAGTTTTTGGGCGTAGGAGGCATTCATGGTAACAATGAGCAGGAAAATTGAAAATAGACGGATCATGATTCAGATATTTTCAGTAATTCAGTTATGGTTTTCATGCAGAAACTGCATTCAATTTGTGTAATTCCGGAGAGCGGCCCCGGCACTTCCGCAAACAACGGATTCTTCACACCGGACAAAACTACTCAGGCAAAATAACGCCTCAAATTTATCTCTTTTTTCTTTATTTTAGGCACTTGTATCCGTTAATTATACACTCCGGAATCTGACCGGATCACCCGGCAGCGGCAGTAAAAAGAGGCAGTACGGATACGGTAGACTATCATTATTCACTATTTTCAGCAGATTATGGATAACAGGCCAGCACCATCAGTTATTGTCATTTTCGGCGCTTCAGGCGATCTTACCAAGAGGAAGCTGATCCCGGCCCTCTACGATCTCTTTTGCAAGAATGCCATGCCCCTCCGTTTTGCGGTTTTGGGTGCAGCCCGTTCAGCTATCAGCGATGAAGCATTCCGGGCTAAAATGGCGGAAGATATCCGCACCTACTCTGAAAATAAAGAGCACCTGAGTGATGAGGTGATAGAAAGATTTGTCAGGAATCTTTACTACACCTCACTCGAAACTGAAAATCCGGATGACTACGTCCGGCTTAAAATCCGCCTCGAACAGCTTGATGCTGAACTGAACACCGGCGGTAACTATATATACTATCTGGCCTCCCCCCCGAAGCTCTACGAAACTGTTGCACAGGCGCTGCATAATCAGGGACTTCATATCAACAGCGGTGATACCGTTACCAAGAAACTGATTATCGAAAAACCTTTCGGCTACGATCTCGCATCCGCTCTTGCGCTTAATCAGAAACTGCATACCCTCTTTGAGGAAAATCAGCTTTACCGCATTGATCACTATCTTGGCAAAGAGACCGTGCAGAATGTGCTGGTCCTCCGTTTCGCCAACGGCATCTTTGAACCTCTCTGGAACCGCAACTATATTGACTATGTCGAAATAACCGCGGCTGAATCCATTGGCGTTGAAAACCGCGGCGGATATTATGACACTGCCGGCACTCTCCGCGATATGGTGCAGAATCATCTGATGCAGATTGCAGGACTGGTGGCTATGGAGCCCCCCGCTTCGTTTGACTCAACATCTGTCCGTAATGAAACCATTAAAGTGTTCCAGTCCCTTATCCCCATTCCCTCAGACCGGGTTGAGGAGTTCACCGTGCGCGGCCAGTATATATCATCAAAGGTAAAAGGACAGCAGGTTAAGGGTTACCGCGAAGAAAAAGATGTGCATCCGGACTCCCGCACGGAAACCTACGCCGGACTGAAGTTCTTTATTGATAACTGGCGCTGGGCTGGTGTTCCATTCTATATGCGCGCCGGAAAACGCCTTCCTACCCGTGTTACTGAAGTGGTTATCCATTTTAAGAAATCACCGCAGCACCTGTTCCACCGTGACAACAAGGAGCAGCCGAGCAATCTTCTTATCATCCGCGTTCAGCCGGATGAGGGCATTCTCATGAAATTCGGCATGAAAACTCCCGGTGCAGGGTTCAAAACCCAGCAGGTTAATATGGACTTCCATTATTCAGAACTCGGCAATATCAGTATATCCTCTGCTTATGAACGCCTGCTGCTTGACTGCATGACCGGCGACTCAACTCTTTACGCACGTGGTGATGCTGTGGAAGCATGCTGGCGCTTTGTTGACCCTATTCTCTCAGCGTGGAAGCATAATCCAGAGATTAAACTTTACGGCTACCCCGCGGGTACCTGGGGGCCTGCCGAAGCAACCGGTCTTTTCGGACAGCCGGGTATGGACTGGCGCTATCCATGTAAAAATCTTTCCGATGACGGAAACTATTGTGAACTCTAAAGCAGATAAATATATATAAAATATTATGGCCGGACAGATCGTTAAAGTATTTGATGCCGTGGATTCCCTCATGGGCACGTTTACCGAGGAGCTTTTTTACTTTTCAGCCAAATGGCCTGATAAAGCCAATATTGCTCTTTCCGGAGGCTCTACCCCGAAAGCACTTTTTGAAGAACTTGCCAAACCTGCAAATCTTGATAAAATTCACTGGGCGGTTTTTAACTTTTTCTGGGGGGATGAGCGGATGGTTTCATATGATAATCCTGAAAGCAATTATGGTACGGCTAACAGGATTTTCCTATCAAAAATCCGCGATACCCGGCAGGGTATATATCCCGTTCCGGCAGCCGCCACTCCGAAAGAAGCAGCGCTCCTCTATGAAGTGAAAATCCGCGAAATAGTTAAACCTGTGCAGAACGGCATCCCGGTATTTGACTGGATTATTCTCGGCATTGGTACAGACGGACATACCGCCTCAATTTTCCCCGGCGCAAAATGGAGCGAAGATGAATACCCCCTTACTTTTGTGGCCAAACATCCCGTTACCGGCCAGAAGAGGGTCAGTTTCACCTATAAACTGATTAATCAGGCACATCGGGTGACCTTCCTTGTAACGGGAAAAGAAAAAGCCGAGGTAATTGAGCAGATTCTCCACAATAAACCTGAAGCGGAAAACTACCCCGCGGCCATGATCAGACCGGAAAACGGAATTGTAGAATGGTATCTTGACTCTGAAGCAGCAAGCCTCCTGAAACTGTAACATATACGCCGCTTTCTTCAATTCCGGAGAAAGCCACGGGATCTTTCCGGCGCTGCTTTTCTTTTACCGCCAGGTATTCCCCTTTCCTTAAAAACCCGCAACTTCCCTATATTTGCAGTGCATCTTTATTAATACTCTGAATCATGGATACCGGAAAACATAATAAATCCCTCTTTCACGAAATAGCATCACTCACCACCGAACAGCAGAATGAGCGTTCAAAAAATATTGATTATGCCTCTACCGCTGAAATCATCAGGATAATCAATGAGGAAGACAAACTTGTCCCCCTCGCGGTGGAAAAAGAGCTTCCGTATATAGAAAAAGCGGTTGAAGCAATAGTTCACGCGTTAAAAAACGGCGGACGGCTCCTCTACTTCGGTGCCGGTACCAGCGGACGCCTTGGAGTGGTTGATGCTTCCGAATGTCCCCCCACCTTCGGCACCCCATTCGGCATGATTGAAGGATATATAGCCGGCGGACGTGAAGCCATGTTCCGCGCACAGGAAGGAGCAGAAGATAAAGAAGAAAACGGCGCACACGATGTGATGGCTGCTAAGGTAACCAGCAAAGATGTTGTCTGCGGAATTGCGGCAAGCCGGCGCACTCCATACGTAGTAGGTGCAGTAAAAAAAGCAAAAGAACTTGGCGCGGTTACCCTTTACGTAACCACCAATCCCCGTGAGAATTTTGATATTAAAGAAGTTGATATACCCATCTGCCCTTTTGTTGGTCCGGAAGTAATTATGGGATCCACCCGTATGAAAAGCGGAACGGCACAGAAATTAGTTTTAAATATGCTTACCACCGCCTCAATGGTACGTCTTGGCAAGGTGTATGAGAATATGATGATTGACCTGCAGATGACCAACAAAAAGCTGGTTGAGCGTTCAAGAAGAATCGTTATGAACATAACCGGCGTCACCTACGAAGAAGCGGCTGATTATCTGGCAAAAGCAAATAATCATGTAAAGTCCGCGCTCGTAATGATCAAGCGCGGGGTCAGTTACGAGAAAGCACAGGAACTCCTCGCCAAAACCGACGGCTTCGTCCGCAAAGCGATAGATTTAATTGATAATGGATAAGGGATAATTGATAATAGTGAATCGTGAATGGAAAAGTAAAACCAACCCCGTAAGGGGTGATATATTAATAACAAGACTCACGTAAACTCAACACCAAACCCCGCAGGGGTGTCATATTAATAACAAGACTCAGGTAAACTCAACACCAACCCCGTAGGGGTGATATATTAATAACATGACTCACACCATCTGAACTCTAAACCCCGTAGGGGTGACATATTAATAACAAGACTTCCACCATCTCAATTCTGAACCCCATAGGGGTGACATATTTACAACATCGCACAGATACTTCTTTGACTTCAACCCCGTAGGGGTGTCATATTAATAACAAGACTCACACCATCTCAACTCTAAACCCTGCAGGGGTGACATATTAATAACACTTAGCCACCACCCATCAACACCAGCCCCGTCAGGGGCGATATATTAATAACATGCCCTGCAACAAACATCTCCCCAGCTCCGTTGGAGCGACATATGACCTGCCATACCCCAGAGCCGTACACAACTACGTTTTCTGCTAATTTTCTTTTGAACCATTACCAGAAGACGTTCCATAATCTTCAAAGATATACTTTAAATCATATTCAATCTTATACGCTTCAAGCAGCTGCAGATATTCCTCCCTGAAAGTTTTCCTCTTGTGATGCTCCTCCTGTTTTTTGATATAATCCACCACCCTGTCAATCTGCGATTGCGACACCGAAAATGCTCCAAAACCGGATTGCCACTCAAACTTTCCCGCAACGAATCGCCTTTCGTTTATCCATTTTGACGAATTCGCTTTTATATCACGCATCAAATCTGAAAGAGTACAGTCGGGCTTTAATCCGATTAACAAATGCAAGTGGTCAGGCATTCCGTTGATTATCATTAACTTCTGATTCTTATTGCTGATTATTCCTGTAATGTATTTGTATAACTCATCCCTCCAGCTTATAGAAATCAGATTAGACCTCCCTTTCACAACAACCACACAATGTGCATATAATTGGGTATAGGTGTTAGGCATTTTCTCCTCCTTTGCTTTTAATGTCACCCTTACAGGGTTTTATAAATTTACTTTTCGGTCTGTTATTAATATACCGCCCCTACGGGGTTTTGATTATTAGGATAAACAAAAGTAAGAGATTACAATAAAAAAGTGAAATTCATTACATAATATTTAATGTGCTCAAAGCAGGCGTGCAGGTGAATTGCTCCCCATGATTCCAATAATTTCTCCGCTTTATTTACTATTCCCCGCAAACACCAGGTAAATCCCGTCAATCATGCATAATTTTCTGCGTTAATCTGCAGGAAAATGCTTCCTGCGAATTATACAGAATTCATCACACTCCGATCCGTGCTGCTATAGCATCCGCATCATCGGCGTACCATTGTGCAGACACATGTCATCTTTGTGCGAACTACAGCACTTGCCGCCTTCTATCTAACCAATCCGCTTGCCATAAGCTTTCCGGTAAGATATCTGAACATCGTCACCGGTACTATTCTCCTCATAACACTAACCATACGCGCCTGTGCTCCTGAGGGATATCGCAGCTTCCAGGAATTATCCGTGGCGGCTTTATATATAGTTTTTGCCACCACCTCCGGACCTGGCGCCATCTTGTCTGCTTTCTTCATAAACACTTCAACCCGCTTATCATAATCACCATACCCGCCAATATCCTGATTGTTGAAAGATACCATTGACCGGCCGTGAAACTCAGTCTTTATTGCACCCGGCTCAACCAGCTTTAATCTGATATTTAACTGACGCAGCTCAAACTGCAGTCCTTCGGTGAATCCCTCCACCGCCCATTTTGAACTGTTGTAAACACTATACATCGGAAAAGTAACCAGTCCTGCGATTGAAGAAACATTAACTATCATCCCGCTTCGCTTTTCCCTGAAGTGCGGAAGCATCTCTCGTGTCATCTGCATCAGACCAAACACGTTCGTATTAAACTGATTATATATATCCTCCGGAGCTGACTTTTCAAAAATTCCAGTAGCTCCGTAACCGGCGTTATTAACCAGAACATCCACGGAACCAAATACACGAAGAACCTCAGCAGTACAGCTCTTTATGGACAGATTATCGGTTACATCCAGCCGGAAAGTTTTTATCAGTGCATGTTTCTGCAGTTCGGTTTCTTTTTCCGGTGAACGCATGGTTGCGGCAACATTCCATCCCCGCTCCGCAAAATAAATTGCCGCTGCTTTTCCGATTCCGGATGATGCTCCTGTTATGAGTACTGTCTTGTTCATGTTTTTTATGTATTGTTGTTCAGGAAAAAACAAAGCCGCTGAAATTTCTATAACTCCAGCGGCTTTAAGATAATTTATAATTATCAGGAGGTTGAATAATTAAGAACTAATTATCCATTCTCCATTATCAACTATTAATTATTTTTTATAGTTGATTGATTTCAGGCCATAGAAGCGGGCTGAGTCAGCCAGTTCTTCTTCGATTCTGAGGAGCTGATTGTATTTTGCGATACGGTCGGTTCTGCTGGCTGAACCTGTTTTAATCTGGCCCGCGTTGGTTGCAACAGCGATATCAGCAATGGTGGTATCTTCTGTTTCGCCTGAGCGATGGCTGATTACGGCAGTGTATCCGGCATTCTTTGCCATCTCAATGGCGTCAAGAGTTTCGGTCAGGGTTCCGATCTGATTAACTTTAACCAGAATGGAGTTTCCGATACCCTTTTCGATACCCATCGAAAGCCGCTTTGTGTTGGTGACAAAAAGATCATCGCCGACCAACTGAATTTTAGAACCAAGTTTTTCGGTCATAAGTTTCCAGCCGTTCCAGTCATCTTCTGCCAGACCGTCTTCAATGGAAACAATGGGATATTTTGCGGCCCAGTCAGCCCAGTAGTCAACCATCTTCTCTGATGAGATTTCAGATTTGTCTGACTTAAAGAACTGATAAACACCTTTTTCCTTGATATACATTTCGCTGGTTGCCGGGTCAAGCGCAATGTATATATCCTTGCCCGGAGCATATCCGGCTTTGGTTATTGCTTCGAGAATTACCTCAATTGCTTCTTCGTTTGATTTCAGATTCGGTGCAAAACCGCCTTCGTCACCCACGGCAGTGTTGTAACCGCGTTTTTTAAGCACTGATTTCAGATTATGGAAAACTTCTGTTCCCATTCTGAGCGAATCAGCGAAGGTTTCCGCTCCGGTCGGCATAATCATGAATTCCTGGAAATCCACATTATTGTCAGCATGGCTTCCGCCGTTAATGATGTTCATCATTGGGGTTGGGAGCACTTTTGCATTGGTTCCGCCGATATAGCGGTAGAGGGGTATGTCTAATGCAGCAGCTGCAGCTTTTGCCACGGCAAGTGATACACCCAGAATTGCGTTAGCGCCGAATTTTGATTTGTTTGGTGTGCCGTCTAATTCGCAGAGGATTGAGTCAATCCCGGTCTGGTCGAGGGCATCTTCATCAAGAAGATTGTCGGCTATGTCATTATTTACAAAATCAACCGCCTGCTGAACCCCTTTTCCGAGGTAGCGTTTTGGGTCATTATCGCGAAGTTCTGTTGCTTCATGTTCACCGGTTGAGGCCCCGCTTGGCACGGCAGCTCTTCCGATGGCTCCGGACTCTAAAAACACTTCTGCTTCTAAAGTCGGATTTCCTCTTGAGTCTAAAATTTCTCTTGCTTTTACATCTACTATCAGGGTCATGGTATCTCCTTTATTGGCTTAATTCTGATAAGATCAGCAACAAATTTACGAAAAAAGGGGGAGAGTTGCCGGAGTCAGTTTTAGGAATACCTTTACTGTATCAACCGGGATTAAAGCCATTTACCGTTGCGTCCGGCTGATAACACCTAACCACCGGAGACCATTCGGGCGACATAGGTTTTCAGCCGCGGAAGCAGGTAAAATGGTAAATTCAGCAATTTGTACCTTTTGCCAGACTGGGTTACCGGCTCCTCCGTCGAAAGCTCCCCTGAGTAAACTCTGACTGCAAACGGGTGCGGACACATATCCAAAAACAGATGCAGTGATCTCAGACGGCCTGATTTGCCCGATTTTACCTCTACGGGAATTATCAGATCATCATGCTGATATATATAATCTATTTCGGCGGAAGACTGCGATTTTTCCCGCATCCAGAATGCGGGCTGATGAAACCGGGAACTGCTTGCCGCGATCAGTTCCTGCCCGGTCAGATGTTCGGCAACCCGCCCCGCATACACTTCTTCAAGATTTTTCTGCAGAGCGAACTCTTTCTGGATACCGGCAAAATAGTTCAGCAGACCTGTATCAAGCACCTGCAGTTTTGGCGCCCTCCCTTTGTTTTCAGCAATCGGAGGCATTACTGAACTGGAAGGATGCAGTAGGCGGATCAGCATTGCTTTTTCAAGTATTTGCAGGGCTTCTTTCACTTCGCGTGATTTGTATTGCGACTTTCCAAAACCCTCATAAGTTATCCGCTTACCCGCTTCTAAAAATGCAGATGTGATAACATGTCTGAGCAGTGCTGCCTGATTCTGATGAGATGCATATTTACCGGCATCATCAAGATATGAACTTAGAAGCGATTCATAGACACGTGATACAGTGTAAATATCACCTGTACGGGCATACTCACTGACTGCTTCGGGCATTCCCCCGACGAGTGCATAAGCGGAATACTCAGTCAGCATTCTTGTTGCAAGCCCCGCGGGGAAAGGATATATATCCAGTGCCTCAACAAGACCAGTCTGGCCTCTTGCCAGCAGAAACTCCTCGAATGTGAACGGATGCAGATATTCATACTCAACCCTGCCCACCGGAAAACTCTCGTTAAAATTCAGCAGGGACTCCAGCACCGAACCTGCAGCAATTACATGAAGCTGAGGCATCTCCTCATAAAAATAGCGCAGCAGATTTATTGCAACTGCTGAGTTCTGTATTTCATCAATAAACAGAAGCGTGGAGGGTGCATTCAACGGTTTTGATTTCGCCAGAAAAATACCCCTTACTACCTGCTCAAATGGAGTATTTTCCGGGAAAAGGTTTCTATCCTCCGGGCGCTCAAGATTGAGATAGAGATAGTGGTCAAACTCCTCCGCGAACATATTGACCAGAGTTGTCTTACCCACCTGCCGGGCACCCCTCAGAATGAGCGGTTTCCTGCCAAGGCGGTCCTTCCACCCCAAAAGCGCTCTAAGCTTCGTTCTTTTGACCATTTTTAACCATTTGTAAAATAACAAGGGTAATTTAGGGTGATTTTTGTAAAATAACAAGGGTAATTTTGTCCATATTTGTAAAATAACAAGGGTAATCAGGACCCGATTTTGTAAAATTACAAGGGATACTTGGGGAATTATGAATTATGAGGTATGAATTATGAATTTACCAGGGAAGGGGGTGGGTCAATTTCAGCGGGAATTTGCACCTCCCCTATCAATCCGAATGAACTGTAAAACGTTAAGTTTACCCAAAAGTTTGACTTGGATTTTACTTGGAGATTTCCCATTTTGGGAACATATTTTTATCTTATGAGAATAATTTCGAAAAATACTCTACAGTCCTATTGGGAGGTGCACGCTAATACAGAGCAGCCTCTCAAAAGCTGGTACGATGAAGTTAAGGACTGTTTATGGAATACTCCCGGTGATATTCATGATTTATTTCCAAAAGCTTCAATAATTGATAATAAGAGAGTCGTTTTTGATATCAAAGGAAACAGCTACAGATTAGTTGTTGATATCGAATATAAATTTAAAACCGTTTTCGTCATTTGGATTGGCACCCATGCCGAATACAGCAAAGTAAACATCAAGGAATTACGCTATGTTAAAACCCATAAAAACTAGTGAAGAATACGAAAATGCACTTGCAAGAGTGTATGAGCTGATACAGCTTGATCTGAAAGAAGACAGTGATGAGTTTATTGAATATCAGACTCTTGTACTTTTTATTGAAGCATATGAGGAAGAGCGTTATAAATTTGCGCCTCCACATCCCATTGAAGCTATTAAGTTCCGAATGGATCAGATGAACGTTTCACCAAAACAGCTTGAGCTTATTTTGGGATCCCGCAGCCGTGTCTCTGAAATATTAAATGGGAAAAGAAAACTAAGTCTCTCAATGATTCGTCGTCTTAATAAAAAACTCCATATTCCGGCTGGAGTGTTGATAAACGAATATTAATTGATATTGGAAAACTGAAAGAGGATAATTACCATCAACTGAATCCGGAGGATTCGCATATCACAGCACGACCAATCCCGCACAGCAATATACAACTCCGCTGGAGTCGGATGAGAGACTAAACGGTATACAATTTTCTACCAATCTTCAATTCCGCTGGAATTGTTTTGAATCCGGAGGATTCATAAATTGGTAGAAATCAAATAAGCCCGAACCCCACCCCGAATCCGGAGGATTCGCAGATCATAACAAACCCAAACCAGTAGCAATATACGACTCCGCTGGAGCCGGAGAGGGGGGGTAAGCAGTTCATATATTTCTACCAGTCTCCAATTCCGCTGGAATTAAATCACTCCACAGCCCTGAGCATCTGTTTCCTGTGCCGCTCTGAGTGATGGATGATAAATTGTGCCCACTCATACCGCGTCATTTCGCCGAACAGACCATGCTTAAATGATGTTATCAGCTCGCTCATGTCTTTTGTCTTTATATACTCAGCCAGCATATTTCGGTTGGACGAAAATCTTTTGAGCAGCTCTTCTTTTGATTTTTCAGAAGCCGAAGGAATAATTGGTCCAAACGCGCTCAGCTTCTTTTCAGCATCACCAAACTTTTCCGCCATATCACTCACCTTTTCATCCGGTCTGCGCTCCGCGGCAACACCGTTTCCCCTGAAGAGCCGGTTGATAAGCAGCTCCGTCAGAACGATGTGTTCAGCACACTCCCCCGCCGACCACTTTTCCGGCGCGGGTTTGATGTTCAGCTTCTCATCCGGCACTGCGCTGATCGCAGCAATTATCTTTTCAGTTGAGTCCTGCAGCTCCGCAAGCAGTTCTTCCGTTGATTTCATGTTACCATTTTCCTGAATTATATACACAAAAAAAGTTTATCCTGAGGCGCATCGCCTGTTTCTGTATGCAACCTTTCATCACTGTGCAGCGGCCGTTGAACACAACCGGAATTGCAGTAAATTAAAATTTCTTTATATTTGCGGTACATTGTTTCACTAATTTCCGCACAAATGATCGGTAAAATTTAACATATTTTTTGGGAATTCCGGCTCGCAAGCCGGAGTGCGTCCATTTGTTAAATTTTACTCAGCTCAGCCACTTCTCTAACCGTACCGGATTTCCCTGTTTTCAACTAATCAGAAAGGAAATCTATGCTCCAGATAAACAATATAACATTTTCATATCCCGGTGAAAAACCTCTGCTGCAAAATGTAACGTTTTCAGCAGGGCCGGGACTCACCTGCATTACCGGCAAAAACGGCTCCGGCAAATCCACCCTCTTCGGGCTGATTACAGGCCGGCTTCAGCCGCAGTCCGGCAGCATATACTGCACTGAAGAACCCTGGCTTTTGCCGCAATCTATTAGTATGTACCAATCAAAGACAATCGGACAGATAACCGGTCTGAATTATCACCCTGAAGTTGAGGATGGGTATTATTCAGACAAAGCAGAACCGGAAGACTTTATTCGTGAATTTGATAACGTAAGCTATCAGCCGCAATATGAGAAAATCTTAAAGAACGCAAATATCAGACCGCGTCATCACAGCGAACAGTGCACAACACTGAGCAATGGAGAAGTCATGCGGCTGCTCATTGCCAGTATTGCGGCACAGGGAACCAAAATTCTGCTGCTGGATGAGCCCACCAATCATCTTGACAAGTCCGCCAAAAAGCAGCTTCTGGATACGATATATAAGACGCGCAAGACTTTTCTCGTAATTACGCACGACCGGTTTCTGCTTGACGCGGCAAAACAGATCATTGAGATAGAAGACGGCTCATGCACTGTTTACACCGGCAATTATGATCTTTATAAGTCGGTTAAACACCATCAGCAGGAAGCACTCATCCGTGAATTCGAAAATACCGGCTCAGAACTGAGGAAACTGGTAAAAAATTCAGCGGAAGCGCTCGAACGCCAGGCCAAAGGGAATAAAAAAGGGAAACATGCAGCGCAAAAAAGCAGCGTTCCTCGCATCATGCGGAACAAGATGAAACAGAGCGGTGAAGAGACCCTTGCTTCCTTACATAAAAAATTTGAGGAAAAAATTTCCGCCAGGCAGGAAAAACTTCATCAGCTGAAAGAACAGATAAGCGCTCCCGTATATATCAAGCCGGATATCGGCACGGCTTCATCAGGCACAGCTTCGGTAATCGCATCTGCCACAGAGGTCAATTTTTCTTACGCCGGCACTCCTCTCTGGAAGAAACCGGTAACCTTTGTGCTTCGCAAACACGAGCGGCTTCACCTGCAGGGCTCCAACGGCTCCGGAAAAACCACGCTGATACGATTATTCCTCGGAGAACTGACCCCGTTAGAAGGAGAGATACATTTTTCGGCTAAAAGGGTATTCTATCTTGATCAGACCACCAGTATGATTAACGATGAAGAAACTCTGCTGGATAATCTAAAGCGCGCATCAGAATTTAAGCGGGCTGAACATGAACTGCGCATCATTGCCGGAAGGATGAAATTTTACGGGGAACTGGTTTTCCGGCAGGCAGAGACATTAAGCGGAGGAGAGAAAATGCGCCTGGCGCTTGCAATGCTCATCTCCTCAGCACAGCAGCCCGACCTGCTTATTCTTGATGAGCCGATGAATAATCTTGATCTTGCAACACAGGAAATCCTTGCAGATGTTGTCAGACAATATCAGGGTGCAGTGCTTTGCATTACCCATGATACATTCTTTCCCGAAGCTGCCGGACTTAAAGAAACTCTCGATCTGGACAAACATATCTAATGTACAATTTACAATGAACAAAGGTTTTCTGCGCGTATCTGCGCAATCTGCGGGAAACTCTTTTGTCAGTCCGGAAGTCTGGAAAAATGTTTTTTCAGAAATTCAGCGAACCGCATGAACCCCAGGTCAGTAAGATGAACGCCGTCAACCGTTCCCTCGGCAAGCTGCGCACTGATTTCATCGAGAGAGATATAGTATAATCCTTTAACTCCTTCTGCTTTTAGTTTTTCATACCCGGCACGCAGAGCTTTATTCTTTTCAAGGATAATCTGGTAGCTGCCCCCATCAAGTACCGTGTTGGCAAAAAGAAAACTTTCGATAAACACTACAGGAGTTTCCGGCCTCCTGCTTCGTATATATGTAATAAAAGGGCGGACATTGCTGAGCACTTCTTCCAGCTTCATATTCGGAATGTTATCCAGCACATAAAACCGCGCGTCAGTTTCAGCCATGAACTCAGCAATGGGGAGCTCCATGCGTCCGTTCCCGCTGAAGCCGAGATTAATGATTTCAGTTCCCATCATCCGTGAAAGGATATTTGTGTGCGCCATCCCGGGCCGCGAGGCACATCCTCCCTGCGCAATGCTTGTCCCGTAATAGACAATGGGTTTCTCACGGCTCTTCTCAGGAGCATTAAAGGTGCTTGAAGAGTCAACGCCAATCTGCAAATCGGTTACGCCGTCATACAACGGAAGATAAAGCAGATACTCCCTCGTTTCCGGCTTCATCCCCCCGATCAGCTTTGACTCTGAGTATTTCCCCTGCGGGCGGGACGTATTGATATATATCCATTCACTGTTCAGCTTAGCATAAAGGTCAATCCCCTTAATACCGGTCTCAGCCATGTGATTCATTTTTAGATCGTTCAGCACAGTCCACTTCAGCCGGATCGAAGTTGTGTTTGAATTAAACCGTACAGTAACACCCGCGGTGTTTTTTGATAAATCCCACACCGGTTTACGCACCTTGTCCTTCCATTTCACCGGCATCCGGTCATAAGGAGTTTCCCTCAGAGAGTCAGGTGAACCAAGCCCTTCAATGGTAAAACTGCCGTAGCTGTACCACGCAACCGCCGGTTGAGTTTCCTGCGAATAATTAAAAGAACAAAGTATCAGAAGAAAGAGTAAAGTTTTCATGGGCTTAAAATATGAATTTCTCTTTTTGTGAGGAAGGTTTAAAACGCAAAGTAAACGAAGTGAACTGAGGAGTCCTGCAAAGTTTTGCCTTGTACAAAGTCCTTCTTGTCCTTAGAGTCCTTTATGTCGTTTGGGAATTCTTAACAAGCAACCCCCAGTATCCATAAAAAAAGGGTGCCTGTTTTACCAGGCACCCTTTAAGGAAAGGAATCAGTTCATCGTGTGTGTCAGGAGGGATGATTCCTTTGTTCTTTTCTTGTGTTCTTGTTTCTTACTTCAACAAGGTCATCTTTTTTGTGATAGAGAGACCTGCAGCTTCAATCTTATAGATGTATACTCCGTTTGCAAATGCGCCTGCATTGAAGGATACCTCATGTGAGCCGGCAGTGCGGAACTCATTATTAACCAGAACTGCAATTTCCTGTCCGATTACGTTATATACTCTCAGAGTAACAGCTGATGCCTCGGGCAGTGAGAATCTGATAATGGTTGAAGGGTTGAACGGGTTCGGATAGTTCTGCATCAGTTCGAATTTATCCGGCTGAATGGTGTTACCCTTAACAGTAGTTACTCCGTCAGGGGTGAGTGATATATTCAGCTCCACATCGCCGTTATCGGTATCAACATCCACGCCCGATATAATTGCGTCTTCAAAGCTGACGGTATTAGCTGTGAACATATAATATCCGCTGTTAAGACCTTCGTGCATGTAGCTGCCTGCAGGGTCTGATACGCTTGCGCTTACTATATTGCCTTCAGCATCGGTAACATAGGTGAGAACACCTTCAACAACTGAACCGGTGAGCTCAAAGGTGTTTCCGAAAATTGCCGCATGGTTTCCGCCAGGATATGGCAGACGTGCCCAGAGGTTAAAATTGATATTCTCAACAACACCGGATTCGCCGACTACTATTGAGTCTGCCAGGCGCCAGTCCATGGTATGTGTGCCGTCATAATTGAAGTAGGTTGCTTTATAGCCCATTGCGGCTGCAAGTGCTATATATTCACCCGGCTCAAGATTTGAGAATGAATATGCACCGGTAAGAGAATCGGTTGCGGTCCATACTTTTCTTCTGGTATGATTAACCGGTGATGGGGAAGTTACATTTCTCTTAATCAGATATACATAACCTTTCAGACCAGTGGTTCCGAGTGAATCGGTAACAGTGCCTGATACTCCGTTTGCATAAACCGGCTTGGGATCAAGAGTGAAGTTGATTCCGGTTACGCTTGCGGTAACTGCAATCAGATCAGCTTCCTGAAGAGTTGCTTTTCCGTCATAGTATTCGGATTTCAGGGTATTGTCAAACGGTCTTGCAAAAAGCGCAAGGGTATCACCAAGACGCACATTCAGAGAGAAGTTACCAAGTGAATCAGTTACTCTTCTGTACTGTCCGAATCCCGGATGAGGGCCCGGTGTTACATTCTTCTTAAATGCCACAATTTCAGCTTTTTTGCCGACAAGTCCTGCTGCATCAAAAACAGTTCCTGATACGGTATAAACAACCGGCGGAACAATTGCGGCAAGAGCTGCTGTGTTAAGAGTGAGCGAATCGTTTTCAGCTACTGTTACAACAGTTGCCGCAGACGAAGAAGAGGCATTGTCATAATACTCACCGATAAAGGTGTGCGCGCTGAAGAAGATTTTATAATCACCGGTCTTCAGTTTTGCTGAATAGAATCCGTTGCTGTCTGTCCGGACACTCAGCATCTGGGCTCCGGCAGCATTTGAAACGGGGAGGAACTTAACATAACCGCCGGCAACCGGAAGCTGGCTTGCATCACTGACAACGAAGCCGTTCAGCTTTCCGTATGTATATACCGGCGCGGTTCTGGTGAACTCAACAATGTTTGAGGGGTCGCTCACATTGCCAAAATTAACAGCTTTTACGTAATAGCTGTAGGTAACTCCCATTGCAAGGTGAAAATCTACAAAATCTTTTCTGTGAACAAAAGCGATTTTTCTGAACTGCTTGGTGGTATCAGCAGCAGGAGCATCTTTCTTATAAACATAATACTTAACGTTTGTCTGGGTGTCTTCCCAGGTAAGCTTTACCGTTCTGTTATCCGGACTGCCTGTTGCAGTCAGGTTGGTTGGCGGGGCGAGCTGCGCGAAAGCGAATGTGCTGATCAGCGCCGCCAGGAAAAGTGACTTTACGAACTTCATGGTTACTCCATTATGGTTTTAATTGTTTGCTGTTATTATTCAAAAGTCATACCAGCCGGAAAAACCCTTAAATTCGGCGGTTTTGCGGGCTTGCTATTTATTCAGGGGTGCAAAATTTTCGCGGTATTCCGGTTTTTTCATACCTAAAATAAGGAATATCTGAACCACACAGTCGGAATAATCCGCTCATCCGGAGCGTTACTCACGGTAAGAAGCCCAATCCCGCCGGTAAAATCTGAATTTCTTATCAGAAGATCCCCCTGTGCATAGAGCCAGATGGCGGCAAACCCGGCGATAAGCATGTTCCTGATTTTATACGACCGGTTATAAGCACTGTAACCGGACTCTATCTCTGCTGGTTCAATAGCACTCAGATACGCGGTCTCCTTGTCAGAAACATCAATCTGATAATAAATAGCTGCGCCCATGGTCAGAAGCGCTGCCGAACCGAGGATAATGCCATGAGCAGACTCCCCGAGCGAATAGTGCCCCCACCCCGGCAGCAGCAGCGATTTATATACCGCCGCATTGTAACGGCTGTACTGCTGAAGCAATGAAGTGATTCCCGCCTCTGATATATCCTTCTTTGTAACGGTATTCTCCGGCTGAACGGGAATGAACGCGAGATATTCTTCCCTCACGGCAGTAAACAGCGCCAGTATCTTGGGTGATACCCGGTTTTCATCAAGCTGAAGCGTACGGTCTCCGGCGAGCATATCTATAAAACATTTTCTTGCCTGCTGTTCTTCAGAAAGTGAATAATGAGAGACTGCCTTCAGAAGAAGGATATCATTCTTGTCGGTCAGGGTAATCTGCGGATAACTCTTAAGAAGCGAATCACTCAGGGCTATTACCTGAGCATACTCAAAATCCTCAAACGCGTTTTTAATCTGCTGAATCAGCTTTTGCTCCTGCGGAAAGAGGAGTGAAAAACAAACGGCGAAAAGCAGAATGGTTTGCCTGAATATCATTTAAGAAGAATCATCTTCCTTGTCTGGCGGAAGAGTTCTCCCCCCTCGGCAGGCAGAGCCCGAAGTTCATAGTAATATATACCACTGGGCAGTCCTGAGGCAGTCCACTGCAAATGATGTTCCCCGGCTTCGCGGCTTCCCTCATCAATCACCGTGACCGCGGAACCGAGCGCGTCATAGATTGTTACTGAAACCATACTCCGCGCTGGCAGGGTGTAGCTGAACGATGTGGCCGGATTAAACGGATTCGGATAGTTCTGACCCAATGAATAGAGGGCTGGAAGCGTTTTCCCGTCTTCCTCCGCGTCTGTTATCAGGCGGAAGCGCTCAACCGCGCGGACTGCCTGATTAAACTCATTTCTTCCTCCGAAGACGTAGATATATCCCCCCGCGGAAACGGTCATGAAGTTCTTCCGCCGGAAATTCAGCGGCGCGGTGTACTGATTTACAATCGAGGTTGAATCGCTCAGCCGGATTTTTTCCACCGTGTTAAGAGCCGGAGAGCCTTCATTAAAACCGCCGAGTATCATATATTCCCCGGGCACCGGGGCAATTGCAGCGCATCCGCTTGCGCGGGGGACCAGCATATTCGGATATACTCTCCCCAGCTGCCGGCCTGGTATGTAATAGCGGTATATTTCAGAAAGCACCGTGTTAAATGTTCCTCCGAATATATAGATATAATCATCCCGCAATGCAGCCATCTGCCCGGAGCGCATCAGATTGCCTGAGAACATCGAGGTAAAGTTAAATGTAACGTCTTTCTTATTCAGATTATATTCCATGATATAGGGATTCGGTGTTCCAGGAGGGCCGATGCTTCCGATCTGCTCTCCGCCGATCAGATACATCATAGAATCCCGGATAATGCCCGTCATGGCAATCCGGTTAAACTTTTTATTGGTGTCTATGGCTGTAACGGTATTGTTCAGCGTATTGTATTTTTCCAGAATACCCCCCGCCTGATGTCCCCCTCCGCCAAGTTCACCGCCAAGTATATATATATCCGTTCCGGATGCCGCGGCAAAAAGATAAATTCTCCTCTTCTTCATTCTGGCGACACCGGTCAGTTTTCCGGTGAGCGGATTAAACTTTTGTATCCAGTCAACAGAACTCTGAACGGAATCTGAATATCCGCCGATTACATAAATCTGACCGTTCACCTCAACCGCTGCCGCACCCGAAAGTCCGCGGGTAAGTGAAGTCACCACCTCCCACTGCTCCTGTGCCCTGAGGGAGGAACCAAGCAGGATAACCGCCAAAGCGGTTATCAGAAGTTGAGGTAAAATGACTTTATGTTTCATGTCTCAGACCGTGCAAGTTGTATGCCAAACAGAAAGATGCTCATTTTAGTTGGTATTCTTAAAATTATGCTTCAGAGTAAAAGTTTCACCCTGCAAAATTTTCACGGTGAACTCAGATTCTCCGTATTCCCGGTTCTTAATAACCACCTTATACTCGCCGGGGGGCAATTTTACCGGTGACTTCAGCGGAGTCTCCCCCTTCATAACCCCGTTAACATACACCTCACCCCAGGGATGCACTCTGCAGTCAAGATAGCCCATGAGCGATTCCAGGTTTACCTTCAGCCGGTTTACCTCCCCCTCACGAATGTTTACCTCGCCGCGGTAGACTGGATAACCGGGATTAGTGAGCATAATGTAATGCCGCCCGGTCTCAAGGATAATATTCTCTTTCAGAGGAGTGGTTTCAAAACGTACCGAATCTATATATACCACCGCCCAGGGAAGCACTTCAACGGCAAGTTCGCCATAGGTCTGTTCGGATTCCTTCTTATCTTCGGCCGGAATCATAGGCGGGGTCTGAGAAGGAATAAGTACAGACTCACTCTCCTGCTTCGGTTCATCACCGGTCTTCTGCTCCTCCTGTGCCGCATTCTTCTGTTCACCGGAATCCGGCCGTGTATCATTGCCCGTAATCTGCTGCTCTTCCGGAGGAGCATTCATAAATGTTTCACTCCCTGTCAGATTACCGCCGCTTCCTCCGGGCAGAAGGATCGAGATAATATATATTGCCGCCGCAAACAGGAGCGCGGCGGAAGTATAGAGATATGCTTTAGATGACCGGCCCGCGTTTGTTCCGTTAAAATTTGATATATCGCCCGGCAGTGCTGCTGCAAGTGCAAACACCCCCTCCTCACGCTTCTCAGCATTCTTTTTTAATACTGCCCGGACAATCACCCGTATTTCTTCTGGAAGCGTCTCAAATTCATTTTCAAACTGAGATTCATCATAATTCATGATGTTGTTCAGCGTTTCATTAATATCACTCCCCACAAAAGGGTTTCTGCCGGTGAAGAGTTCAAAGACCACGATTCCGGCAGAGAACAAATCACTCCGCAGCGTAAGCGTCTGCCCCTGAATCTGTTCGGGGGACATATATCCGGGTGTTCCCACCACGGAATACTGCGAAGTAACAAAATTTTCTGCCCCGCCTGTTGCCAGACCAAAATCACCGAGTTTCAGATGATGGTTTTCAGCAACCAGGATATTCTCCGGCTTCAGATCACGGTGAATAATGCCGAGTGAATGAGCGTATTGCAGTGAGGCGAAGAACTGTTTCACCAGAAGAATTTTAACTTCTTCTGTGAGCACACCCTGCTGCATCAGCTGACGCAGATTCCGGCTTTTGAAATATTCAAAGCTGATATATAACAAACTGCCGTCAGAGCCGGAGTCAAGAGCAGTTATAACACCCGGATGCTTCATGGAGGAAAGCAGGCTTGACTCCCTCTTAAAGCGCGTAATTATGGTCGGATCAGGAAGCGCATCAGTCCGGAGCGTTTTAAGGATGACCGTCTCACCGCTTTTCATATCCTCAGCTATATATACCGCGCTCAGGTCATCCTTTTTCAGGACTTCCAGATGCCGGTAGTGCGCCGTCTGCAGTGATCCGTTCTGTTTTGCCATTGCTTACTTTATATCCAGCTCTTTCAGTTTGAGCTGCACCCAGCGTACCGATACCCCGAGAGATTCGGCCGTCTGCGTACGGTTGCCGTTATGTTCCTCAAGCCGCTTAAGCAGCAGGCGTTTTTCAAACTCTTCCAGTGTTCCGCTGAAACTAAGGGTATCCTGCTGTTCTTCAATAATAATATGCTCTTCTTCTATCCTGTCCCCGTCACAAAGAATAATGGCACGCTGAATAACATTAAGAAGCTGGCGAATGTTGCCCGGCCAGTGATATTTTTCCAGTTTCAGCAGAGCAAATCTTCCCGGCTTAAGATCGGGCCTGCCAAGCTTTTCTATAAAATGCTGTGCAAGAAGCGGTATATCTTCCTTCCTCTCGCGCAGCGGAGGAATACGGATGGGGAAAACATTCAGCCGGTAAAATAAATCCTCACGGAACGTTCCCTCTTTTACCATCTGCTGAAGGTCTTTATTGGTTGCGGTTATAATACGAACGTTTATTTTTCTGGGCTGCGTATCACCAAGACGGATAATCTCCCGGTTCTCAAGCACACGCAGCAGTTTTGCCTGAAGCGCCGGTGATATATCAGCTATTTCATCTAGGAAAAACGTGCCGTTATCAGCAGCTTCAAGAAGTCCTTTTTTGTCTCCCGCCGCTCCGGTGAATGCGCCCTTTTTATATCCGAAAAGTTCGCTTTCAAGAAGTGAATCAGGAATTGAGCCGCAAAACTGTGCCAGAAAGGGATTTTCTCTTCTGCTGCTCAGCCGGTGAATAGCATTTGCTGCAAGATCTTTACCCGTTCCGCTTTCTCCTAAAAGCAGCACGGTAGCGTCTGATGCCGCAACACGGTTGATCAGTTTAAATAAATCCTTCATTGCCTTGCTTGAGCCGATCATATCCGGCACTTCAATATATTCTTCAACGCGCTGCTTCAGAAGCAGATTATCCTCAGCAAGCACACGCAGTCTGACCGCGCGGTCCAGGGCAAGGGAGACAAGATTAGCAATAAAATTCAGGAAGAGCAGATTTGAATCCGTAAACTCACGCCGGTCTGACTGGCTGTCTGCCACGATCACTCCCCATACTTCATCGTTCTTAATCAGCGGCACACCGATTACCGACCTGATCTTCTTTATAAGCACGCTTGCAAACTGAGAAAGTCCCTCTTCGTTCTGCACATCATGGTAAAGGACCGGCTGCTTTCTTACTGTCACCTGACGGAATATACCCGCTGAAAAATCTTCCAGCCGGTTTACCACTTCCCTGTTCATATTCCGGGATGCAATAAGCTGAAAACTTTCATCCGCCCGCTCATATTTTGCAAATACCACACGCTCTGCGTTCACCACATGCAGCACCCAGTCCAGCATATCATGGATGATATCCTCTTCATACACCTCACGGTTCAGAAGCTGGCTGATGGATTGCAGCGCTTCAAACTGTTCGCGCGTCAGGTTCTTTATATATCCGAATTTATCTATAATATTCATTATGGCCGTATGGTGAAGCCCGCCGGTTTGGAGCGGGATTTGTTTTTATATTCATCAATGCACCAGATTACCCAGAAGAACCGGTCGTTGTTCGGCGTCACCGTCAGCGGAGTATCTACCTGCATAAAAATCTCATCGGAAGAAACGTTTTCTTTCCGCCACTGCAGGACCGGTTCCGTTTCGTCAGTATATATTTCAAGGGTATAGGTGAATGAGAAGCCGGGAGTAAACCTGTTCCAGTTTAGCAGCGGAGTTGTGGTGGAAAGTGTATCTGAGTTCTTCGGAGTAATCACTTCCACTTCATCACGGATTACCCGCAGGACCGTTGAGCTCCCTACCTGAAAACTCTTACCCGACTCAGTTACAGCCACTACCCTGAACGGCTTCCCGATAACATCGTTAAACTCTGTCAGCTCAAGCTCATAGTCATAAAACCTTCCCTCAAAATAGGATGCAGTCTGTTTGGTAAGGGAGACATTCACCAAGAGCGGATCACAGATAATCTTCACTGAATCAATATCATCATCGGCATCAGTTACCGTCACTTCAAAGTAAAGGAGGAATTCCGTGTTGCTGTATTTGTTTCTTACCGTGCTGTATATATTCAGCCCGCCGAGTACCGGAAGAGCATTCAGCCGGGGGCTCAGGGTTACGGATTTCTCTCCCCCCCAGTCAACATAAACAGAATCAGGCGTATAGCCCTCCAGAGTAAAAACCAGCCATCCGGGAGTCCGTTTTTCACATTGCAGGGCAAATGTTCCGTCTGAAGCTGAACGGGTTGAAAGATTTTCATCAGCCCAGAAAACCGTGACTCCGCCTAATGGTCTGGGGCTTCTTTCGGCGGAAAGCACTGTCCCCTTGAGCTGGTAAATCCGGTTAGACGGATTCCCCGGATCAAGGGGGTTCGACCGCGGTGCATCGCAGGATGACCAGGCAAACGAAACCAGGAGGAGGAGCAGAAATCCCGCCCTGAACCCGGATTTTTGATGAATTCCGTTAAAAAAGACCATTCTTAAAAATAAAAAGAAAACAGCTAAGAGCACGTCAGATTTATGACACACCAGATGCGTAATATGGTTTGATCTCAGCTCCAACCAATACCTACCTAACCTCCTCCCTGCTTCCGGTTCATGAACCAGTCTCCAAACTGGTCTCCTAGACGATTCTCAAACCAGTCCCCGAACCGATCCCCAAACTGGCCCCCGATCCAATCTCCAGACCGGTCAACGAGCTTATCTCAATCTGGTCTCCGAGCCGGTCTCCGAGCTGGTCCCCGAGCGTAGCCGAGGGGGAGTCGAGGGGGGGCACTTCCTATCCTCACTTTTTCTCCCTATTTTTCTTCCCATGGTGACAAAGAATTATCATACATCCTTCATACAGATTCTCCTTCTGATCCTGCTTCTGGCGGCAATAAATCTTTCCGCCCAGACAACCTGCACCTATTGCAAAAAGAGCATTGAAGGCAATTACATAACCGTTGAAGGAAAGAACTTTCATCCGGAGCATTTTCTCTGCTCTTCCTGCTCTCAGATCATTACCGGTTCTTATGCTCAGGAGAAAGGAAAATTCTATCACCCTGACTGCCTTACCGAAAAGAATGCCCCATTCTGTGACCTCTGTAAAAAAATTCTCAAAAGCTCCTATGTTTCTTATGACGGCAAAAAGTACCACGAGGAGTGTTACCGAAACAGCATCGAAAAGAAATGCGCCGTCTGCAAAGAGGGGCTGACCGGTTATATAACGGCTGATATATACGGGAACGAATTTCACTCCGCTCACGAAAAAGAATACCCGAAGTGCGATGCCTGCACCCGGCTGACAGCGCCGGAAATCACCGGCGGCGGAGTCCGCTACAACGACGGCAGAGCAGTATGCAAACTCTGCCACCCGAACGCGGTGTTTGCCGACGCTATGTTTAATTCACTTTACAAGAAAGTCCTGGCCGGACTCAGCTCCTCCGGGTTCAGCATAAATACGGAAAATGTCAGCGTAAAAGGAGTTGATAAAAATACACTTAAAAGCAAGGCTGCCAAATCATTCACTGAAAGTCTGCGCGGTTTTTGTGATACCCAGATCAGGAGCGAATACCGCAATGATAAACTTGTGAAAGAAACCGCCTCCTTTACCGTCTATGTGCTGAACGGGCTGCCCCCGATATATACGGAATCCATCATCGCGCACGAACTGATGCATGTCTGGTTTCATCAGAATGGCCTCAGCGGTCTTGATGCGCTCACCACCGAAGGAAGCTGCAATTATCTCTCCTGGACGTGGCTGAGCCGCAGTCCCGACCCCGCCGCCCCGATGGTTATAAAAATGCTCGAAGCCGACACTGACCCGGTTTACGGCGAAGGCTTCCGCCGTATAAAACAAAATTTCGCCGGAAAGCCGCTTAAGGAACTGTTTGTGTATTTGAGGGGGAGGAAGTAAAATATGTTGCAACTATGCTTAAAAACAGCAAATCATATGTTGCAACAAAAGGATATGGTTTTCAACTCTTTCACTTCTCTATTTAGTTAAAAATACATTAATTTTACGTTATGAAACAAAGAATTTACATAGACACATCTGTTTTTGGGGGATATTTTGACGCAGAGTTTTCTGAGTTCAGTGTGCCTCTTTTCGAAAGAATCAAGAGGGACGAGTTCGTCGTACTCTATTCAGAGGTCACACAGAATGAGATTGAAAATGCTCCACGAAATATTAAAGAACTTGTAAAAAGTTTACATGCGGCTAACACGGATTTTTTAAATATTACCGATGAGGCAATCAATCTTGCGAATATGTATATTAAGGAAAAAGTTGTTGGGCAAACAAGTTTTGCAGACTGTCTGCATATTGCATTAGCGACTATAAATTATGCTGATTTATTAATCAGTTGGAATTTTAAACACATTGTTAATATTTTTCGTATTAGGGGCTACAACTCCGTTAATATAAAAAATGGATACAGACAATTGGAAATTCGTTCACCGAGAGAGTTAATTAATTATGAAGAAGATTAAAAAAGAATTTGATGCCGTAAAATTCATGAGGGAGCAGAGAGACAAAATGAGTGCCGAGCTTTCAAAGATGACGAACAAAGAAATTTTAGAATACTTTAAATCCCGCAGAAAGAAAAACTCAGTACGACCTTCTGCGTAATATAATTATTGAGAATAATTTTCATTTAAAACTAAAACTTTGTCACCAGGCAATCAACTTGTCCCCGAAAGTTAAAGGAGCCCAGCTCTCCGCTGGGTCTGGAGGATTTAAGGAATGGCTGGCACAAGGGGTCTGATTCGGCGAATTGAAAAAGAATCTCAGACCTTTCCTGCTACGCAAATAGTCATAAGAATGCCCGAAGCTGACAACCAATTTGTAAATGGAGACGGCTTCTTCCATATAAAACAAAACTTCTCCGGAAAGCCGCTTAAGGAGCTGTTTGGATATCTGAGGGGGAGAAAATAGCTGTGATGCATATCGTGAACGGTTTATAAACCTGTTTCTGAATTTCTTATATTTTATTGATATATCTGACTTAATCAGCAAAGCCCATGCAAAAAATACTCATCATCATTAACGATGCCCCTTACGGTACAGAAAAAGCTTACAACGCCCTGCGGATGGCAATGACTCTGCAGAAAGATCACGGTAACTCCGTTGAAGTGAAAATCTTCCTGCTTGCCGATGCGGTTTTTTGCGGACTTCCAAACCAGAACACGCCAACCGGTTACTATAATATCGAGCGGATGCTGAAATCTGTTTTGCAAAAAGGGGGTGAGGTAAAAAGCTGCGGCGGATGTTCGGAGGCACGCGGTATTGACAAACTCCCTTTTATCGAAGGAATAAAACTCAGCAATATGAAAGAGTTTGCACAGTGGACCGTTGAGTGCGATAAGGTTCTTACATTTTAATTACATGCCACTTTGATATATTAATACTATGCAGTTTGATATTCAGCCAATCCTCGAAAATAAAAAAGTAATCCTCTATCCGCTTGCCGAATGGGATTTTGATGATCTTTATAAAGCAGCATCAGACCCCGGAGTGTGGGAGCAGCATCCTAACCCTAACCGCTGGAAGCTGGAGGAGTTCCGCACCTATTTTGAAGGTGCTATACAGAGCAAAGGGGCGTTCAAAATTGTAGATAAGCAGACAGGTGCAATCATCGGCAGCACGCGCTTTTATGATTACAACGAGCAGGAAAACAGCATCCTGATCGGATATACATTCCTTGCTTCTGAATACTGGGGAAAGGGCTTTAACCACGCGGTTAAATCCCTGATGCTGGACTATATTTTTCAGTTTGTAACAAAAGTATATTTCCACATCGGAGCAAAAAATATCCGCTCCCAGATCGCTATATCACGCATCGGTGCGGTAAAATGCGGTGAACTTGATGTGAACTATTACGGAGAGGAATCGCGGCTTAATTTTGTTTACGAAATCAGCCGGGAGAAATGGAATAAACTTAAGACGAACTAAACTACACCCCGATACTTTTAAACTACTGCGGCAACATCTGTCATGTTGCATCACCTTATATATACCTGATTAGAACCAGGAGTTCCGCTTCAGTTACATGAAGCGGCTTCTCCTGAAAAATTCATCCCCCCGCAGAAATTTATTTGGGCAGGCCGGCTTCTATCTTCCTGGCAAGTTCTTCTTCACTAATTCCCTTAATAGTCAGTTTATTGGTTTTCAGGGTAATCAGAGCTGAATCAGTCGCGGTAATAAGACAGTATGCCAGACGGTTCCGGTCATTAGCTACGGGGAGGTATTCGCTCATGGATTCAATAAGGGTATAAATCTGCTTTTCTTTTGATGCCGGATTTGCCGGCTGAACTTCAGGGGGTGTTAACGTTGCCATGTAATTCCTTAATAGTGTACCCCAAAAATACATATTCCCCCACTCTTTGCGAAATACTTACAGCCTCAATTGTGTATCGAAATTTTCTAATCCTATCCCTGCTCACGAGCGCTGCCAGGCATTCGCACAATCTGCGGTTCTTAATCCCCTTTGCGTCTCAGCGGCTTTGCGCGAAAAGTATTGCTCTCTCAGCCGGAGACAGAAAATGCTTTATGTACAGCAGTGATCAATACGGCCAATTCATAATTCATACTTCATATTTGATTTTCAGCTGCTCTTCATGCTGAGCGAAATTCTCTTCCGGGGGATATCAAGTGAAATAATCCGCACATCAATAACATCGCCCACATTAAGCAGGTCAAGCGGATTTTTTACAAACCGGTCAGCAATCTGCGAAACGTGAAGCAGCCCGTCCTGTTTAACCCCGATATCCACAAACGCGCCAAAATCAACCACATTGCGAACCGTTCCCTTCAGCTTCATTCCTTCTTTCAGGTCCTCCATTTTAAGTACGTCACTGCGCAGGATTGGCTTTGGCATATCTTCACGCGGATCACGTCCCGGTCGTTTGAGGTTGTCAATAATATCTTTTAATGTCGGTTCGCCCAGCCCCACTTCTTTTGCTGCTTTCGAAAATCCTTTTTTACTGATGAAGAAATCCAGCAGCGGTCCGGCTTCTTTCAGTTTTTCTTTTCCGATGTTAAACATTTTCAGCAAAGAGTCTGTTGCATCGTATGCTTCCGGATGGATAAATGTATTATCAAAAGGATTTTCGCCGTTTGGAATACGCAGGAATCCGGCTGACTGCTCAAATACTTTCTCGCCGAGCCCGGTTACTTCAAGCAGCTCTTTCCGGTTCTTAAAGCTCCCCTTTTTCTCACGGTATTTTACAATGTTCTCCGCAATTCTTTTATTCAGCCCTGAAACATACGTCAGCAGCGAGGCTGATGCAGTGTTTACATCCACGCCGACAAAGTTCACGCAGCTCTCAACCACATCATCAAGTTTCTTTGAAAGATATTTCTGGTTGACATCATGCTGATATAAACCCACTCCAATTGACTTCGGATCAATCTTCACCAGTTCCGCGAGCGGATCATGCACACGGCGCGCAATGGATATATTGCCCCGCTGGCTTGCTTCAAGATCGGGGAACTCCTTCTTCGCCGTCTCCGATGCTGAATAGACCGATGCACCAGCTTCGTTCACAATCAGATAATGGCACTCAAGCTCATTCTTTTTAATGATTTCCGAAACAAGAAATTCCGTTTCGCGGCTTGCCGTTCCGTTGCCTATTGCGATAAGATCAACACGGTATTTTTTTACAAAGTGGATGATTATCGCTTCTGACTCGGCTGTTTTATTCTTCGGTTCATGCGGATAGATGGTTGCCCCCTCTATATACTTACCGGTTTTGTCAATTACGGCAACCTTGCATCCCGACACATACCCCGGATCAATTCCCATGATTGTTTTATCTGAAAAGGGGGGCTGCAGTAATAACTGGCGCAGATTACTCGCGAATATCTCAATTGCGTGGAGGTCTGCTGCTTCGGTCATCACGTTCCTTACTTCACGCTCAACCGAGGGGAAGATAAGACGGTCATAAGCATCCGCAATTGTTTCAATCAGTATATCCATAAAGAAGGATTCGGAGTAACTAAGGAACGCTCTTTTGATGAGTGCATGTGCCGAGGCTTCTTCGGCTGAAAGACTGATCTTCAGGAATCCCTCCTGCTCACCCCGGTTCATGGCAAGTATCTGATAGGGTTTCAGCTTGGCTATCTCTGCTTTAAAGTCATAGTATATAAGATATACTTCCTTTTTCTCTTTTTCCTTCAGCTTCAGATTCTGCGTCTCAAGCTCTTCTTCCCGTGCTTTAACGGAAACCACTGAGGATTGTTCTGAAAGATATTCTCTTACAACCTTTCTCACATCCGCGCTGTCGCTGATCATTTCCGCGATGATATCCTTAGCTCCAAGCAGTGCCTCCCGTCCGCTCTTTACACCCAGCTCCTCATTGATGAACTCAGCGCATTTGGCTTCAAAGTCACCGCTGAACTCCGGATTATCCAGAATAAACAGTGCCAGCGGCTCAAGTCCCTTTGCCTTTGCAATGGTACCGCGTGTTTTTCTTTTGGGCTTGTAGGGAAGGTAGAGGTCTTCAAGCTCCTGCAATTTGATGCACGCTTCTATTTTCAGGCGGAGCTCTTCGGTAAGTTTCCCCTGCTCTTCAATGCTCTTCAGGATGGTTGCCCTCCGCTCTTCCAGCATTTTGAAGTATTGCAACTTTTCTTCTATTTCGCGGAGTATATCTTCCTCCAGCCCGTCCGTCCGCTCTTTACGATAACGGGCGATAAAAGGGATGGTTGCTCCTTCCTCGAGCATAGTGATTACTTCCTGAGTCTGGCTGAGCTTAAGCCCAAGCTGCGTGGCAATGACCGATGGTATCTGCATAATCCTGTAAATTTTTTAAACCGGTGCACAAAAAACGGAGAAAGGAGTTGTTTTGCAACTTGAAAAAGCGGGAATTTTTTATTATTGTGATCTGTCTTGAAATCTGTGAAGGATAGCCGGAATGACGCTGGGAGGGAACTTCACGCAAAATCATCGGTCAGGACGTCCCGATTTTCTGCACGTGAGCGTAGTGGAGATTTTTTGCGGACAGGGTAGAGTTTAAAATGGAAAAGCCGCAGTGTTGTGTTGCCCTGCGGCCTGCCTCTGACCGGAAAAATTCTTATATCCGGGGAATTACTCTCGAAGCTAGAAAAACAACAATCGTTGCTCCCGCAAAAAAGAATCCAGTCCAGAAAAAAAACATTTTCCACCGTTCGCCTCTGATTGCTTTTTTCTCTGTTGTTCTTGCAGGATCATACTCCAGAACGTACGCTCCGTTCCGGTATTCCCAGGTTGTTTTACGAGAATCTTCCATGTGAACTCCTGATATTATTATATATACGAAAAGACTGCTGATACTGTCCCGGGACTCTGTTTACGGCTTCTCCCGCGTCCGAATCATGCGGAAACGTTAAAAACCATTGAGATAAGTTACTTCCCCCTGCTTACTTTTCAAATCATGACACTACTCACTTTTGGAAAAAATTTAGATGCCGGTAAGGCAAGTGAAGTTATTGCGGGGTGAAAATAAAAAAAGTAAAACTCCCCCGGAACCCATCTTTTTCCCCGGCGGATACCGGCCCCGCCGGAAAATACGGGGCCTTGACATTCTTTTCGCGCTATTTAAGCAGGATTACCCTCAGAACCCGCATCTCCCCGCCTCCTTGCAGCCGTATGATATATATTCCTGAGGCGCGCTCAGCCCCGTTCCAGTATATATCATGCCTCCCCGGCTCCGCGGCTCTATCAAAGAGTCTGTCAGTCAGCGAACCGGTAACATCATAAACCGAGAGAGTAACACGCTCTCCGGCAAGATGATGCGGAAGAGCAAAACTTATTCTCGTCCCGGCATTAAACGGATTCGGATAATTCTGATACAGCGTAAGTTCCTGAGGTATCGTCAGAACAGAGACTTCGACAATTCCCGAATGTTCGAACTGTCCGTCTGTATCAATCTGCTTCAGGCGGTAGTAATAATAGCCATCCGCGGGGGAATTGTCTGTGTATATATAAGACTTCTCTGAATTGGAATTACCATGCCCCGGCACAAAACCAATCACCCGTAGAGACGATGCACTTGTCCCGATGCGATCGGGATGCATCGTCTCCACATCAACCGGTCTCTCAAAGGGCCCAAACCGTTCTATATCAAATCCGTAATTGTTCACCTCCGTGGCTGTTTTCCATTGCAGGGTAACTGTTCTCTCGTCTGCTCTTGCTGTGAACGAGATCAGTTCAACCGGCAGCGGTGTGCCTCCGCTGTTCTGCCACGCCAGATAAGGGTACCCGTCATTAAAATTGTCATCACGATACCAGATATTCATATCCCAGCCGGCATCAAGGAAAGTTGAGTTAATTTTCATTTCTGCGGTGGATTTGCCAAATGCTCCAAAATTATCATTTGAATTCCCTACAATTCCATCCGTATCATTATTCCAAAAAACATTAGTCATAGTGATCGGAGTAACTCTCGAGCCAACAACTCCTCCTCTGTAATTTGATGCACTTAGAGAACCCGTAGAATAGGACTTTACAATTTGAGAACCGGAATACATATATCCTGTTATTCCGCCGGCATAGTATCTCGCAGATATATTACCCCTGTTATAACTGTCTGAAACTTTTCCCGATCCCATATAACCTACTATTCCTCCTGAATAATCAAGAGTATTGCTTATGTTGCCTTGATTCGAACACTCGCTTATTGTGGCTGAACTATTTTGCTGATATCCGGCAATCCCGCCGGTAAATCCCTGAACTGCATTGTTTGTTATCGTCGCTTCGGAAACCGACTTTTTGATTGTGCCAGATTGGTTAACACCAGCAATTCCCCCGACATAATTAGTACCGGTGATCTGACCTGTTATCCGGCAATTCTCGATTATTCCATTGTTGTGTCCGGTTATAGCTCCAGTATACTGTACTCCTGTAATGGTAATATTCAGAAGAGAAAGATTACTTACCTTTCCTGTACTTTGTATTTTTCCAAAAAGAGCATGATTGCCGTCAGTTGTTCTGTTTATATACAGTTGTTTAATGAAACGGTTGTTGCCGTCATATACACCTGTAAAAAATGGATCTGCCCCCCCAATTGGCAGCCACCCTTTATTGCCATCCCATGTATTTATTGCCGGAGAGGCATCAGCAAAGTCAATGTCAGCAGTTTGAAGGAAGTATTTGTTCCAGGAGGATGAGTTTTGAGAGATCCAGAGCAAATTCTGCCAGGTGGCTATCAGATAGGGTGAAGCTTCTGTTCCCGATCCCTCGGGGAGAGTACCTGTTGGCGTCTGAGCACCCAGTTTCAGACTGATTATACAAAAAAGTAAAAGTACTGCCTGTTTCATTGTTTTTCTCCTTTCCGCGCTTTTAACCAACAGGCAAAAAGTATAGCCGTAAAGCACGGATTAATGGCTGAATTCCGGCCTGACCAGCCGGCTGCATACCCCCGGAGAGCATTCCTCTCGATAATCATGTGCCAATTTTATGCCAGTTTTACCGCCTTTTCTCTTTATTGGCCGTGGTGAACAATCTGAATTCTCCTCTGCCTTTTTCTGCTGAAATCTCCCGTTTTATTCTGCAAAATGTCTGATCTCTTTTTTTTCCATCAGATGTCCGGGGGTAAAACGTTGCATCCGTTGAAATTTTCAACAATCACTTTCTTTCCAATTTTCAGGGAATCAGGGGGTTTTCTTTATTCAGAGAAAGACCAGGCCGGTTAATCTTTGTTTATCTTGCGCTAATCGAGATTTTTCAGGCACGCTTTTTGGTTTAAAGGAGAAGAGTTACTTTATTTAGATTTAGAACAGGATTACTGATAATGAAAATAACCGATGAATGCATAAGCTGTTCAGCATGCATTGATGAATGTCCCCAGAGCGCAATTTATAACGCCGGCATGGAAGCAGAATACAACGGAGCAATGATATCACCGGAAAGTGAAGAACATCCATGGATTGTACAGGGTATGTGCGATGATTGTAAAACCTGTACTGAAGTCTGCCCGGTTGATTGTATCGTTCCGACAGAATAAGTTCCCCCCTCTCTTATGAGCATTACGCTCCTAGTGAATAATGAATAGCAAAACCGCCCCTCTTCGGAGGGGCGGTTTCGTTTTAAAGTGTTTTCTGAGGCGGAGTATCATCAAAAAGATTTACCCGCAGCAGTTCCTCCTCAGTTACCCAGTGTATCGTTACTCCTTCCCGCTCCATCTTCCGGTACCATTTAAGCTGCTTGCGGGCGAATTCATATATTGCAGCCTCCAGCTTCTGACGCATATCATTCAGGTTCAGCTCCCCTTTCAGATACATACTGATATACTTATACTCCAGCCCGAAATAGTGCAGCCGTTCATGGCTCAGCCCCCGTGCCAGCAGCCGTTCCGTTTCTGCAATCATTCCCTCTTCGAGCCGCTGTTTAAGCCGCAGACCAATCCTCTGGCGCAGCACAGGCAGGGGATGGGTAATGCCAAAGACCATTATCCTCATGGGAGGAAGAGTATATATATCACCGGATGAGGAAGCAATCCTCAGCGCCCTTATCATCCGCTCCCGTTCAAGCAGATCAGTGGTGTTATGAAGCTCAGGCCGGAGCCGCAGAAGCCGCCCGCGGAGCTCCTCACCGGAAAGAGCATCAAGACCGTCATCCCCGCGGCTGCTTTCACGGAGTTCATAGTTGCGCAGCACTGAGTCTATATACATCGCGCTCCCGCCGCAGAGGATGGGGAGCTTTCCCCGCGATATGATATCACTCCATGCGGCCATGAAATCTTTTCTGAACCGGAAGAGGTCATAATCCTCTTCCGGTTCGTATATATCAATCAGATGAAAAGGGACTGCTCCCTCTTCCGTCCGGTACTCACTCAGATCCTTGCCGGTGCCGATATCCATTCCCCGGTAAACCTGACGGCTGTCCGCGGAGATGATTTCACCGTTATGCTTCAGGGCAAAACGAACCGCTGCCCGCGTCTTCCCCGAAGCAGTGGAGCCAAGAATTATCACCAGGGAACCTGCCGGAGCAGGTGCTTCAGGCATCATGTCTGCACCGTATGTATCCGTTTCAGGCGCACCGGTTATTTCTTATATGCATTAACAGTAATGCTGAAGATACCGGTATCATTGCTCCGGAACTGTTGTATCTGCTCATCATTCAGATACTGCTTCAGTACTTCATCCGGCAGTGTAATTACTTTGGTCTTTTTGATAATGGTGCCTGTGAAGCCCGCTTTTTCAATCTCAGCCAGATAGTCTTCCTGCTGCATTGCTCCCGCAACACATCCGGCATACATCTCCGCGCTTTTCTTCAGTTCAGGGGGCAAAGTTCCTTTAAGCACAATATCAGAGACACAGAAGTGAGCGCCCGGTTTCAGAATCCGATATATCTCCGCAAAAGCGCGGGCTTTATCAGGCACCAGATTCAGCACGCAATTACTGATGACCACGTCAGCGGTATCAGACTGAACCGGCATATTTTCAATCTCGCCAAGCCGGAATTCAACGTTTGTATATCCGAGCTTCTGATTGTTCTGCCTTGCCTTTGAAATCATTTCAGGAGTCATATCAATACCGATTACATGACCGGTCTCACCAACTATGGCGCGTGCAACAAACACATCATTGCCCGCACCGGCTCCAAGATCAACCACCGTATCGCCGGCTTTCATTTCTGCATAGTCAACCGGAATTCCGCAGCCGAGCCCTAAATCTGCCTCGGCAACATATCCTTCCTTATTGGTGTACTCATCTGCCATTACGGTATATCCGACTATTTTGTTGCTGTCTTCAGGGCCGCAGCAGCCGCATCCCGACTGAGCATTCACTGCTATGGCAGCATATTTTTCGCGCACCATGTCTTTAATGTCAGATGCATTTTCTTTAACGGTTTCAACCTCAGGAGCGCAACATCCGCCTCCTTTGACTTCAAAAACGGGGAAGTCATTTTTTCCCGTTGTTTTTTCTTTTTCGACAGTATTCATTACTATTCCTTCTATATGTATTAGTTTTTGTTTTACGTATTTCGTGAAATTAATTATCTGCAGCAGATAACATTTCTGTCCACCCGGCAGGCAGTTTCCTGCCATTTTATCGAATCCCCTTTATCAGCCAGCCAGAAGTCCAGCTCGTTTAAAAACCTTGGTATCCGTTCGTCCGCCGGAGCCGGGTTCAACCCATAATTCACCCATTTGCCATCTTTTTTTTCAATAAGAAAACCGGCTTCTTTCAAAACTTTGCAATGATTAGACACAGTCGAAGCCGCCAGCCCGAGCGCCTCGGTCAGTTCGCAAACACAGAGCACTCTGGTTTGCAGCATTTTGAGGATTCTGAGCCGGTTTGGGTCACAAAGCGCCTTAAAAAATCTGATGTTTTCCATAATTCATTTCGTTGTTCATCGAAATATAGGGAATTTGACTGACGGGGCAAGAGAAAAATTGATTTTTGGGATGAACGGTAAAAAAGAGGGGTGCTTGGTTCGTGGTGCTTGGTTCGTGGTGCTTTGTTCTTGGTTCTTGGTGCGTGGTTTAAAACTCTGCGTAACTTCGCGAAACCTTTGCTTACTTTGCGTTGAAAATCCCCTTAGCGGCTTTACGCGAAGTTATGGAATTGGAACACGATTAAAGGATGGGCAGGATAAACAGGATTAAAAGCCCCCGGCGAGCCGATATAAATTTCTGCGTTCATCTGCGGGATCTGCGGGAAACATTTCTTTGCGGTTTTGCGCAAACTTACCAGATTTTAACAGATACCTGCACAATTTCTGAACAATTCACAATTCACAATTCATACCTCATACTTCATAATTCACAATGGATGCTTCGCAACGCTGATTTCTGCGGATCGGAAATTTTCTGCGTTCATCTGCGTGATCTGCGGGAAACATTTCTTTGCAGTTTTGTGCAAACTTACCAGGTTTTAATAAATACCTGCGCTATTTCTGAACAATTCATAATTCATACCTCATACTTCATAATTCACAATGGATGCTTCGCAACACGGAATTCTGCGGATCGGAAATTTTCTGCGTTCATCTGCGTGATCTGCGGGAAACATTTCTTTGCGGTTTTGCGCAAACTTACCAGATTTTAATAGATACCTGCACTATTTCTTAACAATTCATACTTCATAATTCATACTTCATAATTCATACTTCATAATTCATACTTCATAATTCATACTTCATAATTCATACTTCATAATTCATACTTCATAATTCTATTGACTTATTTTTAATTTTTGATCAGCATCAAGCCCGCCCGGGAATCGCGCCAGCACGTTTATCCCCTGCCAGTAACTATCATCCGGCTTTTCCTGCTTATATACATCATGCCACAGCTCGCCGTACGTTGCGGAAATCCCGACAATCTGCCACAGCGGAAACGTAGCAATCAGACCAAACCCGTGTGAGATAGTTGAGGCACTCCCCAGAATCCACCACCAGGCATAGGGACGTTTTTTCATAAGTTCTAACACCGCCAGATCAATCATGGATTTCGGGTACTGGTTTACCGTTTTATTCAGCAGATATACATTTACACTGTCCTGAAACAAAAACTCTCCCCCCTGCATGCTCATTGCCTGCGGATGGGGCGGTTTAAGCCGGATGGACAGCCACCCCCCTTTGCCGCTTTTTACAAATTCCTCTGGTGATTCAGCAAGCTTTCCCGCAGGAGCATATACTGTGTAACAGCCGCTCAGAAACGCCATAAAGGCGATGAATATATATAACTTACTGTGCCGCATATTTACTCCTCCTGAATGTTTCTTCCATATCCGCTTCCATTGCTTTATAAAGCGGAGCCAGATCCTTAAAGTACTGCTCCGGCCTCATGATAAGCTGCATCACCTTCGCGGCATTCTCTTCCTGAATCCACTCGCTTCTGATCCACTCCAGATAATACCCCTTTGCCGCCAGAAAATAATCATAATCCGTAAAATCTTCCGGCAGACGGAAGTAGAGTGATATATATTCCCCGGGCAGTGTTACGGTGTAACTTCCGGGGTTATTAAAGCTGTCTGTTATATCAAGCTCCTTACGGTCATTCTTCACCAACTGCGGACTGATGACTACCGGCTCTGCCTCTCCGGTTATATCCGCGAGTTTAAGCTGGTCAAGTTTCCAGAAACCCTTTGTCATCCGCACCTTAATCCGTATCTCATCACCTGATGCCGCGGCAGGAAGCGGTAGTATTTTTACCTCCTGCGCTATCGGGCCGGTTTCATCAAGCATGCCGGCTGGAATCCAGTTTCCGTTTCCATCCTCCGCGAAAAACTCCATCTCCCCTATCATGCTGCCGAGCTGCTTAAACACCGGGTCACTGCTCCGCGTCATGCCGTCAAGCCGTGTGAGCCAGCTTCCCGTTTCATTACCCATGTATGCAAGTGTCTGATACAAAAGAAATGTGGTAAGCAGACTCTGCCTGTGGGTTACCACCAGTCCGGGTGATTTCATCCCGTTCCGCTGAAAAGTAAAGATTAGTTCCTCCTTTACGGCAAGATCTGCTGAATCAGTCAGGCTTATATATTCCTGCTGATCGTGATAGCGGAATAAATCCGTGCACTCCTCACCGTGAATCATCCCGCTCAGGAGTGACTCCCCCTCCGTTTTGAGAAACCTGCCGTCCGGAGTACTGTATATATGTTTTCCTTCTTTCGGAACGGCAAGTATCCGTGCATATTTAACCGCGTGGGTCTCAAGCGATTCGTTCTTCATAACCAGACGTATATCCCGCGTTTTTGGCCGGATACCCCTGAATGCATCTATATCTTCCCGTTCAAGCGAGGGGAGAATACTCTGCGAAAACGATTCGGCAATCAGATGCTCAGTCCCTCCCTCGTCATAATAAAATGTGGGGCATGACCCAAAACACGCTTTTGGATTACTCCAGCAATAAATGGTCGCGGCTACTGATATACCTGTCATAAACATCAGGGAGGTATAAGGACCGTCATCCATTATCTGATTGGTTTCAATCAGGAGAATGCTGTCCGTATAAGCTGCAAGTTTTCCTTTGGCGGTCACCTGCCTGTTTAAATCAAGCCGCCGGCCGTAGCCATAATAGAAGTCTTTTTTTTCGGTAAGGGTATAAAGGGTGTCATAGACAAAAAGATCACCGTTTTTGTAGTGAATCTTAAAAATCATCTGCGGGGTTTGTACAAAACGGGCGTAGCGGGAGTCGGGGGGCGTGGTTTTCCGTACAACCTGTGGCGCAGTGCAGGCCTGCACTGCAAATGCAATTACCAGAACCGCCGGTAACAGCAGAAAGGTTTTTTTGTATAACATAGTTGTTCTCTCATTTTTTTCTTTGCGCCGCAGCGCGATTAATCCGCCCAATACAGTATGCAGATTTTTACCCGTCGGAAAACTCTGCCTTACTTTGCGTGAATTTAGCTGCCTTTGTGATTATCTTCCCCCCTCCCCTAATAATCCGCATAAAGTCCGCCGCTTTCTTTAAGCCATCTGGCTATGTCATTGGTCACTCTATCGATATCATTATCTGAAACATCCGCCGTATATACCGGAAGTATTGACCTGCCAACCAGCCGGTCAATCTGTTCCTGTTCACGGTAAAAGTAGCCAAGGTCATTATACTGCTCAGGGTTCCCCGATACTTTCAGCCGCCGCTCTCTTGCCGCTTCAAATGACTCATTACTCCGGCGCAGATGAATCAGCCGGAAGCCGATTGCACCAAGCCGCTCCTCAAGCCAGCGGAAATCATATGTTTTGCCGTAGGTTCGCTGCTGGTATGCCTGTGTGGATATATGAAAGCGGTCAATAATCCAGGAGTAATAACGCTGCAGTTCAAAAAGCCGCATCCAGGTCTGATAGGTTTCAAGGGCGAGCGATTCTTCCTGCGGTTCAAAATTGATGAGCCCCCTGCCCCAGGGAAAGTTGGTAAATGCGCACCACTCCCCCGAAATCACCGGGGAGTGATAACGGTATTTGCGCGGTCCCACCACCTCCGGATGTTCGTTCAGCGCGAAGGCTATTTCGGTCTTAAAAGTAAGACGCGTCCCCTCAAGAATAATTTTTGGACAAAGCTTTTTGTTCAATTAGTAATCAGTGATTAGTAATTAGTAATCAATGTATAATTCACAATTCACAATTCACAATTCACAATTCACAATTCATAATTCATACTTCATACTTCATAATTCATACTTCATACTTCATAATTCTTCAGCTGTTTCTCAATTTCCGTTACAAATGCCGCTTTGTCATACGGCTTTGATATATATCCGGCAAAGCCCTCGGTTATGAACCGCGCTCTGTCCCCCTGCATGGCATATCCGGTAACGGCAATGATGGGCACATCCTTATTGCCGGGGAGATCGTGAATAGCCCGTGCGGTTTCTATGCCGTCCGGACCGTCTCCCAGATTGATATTCATCAGAATAAGCGTGTAGCGCTTCTGCGCCGCCATTGCCAGTGCCGTTGCTCCGTCTCTTGCCCGGTCAACATGGCAGAGCGGTTCAGTATATTTGGATGCAACCTGCAGATTTGCCTCATCATCTTCAACCAGCAAAGCGCTGCACCGGGTGAGCGGAACAGGAGACCGCTGCTCTGCGTTTTTTTCAGGATTAGTAAGATGATCTTCCCATCCGGCCTTCATAAAGCTGAGGACAAATTCACTTCCTTTATCCGGTTCACTCTTCACGGTAAGCTCGCCCCCCATCAACCGCGCAAGTTTCCGGGATATAGTCAGCCCAAGTCCGCTCCCTTCATACGACCTTCCTATCCCCTCACTTGCCTGCCGGAATTCCTGAAAGATCAGCTCCATATGCTCCGGGGCAATTCCAATACCGGTATCCTTTACGGCAACTGCCGGATGACCCCCGCGCTCCTCTACCGTTACGGTTATCTTGCCCGATTTGGTGAATTTAACCGCATTATCCATAATATGATCCAGCGCGGCGCCGAAAAGCTGCGGGTCTGTATATGCCATAATCTCAGGCGCATTAATCACAAATTCAAACTCCAGCCGTTTGGCAGCTGCCTGCTGTATATACGGATAAAGCGAGGACTCCGCAAGTTCGGCCAGTTTCCTCGGCTGAAGATCGGGATGGATTTTGCCCGATTCAATCTGACTGTATGTGAGAATGCTGTTCAGCGTTTTCATCAGCCGCTTTCCTGATGAATAGATGCTCTTAACCATTCCCAGACGTTTCCCTTCGGGGAACTCCTCCATCAGGAGTTCTGAAAATCCCATTATACCGTTTACCGGAGTTCTGAACTCATGGCTCATATTGGCAAGCAGGGTGGATTTCAGCCGGTCGGACTCCACTGCTTTTTCTTTGGCTGCTTTAAGCTCTTCTTCATATTCTTTCCGCTGTATGGCTCCCCCGATGCTCCCGGCAATAGTGCGCAGTATCGCTTCTTCCCCCTTTGACCAGATGCGTTCTTCCTGGCAGTCATCAAAACCGATGAACCCTCTGTAGGTGCCTTCCACAAAGACCGGCACCAGCAGCACCGAGACGATATCCTGCGGTTCAAGGATTTCCTTAAGCTGCCGGGTTCCTTCCCTGGTTAAAACGGAAAAAACTCCTCCGCCTGAAAGAGTGGTATATATCTCATCAGGATACGGGGAGTTTTGCAGCATCTGATTGTTGATTTCCGTGCTTACCAGACCGTTTGTCCATTCAAAGGTCTGCTTCATAAGCGGTGTGCCGTCTTTTGCGTAAATGTTGTCGAAGATATATACCCGGTCAACCGTTGAGGCCTCCCCGAGCGCGCGCAGGGCTCCGTTGATCGCATCGTTAAAGTCTCCGGTTGTCAGCAGGATATTTGCTGCTTCAGCCGCGCCCCCCAGCAGCCGTGTCTGCTTCTGAAGATCATCCGATGCTTTTTTCCGGCTGGTCATATCCTCGATCATCACCAGCACAAACGATGATTTGCTGCTCCGGTCGCTTATGATAGCGGTGGTGAGTTTACCCCAGACGGTTTTTCCGTCTTTGCGTATATACCGCTTTTCGGTATACGAAGGTCCTTCTGTGGCGGAGTCAAGCGTGCCCATGGAAAACATCAGCATGCCGGATTTCATATCCTCCGGATGTGAAAGCTCCTGCAGCGTCATCATTCTCAGTTCCGCTTCAGTATATCCCATCATCCTCATAAATGCATCGTTGCTCTCAAGAATTGCTCCCCCCATGTCAGTCAGCACAATTGCCATGCCCGCTTCTTCAAAAATCGTGCGGAAACGTATTTCGCTTTCGGTTAATGCTTTTTCCGTCCGTTTATGGTTTTCTATTTCTTTTTTCAGGTCTTCGGTTTTTTCACTGGCAATTTTTTCCAGCCCCTGATTAAGCACGAATAACTGGCTGTTGGCCTGTTCAAGTTTTCCGACCATGGTATCAAAAGAATCAGAAAGCAGTTCAAACTCATCTCCGGAGCGGATGGCGGATCTGTGAGAAAGGTCTCCTGCGGCAATCAGCCGTGTTGAGTCAGCCAGACGGTTGAGCGGACGCGTAACCATCGTGCTGATAAAGATAACAGCGGCAAGCCCGAGGCAGAATATGACAAGACTAACTAAAGCTATGGTAATTCTGGTGCGGGCTACCTCACCGCGGAGTGAGTTAAGCGAGAACCCGACATAAATATATCCGATGGTTTTCCGGCTGAAGGTTACTGTTTTGGCATAGCGTATATAGTCCCCTTCAGCAAGTGGTCCGCTTTTTAGTTTCGTGTACCCTGCCTTATTCGCTTCAGGAAGATTATATTCCCCGATTACCCGTCCTTCAGCATCATGTATCACTGCGTAGGTCAGGTCTCTGAGCCGGCCCACGTTTTTCGTTTCCTGGGCAATAAGTTGATTGTCTTCATATACCAGCGCGGGATAGAGCATACTCCCCATCACCTCAGCAATTGCCTCTGCCCGGTTTTCAAGAGCCTTGATTTGTTCTGCTTCTTTGCTGGCAGGGAAATAGATAAAGATAAAAAGGGATATCAGACCGATCAGACTGGTGTAGGCAATAACCAGTTTTTGCCTGATGGAAACGCGTATTTTCATTGGGACAGAAAAATCCCTCCTCCCTCCGGGCAATTTCTCTTTTCGGCAGTAAAAAACATTTCGGTTCCTCGTTCCCTTATAATAAGTTAAATAGGTTCCGCCACCGGTTATGGCTTTATAAAAAGTAGTTTATCAATTTACGTTTTTTTCCTTAAACAAGCGGTGCCCGAGTACGGACTTTGACCCGCTATTCCGGTTTTAGCCGGTATGATGTTGCTCCGTTTTCCGGGTAAATCCGGGGTTTTCAGGGGGTTATTTTTGTGTTTATACTGCCATTTATCATTTTTTTGGCCGTAAAAGCATGCTTCAATTCTTATATTTTGATTTTTTGATAAAATTTTTAATATATTTCAATGGTTCATGCGCGGCTTTTGGGGGGTAACTCTTTAAGTAATACCTGTCAGACCTTACTTAAAAAATCACTCATCCAGGAGGTGTAAAATGTTCTCTCTTAAACAAGTTGTTCTTGTTCTTTTTATTATCGCGGCCATGGGCTCGTCCGGTTCGCTTTATGCTCAGAACGGGAACCTGCCCGGACAGATTATCTCGGCAGAACAGGCTGACAGAATGTTCGGTCCGGTTATCCATTCCCACACATTTAACAAGAAAATGCTGATGAATATCACTAAAAACATCAGTGATGTTCTTCTCTTCAACCTGATTGACGGACAGCTTGTAATTCTTGACGGCCAGCGCAATCCTATTCATCCCCGCAATTTCCAGGTTTCTCCCGATCAGGAGTTCCATATGTATGACGTGCGGAAAATTAATGAGCTGATGAATCTGACAAACGCAAAAACCATTACCATTGAGATTCGTGAACGCGGCGTTCTGACCCTCACCACCAGTGACGGCAACTACGGAAACAATAGATCGGGAATCGAAAGCAACGCATGGACGCTTGAATTTGCTCAATTGTGTCCCCCATGGTGTCTTGACTAAGACTTACCGGTAAATATCCATCCATGCCGTATCTCTATGCTCTTGTAGTTTTTATATCAGCAACTATTTGGCTTCTTCCGCCCGTCAGGCAGTACAAAACAAAGTTTTTTTACTTTTTTCTATTGCTTGGCCTGGCAGATGCTTTACCTTGGATGGTAATACGGGTTTTTTATTTTAAGATTCTTTCTTACTACCTCGTAGTTTCCTGTTTACTTTTGTTTTCATTGTTTGATAAAGAAACACTGAAACAAAAATTTCTTCTTGTGATCTTACTGTTTATAACGGTAATAGTCATTGCCTACGGATTTACTAACCCCGGATATCACAGATTGTTGTTTTTTGTGCTCCATGGGTTAATACTTCTGAGAATAACTCACTTGATGGGGCTTGAACTGCTTAGAACACGGTCTCTTAATTTGTTTTTTGTGGTTCTGGTCTTTTATGAACTTCTGACACTTGCCAAGTTCTTCGAGATTTTGGTTAAAGTAGCTGATCTTTCAGTGCTCACCAACTTCTATATTGTTACAGGAGTACAAATTGCGATAGGAATCTTTTTCACCATATTCAGGGAAGACAACAGGAGACTCAGTGTTAAGCTTGAGTAACCCCATCATAGTTTCCCTGCTTATCCTGCTTGGTCTGATCAGTGTAATCTATATTTTTTACCGGTATATACTGATTCCAATGCAGAAGGAACATCTGCAGGAGCAGCAGTCCCTGCGGCTTCAGCAGGCGGAGCTGATGGCAATGTTCGCGCAGTCAGATCCCGATCCGGTATTCCGCTTCGAGATTGACGGCAGCGTTCAGCTTTCCAACACTCCCGGCAGCGAACTTCTTAAAGGAGCTTCGCTGATGAATATGAAAATATGGGAGATCATCCCCGAAACCAGAGCCGTTAACCTTGCCGAATGCATCCGCAACGGAACCAGCCTTGAACTTCACTCACAAATCGGAAACCGCTATTTCAAATTCATCCTCTGCGGCATTCCCAAATTTGAAATCGGACAGATATACGGAAGCGATATTACCGCACTCAAAAAAACCGAAGATCAGCTTAAGGAAGCTCTGGTTAAAGCTGAAGAATCAGAAAAGCTTAAATCTCACTTCCTTGCTCAGATGAGCCACGAAATCCGCACTCCGCTTAATGCAATTCTCGGGCTCACCAGCATCATTCATGACGAGCTGAAGGATTCGCTTTCCCCCGATCTGAAGCGGATGTTCACTTCTATTGACAACAGCGGAAGGCGACTGTACCGCACTATAGACCTGAACCTGAATATGGCCCTGGTGATGACTGGCGGATACAAATGTTCATTCCAGCGGATGGATATCATCCCCATCATCAATCAGCTTACCATGGAGTTCCGCCATTACGCCCGCGAGAAGAACCTCGATTTTACTTTTGATGAATCACTCGGCGGCTCCCTTATATATGCTGATGCATATTCTTTTACCACCATCATGCAGAACCTTCTTGATAATGCCATTAAATATACTCGGCATGGTTCGGTATCGGTTATTGCCGCGTCCGCGGAAAACAGCATGGTATCGGTCACCGTAAAGGATACCGGCATCGGCATGTCTGAAGAATATATGGAAAAACTCTTCCGCCCCTTTACCCAGGAGATTATGGGTTACAGCCGTCCCTATGAAGGAAACGGCCTGGGGCTTGCTCTTACCAAACGGCTACTTGAATTAAATAAGGGTGACATCAGAGTGCGCAGTACAAAAGGACATGGCACTGAAGTCACTATATTTTTTCCACAATATCACTGACCCGGGAACTCATGAACTCTACTCTGCCAAAAATTCTTATTCTTGAAGATGATCCTGAAAACCAGAGATTCATTTATTATCTGTTATATAAAAAGTATTATCCGGTTATCTGCTCATATTATGATGAAGCGGTTCAACGGCTGGATGAATATGATTATAACGCGATGATTATTGATATCGGGCTTCAGGGAGAAAAAGACGGCCTCGATTTTATCCGGCTTGTCCGTGCTCAGCCCCGTAATTCCTCCGTGCCGGTTATCTGCTGCACTGCGTTTGCCGGCAGTAAAGACAGAATAACCGCGATAAGCGCGGGCGCTGATGTCTTTTTACCAAAACCGGTGCCTAACCCGGTAATGCTTGAAACGCTTGAACGCGTTATTTCGCTTTCACCGCAGCCGGTTAAAAGTTAAATAATTGTTATATCATCGCCCGGCTCTCCGGGCGATGTAATTTTAAAGGAAGGGAAATCTTTTTTGTATATATTACAGTATAAAATTAATCTAAGTCTGCAGAATCATGAATAAAACCGGCGTGCAAGGCCTCCATCACATCACCGCTCTAGCCGGTGAACCGCTCCGCAATTACCGGTTCTATACGAAAATCCTCGGGTTCCGGTTGGTAAAAAAGACCGTCAACTTTGACGATCCTCATACCTATCATTTTTATTTTGGAAATAAATCCGCGGCTCCCGGCTCTATCCTTACGTTCTTCCCCTATCCCGGTATACGAAAAGGAACACGGGGAACCGAAATGATTACGGAAGTCAGTTTTTCCGTTCCGCGGGAGTCTTTCCCCTTCTGGGAAAAACGCTTCCGGGAGCGGGGTGTTATATATAACAATCCCGCTGAAAAATTCGGCGATATATATCTGACCTTCATTGATCCGGACGGGCTGAAGATTGAACTGACCGCGCCGCAGTATGCCGACTCCCGTGAACCGTGGAGCACCTGTGAGGTTCCCGCTGAAAATGCCCTGCGCGGAATTCATGGAGCCACGCTCACCCTTAATTCCGTTAAAAAAACCGCGGATATTCTTACCGGCATCTTCGGATATACACCCGCCGGACAGGAGACAAACCGCTACCGCTTTCTGTCTGATTCCTCAGCAGGCGCTCCGGTTATTGATCTGGTTGAGCTTCCTCAGGGTATGCCCGGCGTGGTTGCCGGCGGCACGGTGCATCATATCGCTTTCAGAGTTCCTGATGAGGCTGCTCAGATGCGGCTGCGTGAAAAGATTGTAAGTGCCGGATTTCAGATAACAGAACAGATTGACCGCAGTTACTTTAAATCCCTCTATTTCCGTGAACCCGGCGGAGTGCTCTTCGAAATTGCAACCGATACTCCGGGCTTTTACAGCGACGAGGATGAGGCATCACTTGGCACCGGACTTAAACTTCCTCCTCAGCACGAACGCCTGCGTGAAGAAATAGAATCCATCCTGCCTCCGCTTGGATAGGAAAATGACGAATCCCGGATATATATATAAATTTATCCCTTCACCCAGGGAGGATGCTCATACCATACTCCTGCTTCATGGCACCGGAGGCAATGAAGATGATCTGCTTATCCTGGCAGGTGAGTTTGGCAGCAGTTTCAGCTACCTCAGTCTTCGCGGCAACGTCCCTGAAAACGGCATGCCCCGGTTCTTTGCCCGCCTTGCAATGGGTATCTTTGATGAAGATGACCTCCGGCTCAGAACCGGACAGATGTGTTCCTTTGTTGCATCACTCGGCAGTAAAGAATCTTTCAACCCTGATAAAATAATTGCCGTTGGTTATTCCAACGGGGCTAATATAGCTGGTGCGGCGCTGATGCAGCAGCCCGGATTTCTGAAAGGGGCTGTGCTCTTCCGTCCGATGCAGCCATTCAAAAGAGATATACCGGAATTCAGTGCGGAGAAAAAATTCCCCGTTCTGATGACTTCCGGCAGTATGGATCCTACGGTAACGGTGAGTGAAGCTCAAAACTACGCGCGGCTGCTTGAAACAAACGGATACGATGTCACTCATGAGATAGTTAATACGGGGCATAATCTTACGAGCGATGATGTGATGCTGGCAAAGAAATTTCTGAGTACGTATTTTAAAACGCAAAGTTAAAGAAGTCAGCGCACAGTAAACTTTACCGACTTTGCGTTTAAAAATTGGCAGCCAATAAAACCAGGACTATAACAACCAGCCCCGCAGCAGCAGCATACCACTCAGCATTACACTCATACTCCGTAACCCGCACCGTATCAACCCGGAAAATCTCCCGCTCCCGTACCAGAATCTCAAAATGCACCGCTACCGAATCTGCCGCCTCTTCAAGTGAAACCACCGCGGTATAACTTTCTGTAACAAGCGTGACCGGCGCGGATTGCTCTTCCCTCCTTTTCGCGACTCTGTGACGGTACTTTTTTTCGGCAATTGTAGTATCCGCGGTTCCCTGTATATATACCGTATCAGCCGGAGCAGTATCTCTCACCTGTATTTTGCTGCGGGAGCCTCTTCCCTCAATGAACCACCAGATGACAGCCGCGGCAAGGATAAGCAGCAGCAAATCAATCAGAATTTTTTTCACTGCCGGGGGCTCCTTTCTTTGCGTAGTGCACCAGCACATTACTCCCGAAAAAGAGACCGCAGATGATGCCGTAAGCCGAGGCAAGCTGAAACACAAATGAAGGAAGCACTGAGGCCTCCATCTCAACACGGCAGACCGTCAGAATGGTCAGCGCGGAGAAACTGAAAAGCGCGAGCAGGAATCCGGTAAATTTTCTTGAACCTGGTTTTATCACAATTATTCCTTTCATAATGTTATATATACTTCCCCGCCCGGCCGGAGAGGAGAAAACCGGCATGGGCAGGGAAAGCAGGATGAGGTATCAGGAGAGGAGATAAGGTATCAGGAGATGATAATACCTTCGAGCCGGGCTGCCGCCTTGCTGTTTGCAAGAGCAAGAGCGGTATCGAACTCAACGCTGTGGATATAGTGTACCCCCTGCCTGCCGAGGTCTTTTACTTCAACCCCGACATTGCTCGGCAGGGTGAGATTATTCCTCTCCCCAAACCGCATAGCATATATACTGGTGCAGGTAGTGGAAGATCCGACCGTTTCGTTATGAGGCAGGATTTTGTTTCCGCTCCGGTCAAAGCCGGCGGGGAGAACCGGTATCCCGTTAAAGCGGCTGAGCGGCTTGCCAAAATCATCCGAATCAATGGTCACCATATCAGCGGCAATGGAGCCGAGACGGCTGAGCGTTTTGGCATCCATCAGAATCAGCTCGGCACCGCCGTCAACGCGGGAGATAAGATCATCCAGCAGTTCCAAAAACGTCTGCTGCTTTTTCTTCGCGGCATCGGTATTCCCCAGATCAACCGAAAGGCCGTTTGCATCAGCAGTGATTTTCTGAGAGCCGGTCACCAGCACTTTCAGTCCGTCGAAAGCATTCCCGTCCGAGGCAGAGCTTCCGTTGACGAAGAAGTTCTGGAACTGCTTGCCCAGATTCGCGGCAAAGTTAAGCAGCTCGGAAGCACGGATGCTTGCAACATCAATGCCTCTTCTCTCATGCGCGGCATCAACCATCACCTTATCCCCCAGAATTTTGAGCGCGGGGGTTATATACTGCGGCGTGACCGTATTATCGGGATAGTCGTTATCAAGCGCACGGAAGCGGCCGCCGGTTGCTGTGGCAGTGCGGCGCAGATAGTCAGCATTGCCTGACATCCGGTAGAATTCAGCAAAACCAAGCAGCGTGCCGTAGAGTGACATCTGCCGGATGACCTGCTGGGTCAGCGGATCGGATGAAGAGATTTCTCGTAATTTCAAATATTGGGTCCTTTCTTATTTCGTTTATATATATTTAATACTCAGTATCAGCGCGGGGAGAGAGTTCTTTTGCGGATTTCATCGGCCATAATATCCGAAGCCGCGCGGGGCTGTTCAGGTTTTACCGCTATTTCTCCGAAGGTAACCTGTTTCGGCAGAGCAGAGACGAACTCCATCAGTTTTGGCACACCCTCCTTTTCAAAGAGCATTACGCCAATCTGCTGCAGTTCCTCTTTCTGGGCTGGAGTGATAACGCCTTCATCAATCTTTGCATCCAGAAAGGTATTCAGTGCGGAGAAGGTATATTCCTCTTTTATCCTGCCAAGCTCTTCTTCCAGCTTTGTTTTTGATGCGGTTTCGTTCTTAAGCATCTGCTCAAGCTTATCATTCAGAGCGCGGAGCTCTTCAAGCTGTTTGCGGAACTCATCGGCTGCATTGTGCTCCTGATACTCATATATATGAGCATCGGCGGGAGCATCACTGAACTGCGGATCAGCCAGCCCCTTAACGGCAGGAGAGGCGGCTCCCAGAAACCCGACATGACGGAGAGAGCCGTCGGGATTCAGGGCAACGGAGCGTTTTTTGAAGAATCCGTTTTTAACCGCCTCGGTAAAGAGAGGAAGGAGCCTGGAGGGGAGGGCGAGAAGACGGTCGCCGCTGCGTTTGAGGGCCTGGATCCATCCGTAAGCCGGAGCGTCATCCTTCGGATGGCCTATGACAATGGGAGCTTCATGCTGAGCGGGATTGTAGGAGGAGACAATCTTGTCCAGATCAGCTTCAGTCCACTCTTTGGTTCTTCCGGCGAAGTCTGTGTGTTTACCCGTCCGGAAGATTTCAAACCATTTGTGCATTAGTACGTTGCCTTTCATAATTATTATAAATACGGTGGCAAAAGTAATTGCGTGACAGAGCGGAGTCAGGTGAAGGAAGCAGTTGACTTTGTTAATTGATAGTTGAGAATTGAGAATTGAGAATTTTAAATGAAAAAATGAAGAATGAAGAATTGAACTTGTGTGGGCGGGTGAAACTTTGCGGGGTTTTGCGTTGAACTTTGTTTGCTTTGCGTTTACTGGTCGCCTTCAAACTCACCCCCAAACCCCCTCTCTTCTGACAAACTATGTTTAAACTGCATATATGTTTCTTCGGATTGCGGGTATTGTGTTTGTAAAAATCTGTATTGAAAAGAGGGGGCTTAAGAATTTATTGATTGTGATTGGGTTTTAACAAACTTCACAAAAATGGCACTTTGATATGTCGCACCTGCGGCGCTTCGAAAATTTGATTGAAGACACCCCTATTGATATATCGCATCTCTGATGCTAAATTATTATTGTCCCGTTCGGGGCAGAATATTAACAGGAAAATATCTAAAACAAAAAATACCGAACCCGCGGAGCGGGTGACCAGTTAATAGCAATTGTAAATATCACAACACCCCCGAACCCGCGGAGCGGGTGACCTGTTAATAGCAATTGTAAATATCATAACACGCCCGAACCCGCGGAGCGGGTGACCGGTTAATAGGGCTGGGAAAAATACCAGGATTCCTAAACCGCGTTAGCGGTGAAATATTATAAAACCGAACAAATCTCCCCGTACCTCTCAGGAGCCGCGTAGCGGCGACCCATTAATAGAATCCAAATACATACCACACCCCTGAACCCGCGTAGCGGGTGACCCATTAATAATAATGTAACAAGTCAGCACACCCGCTTAAATGTAAAACCCCGCACCGACGCACAAAAAAACTCACCCCCAACCCCCTCTCTTCTGACAAACTAAGTTTAAGCTGCATATATGTTTGTGCGGGTTGCTGGTAGTGTGTTTAGAAAAATCTGTATTGAAAAGAGGGGGCTTAAAATGAAGGGGTTTAGTCTCTTTGCGGCTTTGCACGAGATCCTTTGGGCGGAAGAAAATCACGAAGTGATGATATTATTATAGCAGAAAATATATACCCCGGCACCCCAAACCACGAAGTGGTGACATTATAGTTTACGGGAAACGGCGCGGGAGCCCAGTGATATATTAAACTCGGGATGATTCTCAACGGTATAACCCCAACACCACCCTTAATGCTAGAACGTCTCTTTAAGATTTCTGAACATTTGGAGCGTGTTGACATAATTGACACCAAAGGCAATGCAAGCATCAGGGACTTTTATACTAACTTTGGATTCCGGGCGGCTTACTTCCTGCGTAACTAACACTCTGTTTTCTTTTTCGGCAAGGCAATATGCAACAAGAAATGCATCCGCTCTGTCAGCATGACAAAAATCCTCTATAGCTTTTTGGACAACATAATCTTTCTTAAAATTTGCCCAACGGAAAACCTGAGCATATTCATTCATTACCCCTGATGTATCACGGAAGAAATTTCCCGGAAGATTATTTTCGCACCAGTGGGCAAGCAAATCCTTATTGTTATAAATTTCATCCCCGACTTTATCAATACTTATAATTTTATCTTCTTTGGCTAATGCACTTATTTTATTCCAAAACCCCGGTACTACATCCATCGGGTAATATACGCGATGTGCTTCTATTAAAAAGTTTGCATCCACTACATAGACCGGCATCGGATCTACTTCAACCCCGACATAAAATTAGCGAATGTATCCCCGTGCAGCCCGGTTAAATGACAGGCATCGCGGTAAAGGAGCTGTCCCGATTTTAGTGCATGATTAACATGACCGGCAAAGGTAAGACTTATTCGTTTGTTTGATGTGTTATAAAAATTTCCGCCGGAACCCTGCTTCTCTTTTTTTATAAATTCTTTCTGAGAATAGTCATCCCAAAAGGCAAAGAATTCCTTCTTTGTCATCTTACCGGTATCAAGCGCACGGCGTGCTATAACTATTTCACTAACCTTAAAATGTCTCGCGCATCCTGTTATGCCGGTGCTTTCATTCCAGATGTTATTGAAAGCATCTTCAGGGACCAGAAATTCCGCGGCTATTTTATCGCAAAAAATTTCAACCGGATCGTCAGATGGCTGCAGTTTTCTAAAATCAAATCCCGCGCTATGCCCGGTCCAGATATGTGCCAGTTCATGTGCCATGGTAAATATCTGAGCGGATTTCCAGTCAGCATTATTGATGAACATAAAGGGGGCAAAATTATCCGTAAGCACAAAGCCCCGGCATTCATCAACCGGAACAGGGCGATGTGTGTTATTCTCAACCACCCCGTTAATAACTGTTATAATGCCAATATTTTCAATGCACTGGTCTAAATGCACCAACGCCTCCTGCCAGGTTGAGAAATCAGAAGCCCAGTTTTCTTTCAGCCCGAGTGCAGAGCGAATATCCGAGGCAATAGTTTTAATATCCTGCCCTAATTTATATTTCCCAACAAATGGCAGAGGGTCAAATCCGTTTTCATTCAGATAATTTTTAAGCCATTCCTGCCTCTGCTGTAAAATCAGTATGGTATCATAAACATTAATATTAATCCTGTCAGAGGGACTGCTCCCCGTGCGGTAATATGGTATCGGAATTTTTTCGTCAGGGGGTGCGGGGAGAAAAAAATAACCAAACGGCAGATAAACCTTTTTGGAAAAATCCTGAAGCTGCTTAACTGTGGGTTGCCTTTTTCCCTCAAGCCAAAGCTGAATGCTGGAGTTTTTTGCCAAAAACTCAGGCAAATTCAATCCGGCCCGGTTAATAGACCAGAGAATGATATCCGGGTTTACTGCTATTCTGTTAGTCATTGTGCAAAGTTACAAAAAATAATGGGGATCAGGGAAGGAGAAAATCTATTCCCCTGTGCCATTCTTTTTCCCAAATCCGAATGCCGATTATGACCATTGTTGTATTGGTCTAATTTAAATGTAATTTTCGTTATTTTTCATGAACATATTTCTTTAATCACAGAAAGGGAAGCAGGATGACCTTGGTCCACGATATTCTTATAACCAAAGAGAACCCATTCGAAAATGATGTCTTGAATTTTCGTGATCATATTCACCAATTTTGTTCTCAGTTTATTTTTAGAAAAATTCCGCTCTCTGCTGTTGTAGGCATCACGGGAGAATGGGGAACAGGAAAATCTACCTACTTAAAAATGCTGCAAATGCATGCTGAGGGAAAAAACAAAGATGTAATATACTTTAACGCCTGGAAGTATGAATTTTACGAAGATCCGCTCATAGCCATCTATTTTGAAATGGAGTCAAAATTTAAAGAAGTTTTAACTCTTAAAAAATACAAGAAAGTATTAAATGATTTCAAGTTATATGGAACACAATTTATAAAATCAGTTTTAATTAATTCTATTAGCTATGTCAGCGAGGGAATTATAAATCTGCAGGATACAAAGGATAATGTTAAAAAAATTAAAGAAAAACAGGCTACTTTGCTTGAGAAGAGGATTGAGGACTTAAAAGGGGCAAAAGAACTTGTTGATCGTTTTTCAGATTCAATCGCTACGCTTGCTAAAATAATTAACGAAAATACAGACTCCCCACTGATAATTATTATTGATGAACTGGACCGCTGTCTGCCTCCCCACGCACTAAAACTGCTTGAAAGAATAAAACATATACTAAGTGTACCCGGGGTAGTTTTCATTATTGCATACGATAAGAACCAACTCAGCCACTCCTTGAAAACGTTATATGGAAACGATTTCAATATCGAAGGTTATCTAATACGCATAATTGATCATGAAGTTGCTATTCCAAGCTTGTTTTCCGCGGAATATTTTAACAAGTGTGCTGATAAAGTTGTTCTTTCAAACAATATATACATTGACAAATTTGATGAATCTTATAAAGGTCTTAATCCCTTTGCGGTTACTAATATTTTGATGAAATTATCTCTTAGGGATCAGCAATATATTATGCACAATATCTACTCACTTAACAATAAGAATAAAAATATTACAAAAATAAGCTATCTGTTGGTTTACTTCTACTTTCTTGGAGGATTAAAATTAAAAAATCCTTCCGTCTTTAAATTATTTGAGAGCGGTACAATTACAAAAGCTGAGTTTTATCGAAAAGTTCTGCCTGCGTTAAACCCCTTAGAAAGAGATGAAGTGATTATCGGAGGAGCAGAAATTTTAATGGCAATTGTTTTAACAATAATAAGCTTGATAGAAGGGGAGCAGAATCCAAATAATTTAACCTCACTTAACTTAAACGGGGTAAACCTTGAATTTAACGTTCATCTTGTTGCTGACGTTAAGACTAGGATGACAACACAAAGGATTACCAATCTTAAAAATATCCCCAAACTATATTCCGAGTATCCAACCTTTAGTTTGGATTAAATGCTTTATTGTTTTAATCATTCCTCACCCCGCCAGTGCTTTTCTGAGCACTTGCTGCAGAAGTATTTGGTTTTCCTGATTTTTTAATTTACCGAGCTTATGATATTCCTTTGTTTATCCCATCCGCTTTTTTCAAGAGCGGGGGTTATAAACTTGGTGCAAATATCTCTTTCGGAAAATTCTTTTTTATCCATTGTCCGCTGCAATAGTGTTCAGCAGCATTTGAAGTTTTTTCCTTTCAAATGTATCTGAGGTTTTCTTTGAGGGGTCTTGTCTCCGGGAATGTTTCCCCCAAGGAATATTGATTATTTAAACTTACTAAAAAAATATGAATTCTGAAGTATGAATGGCTGAACTATACCGACCCCGGCGGTCTGGCGCGAAGCGGTTGCTGCAACTGCCGGAGACTATGGCGACCCGTCGCGGCGGGTTGGAGCACCGGGTGACGTTAAATCTCTTTTTTGGCTGTGTAGTTGCATAGCTTGTTTGTCGCCTTCAAACTCACCTCCAACCCCCTCTCTTCTGACAAACTATGTTTAAACTGCATATATGTTTCTGCGGGCTGCGGGTAGTGTGTTTATAAAAATCTGTATTGAAAAGAGGGGGCTTTCTTAATTTGGCATTTGCGTCTTTTTAAACTCTGAGCTTTACTGGAGATTTTAAAGCTTTCCCCCTTCCAGCATGCGGGACTCCGGGATCGTCCCTTCCTGCACCCGGGACACGGGAGCCAGAAGGTCTGCAACGACAACAAGGACTGCATTAACCGGGAATAAACCCTTTGTGGCTAAGCATCTCTGCGCGGGATTTGGGGCTCTCACGGTCTTACAGGAATGACCGGAAATTCAGCAGCCCCCTTAAATTCATAATTCATACTTCACCATTCACAATTTTCTTTTATTCTTCCCGTTTTATGCTGTAAGTTAGAAGGATATGTTCTTTTAAAACCAGACGAAAGATTACGCTTATGGAGCACACATCAACCGGTAAAGGACTGCCGGAAAATGCTTACAGTGAACTGAAACCAGGTGAAAGTTATCAGCCGATTATGCCGGCGGGTTCAAATCCCCCCGAGGTCGGACCCTACTCAATCGGAACCGGTCTTGTTATGGCCGTACTTTTCTCCGCCGCGGCTGCTTATCTCGGGCTTAAAATCGGGCAGGTGTTTGAAGCCGCTATCCCCATCGCTATTATGGCTGTCGGGCTTTCCGCTCTGATGAAACGGAAAAACGCGCTCGGCGAAAATGTGATTATCCAGTCGGTCGGAGCTACCTCCGGACTGGTTGTAGCCGGCGCCATCTTTACCATCCCCGCGCTGTATATACTCGGACTGGATATCCCCTATTACCAGATCTTCCTTGCCTCGCTGCTCGGCGGATTCCTTGGCATCCTCTTCCTCATCCCTTTCCGTAAATATTTTGTGCAGGAAATGCATGGCAAGTTCCCCTTCCCTGAAGCAACCGCAACCACCGAGGTTCTGGTAGCCGGTGAAAAAGGGGGAAGCAGCGCCAAGGTGCTGGTGATGAGCGGCCTGATAGGCGGTATATATGATTTTGTTATTGCATCGTTCGGCTGGTGGGGAGAAGTGTTCACCACCCGGGTTTTTGCTTTCGGGCAGGAACTTGCTGATAAGATGCGCATTGTGTTTAAGATTAATGTCGGCGCAGCAGTTCTGGGTCTCGGATATATCGTGGGACTGAAATACTCAGCCATCATCGTGGCCGGTTCGGCGCTCTCCTGGTATGTTCTGATTCCCGTGGTCTCGTATATAGGTGAACAGATGAGCACACCGCTTGGGGCTAATGTTACCAAGCTGATTTCGGAAATGAGCGCGGAAGAAATTTTCCGCAACTATGTCCGTCATATCGGTATCGGCGGTATTGCCATGGCAGGTGTTATCGGCATTATCCGTTCATCAAAAATTATCAAGAGCGCGTTTGCTCTTGCCATTAAGGAGATCGGCGGAGGCAAGGCGGCGAACGGAAATAAAATCCGTACGGAGCGCGATTTAAGCATGGCAACGGTTGTTTCCTTAATCGTGCTTGTGCTTATTCTTACCTTCCTTTTCTTCTTCGGAGGAATCGGGCTTTCACTTACCCATTCCTTCCTTGGACTGCTGATTGTCGGCGTTATTGCATTCCTCTTTACTACTGTTGCAGCTAACGCTATTGCCATAGTTGGAACCAACCCCGTATCGGGCATGACCCTGATGACGCTCATCCTTTCTTCCATTGTACTGGTTTCAGCCGGACTTACCGGTCAGACCGGAATGGCTGCCGCGCTGATTATCGGCGGTGTTGTCTGCACATCACTAAGTATGGCGGGCGGATTTATTACCGACTTAAAAATCGGTTACTGGCTTGGGTCTTCTCCTTACAAGCAGCAGAGCTGGAAGTTCCTCGGAACTCTAATTTCAGCCGCTACCGTTGGATATGTTGTTCTTATTCTGAATGATACCTACGGATTCTCAGGCGAAGGCGCTCTTGCCGCACCTCAGGCAAACGCTATGGCAGCAGTCATACAGCCGCTGATGGATAATCAGCCCGCGCCGTGGATGCTCTATCTTGCCGGAGCAATGATGTCACTGATTCTTGTTTCGCTCGGCGTTCCCGCGCTTGCATTCGCCCTTGGCATGTATATACCGCTTGAACTGAACACTCCGCTGCTGGTCGGCGGTCTTATTGCCCACTTTGTTTCAACAAGAAGCAAGGATGATAAAATTAACAACGCACGCCGCGAACGCGGTACGCTGATCGCATCCGGATTCATTGCCGGCGGCGCTCTGATGGGTGTGGTCTCCGCATTCCTCCGCTACTTAGGATATAACTGGGTGAATGCCGAGTGGTTTGAAAGCCACGCGGCTGAACTGGTTGCCATCATGATGCTCGGCCTGCTGGCTTCGTATATGATATGGGATTCACTCCGCGGCAAACCTGAAAATGATTAAACTCTAAATAAGGATATATATAATGTTCGATCAAAATTATAAATTTACCTGTGTTGACCGGTTTCTGAAATATGTAACCATTGACACACAGTCAGATGAAAATTCAACTTCTTTCCCTTCAACAGAAAAGCAGAAAGATCTCTCACGCCTTCTGGTGGAAGAACTGCTCGCTCTCGGTGTAAAGGATGCCGCAATGGATGAGTGGGGTTATGTAACCGGAACGGTTCCGGGCAACACCACGAAGAACGTTCCTGTTGTGGGTTTTATCTCGCATGTTGATACTTCTCCGGCAGTATCGGGTGCAAATGTAAAACCGATGATCCACAAGAATTATCAGGGGGGTGATATACCGCTCCCGATGGACGGGCAGGTTATCCGCGCTGCTGATAATGAAGACCTTGCAACCATGATCGGATTCGACATCATCACCTCCGACGGTTCAACGCTTCTCGGAGCAGATAACAAAGCCGGCGTGGCTGAAATCATGGATGCTGTGCAGTATCTGATGTCTCATCCGGAAGTAAAACATGGTGATATAAAGATATGTTTTACCCCTGATGAAGAAATCGGCAAAGGCACATTCAAGTTCGATGTAAAGAAGTTCGGAGCGCAGTATGCATATACGGTTGACGGCCAGACCCGCGGCGAAGTTGAATCAGAGACGTTTTCCGCTGATATGGTTACCCTCAAGTTTATCGGGCGCAATATTCATCCCGGTTATGCAAAAGGGAAGATGATCAATTCGATCAAGATTGCATCGCGCTTTATTGAATCGCTCCCAAAAGACCGTCTCTCCCCTGAGACAACTGAAGGGCGCGAAGGATATGTTCACTGCATTACCTTTGAAGGAACCGAAGAAGAAACCACGCTCCGCATTATCATCCGTGACTTCATTGATGAAAAGCTGAAAGAGTATGAAGACTTCCTGAAAGACCTCGCTGAAAAAACCATTGCGCAGTTCCCCGGCTCGCGTATGGATTTCAAAGTGCATGAGCAGTACCGCAACATGCGATATATACTCAAGGATCATCCGCAGGTAACCGACTACGCTGTTGAAGCAATGAAGGCACTCAACATTGAGCCCCGGATGATGCCTATCCGCGGCGGTACGGACGGTTCACGCCTTTCATTCATGGGGCTCCCCACGCCGAACATCTTCGCGGGTGAACACAGTTTCCACTCCAAGACCGAATGGGTCGCCATTCAGGATATGGAAATGGCGGTGCGTGTTATCGTGAAGATCGCGGAGATATGGGAGCAGAAGTCGTAAGACGAAATCCCCCATAGTTGTTCTTTAATACAGCAGACCCTGTTCAGATGAGCGGGGTTTGTTGTATATATATGTTTGAATGAGGGAAGAGGCTGATTATCATCAGTCTGTACTGATGACTTTTTTCTTCTCTGCGGACTTTGCGTTAACTTTAAATACTTTGCGTTAAGAACTTGTGTCGGGGAGTTGAACACGATTTAAGGATTGGCAGGATAAACAGGATTTCGCCCCGCATAATTGTACATTGATTTCCGATCCGTTTTAATCCGCGCTGCTTGCATCCGTAAAATCGGCGGCCCATCGGGGAGTCGAACACGATTTAAGGATTGTGAGGATAAACAGGATTTCGCCCCGCATAGGTGTACATTGTTCATTGTACATTGATTTCTGAGGCAAATTTTAAAACGGCCTTTATATCCTCAGGCTCAAGTTCATCAAATTCCCGAAGAATTTTTTGTTCGTCATATCCTTCGGCGAGCATTGATAAAATTGTTGATACCGGCATCCGTAAATTCCTGATGCAGGGCACCCCATTCATAATCTGGGGGTTTTTAGTAATGCGCTCCCATAATTCCAGAACTGATACTTTTTCTTTGAAAATTAATCAGTCACAAAATACGAAGAAAAATAAAGTTTATCCCGGATATCCCTGCTCCTTCTTTCCCGGCCGGGGCAGGCGGTCACATACGTATTTTCTTGTCAGATTACCGTTTTTTCATTATTATTTTTCCTTAAATGCAGTTTTCTTTGTCCCTTGCCTCTCCTGCATTAACAGATTCTGAAATTCGTGTCGTTCATCAAAAATCATATAATAAGGAATCTCCCCATGACAAAACGGCTTCTATTTCTTTTCGCATTCCTGTTTCCGGTATTGGCGACCGCACAGGATAACTCAGTTGAGCTGAGGGATGCTGCCGATGCTTTGGTCAGCAGCCACAACTCACTGCAGGCGGCTTATAATGCCATTCCCTCCCCCATGACCCAGGGATACCGGATTGTTATTCAGCAGACCTACACAGGTGCTAATGAAACCTATCCTATCTCCTTCACACAGAAGGATGGCGCAAGCGCATCACAGAAGATTCAGGTGTATCCAGCCGCCGGAGTTACCATGGTAACCGTTGGCGGAACACCAACCAACGCCCCATCCTGGCAGCTTGACGGTGCGGATTATGTGGTTATTAACGGAAACGCAGGCAACGGCCCGGCCGGTTCAGCTATCAATATGACCATACAGAACCTTGCCACAACAGGCGCAAACTCCTCAGCACTCCGTTACCTTAACGGCGCAACCAATAACCATGTAATGAACTGCAAATTTGCCGGATACACTCAGCTGAGCGCGGGACCAAGAACCGTTGAGTTTCAGCTCTCGGCAAACAATCCGGAAGGCAACTCGGATAATCTGTTTGAATATAATGAAGTGTTCGGCGGACGTTCAGGCATCGGTATTGCAGGAACCGCTGCTAACCCGAATAAAAATATTGTCATCCGCAACAACAAGATTTATGATTTTGGCTTTGCTGGCATTTGGGTTCTTTCAGGCACAAACAGCTTTGAATTTACCAGAAACGAAATCTACCAGACCCAGTTCTACAATGCCGCTCATTCCGGTATGAATATTGCCATTATTCTCGGAACCAATAAAGTTGCATATAATAAAATCTATAATCTTGCGAACACTTCTACCTCCACTCTACGCGGTATTACCGTTTCTTCCACATCAAACGGAGGAACGCTTCAGATATATAACAATATGATATCTCTCGCGCTGGATAACGGCACAAAAACTTCAGTTTATGGAGTGCAGCTCGGAGGCGCAGGTGATTATACAGCGGAATTATTTTATAACACCATTTATATAGGCGGTGCGCATACCGGAGGCACAGCAGGCAATATTATTTCGGCAGGATTTGTTAAAAGCAATACCGGTGACACTTCCTCCTTTTACGCAAAAAACAATCTGATCATTAACCGCAGAACCGGCGGCACTGCAGGCGCACTCCATACCGGATCCTTTATCAGCACGCTTGTCACGGCCGGAACTCTTGATATAGATTATAATATATATTACGGCGCTGACAGCGCGGCATTGCACGCGGGATGGGGCGGTTTTGTTTATAACAGCATTACCCAATACCGTGATTCAGCGGCTCCTCATGAGCAGAATTCAAACTTTGTGAATGCTTCATTTGTTGATTCAGTTGATCTGCATCTGGCAGGCGCTTCTCTCGGTGATCTCAGACTGGCAGGAACTCCGGTTGCATGGATTACCGATGATATAGACGGCAATACCCGCGATGCATCAAAACCATACGTCGGCGCTGATGAAGGTCTGGTTCCCCTCCCGGTTGAACTGGCTTCATTTTCAGCAAACGTTAACGAGAATAACGTAATCCTTACCTGGACTACCGTTACCGAGCTGAACAGCAAATCATTTGTCGTTGAAAGAATGATTTCAGGCGGTTCATGGACTGCCGCCGGTGAAATTGCAGCAGCAGGATACAGCACTGAAATCAGAACCTACAGCTTCACCGACCGGAATGTGGCTGCCGGCTCCTACAGCTACCGTCTGAAGACCGTAGACTTTGACGGCTCCTATGAATACAGCCCGGTGGTTGAAGTTTCTCTCGGGGTTCCCTCTGAGTTCGCAGTATCGCAGAACTACCCCAATCCGTTTAACCCTGCCACCACGGTTGATTTCCAGCTTCCGGCTGACGCCCGCGTTACCCTGGAGCTCTATTCAGTTACCGGCGAAAAGGTGGCTTCACTGCTTAACGGAAGTCTTTCTGCAGGATACCACAAACACCTGATTGACGCCGCTTCGCTCCGGCTGACCTCAGGTATATATATATACCGCTTCACGGCAGTTTCCGCTGACGGAAAGGAATTCCGCCAGGTTAGAAAAATGACTCTGCTTAAGTAATCCGTCCCTGTATTTTGAGTGCACCCCGGCCGGTTTTCGTAACTTGCCGGGGTTTTTTATTCCCTCATCACATCTCTGTTTCTTTTGAATTCGGTAACTTGCCCTTTGTAAATCATTACTTTTATGGATACACCAGAAAATCAGACACCACGGCTCCGGGAGTTTTTCTCAGCTACCCTGCTGGGGAGAACCCTTCTCTACCTTTTTTCGGTTATAACAGCCGGATTTACCCTGCTCGGGTTTCTTCATATTTATTATCCCGCCCATCACAAATATGAAACGGCCTGGTCCTCTGTTATTATCCTGACTATTTCCGTAACAGCAGGTTTTCTGATTTCCCTTTTTCTTGCCATGCTGTTTTATAAAAAACTTATCATCAGAGTCAGAAAGCTCAGTGACATTCTGCAGTATCTCCGCGAGCATGAGGACGCGGAGGTAAGCTTCACGCTGCCCGGCAAGGATGAGATAAACACCCTGGCGCAGGATATACGCAAGCTCCTGAATGTGAAAAGAATAACCGAAAAAGCGCTGCGTGAAAGCGAACATCTCTATAAATCCGTGTTTGATTCCTCCGCTGACGCTCTGCTCCTTACCGACGGCTCATACCGGGTCATCAGTTATAACAGTGCCTTTACCGCTCTCACGCGCAGGGATGATGATTATATTATCCGCAGCCGTTTTCCGCATGATTATATATCTCCTGAGGATTCAGGCTTTTACCGTCAGTTTGATGAAAAAGAGATTCTTTCCTCCGGCGCGGAGGCAGAAATAACTGTAAGCGGGGGAAATCCGGTTGCCTGTATGGTTATCTCCTCACCGGTATATATAAAGGGGGAGCTCTGCTCGCTGGTGCGCCTGACCGATATTACGGAAGCAAAAAATCTTGAACGGGAAAAGCGTGAGCGGCAGATGCAGCTTCAGCAGTCGGATAAACTTGCCTCGCTCGGTATGCTGGTTGCCGGTGTTGCTCATGAAATTAACAATCCGAACTCATTTATTCTGTTTAATATTCCTTTTATAGAAAAAAGCTTCCGCGAAATTTTTTCAATCATCGAAAGCAATGTACCCGATACCTCCTCACTGAGGGTCGGCTCCCTTCCGTATCAGAAGTTTAAGTCGGAAATGGGTGACGTGATGGCTGATATGCACGAGGGGGCGCAGCGCATTACCAAAATCATCATGGATCTGAAAAATATCGCCCGCGCGGAGCCGGAGGGGGAAAATGAAACCTTCAGTCTGAAAGAAACCGCAGAAGGGGTAATGCGTTTACTCACTCCGCAGACCAACAAGCGGCAGGTTACTCCGCTTCTTGCCATACCCGATTCTTTTTTTCTGAGAGGCAGCCGCGCAAAACTTTCTCAGGTACTTATTAACCTGATTACAAATTCACTCGAGGCGGCGGGACCTCAGGGAGGATATCTTTATATATCAGTGGTTTCAAGGCAGGGGGGCGCTTCGCTTGAGATTCGCGATACCGGTTCAGGCATCCTGCCCGAACATATGCAGAAGATCTTTGAACCGTTTTTCACCACAAAATCCAGTGCAGGGGGCACGGGGCTGGGGCTGTCACTCTCACGTACCATCCTTCAGTCGCTCGGATGGGGCATCCGCATCAGCAGTGTTCCGGGAAGCGGCACCACGGTAATGATAGATTTCCCCCCTGAATCGGTTGTCTGATTCCCCGTTTATCCTCACCTCCGTCCGTTTATATACACCCCCTGCCGGTTAATGCAGTTTAGGCAGAGTTCCTCTGCTTTTTCGTAATTTTACCGTACATTTTTTAACGAATTCCGAAAGACTATGAAAAAAATATATGTAATTACCCTTGCTCTTATACTCTCAGGAGTAATTTCAGAAAACACACTCGCCCAGACCGCGGGAGTGAATCTGACCCTTGCTTTTCCCCGCGGAAATTTTTACGCCAATAATAAAACCACCGGCATCGGCGGAAGTCTTGAAGGGATGTTCCTGACCGCAAAAGCAGGAGCGGTAAGCTACGGACTCGGCGGCAACGTAAGCTTTTTTACCTTTGGCAGCGAGGGAAGAGAAGCAGCATTCAGCAATACCATTCCTGATGTAACCGTGGATGTTGACCGCAGTTATAACCTGATGAATTTTCACGCAATGCTCCGTCTTTCAACAAATAACACGCTGGTACGCCCCTATGCTGACGTACTCCTCGGAGCTTCATACTTATATACCAGCACCACCGTGCGAAATCAGCTTTCCGGTGAAGAGGTTACATCTTCCACCAATTTTGATGACTTTGCCTGGAGCTACGGCGCCGGAGCGGGTGTGATGATTAAGGTATATTCACCGAAAAATGAAGGGGATATTCCGGTATGGCTGGATATTAAAATGCGTTATCTGGTCGGAACCGAAGCTGACTACATTAAAAAAGGTGGCGTAAAGGTTGACGCAGCCAACGGCAAAGTATCATACGATATAACAACCTCCGAAACTGATATCCTGACCTTTAATATCGGCGTGAGCATACCGTTCAGCATGACAAATCTGTGATATGAATTATGAAATATGAAGTATGAATTATGAAATATGAAGTATGAATTATGAATTATGAATTATGAATTGATGGGAGATTATCGGATATATTGATTCATACATTACAAAACACTGTAGAGCCACGCCGCGGCGTGGCTTTACGGTTTTAAATATATTGTTGATTTCATATGCCCCAATAGAGAGATTGCATGCATCGTCTCTACAGATTGTAATTATTATTTTATCAGCATATGCACAAATTCACTGACGGTTTTTGCAAACGGAATTTCCGTCTGTCCGTATGGTTTTTCGGCTTCCAGCAATACCGGCTCAACATTTTTATGCCAGTTCTTTGCCGGCTTTTTCTTTGAGAGATATATATCCACCGCCTCGATGCCCAGCTGTGACAGCTTTGCTATATTCTCCGATATCGGCTCCATCTCGCGCAGCACGGGAGACTGCAGGAAAAGCTCTTTCATGGCCGCGTGATTGTCTTTCATTCCCTTCAGGATTGATTTTAACTCAGCAGCGTTCTTCGTGTTCCCCTCCATCAGTTCCTTAAAGAGCAGTCTTACCCGGCGGGAGATCATGCTTTCCGGACGAGCCGCGTCAACCACTCGTGTATAGGGGGAGTAGCTTGTGTATTTCACTCCCTGGCGGTGACGGGTATATATCTTAACCGGCTCAACAATATCGGCAAGTTTTTTCAGCGGGGTGATATCGCGGTAACCTGTCAGGCGGCGCAGCATCATTTCATAATTCTTTATATGCAGCACTCCGGTTTCCTCAAGCTGATAACTTATCTGCTCCATCCGGCTGTACATGGACTCCACATCACGCAGGGTTCCCGGTGACCAGAATCGCTCGGCAATGGCAATCGTCCGCGGCCAGATGCGGCTATCCACCGTCTCCGGAGTAACCAGTTCAGCCCACATGGTTGCCTCTCCGCCGAGTATGCGTGCGCGTTCTTCGGCTGTCAGCACTGAGTCAACCGGCGCAGGGTCGTTCAGATAATGGAATTCGGCTGACTGTATAAGGTCTATATAATAGCCGTTAGAAAGTATCCCCATATATCCCTTCCGGGCTGATTCAAAAAGATATTTCACCCCGCGCCATGAGTGGATTACAATATCCTTCGGCAGCTCCGGCTGAAAGATCTCATCCCACCCGATCATCTTCTTTCCGTTGCGGGTAAGTATCTGAAGAATTCTTTTGTTAAACATCGCCTGCAGTTCATGATTATCCTTAATCCCCTTTTCTTTCATGAACTTCTGTATATCCTCATTTGCATTCCACTGTTTGCCGTTATTTTCATCACCGCCGATGTGGAAATACTCATCCGGAAAGAGAGCTGCCATTTCAGTAAAAAGTGTATCAAGGACTTCATACGTGCGCTCAATAGTCGGGTTCATCGTCGGGTCAAACACTCCCCAGTTGCGTTCAATTTTATAAGGTCCGGGCGCTGATGCCAGTTCAGGAAAAGCGAGGAACCATGCGGTGGTGTGTCCCGGTACATCAAATTCTGGATAAACACGAATGCCGCGGGCTCCGGCATAACGGATAATATCTTTAATCTCTTCCTGGGTAAAATAGTCGCCGTCTGAGCCAAGCAGATGAAGCTGCGGATATTTTTTGCTTTCAATGCGGAAGCCCTGATCTTCACTCAGATGCAGATGAAGCACGTTTAATTTGACAGCGGCCATTGCGTCTATATTGCGCTTAACCACATCCATCGGCATCCAGTGGCGGCAGACATCAAGCATCAGCCCGCGCCAGGTAAAACGCGGTTCATCATTAATGCGCGCACCGGTCAGGTAATAGCCTGCAGCATCAGAGGCAAGCATCTGCAGCAGGGTTTCCAGTCCGCGCATAACCCCGAAGGTCGTCTGTGCCTTAAGCATAACCGAGGAAGAAGAGATACTCAGGTAATAGGATTCATCTTCGTTAATCTGCAGCTTTCCCGGGCGCTCAACATAAATTTTCAGATCGGAAGAGTCATACCGTGAAGCGGAGGTTACATAATCCTGCGGAAAGAAGAGGCCGGTTCTGCCTGAAAGCCGGCGAAGCACGCGCGTTGCGTACATCTGAAGATCTGCATCCTCACTGCCGAATATGGATATATCAAAATCCTTTGTAAGCCGGAAGTGATCGCCGGTAAGAGCAATCTCTTTCGGATAGGGCATCAGGTTAAGCTGCGGTGTCTGTGAGGCCATAATGCCTGTCAGCAAAAACAAAAGGAAAAAAGTTCTGAGTATATACATGACTGGGGTAACTCCGGGAATGTTTGAAGGTCGGGACTGCGGGAATTCCTCCGCTCTGGAGGAGTAAAATCATTCTGCTGCATGCGGTTTCAGGAAGCGCTCAGCTTCCTCCGTTCATCAGCAGTCATCATTCAAGATTCAGTTTCTTGAGAAGATTCTTGCAAACGTCATCCGATGCGGTGAAATTATAGTTTTTATAAAAGTCTATGGTCATCTCAACTGACTCAAAATACTGCTGGCAGCAGGTACATTTTGAAAGGTGCTCGCGTATATCCTTGCAGCGCTGAGCAGCCAGTTCCTCTCCAAGACTTTCGCAGATGTGATTCATCACATCACCGCAGGTAACTTTTTTTTCGCTCATTTCTGAAATGCTTTCGTTATTTCTTTTCGTAAAAACGCACGCGCGCGGTGCAGACGGCTTTTGACCGCTGCTATAGTAAGACCGGTTATGTCGGCCGTTTCCTCCGTAGAATTTCCTTCAACATCGCGCAGCATAAACACCACCCTGTATTCCGGCGCAAGTCTGGAGATTGCATCATCCAGTACCTGGCGGAGTTCTTCATTTTCCACATTCTTAACCGGAAGAGAGCTCCAGTCAGTAAAGTAGCGGTCGTCAAACAGCCCCTCATCCGTTTCGGGATCGTTAAACAGATGAGACTTATCCGCCCGGGCAAGCATAAAACAATGGTTTACCACTATCCTGTATAGCCAGGTAGAGAGCTTGCTGTTTCCGTCAAACTGATGTATTGCTTTTACCATGCTGAGAAACGTTTCCGACATGGTGTTTTCCGCCTTTTCCTTATCACGGCAGATTTTGTACGCAAAGTTGTAAATGGTCTGGGTGTATTTTTTTACCAGATCTCCCAGAGCTTTGCGGTCACCGGCTTTAGCCAGTTCTATCAGTTTTTGTTCGTCCATTAATTTGATGAGATTTCAGAAAACAAGATTCCGAAACTTACGCACCGGCGGGCATAAATGCTAAAAAAACGGGTCGTAATATTGCCAGGCGGCGTTATTTCTCCCCTTTTAGTGCAGGATTTTTCTCCGTGAGGTAATGAACTTTACCCCGGCACCTCATTCAGCTTTTCATCCTGATCCGGCAGTGGCCTTAAGGAGCAGCCGCAGTAATTTTCCGCGCTCATCTCATATTGCTATTCGCTATTTTACCTTACTGAATTCTCATAATTTGTAAGGACCAGCAGCATGAACACCCCACGGGGCGTATACCTTCTTATCTTATTCTTACTCCTCTCTATTCCCGCGGCGGCACAGAACGATTCAATCCTCTACCGGATAAAAAAAGCAGTGAGTGCTTCTCCCGACTGTCCCGAATACGGACGTGATACAGCCGCCGGATGCATTGAAGGATATATGACCTGGCCGGAGATTACCGGAAGCACCAATAACAGCATCGCGGCCATTGTGCTGGATAAACTCCGGGCGGAAATCAGTCTTGAAAACCACCGGCATTTTCTGAAAGAAGGCTTCGGAAAAAATCCGGATGATGTAACCAGAACGTTCATAAAAGAACTTGCTGCTGAACGGAACGAGTGGGGGGAAGGATTTCTCTCAGCCCCGATGAATTATCTGCGGGAGATTTCAGTCTATTTTAACCGGGCAGGTGTTTTTTCTGTCGGAGTTTTTGAGGGGGGATATACCGGCGGCGCGCATCCGAACTTTTTTACCTCTGTATATAACTACTCTCTTGCGACCGGCCATATTTTTACTCCGGCAGATATTTTTTATAAAGATGAAATGGATAAAGTCCTGCAGATTGCTGAAAAGGAATTCCGCACCATCATGGAGATTCCCTCCTCGGGAGATATTAATGACCACGGCTTCTGGTTCAGTTCAGGCAGATTCCATCTCAGCCAGGTCTTCTTCCCGACCGAAGAGGGTATCACCTTCATCTATAATCCTTATGAAGTTGCACCCTATGTAATGGGAGAGATTCGCATAACACTTCCTTACTCAGCAGTTAGAAAACATATATCCTCCTGGGGCCCGTTAAACAGCTTTGCTGAAAAAGAACAATAATTTTTTGAAAGATGATCCTCATGCAACCCAGAACGCTACACACACTTCTCGCGCATTCCTTAAAAACCTATCCCGCAAATCCGGCGATCGGATGGGTAGGTAAAAAGCCGGTCACTTATACTGAATTCGGCGATCAGATTTTCCGGCTCCAGAATACCCTCAAAGCCGCAGGGGTGAGAAAAGGAGACCGTGTTGCGCTCCTTGCTGAAAATATGCCCAACTGGCCGGTCTGTTATTTTGCCGTCACCACCATGGGAGCAGTTGCTGTTCCTGTAATGTATGACTTCAGCGCCGTTGAAATTGATTATATACTCCGTCACGCGAAAGTAAAAGTGCTTTTTGTCTCTTCAAAATATTTATCCAAGGTTGAAAATGATGATTATCCTTCGCTGACAAAAATATTCAACATGGATGAACTGACAGAGCTCTCCGTAAAAAAAGAAAACGGCTTTCTTGAGACTCTCGCCGAAGAAGGCAAAAAAAGTCTTGAAAAAATCCGCGATGCGGTCTTCGGTTCACAGGAGCAGGAAAGTGATTATATTCCTTCCGAAGATGATATCTCCTCGCTGATATATACATCCGGCACCACGGGACACTCAAAGGGGGTTGTCCTCACCCATAAAAATATCGTCGCCAATGTACTGGCCACGGTTGAGATGTCGGGCATTAAGCAGACCGATACGCTCCTTTCCATACTACCCCTTTCCCATACGTTTGAATGCACACTCGGAATGATAACTCCCGTCTATTCAGGCGCATGTATTTATTATCTGAACGGTATGCCGGTCCCCGCTGTTCTTCTCCCTGCTCTGCAGGAGGTAAAACCAACAATTATGATGTCTGTTCCTCTGATTATGGAGAAGATTTACCGCAATAAAATACTCCCTGCGTTTAAGAAGAGCGCAATCCTGCGTACACTTCACAAAGCGCCATTCATGAGGAAAGTGCTTCACAAAAAAGCGGGGCAGAAGCTCATGGAAACCTTTGGCGGAAGAATGCGGCTTTTCTGTATCGGCGGAGCTCCGCTGGCCGAAGACGCGGAGCAGTTTCTGCATGAAGGAAAGTTCCCTTATTCAGTCGGCTACGGCTTAACCGAAACTTCACCGCTGGTAACAGGCAATCCGTCAGAGACCTATAAACCCCGCACGGTGGGAAGACCAATTCCCGGTGTGCAGGTAAGCATTCTTGATAAAGATCCTTCAACCCACATCGGCGAAATAGCCGTTAAGGGAGATAATGTGATGCCAGGTTATTATGAAGATGAGGCCAAAACCAGTGCGGTTTTCACTTCTGACGGCTGGTTCAGAACCGGAGATCTCGGCTTTATTGACAGCGAAGGATATATACACATTAAGGGAAGAAGCAAGAATATGATTCTGGGTGCCAACGGAAAAAATATATACCCCGAAGAGATTGAAGCGCTTATCAATGAGCAGGAGTATGTGCTGGAGTCACTGGTCTATGAGCAGGAAGGCAAGATCATGGCGCGGGTGCACTTCGACTATAAGGCTCTGGATGAACTTTTCACACCGCTTAAGCTGAGCGTTGTAGAAGCCGCGGCAGAAATCAAAAAGAAGCTTGAAGCAATAAAATCTGAAATCAATAGTAAAATACCATCATACGCGCAGCTTTCAGCATTCATAGAACAAACCGACCCGTTCGAAAAAACTCCGACATTAAAGATCAAAAGATATCTATATCAATAGAATTATGAATGATGAAGTATGAATTATGATTTTGCTTACCGGGATAAATAGCAGCGCATTCCTTCAGGATGTCCTCTGATATTTATGGTAAAACCCCACCCGATATGCACTTGGACACCTCGTGACCTTTCCTGATAAACAGAATAAAAAAACCCTTCTCCGCATACACAGAGAAGGGTCTTTTTCGGGCAGCGTTCCGCAGGAAATTTTACTCCTCACCGCCCTTTTATTGTATATACATCATCTTGCCCGTGCGCCTGAATCCGTTATAGACCAGATGATAATAATAAACTCCGGAGCTCAGCCCCCGTGCGTTAAACCGGATCTGCTGTTCTCCCTCTGAAAGCGTTCCCTTAACCAATCTGGTAACCAGTTCTCCGCTTTGATTAAATACCGTGAGGTCAACAAATCCCGCCGCGGGCAGTGAGAACCGTATGGTGGTTTCCGGATTAAAAGGATTGGGATAACTATTATAGATAACAAAGCCCTCAGGCAAACGTGCCTCACCTATATCGGTATATAAAGTACTGTCCTCCGTAATACTAAGGGTCTGGTTTGCAGCGATCTGTGTGAGTACCTGCTTCACACCGGAAGGAAATTCCACCAGAATGGAGTCTGTCACCTGCGCATCAGCAAGTCCAAAATGGAGCTGAAGTGTTTGTCCGCAGTAGCCGGAACTCCCTGCAACTCTTCTGCTCTGCCAGAGAGGTATCCCGTTCTTCATTGTTTTAACTCTTACAATTGCGCCAATTGCACTGCTGTTGGATACGGTTCCTTCAAGATTAATCTTAATCCATGAATTGGCTCCGCCGTTATTCCTGAAAAGAGAGTTGTTTTCAGAGTTGTCAAAACATTTAGCCACAAACAAATCAAGCCAGCCGTCATTATTATAGTCCCCCATTGCTGAGCCGTAACTCCATCCGGTCTCAACCGCGCTGATATCAGCGGTATCGCGTGTGAATTTTCCGGTACCGTCGTTGATATAGAGAAAGTTTTTCACCCGCCCTGCGGAACTGAAGGCGTTGGTAATGTAAATGTCAACATCTCCGTCGTTATCTATATCACCCATCACGCTTCCGAATGAGTCTCCGTCGTCGGAAACCAGACTTCCCTGTACTGATTCTGTAAAGGTTCCGTTGCCGTTATTCAAAAAGAGCTTATTGTTCTGATCGTTATAATTTACGATGAGCAGGTCAAAGTCGCCGTCATTATCAACATCCTCCCAGCTGCTGCTGGTAGTATTTCCTGCTGAAGTTGTCAGCGGTGCCAGTACTGCTTTATTGAATGTCCCGTCACCGTTGCCATAATAAACATTCTCATGCTGATTACCTTCATTGGTTACAAAGAGGTCAGGTTTACCGTCATTATTAATATCAATCCAGTCAGCATTTCGTGAAAAATACGTTTCCGTAACTGCAGCCCCGGTCGTTATTCTGGTGAAAGAACCATCCCCGTTATTGCGGTAAAGATTGTTCCGTCGGTCTCCGTCGCTGTTGCAGACGTAGAGATCCAAATCGCCATCGTTATCCATATCACCCCAGGATGCCGCTTCACTGAAGGTATTATTTGTGCTTACTGCAGAACCGGTAATCTGCGTAAAGGTACCGTTGCCGTTATTGATATATAACAGATTCGGCTGACCGTACCAGTTGGTAACATAAAGATCTTCATCACCGTCATTATCATAATCCCCCCAGGTGCTTCCGTCAGAAGAGCGGTTATCAAGGGTCACGGGGGAGTCAGTGATTTTAGTAAAAACCTCATTGCCATCATTTCTATAGAGGAAGTTATTCTGGCCTCCCTGCGGACCATTTGTTACAAACAGGTCAAGATCACCATCATTGTCATAATCAATCCAGTTAACAGCCCTGGAACTGCCTCCGTCAGTTACGTGACTGCCGCTGGTTACTTTTGAAAAATATTGCGCCTGCACGCTCTGCAGAAGAAGCAGCGTTACACTCAGTAAAAACAATTTCATGAAATACCTCTTTTTTGTTACGAAACAAAGATACTCCGGCAGAGATATCAGCACCCATATCTTATGATGAGTGTGCAAAAACAGGGATGAACAGTAAACAGGAATTTTTCGGAGAGAAAAGAGGGTGTGCACAGCCCATTGAGAACCTTGGCCGGGGCTGCGGGAAGCTGATGAATTATACTCGCCGCTGCTTTAGCATCCGTTTAAAATCCGCGGGCCATTTGCGGGTACAAGGATATTAACGACTTTAAGGACAGCATGGACTTTATGTCAGAAGATTTTTTTCATCCTTCATTTTTCATTCTTCATTCTTCATTTTTCATTACGCATTATTCATTAAATAAAAAGCCCCGCGCCGGGTTAAAGCGCGGGGTGGTTCTTTTCTTCACAGAGGTTAGGGCTAACATGTGAGTTTTATTATCAGCGGTGCTTATCAGCAATCAATCATTTCATCACTTAATCATTCACGCACCGCCGGTAAATATCTCTTCAAGTAACTGAAGAAGTTCGATCTGCCGGAAAGGCTTTGCCATATAATGAGTACAGCCGCCGTTCAGAAAATAACTGCGGTCATGCTGCATTGCATAAGCGGTCATCGCGATTACGGGAGTAGTATTGTTAAGACTGCCGCTCCTGATTCCCCTGGCCGCGGCAAGTCCGTCAACTCCTTTACCCAGATTTATATCCATCAGAACCGCCTCATACTGCTGCTCTCTGCTTTTCTCAATGGCAGATTCTCCGTCCCATACATGATCGGTTATATATTTTCCGTATAAAAACTTCTGAATGATTGTAGCATTCAGTTCATCATTTTCAACCAGCAGAATTCTTTTTCTTGCCGCTGTATGTATTTTTTCTTCATCAGCCAGTACAATATGTGCGTCTTCATTTTTCAGCTCATCGGTAACATCAGCGGGGAGGAAAACATGAAATACGGAGCCCCGCCCCTGTTCACTTTTCAGACTGATTGCGCCGCCAAGTTTTTCAACAAACTTCCTGGTAATTGACAGCCCGAGTCCGGTACCCTCATATCCGCGGTCGGTACCTTCTGACACCTGACGGAATTCATCAAAGATCATTTCATGATTTTCAGGTGCTATTCCTATTCCGGTATCTTCCACGCTTATTCTGATCATCTTTTTACCCGGCTCTGTTTCTTCAATGGCAGAAATTCGCACCGTGACTCCGCCGGTATGAGTATATTTCACCGCGTTATTAATAAGATTATTCACGATGCTGTTCAGCAGTCTTTCATCCGAGATGATTTTAAGATAATGGTATTCCGGTTCAAAATTGATATATAAACCGTTCCGCTCGGCTATTCCGGCAAAATTTTCCACGGCTTCGGATGTGATTTTAACCAGATCAACAGTTTCTTTTTTAATATCAAGCTTCCCTGCTTCAAGACGCGACATATCCAGAATCAGATTGAGTGTATCAAGAAGCCTCTTGCCGCTTTTATGAATCAGTTTTCCATATTCGGTAACCTCTTCATTGAAGCCGCCGTCATAGATAATTTCAGAATATCCCAGTACGCCAATCATGGGAGTCCGCAATTCATGACTCATGTTGGCAAGAAAACTTGATTTCAGCCGGTTCATCTCTTCTGCCCGGTCTTTTGCTTCCGTCAGTTCTTTTTCCGTCCTCTTTATTGCCGTTATATCCTCATTGACGATAATGGCACCGGTCAATTCATTCTGTGCGTTAATGATGGGCACCGATGAATTGTAAATAATCTTTTTTGTTCCGTCAAAGCAGTCAATCTCAATCTCCTCGTTTATCGAAGTTTCCCTGTTTCTTATGGCCCGGGCAGCAGCCCACTCATCCGGCTGAATTTCTTTTCCGGTTTTGTACCATCTTCCTTTATATTCGGCGAATTTATCTATCCCAACGTAACGCGCACCACCCCAGATCTTCATAGCGGCTTCATTGCCGCTGACTATCGTACCCTTCTCATCCATAATCCATACACCAACAGGAAGTAGTTCCAGAACGTTGATGAACAATCGCACCTGGTTCTCAATAGTCTTCTGGTACTCCCGCATCTGTGTTATGTCATCTTTGATCGCAAGGTAGTTAACCGTCTGCCCTCGACTATTTCGGACAGGAGATATTGTTGCTGTTTCGTAGTATATATCACCGCATTTTCTTCTGTTTACAAATTCCCCTCTCCAGGAGTCTCCATTAATTAAATGTTGAAACAACTGAGTATATGTTTCACGCGGTGTAAGTCCGGACTGCAGAATTCGCGGATTCCGCCCCAATACCTCTTCTGCTTTGTAACCAGTCATGCTCTCGAAAGCTGGATTCACATATTCAATAGAGCCGTCAAGCGCCGTTATTAAAATGCTTGAAGAAGTCTGACTCACCGCTGCAAATAGCCGGTTTATCTCCGTCTGCTTCGCGGCAATCTCCGTTTCATCAATAAGCACACCAGCGTGTCCTATTATCTCTCCCCCTGAATAGATCGGTGAAGTTTTGCACCGCCAGAATATTTCTGTCCCATCCTGTCTGATAAGACTTCCTTCCGCGGCGAAGGATTTTTCCTCATGTATTGCTTCTGTCCATTTCATGAGCATTTGCCGCTTATCCTTCTGTTGAAGTATTCCCATCCAGGAATAATTTTCCAGTGAGTCCTCCTGTACGCCGGTAATCTGATGCATCAGTTTATTGCTGTAAGTCATTCTGCCTGCCGGATCAAGTATAAAAATGCCAGCGGGTGACTCCTCAACAACTGCCCTCAGTCGTGCATCGGTCATGCGGAACGATTCTTCCATATCAAAGAATTTCAGACCGAACGAAAGATCTTCGGCCATTTCATCAAGAAGATAGCGGTCATCCTCACCAAAGAAATCCTTTTTTTCCGAGATCAGAAGAACATAGAGCGGGGTTCCCCGTTTTACGCTGAGCTGCATAGCCGCGAAGGAGCCAATGTGCATTTTTGCTGACTCTTCAGGCGAAAGAAAATCCGCGCCGGTTATATCATTACAGTAAAAAACACTTCCGTCTGAAAATCCCGCGTTAAACTTTTCACTTTGCTTAAGCAGAAGTATTTCTGTTAATGATGCGCAGCCGTTGCTGAAGCCCACTTCTTTAATAGTTTCTGTAGTCTGATTGCCTGCTGTTCTTCCGATCCATACTCCCTTAAATTTTCCAATCTGCACGGCAACCCGGATGATTTCTGAAAAAAGATCATCCGCGTTTGATTTTCTAACAATTGCTTTATTCGAAGCGCTGAGCATTGAGTAAAGACGATTCAGACGCCTTATTTTCTTCTCGTGTTCTTTCCGCTCAGATATATCACGAACAATACTCTGATAAAAATAAGCTCCGTCAATTTGAAGCAGTTTCGCGCTTACTTCAACCGGAAATACTTCACCATCCTTCTTTTTGTGAAGAGTTTCAAAAGTTATTTCACCGGTTTTATGCAGCAAAGCAATCACCTCCTGCACGGAAACACCCTCATCATTACCACGGATAATTTCAGCTGGTTTGCCTGCTAATTCCTCGAGGGTATATCCGTACTCTTTAAGAGCTTTCTGATTAGCTTCAGTAATTTTTCCCGATTCATCCACAAGGAAAATTATGTCTCCCGAATTCTGCAGAATGTAATCATATTGTCTGAGCAATGCGTTTCGTCTGAGTTCTTCTTCATAAAGATGCAGATACATCTTCTTTTTCTCTTTTCTGTAGAACACGTCAAACCCAAATATAATGACACCGAAAAAGAGTAAGGCATATCCCGATATAAAGAAGACACTATAAATTACCGGACGCATAAGCTCTGCTTTATCTGTTTTTACGGTAAGCGCCCAGTCGGTGTCCGGAATTCTTTTCAGGTAACTTATTACCTTTTCCCCCCGGTAATCCAATCCTTCTACAATCCTGTCCGCTTGAGCAAAAGCTTTAACGGCCACATAACTGCTGTCATGCGTGGATATCTTTAGTGAGAGTGCTGAATTCTTCCGGTGCCGCAGCTCATTAAGGTACACAATAGAATCCCTTTCCACCAGAGAGAGCGTGCTCTCTGACGTAAGACTTTCGTATGGCCAAGAGTCCAGCACAGGATAGAGTTCTTTATCCGGATTGATGCGGCCGAAGAAAAACAGATATGGTGTTTTTTGTTTTCCGGAATATTTGAAGAATGGAACAACCAGCGTGAGATGTATATGCCCGTTTTCATCTTTATGAAAATCAGATATGAAAGGCGCTAAAACTGAGTCCCCTTCTTTACAAATAGCATTTATCAAATCATCTGGTTTTGAATCCGTTCCGTAGGAAGGGAGTATTTCTTTACCTCCCCTGGAGCAGATGTGAATCCCTGAAAAACTGTATCTGCTGCTAATGACTGCCAGATATTCTCTGAACATAGCAAGTTCCTGCTCGTCTGATTTTCCTTTACCAGTATAGTTTTCAGCAAACTGACGGACTTTGTCATCATAAAAAATTTCATCCGCCGCACGATAATAATTGTTCCGCCAGTTAATAATTTCATTCGCTTTATAATCAGCTATTACTTTAAGCTCCCGTTTCTGGGTGTTTTGTATCTGTTCTTTCTGATAAAAAAACAGCGCTGCCGCTACTATGCCAAGCAGAGTTGCGGCTACAGCTATTAATCTGAATAAGTTTTTTGTTTCAATTCTATTCGTGCTCATCAGAGCTCCGTTCTTCTTTAAATGTGTTCACCGCTGTTAATTATCCAGCACTTCCCCTTCAGCAACCTTTTCCACCAGAGTTTTAAGTTCGTACTTTTTATGAAAAACCATAAATCTGAGTATGCTGAAGTTTAAGGTCATCATGGGAGAAACCTCCGAACTGAGAAAAAACATCCGTGCCTTTCCGGAGATGTGCCTTAATATATACGGACGCATTTTAAAGAGCGACCCCAGTTCATCAAAATCTATGATCGCTGCATCAATCCTTCCGGAGGTAAGCACCGATATAAGCTCCTCAGTAGTATTTGCTCCCGTGATACGGAATACACTGCCGCTTTCAGTAAGCTGCGTTCTGATTCTGCTGTTTAGTTCGGTGTTGTTCTCAAAAAGAAGTATATTTTGCATTGCCGTGTTATTAAAATTTTACACAGCAAAATTATCTTAGACTGCAATGACCTGGCAGAGGGGAATTTATGATATGCGTATCGTATTTTTGTAACAGGAACGTGTAGCGTAAATGCTACCTGGTATGACCTGAGGTGTGTTTTTCGAGAATGGAAAGAAGCCCTGTTACATCATCGGATTTATCAAAGACGTAGTCCGCACCCAGCAGGAGAGACTTTTCACGGATCATTTCAGAATAGTAATTGGTGAAAACAATGAGTGTGGTATCCTGTTTTTTCCCCTCATACCACTCCAGTAAATCAAAACCGCTTCCGTCCGGCAGTCCTATATCCAGAATTATACATCCTGCGCTGTTTAGGCTCAGCCATTCTTTAGCTGATTTCACGTCACCGGCAACTCCGGCCACGGAAAACTGCTCCCGTTCAAGCAGCCGTATTAACTGGCCTATAATCTCCGGGGAATCGTCAACGATAAAAACAGCTTTTGTATTCATAATATTTTATATTCAGACTGTAATTTGGCGGGAGCGGAATCCTTAATATGTCGCACCTGATGTTATTTTGTTGTAGTATTTAAACGACAAGTAATGTAATCAGGGTTGAATTGTTAGAAATCAGGAGAAAATTGTGGTTAAAATTATGCACTCGGCCTGCGGTGGATTATGTTAGTTCTGTTCTGACCAGCGTTGAGAATCTTCTTTACAAGCGGCTGAAAGTGAAAATTCTAATAAGACAATACGATATCAGGGATCTTATTGACAGCTGAAGTGCAGGTATACTATTCGATCAGTTTGTTTTTAACCGCGTACTGAACCAGTTCGGCATTTGACTTAAATCCCATTTTTTCAAGAATTCTGGCACGGTAGGTATTCACCGTGCTCGGGCTCAGGTTCAGATCAGACGCTATTTCATTCTGCGGTTTACCCTTAGCCATGAGTATCATTACTTCAAACTCCCGGTCAGAGAGCATCTGATGGCTTACTTTGCCAAGCGTAAGATCAAGATCAAAGGCAAGTTTTTCGGCCAGGGGCTGACTTATATATTTCCCCCCCGCCCCGGCTTTTCTGATGGCAGCAAGCAGTTCCTCCGGATCGCTTTCCTTGGTCAGGTAACCGGAAGCTCCGGCTTTAAGCGCGCGGACTGCATAATGCTCTTCCGGATGCATGGAAAGTATAAGAACTGCAACTTCGGGATGTATGCTCTTAATATCCTTTAGTATTTCCAGACCGCTCCTCGAAGGGAAGTTAAGGTCGAGTACAACCACATCGGTATCGTGACTGTCCAGAAAAGGAAGAATTTCGTCAGGATTTCCGGTATCTCCGGCCACACTGATCCCGCTCTCACCTTTTAATACCTTCTTTAAACCTTCACGTATCAGCTGATGATCGTCTGCTATATATACTTGTATCATGGTTATTCCCGGTAATTGCTGCCTGCTGTTCTGTTATCTGAATCCGTCTTTTCCGGAAAACGTACCAGGACTGCGGTTCCCCGGCCTGGTCCGCTTTGCACGGTAACTTCACCCCCGAATATATACATCCGTTCTTCTATCCCCATAAGCCCGAACTGCATTCCCGCATTTCTTCCCTGCGGGGTGAATCCTTTGCCATCATCGATTATCTTCAGTTCAAACCATTCCTGCCGGCGTGTAAAGGTTATGCTTACGCTGTTAGCCTCTGCATGTTTAATCACGTTGGTAAGGCATTCCTGCACTATCCTGAACAGCGCAAGCGATACATCTTTACTGAGTTCAGGACTTTCTGTGCTGTTTATAAACACAGCAGGTTTTCCGGTTTTTTGCCTGAAGTCATCAGCCAGCCACTCTAAAGCCGCATAGAGCCCAAGATTATCAAGAATCTCCGGTCTCAGCTGTGTAATAAGCCGGCGCACTCCTTTTACGCTCCTGTCAACCGTTGAAGAGATGACTTCAAGTTCAGTTGCCACTTCATCCTGCACTTCGCCATACTTTCCTTTTTTAAACTCTCTTGTCAGATACGCAATGTTCATTTTAATGGCGGTAAGAAGCTGCCCAAGTTCATCGTGCATTTCCCGCGCTATGCCAATACGTTCATTTTCGCGGGTGCTCTGCAGATGCACTGCAAGTTTATGAAGTTCATCCTGTTTCTCAAGCAGTTGACGTTCATAACGCATCCGGTCTGATATATTAAATGATATGAAAGAAAAGGTATCATACTCCCCGGGATATTCAATCTGGCTGATTGATGCATGAAGATAAAAATCCTTTCCCGCTTTAAAAAATGGAGCATCAAGACTAACCGGCTGACTGGTCTTTCTGCATTGTTCAAATAGATCTATCCACCCATTGTATTCTTCTTCACTGTCAGTCAGAAGGCGTGTTGACTGACCATTAAGAGAGCCCGGTTCAAATCCTGCAAGACGCGTGAACGCATCATTAAGCATAAGAACAAATGCTTCCCGACCTCGCAGTTCAACTATTCCCATATAAAACCTTCCCGTGTTAAACAAGGCCTGTAATTGTTGGGTTCTTTGCCATATCAGCTGCTCGTTTTTTCTGCGTTCGGTTATATCCCGCATCACTATCTGTATTTCACCTGAAGATGTGAGCTGTGCCGAAAATTCCGCATAAAACTCCTCCCCGTTTAATTTCTTAAAACGTTCCTCACCTTTAACGGGAGTTCCGCTTAACACTTTTCCGCGAATAACTTCCTGCTCCTGTTCATTGCTGCCGGTGATGAGTGAAGCCAGCGAAATTGTCCAGTAGTTTTCTTCCGTCATTACGAAAAGTTCAAGCGCAGCAGGGCTTGCATAGGTGATAATGCCTTCTCCGTTAATCTGCATCACGGCATCAGGCATCTGGTTAATCAGGTTTCTGTGCTTTTCTTCACTTGCCCTGACCGCTTCTTCCTTACGCTTCGATTCTGTTATGTCGGTTATCAGCGCAATACCCCCGCGCAGCGAACCGTCTTCATTTTTTAAGGGTATTCCGCTTACCGAATAAATGTATTGCTGAATGCGAATCTCTTCTTTCAATTCTTCCCCCTGCAGGACTCTGCTGAAGAAACCGGCGGAAAGCCCGTTACCATTAAACGAGAGCAGCCGGTCAATCCGTTTGCCGGTATATATCTCGCTGCCAAGACCCAGTTTTTTCATCTCCGCTCCGTCAGCCAGCTGTATCACAAGCTCAAGGTCAAAAAGATAAACATCAGTGCCGGGAATGTTCGCGGCAACCGACTCATAGTTTTTCTTGCGAATCTGGCTCTCTTTTTCCGCCTTCTCTCTCATCCGGATGCTGTGAATTTTTTCCACGGCAAATGATATATTTAAAGCAATCCTCTCAAGAAGCTGCAGCTCTTCGTCATAAAAGAAGTCTTTTTCACGTGCGGAGAAGGAAATAAACGCGGGCTCTTCACGATGAAGGTCAAGCGGGATAGCCGCGGCCGCTCCTATACCTGCTGCTTCAATCCGCTCTCTCCACTGCATAACCGAAGGATCCTCAGGAAGATTATTTATATACACCATTTGCCCCGTGGCTAATGCCCGTATTGCCGGGCTCTGCCCTGCTGAGTTATCATCGGTTTGAAGAGTAAGACCCGCCAGAAACTGCTCCGCTTCCCCCGCGCTTGCCAGAGGAGTGATGGTGCCCAGTTTTGTTTTAATGCCAATCCAGACCAGAACAAAGCCGCCATGTTTTACGGCCGTTGCACATGTTTTTTTCAGGAGCTCATCTTCGTTTTCAATCCTGATTATCAGCTCATTAATTTCATTGAGCAGAATATTAAACCGGTTCAGTTTTTCTATCCGTCTGCGGTCAGCTAACGTTTGCGTTATATCGCGAATGATGCCAAAAAAGTACTTTTTCCCTCCGCTTTCAATTGTTTTGGAGCTTACATCCCCTGTCCAGACAGTACCATCCTTACGGATATAATCAACCAGGGTTCTAACTCCCCCTTCAAGCCCGGCTCTGCGCTGATGATCTTCAACCTGGGATGCATACTGAGCGGTTCTCAACTCACGCAGGTTTTTTGTAAGCAGTTCCTCATGTGTGTATCCGAACAGTTCCTGCGTTTTAATATTTACTTCCTGAATATCTGCCTTTTCATCGGCAATAAGTATTGCATCATTTGCGAACCGCGTCAGCGTTTCATAGCGCTGAACCGCCTGAGCCCGCTCCTGTTCTTTTATCAGCAGTTCCCGGTACTGCTTTATGGTGGTGCGGCTGATAAATGTATATACACTTACACCCGCAATACTGATGAACAGTATGGTAAATCCGAAAATCAGAAAAACACTCTGATCAATGGCGCTGTAAATTTCATCAAGATCTACTTTGCTTACCAGATACCAGTTCTTATGTGAAAGTTTAACCACATTAAGCAGCGCATCTATTTTACGGTAGTCCCTTCCTTCGGCAATACCGGTAGCTTGTTCCGAAACCATGTATGCGGCTGTATATTGGTCAGCCCCGGGCAGCTTAAACCGGAGCGCCGTATTTTTCCGGTGCCTGAGCTCATTCAGATAGAGAACACTATCCCCTTCGCTTGCGAGAAGCAGGGTTTCAGCTGTTTTACTTGGAGTGGGCCAGGTTTGTATAAGCGGGAAGAGTTCTTTGTGAGGGTCCACATGGAAATAGAGCTTCAGGCGCCTTGTTTCTCCGTATGCTCTTACTGTAGCAATCAGATCCATGGCTATTGTTTCGCCTGACAAATAGAGATCTGAGAAATATATCGTATCAGGTTTCGCGATACTCGTAATCCGCTCCGCAAGAAGAGACTGACTCGCACTGTCACCTACCATACAAAGAAGATTATCCCGTTCATCCCAGAGACTGATACTGCGGTACGGATGATTTTTGTAAAGAGGATACAGCCACGCTTCTACTACCTGACGCGCTGAGGCCGAGCCGGGATTATTGCCAAGACGTGCTGCATCCCTGTGAAACGCGGGATTATAGTAAAAAAAGAAGGCATCTGACCACCGTTCACTCAGCCATTTTTCTATCTGCTGTTTTTTTAACGAGGTGATTGCCGAAATTTCATTATACCGGTCCTGTTTGATGGCCGATTTATTATAATTATAGAACAGAACTTCGGACACAATAATCAGCACAGACAGGCCAAAAAATACTGTCAGGGGAAACCATTGTATGTTCTGCTTCTTCAGCGGCACAGGCGAGTGATTTTTGTAAATTTTAGATAGGGGAAAATAAGAATTTTTCTTTAAATACTTTACGTCTTTGGCCAGAGTCGTAAAGACGGGAAACCGCCGGAAATGATTGCAGCTATTTAATCCGCCGGAGAACTTTGCGCTTTTCTTACGTTACATTGCACTCATAATCCTCACTCTGCACCTTAGCTTCTATGCGCTAAGTGTTTAGGTGATTTTAAGGTCTTAAAGGGGAGCAGCGACAAAAAAAATCAAGGACACTGTTAATTTTCCCCGGGTTCATACTTCATACCTCAGAATTCATGCTTCAAAACGTCTTCATACCAGAACGGCTTCGGTTCTTTGCCCTCCAGCGCTTTAATATCCAGAATCTCCAGAAAGCGCTGATATTCATCTCTGGATATATACGGAAGTATGGTAGTGGGGAGATTTTTTACTTTCTGAGAGCTTAAGACGGCATCAATCTGCTCCCGGCTCAGGTGACTCCCCTTTTTTAGTTCATCAAACGCATAGAGCAGGTCATAAAGATTAATGGTACCCATGCTGAATTCACCGATAATCCTCTCTGCAAATCCGGGAATCAGTTCCGCGGGCACATCTGAAAGCAGATACCATATCTTATCAGCCTTCCGTTTTCCGTTGGGCTGAAGTTTTGAGATAAAGTAGATGATAAAATCCCCCCGCTTCATGTGGTTGAGTTTTTCCCTGAAATCCTCCTTGCGAATCTGGGAAAAATGGAAGAAGATATCGCCCGGGTAATTAAGACTTTTAAGAAACCCGAACCCCTTTTCGTCAATTTTTTTAACCCGGCAAAAATCCAGCGGTTCGCTCATATTCTGTCTCTGTTCTCTCTTTAATGATTACATTTACACTTCAAAAATACGCAATTCTGAACCGGAATAAGGAAAAATAGATTGACTGAACTGATAGGATACGCCGCCGCCTTCTGCACCACTATTGCATTTCTCCCTCAGGCGGTAAAGGTGTATAAAACAAGACATACAAAAGATATCTCCCTGGGAATGTTTCTGCTGCTTACCACCGGCGTGGTACTCTGGCTGACCTACGGGATTATAATAAACTCCTACCCCATCATAGCCGCAAACACGGTTACCCTGTTGTTTGATATATATATACTTTATATGAAGATAACGCTGGACAAAGGGTGAGTTTGGGGTGCTTGGTGCTTGGTGCTTAGTTTTTGGTTCTTGGTTCTTGGTTCTTGGTTCGTAGTTCTTAGTGTTTGGTGATCCGGTCATACGCTCCGTGCATTCAATGGGGTTGGGGTTTGGATCGTTTTCTATTATCCGGTCATATGTTTCGCATATTTAATGAACCCGCGTAGCGGGTAACCCGTTAATAGAAAGGCATCACAAAATGATATCCCAGAACCCGCAGCGCGGGTGACCCATTTATTTTTCGGTCAAACGCTATGCGCATTCATTAAAACCCGCGGAGCGGGTGTCCCATTAATAGAAACACATCACAAAATAAAATCACACGAACCCGCAGCGCGGGTGACCCATTTGTTTTTCGGTCATACGCTGCGCGCATTCATGCAAACCCGCGTAGCGGGTGTCCCATTAATAGAAACATATCACAAAATAAAATCACTAGAACCCGCAGCGCGGGTGACCCATTTGTTTTTCGGTCATACGCTGCGCGCATTCATGCAAACCCGCGGAGCGGGTGTTCCATTAATAGAAACACATCACAAAATAAAATTACCTGAACCCGCATCGCGGGTGACCCATTTGTTTTTCGGTCATACGCTGCGCGCATTCATGCAAACCCGCGGAGCGGGTGTCCTATTAATAGAAACATATCACAAAATAAAATTACCTGAACCCGCAGCGCGGGTGACCCATTTGTTTTTCGGTCATACGCTGCCGCATTCATTAAAACCCGCATCCTGGATGTCCCGTTTATTAATTTATCATTTGCTATGCGCATTCATTAAAACCCGCGGAGCGGGTGTCCCATTAATAGAAACATATCACAAAATAAAATTACCTGAACCCGCAGCGCGGGTGACCCATTTGTTTTTCGGTCAGCGCTGCGCGCATTCATGCAAACCCGCGGAGCGGGTGTCCCATTAATAGAAATACATCACAAAATAAAATTACCTGAACCCGCAGCGCGGGTGACCCATTTGTTTTTCGGTCATACGCTACGCGCATTCAAAGGGGTTGGGGTTTCATCATATCCTATTAATTAGTCATGCGCAACGCGCATTTATGCAAACCCGCATCTTGGGTGTCCCTTTTATTAATTGGTCATACGCTGCGCACATTCATGCAAACCCGCGGAGCGGGTGTCCCATTAATAGAAACATATCACAAATAAAATTACCTGAACCCGCAACGCGGGTGACCCATTTGTTTTTCGGTCATACGCTGCGCGCATTCAAAGGGGTTGGGGTTTCATTATATCCTATTAATTGGTCATACGCTACGCGCATTCAGTAAAACCTGCGTAGCGGGTAACCCATTAATAGAAACACATTACAAAATAAAATTACCTGAACCGGCAGCGCGGGTGACCCATTTATTTTTCGGTCATACGCTGCGCGCATTCAATAAAACCCGCGGAGCGGGTGTCCTATTAATAGAAACACATCACAAAATAAAATCACACGAACCCGCAGCGCGGGTGACCCATTTATTTTCGGTCAAACGCTGCGCGCATTCAAAGCGGTTGGGGTTTCATCACATCCTATTAATTGGTCATACGCTACGCGCATTCATTAAAACCCGCGGAGCGGGTGTCCCATTAATAGAAACACATCACAAAATAAAATTACACGAACCCGCAGCGCGGGTGACCTATTTGTTCTTCGGTCATACGCTGCGCGCATTCAATTAAACCCGCGGAGCGGGTGTCCCATTAATAGATACACATCACAAAATAAAATTACCTGAACCCGCAGCGCGGGTGACCCATTTGTTTTCGGTCAAACACTACGCGCATTCAATAAAACCCGCATCCTGGATGTCTCGTTTATTAATTGATCATTCGCTATGCGCATTCATTAAAACCCACATCTTGGGTGTCCCCTTTATTAATCCGTCATACGCTACGTGTATTCAATAAAACCCGCGGAGCGGGTGTCCCATTAATAGAAACACATTACAAAATAAAATTACACGAACCCGCAGCGCGGGTGACCCATTTGTTCTTCGGTCAACGCTGCGCGCATTCAAAGGGGTTGGGGTTTCATCATATCCTATTAATTGGTCATGCGCTACTCGCATTCATGCAAACCCGTATCCTGGATGTCCCGTTTATTAATTGATCATTCGCTATGCGCATTCATGCAAACCCGCGGAGCGGGTGTCCCATTAATAGAAACACATTACAAAATAAAATTACCTGAACCCGCAGCGCGGGTGACCCATTTTTTTTCGGTCATACGCTGCGCGCATTCATTAAAACCCGCGGAGCGGGTGTCCTAATAATAGAAACATATCACAAAATTAAATCACACGAACCCGCAGCGCGGGTGACCCATTTGTTTTTCGGCCATACGCTGCCGCATTCATTTAATTTCCATGCAAACAAACCCCGCACAATTTTAACCAAACAAAAAAGCCCCGTAACCGGGGCTTGTTTTGCTTTATATATCAATTCTGATCTAGAAATTTTCCAGACTTCGTAGCGACACGCCGCGGCGTGTCGTTACAAATTTAGTATGGTGTATTAATCCTCATCTCTAAGCTTTTCGAGCACGGAAAAATCCTCCAGCGTGGAGGTATCTCCCACAATGTTTCCGCTGGTAGCTATCTCACGCAGCAGACGCCGCATAATCTTTCCGCTCCGTGTCTTTGGCAGAGCATCAGAGAAACGTATCTCATCCGGTTTTGCAATGTGACCAATTTCACTTGCAACATGATTTCGCAGCTCTTCCTTCAGCAGCAGTGAGGGCACCTTGCCTCCTTCAAGAGAAACAAATGCCACGATAGCGCTTCCTTTAATTTCATCCGGACGAGCAACCACGGCAGCTTCTGCCACATCATGATGACTCACTAATGCACTCTCAATTTCAGCGGTACCAAGACGGTGGCCGGAAACGTTAATCACGTCATCAACACGCCCCATTACCCAGAAGTAGCCGTCTTTATCCCGCCGCGCGCCGTCACCGGTGAAGTAGAAGCCCTTATACTCAGACCAGTATTGCTTTTTGAACCGCGGTTTATCGCCGTATATAGTCCTGAGCATGGAAGGCCAGGTATCTTTTATGATAAGATAACCGCCGCTTCCGGGAGGAACGGGTTTGCCGGATTTATCCACCACCTCAGGCATCACTCCCGGCATGGGGAAGGTGCAGCTTCCGGGTTTGGTTTGAGTTGCGCCGGGCAGCGGTGAAATCATAATGGCGCCGGTTTCGGTCTGCCACCAGGTATCCACAATCGGGCAGTTCTGTTTGCCCACAATCTTATGATACCACATCCAGGCTTCCGGATTAATCGGCTCACCAACGGTACCAAGCAGGCGCAGCGATGAGAGATCATGCTTAAGCACCCACTGTTCACCCCAGCGGATGAATGCACGGATTGCGGTCGGGGCGGTATAAAATATATTAACTCGGTATTTATCAATAATGCGCCAGAAACGGTCCGGTTCAGGATGATTGGGCGCGCCTTCATACATCAGGGTAGTAGCACCGTTGAGCATCGGGCCGTAAATCACATAGGAGTGTCCTGTTATCCAGCCCACATCAGCCGTGCACCAGTATATATCCTCATCCTTCAGGTCAAACACCAGACGTGTGGTTAGATAGGTATTCACCATATATCCGCCGGTGGTGTGCATAATTCCTTTCGGCTTGCCGGTAGTGCCTGAGGTATAGAGGATAAACAGAGGATGTTCCGAATCAAGCTCTTCAGCGGGGCACTGGTCATTAACAGACTGCATAATTTCATGCCACCAGTGATCGCGTCCGGCGCTCATGGCTACTGTATGATCAGCAACACGTTTGTATACAATCACATTCTGCACGGTGGGGGTATGCTCCAGCGCTTTATCTACTGCGGGCTTAAGGGGAACAATGGAACCGCGGCGTATTGCTGCATCAGAGGTTACAACAAGCTTCGCCTGTGCATCGTTAATCCTGTCTTTAAGCGCCTCGGCAGAGAATCCTCCGAAGACCACCGTGTGCACCGCACCGAGCCGCGCGCAGGCAAGCACCGCTATGGCCAGCTCCGGAACCATGCCCATATATATGGCCACCCGGTCTCCTTTTTTGATGCCCATCTTTTTGAGCACATTGGCAAATTTGGATACTTCCCTGTGCAGCACCTGATAGGTAAGGATGCGGGTTTCCCCCGGCTCACCTTCCCAGATAATGGCTGCCTTGTTCCGGCGCCAGGAGGTAAGATGCCGGTCAACACAGTTATAAGCGATGTTGGTTTTGGCACCCACAAACCACTTTGCGTCGGGGGCTTTCCACTGCTTCACCTTGCTCCAGTGCTTAAACCAGTGAAGCTGATCGGCAACCTCGCCCCAGAATTTCTCGGGGTTCAGCAGCGACTCTTTGTACATTTTTTTGTACTGCTCGATGGATTTTACATGCGCCTGCTTTGAAAACTCCGGCGGGGGAGCAAAAACGCGGTGCTCTTCCATGACCGAATCGATGCTCTCATGGCTCTGATTTTCCGCTTTTTTGGTGATTTTCTTCATTAGTATCCTCTGAATTGATCTGATATTTATCCGGGCAAAATAGAAAAACCCCCTGTAACTACAAAAGAGGGACGCCAACAAATATCGGAGAATTTTAGCCGTTAGTGCAGCCATGGGACCCCTCCGGATGAGTGGTTTAATTCCCCCCGTTCCCTGGCCCGTTGCGGTCAGGAACAGAGAGGTAATGTCTTTCATACCGCCGTATCAATAATTCATCCCCCGGATTTGCCGTTCCTCCCGAAATTCCTGCACGGCGCACGCCCCCTCCGTAATTTTGCTCCTGTGATTGTATATTTTACCAGGAAAAAGGACACAGAATGAAGAAAAGCTTATATATATTCTTACTGCTCACGGCAGCGGCGTTCGCGCAGGTAACACTTGACTCACGGAAAATACCGGCGGCAGGTGACCGTGTGTATATCATTGAGGCCGATGAAAGCGGGGTTGACAGCATGGCCGGAGGAGCAAATAAACTCTGGGATTTCAGTTCGCTATATATCTCAGATAATTTTGTCACCATGAAATATGTTACCCCGGCTGAAACTCCTTTTAGTGATGAATTCCCCGGAGCAAACCTTGCGGCATATACCGAAGAACTCGCCGAGTTAGCCGGATATCTTTACTATTACGGAACCACCTCCAATCTTGACCTTATCGGCATCAGAAGCGTGCTCTATCCGGAACGCTACGAAGACGCAAGCAGGCTGTTAAACGCACCATTCGGTTACGGCTCATTGCTCTCCGACGAATACGCCACGGAAGCGGAGCTTGAAGGTGTTACCATTATTAAAAGAGGAACAAGAACTCTCACCGGTGATGCTTACGGCACACTCATCCTCCCCGGTAAGGAGCCTGTTGAAGTGCTCAGAGTAAAATCAGTTGATGAAGTAAAGACCATGTACTATTACGGTGAACTTGAAGTCGGTTCGGATAATCTGCTTTCAACCAGCTATACCTGGTATGATCAGAGCGGAAAATTCCCCCTCTTAAACGTTATCGAAACCGTAAGCTGGAATGATGAAGATACCCTTACTTCACGTTATGCTGAAGTATATACAGAAGATACCCCAACCAATGTAAAGGAGCCGGAATTGTTTCCGATGAAAGCTGAATTACGGCAGAATTATCCAAATCCGTTTAACCCCGCGACCGAGATCAGATTCTCTGTTGACCGTCCGGGCAATGTATCACTGCAGGTATATGATATACTGGGCAATAAAGTAGCAGATCTGGTGAACGGATACCATGAGGCTGGCAACCACAGCGTGCGCTTTGACGCAAGCGGCCTCAGCAGCGGAACCTACTTCTATGTTCTGAACGCAAGCGGTACCGTCCTCAGCCGCAAAATGGCGTTATTGAAGTAAGAATTATGAAGTATGAACGGGGGAAGTTTAATAAGCTGAGTTTGATTTAGTGGATTGATTGAACCCGAGAACCTCCGGGTTAGTGAATGATCGCCTCCGGGAAAGTTATCCTTCCCGGAGGTCTTTTGTTTTATAAACCAACGATGAGGATAACCCGCGGATTGTCATATCGTGTACCTTGTTTTCCCCAGCCGCATACATCTGGACGGGTCACGGCCTGAGCCAAATTGATCAGTGCAATAATCCTACCCAAAACCCAAGTTTTACCCAAAAAATCGTTCGTCAAACTCAATTTTCAAATGCCCAATGCTAAAATTTACTTGCCTTTTTTGAAAAAAAACATTATTTTTTGCCATGAATGTGAAAAAATCACATTAACAATCGTTAAATAAAGGCCTTTTGTGTTAATTCGATATACTATTGAGAATTTTTTGAGCTTTGGGGAGAAATGCTCTTTTTCAATGATTCCCGGACTGATTCGTTCGCATCCGTCCCATAAAACCAATTTTCCGAACAGAAATGAAATAGACATCCTCAAATTGGGGATTATTTATGGAGCGAATGCCTCAGGGAAATCAAATCTTATTAAGTCCTTGCGTTTCCTGCAACAACTTGTATTGGAGGGCACCAAACCAGAGCAGAGTATTAATCTGACTCCACATAAATTACATGCTGATTACATCAAAAAGCCCTCTCGTTTTGAGGTGGAATTTAGAAAGAACAGTAAAAACTATGCATACGGTGTAATTTTAAACTCAACGGGAATTATTGAAGAATGGTTGTATGAAATCAATAAAACTTCCGATATACCCATTTTCGAGAGAATAAAAACTGAAGATGATCTGTTTGAAACACATTTCAAGAGCATCAAATTTAAATCAAATAAAGAAAAGGAGTTTCTTAATTTTATAGCCCGGGGAACAAGAAGCAATCAATTGTTTTTAACTGAATGTTTTCAAAGAAATGTAAGCAAAAATGTTCAGGGCATTAAACCGATAACCGATGCAATATCATGGTTTAATAATAGTTTAACAATCATTTTTCCTTCGACAAAGTTTGGAGGACTTCTCTTTGAATTGGAAAGTAACGAAGATTTCAGATCAGCACTTCAAAAATATCTGAAGAATTTTGACACGGGAATAGATGGCATAGAATTAATGGAAGTGGATTTTTATTCGCTCAAGGATTTTCCTGGTGAATTAAAAAAAGAAATCGCAACTGAATTAAAACCCGGCTCACGAAGTCTGATTTCGAATCCTGAAAGACAAACCTATTCTTTAACAAAGAACAAGGATGGTACGGTTAATGCTAACAAGGTTATTATAAAACACAAAATAAGTAATTCAAATGAATCTATTCATTTTGAACTATCTGAAGAGTCAGACGGCACTCAGCGCCTGATTGATTTAATTCCCGCTTTAATTGATGTTTCAAAATCTGAAAGGGTATTCATCGTTGATGAGTTAGACAGAAGTCTTCACCCCAATCTATCGAGAAATTTTTTAGGGCTGTTCCTTGAATTATCAAAAGGGCTCGAGTCTCAGTTAATTGTAACAACACATGATGCCAACCTGCTTGACCTTAAATATTTCAGAAAAGATGAAATCTGGTTTGTTGAAAAAAGCACAGCCAATCAATCCAAGCTATTTTCATTAAATGACTTTAACATCAGATTTGATAAAAGAATTAGAAATGATTACTTGCTGGGAAGATTTGGCGCAACCCCTCATATCAAGCATGCAATAAAATAATATGGGGAGAGAGCGTGTAGAATACAAACGAACAGGCTTTAAGCGTGAGTATAAAAAGCTCTTTATTATTGCGACCGAAGGAGAAAAAACTGAAAAGGTTTATTTTTCCAATCTCTTTGATAGTGAACTCGTAAATTCAAATTCGTATTATATCGAAATTCTTCCGGCATCTGATGGCAAAAGCAGCCCAAGAAATGTAATAAAGCGTTTAGACAAGTTTAAGGAAGAATACAAATTATATCAGGAGGATGAACTCTGGATGTTAATTGATCGTGATTCCTGGGATGCAAAACAACTAAATGAAATTGCCAGGGAGTGTAGTCAAAAAAGCTATAATTTGGCAGTAAGCACACCTTGTTTTGAGTTATGGTTATTGCTTCACAAAAAAGATGTTTCAATGCTTTCCCGGGACGAAAAGCAAAAACTACTCGATAATAAAAAGGTGAATAAGAACAGGACTTACATTGAGACACAGATTATTGAGGAATTTGGAACATATAATAAATCAATGCCAAATTGTTCATTGTTCTTACCACATATTAATACTGCGGTTTCTAATTCAATCAAACTTATAACAAATCCAAAAGCAAGGTGGTCGGAGGAACTTAGCACCTATGTTTATAAATTGGTAGTTAAGCTCCTGAAAATACCAACTTCGGAAATTAACAGAACAATCTGAAATAGTTTCTAAAGTTCTTCCCATTTAAGGTGAATAGTACAGATTACGACATGACCCCATAAAATCATTATCGCTGTTGGGACAAACCGCGAGTTGTTCTATCCTATAAATTGTTTGCTCCAGCCTGCATTCATCAGGACAGGTCACGACCTGTCCCTACGGATTTGATATTCTTCTTTGCGTCTTGGCGCGAAATTTTTAGAGACGAATGTGTTTAAAGCTTTACGTTAAAATTCTTTTTCTGCAAGTTTAACCGGAACTCTTCGGCCACTGGGTTCTACTTAGAATCTTCCGGATATTATTCGGAAGGAATTAACGTACATTCAATATGTGTAAATGCTTTATGTTACCGCATCCTTCTGAAAAGGAATTTGTTCATAAAGCCGTTCCGAGATAATCTTTACCAGATTCTCGACTGTTACTACAAGTTCTTCATGCGTATTATAAAGCGGACTGATGCCAAAGCGGATGTTATCAGGCTCTCTGAAGTCAGGAATAATAACCTCCCCGCCCAGTCCCTGAATAAGCGCTTTGCAGATTCTGTAGCCTTCCGGATGACGAAGCGAAATATGGGAGCCCCGTTCATTTTCATTTTGCGGAAAACCGGCTGAAAAACCGAGCGGATACAGATACTTTTCACTGAGCGAAACCAGGAAGCCGCAAAGCGCTTTACTCTGTTTTCGTATCTGATTAATGCCCGCCCTGCTGATCATTTCAAGCGAAATCTCAAGCGGTATCAGAGAGAGCACCGGCGGAGTTCCGGTCATAAATTTGCGGATCCCCTGAGCCGGTTTATAAGAAAGCGAGAATGCAAAAGGATCAGCATGTCCGAACCATCCCTGAATGGGGGGCTCAAGTTCCGGCAGCAAATCTTGGCGTATATACAGGTACCCCGGCGCGCCGGGTCCTCCGTTCAGATATTTATAGGTGCACCCCACCGCCATGTGGGCGCCGCTCTCATTAAGACGGCATGGTACCGCGCCCGCGGCATGGCTCAGATCCCAGATAACAAGAGCTCCCTTGCTGCGTGCATACTCATTTACTCTTTTCATATCATACATGAATGCACTCTTAAACGCGACGAGTGATAAAACAACAAGAGCCGTATCTTCAGTTATCAGTTCAAAAAGATCATCATAGGATACCGAAATTCCGTCCCTGCTCCCGGCTATCCGGAGCGAATGATGTCCGCCGTGATTTCTCACCAGCCCTTCAAGGATATATATATCCGAAGGAAAGTTAAGGGAATCGGTAACAATAGTGCTTCTCCCTGATTTCATCCGCAGCGCGGCATCTGCAAGTTTATAGAGGTTTAATGACACCGTCCCCGTTATCAGTACCTCACCGGCTTCTGCGTCTATAACCGGAGCCAATTGAGCGGAAAGTTTTTCGGGCATGGTGTACCACCCCTCATTCCAGCCGCGTATAAGCCGTTCCCCCCATTCCCCTTTTACCGCGCGCTCCATTCTGCTGATGGTTTTAAGGGGAAGGCGTCCAAGCGAGTTGCCGTCCAGATAGATACATTCAGGAGTTCCATGAAAAAATTCTGCTCTGAATTCTTTCAGCGCGGAGTTACCGTCAAGTTCCCTGGCTTCAGTCTTTTCCGGTAAACTCATTGCAGTCTGGCCGCTATCTGCACAACCGCGGGCATCATACGCTCAACCCAGAGTGCATACATTGCACCCGATGGATGAAGTTTATCCCCCGCGAGCAGTGAGGGAACCTCCGCTGCCGCACGGCTGATATCCGTTATATAAAAATACGGGCAGCCGGCCTTTGTTGAAAGCTCCGCCTTGATTCTGTTATATATATCAATTTCCGCTGCAATACGCTCCCTGTTTCTTCCCGCGGCAAAGGGAGTAACGCCCCAGTCCGGTATTGAAACAATCAGCACACGGTCCGGTGAGCCGGCAAGTATCACCGCTCTTCTGATAAGCATTTCCAGTTCGCTGCGGTAAAGCGTGGTATCATATCCCCGGTATTGGTTGTTCACCCCGATCAGCAGAGTGACCAGGTCATACCGTTCTTTAAGCTCTGAGCGGTCCATCCCCGCGCTGAGATCGCCGGTAGTCCATCCGGTTACAGCTATAATCTGAGGCGGCGCCGGCGTGAAACCTCTCGCCCTTAGTGAATCAGCAAGCTGCTCAGGCCACCGTTCGGATGAGGCAACCCCTTCCCCTATTGTATATGAATCACCAAGCGCGAGAATGCTAATTTCCCTTTTTTCAGTCACGCGTGTTCCTTCCGGTTCTCCCGGTTTTGAACAGCCCTGAAGCCCGGCTGCTATATATATCATAATCAGTAAAACTTTCATCTGCCTTCTGTTGTTTTTCTGGTAAAACCATCTTTTCTGCCAAACCGTTCACAGAGAACATTTCTTTCATTTTTCCCAATATAGTCATTTCACCGTTTAAGAGACTTGCCTTGTGAGCAAAAGTTTATCATTTTGAGTTTATGAAAGAAAAAATATTGCAGCACCGCGCCTGGTATTTTATTCCGGGCATTTTGTTTCTGGTTTCCGGAATTTCAAAACTCTTTCCCATTCACTCTTTTGAACTGCTGATGGTTAATCAGGGACTTAGCACCTGGGAACTGGTTCCCTGGATGTCGCGCCTGATTATCCTTGCCGAACTTATCCTTGGTGCCGGATTCTTCATCGGCGGATATTACCGGAAATTTTATCTCCCCGTTTCATTTTTGATGCTGACAGGATTCAATATCCATCTTGTTTACAGCATTGTTACGGCAACCGGCGGAAGCAACTGCGGATGCTTTGGTGAGCTGATTCCCATGACACCGCTCGAGGCACTGATAAAAAATATCCTGCTGATGGCGCTGCTGGTATATCTCTGGTTCAGAAAGCAGGAGAAGAGCCGGCCGCTTCACTTTCATATAATTCCCCCGGTTCTGCTGGCCATAATGCTTTTTCTCCTCCTTCCGGTCACCCGGTACCAGAAGCCTGAACTCACAAAAAACATCGTTACGGAACCGGCGGAAAAGCCCGACCGGCCTCTTGATCCGGTGGTTGAAGCTGAAAAAACTCCTGATAAATACGCCCTTGAAACAGCTCCCCCGGAGGAAGTCACTCCATCAAAACCGGAACGGGCTGCTGACGATCTTCCGAAGAAGACCTCCGTTTTTGCAAAGTATAAAAACTTTAATGCCCATGGCACCACAGACCTTGATTCCGGAGCGAAACTGGTTGCTCTCTTCAGCCTTGACTGCGACCATTGCATGGAAACAGCCAAAACCTATCTGACTCTTAAGAATCAGGGAACAAAACTTCCGCCGGTTTTTATCCTCTTCTTCGGTGAGGAGTGGCAGGTTGCCCCTTTCTTTGAATATGCAGGAGGTGAGCTCCCCTGGTCAATCATTCCGGTTGAGGAGTTCTTTCCGATGCTCACAGCAAGCCCGCCCAGAATCGTCTTTATGAAGAACGGAAATATCATTAAAGACTGGGACAGCTCCGTTAACTTCAAGGATGAGTTCCTTAATCTGAAGTGGTAAAAGCAATCGGGTAAGGGTTTACTTCCGGTATCCTTCCCCGCGGACCCCGCAATAAATCTTTTGGAAATTAGCGGGATTTTATCTAAATCATGGTGAATAAAATTCAGATTACTATGGAATTCACCGAGTATTTTACCAACATCATGGCCGCCCTTATTTTCGGATCTCTCATCGGGCTTGAACGTCAGTTTCAGTTAAAGGAAGCAGGGCTGCGCACCAATGCGCTTGTTGCTCTTGGTTCCTCCATGTTTATTTCAATGACATTTTTATTTCCCGGCAATCCTGATGTCACGCGAATAGCGGCACAGATTGTTACCGGTATTGGTTTTCTTGGCGCGGGTATTATGTTTAAGGAAGGCGCAACCGTTAAAGGCCTTAACACTGCTGCCACCGTCTGGTGCACCGCGGCAATCGGCTCACTTGCAGGTGCGGGATTTATCCGCCATGCAGCAGCAGCAACCGGTCTGATTATCATCACGCATATTATTCTTCGCCCCCTTGCAAACAAAATAAAAGGAACACACGGTAAAGAGACCGGCGTGGGGTATCAGTATTTCATCAACACCCATTGCGTTAAAGCCCAGGAGATGTCCGTGCGCACCTTCCTGCTCCGCGCTGTGGTTGATCAGGATATACTGCTTCAGTCAATCGAAACCAAAAAAACTCCTGATCCCGGCACCATGGAAGTAAATGCAGTTGTGTATCTGCGTCACCGCAATGATGATGAGATTGAAAAACTGCTCGCAAAAATGATGATTGAGCCGGGTGTGGTCAGCGTGAAGTGGACTTCAGAGGAGATAGGGCAGAATGATGATATTTAGCAAATCCGGCGCGGCATTGCTGCTTCTTGCCGCGGCAGTATATATCACCGGCTGTATCTCATCCAGGCAAAACGAAACCCCCGTTCCTTTCGGAGGAAAATGGCTCCTGATAGAAATGAAAGAACGGGCGGAAATTCCGCAGGGTACCTTCCTCTTTGTAAATACAGAAAGCTCCTCATTTCAGCTGTCGGCGGGATGCAACTCCTTTAACGGAGGATATCAGACCGAAGGAGAAAAAATAACCTTTGAACCGCCGGCCGGCACAAAAAAATTCTGCGGAGAGCTTACGGAGTTTGAATCATTGTATGTGCGTCTGCTTACCAGCGCGGCCGAAGCCCAGATTAAACGGAACGTACTGCAGCTTTATCTGAACGGCGAACTGGTTCTTGCTTTCAGGAAAGATGATTAACGGATTAACCCGGCAGGAAAGGAATCAGTCCGCGTGACAGAAGAAAGAAAAAAATGGGAGGATATATACCGGGCCACTGATTACGTCTGCCCCGAAGCGGGCATCACCCTGATTCCGGGAGAGCCCTGCGCAATCCTCGGACAGCTCACCTCCGGCTTTGACGAAAAAGGGTATGCTTTTATTACCGCCTGGAATCCGGGTTCGGAGCCCGTTTCATCAGCACAAAACCGGAAGCAAAATTCTCTTCTTGAAGAAAGAATCACGCAGGGGCGGTATATATACTTTGAGGGAAAAGGCATTCCGCGTGAAGAAGGATGGGAGCCGGAAGACAGCTATCTGATACTCGGCATTAAAAAAAATGAAGCTCTGGCACTGGGAAAAGAGTTCGGTCAGAGAGCAATTCTCTGCGGCTATGGCAGCGGAAAAACCGAGCTGCTCTTTATCGAAGATTTTTGAGGAAAACACATGAGGTACATAACACTTTTTGGCAGCTCCCTTCCTTCCGAAGGGGATGAACAGTACACCATCGCTTATGAAACAGGACGGAGGATTGCTGAAGCGGGATTTGGAGTCTGTTCCGGCGGCAACAAAGGCATCATGGAAGCAGCCTCCCGCGGGGCTGTTGAGGCTGGAGGTGAAGCATTGGGTATAACAGTTTCAGCTTTTCCGAATTCAAACCCATATCTCACATCAAAGATTGAGTGCCCCTCCCTTTTTGAACGCATTACCAGACTTATAGAATATGGCGATGCATATATCATTCTGCAGGGGGGAACCGGCACCCTGCTTGAGCTTTCAGCCGTGTGGGAACTGATTAATAAAGGCCTCCTTCCGAGAAAACCCGCGGCGGCACATTCCCCTCTCTGGAGCAATATCATCCCCCTGATGGAAGAACAGATAATCCGCGAAGGCAGGTTAACAGGATTGGTCAGAACATTTGATGATCACCGCGCAATGACGGAATATATACTCGGTGAATTATGAAGTATGAAGTATGAATTATGAATTTCCGGGGTATCGTATTCTGCGATAGCTTCTTCCTCTGCGTTAATCTGCGAAATCTGCGGGAAAATTCTTCCTCTGCGTTAATCTGCTTTAAACTTCTGCCTCTGCTATACTCTGCAAAACAACCTGCTTACTCTGCATGTAATATCCCTAAAACAAAAAACCCCGGCTCTTTGGGAACCGGGGTTTTATCATAAATAATACGTTCTTATTTCAAATCAGCAATTTCAGCGCCGATACCTTTTATCTGATAGATAACCATCGGACCGGTAACGGTTGAAGGATCAAAATCTTTTCCTGCATCTTCAGCGAGGTGCTGCATATATTCAATTGCGGATTCATGGTCAAGGTCAATCTTATAGACAAGCCCTTCAACCAAAGCTTTTTTTCCTGCTGCTTCCATCGGGAAAACAATTTCACCGTCTTTTACTTTAATTTTAATTTTGCCGTCTTTGTCGCTTTTTAATTCCATCCAGCATCCGGCAGCTGAGCAGACATCAATTACTTCCCCTTCAACAAGAACTTTTTTTCCGACAAATGACTCAGGGTCAGCCAGAATATCAGAAATTTTTGTTTTTTCGGTCATGGTAATCTGTTCGCCGAATTTCTTGCTGTCTCCGGTTAAATTGCACGCGGTGGTAAAGGTGAAGGTGAGAATAAGAAAAGTAAAAAGAGAAAAAAGTGTTTTCATTGGTATTTCCTGAATTTTAGACTGGAAATATACCCAAATCCCCTAATATGGACAATGCCGGCAGCCGGAATTGCAGCATGCACCCCTCCGCCGGTGAAACAGCTCGGTGAAAACGCTGAATCCGGTTACCGGATCCTTATAGGTAATCTCCCCCTGCTCAACCGCCTCCCGGTGCAGCCGTTCTATTTCCTGCTGCCGGGTGTCCTGTTTCTTTTGTTGATCGCTGTTGTTCTTATCCATATCCTGAGGAAAAATAACTGATTTTTATAGTAAATTGTGAAAGTAATTTATAAAGAGATTCCGGAATTCTTCAGAGTGACGAATAATTTTTCTTCTGCCGGCAGTACTTCACTGCGGATTATTCCTGCTGTTATTATTACACTCTTTGTCCTTCTTTTCAGAACTTCATTTGAGCCGTCCGACCTCACTCTTTCCTCTTCCTTAACACCCGGCTTTATGAAAAATGTTCCCGATACCAATATCGTGGTCATAACCATCACCGGAACGGATATTGACGGACTCGGGGGATTTCCCCTCAAGCGCAGCTATTATGCACTCCTGACCCGCACCCTCAAGAAATATGAGGTGAAAACCATAGGATTTGAGCTGCTTTTCGCCCGGTCAGCCACAGAGACTGATTACTATGACCAGCTTTTTCAGCAGGAGATAACTGCCGCGGGGAATGTTGTTCTATCAGCTTTTGCCCCTGACAGCCGGATAAGCGGCGGAAAGGTTACCGCGGATTCACTCATCCTGCCGGCTTTTAAAGCAGCAGCTTCCGGACATCTGAATTACCAACAGGAACCCACCGCCTCCATTCCCGTGAATCTGATTTCAGGCAATATCCTTATCCCTTCTTTTTCCTCAGCTGTTACCGGAGCTGCGGACAAGGATGATATGCTGCAGGTAAATTTCTTCAATACGTTTTCCTCGTTCCGGCGGCTTTCATTGCTGGAGTTTTTCCGCCTTGATACCTCAAACCCCGACTCTCTTTCTTTTCTGAAAGACAAGATTATCCTGACCGGTGTTACCGATGAAAAGTTCACCGCTAAGATTCACTCCTGGCAGGAAGGGGATGTGCCGGGACTGGCGCTTCACGCATTCGCCGCCGACAATCTGCTGAACAGCAGGGCTCTGAACGGAAGTATATATATACCTCTGCTTATTCTCGCGGGCATTCTCTTCCCCGGCATCTGGTTCCTGAGCATGAACAGGAGTCTCCGCGTCCGGCTGGCCGTTCTCTTCGGTTCTGCCGCCATTCTTGCGGCCCTCTTTGTGATTCTGGCCTCATCCGTATATATTGTTCCCCTCACGGCATTAGTTATATATACCGTTACAGCGGCCGGAGGAGAACTGATTATCTCCCTGTTCCGCGAGAAGGAATCGGCCCGCGCGTCTTTGGGCGAGCTTGAAAGTCTGCGCCTGCTCCTTGACCGCAAAACCCGCCAGCTTGAGCAGCTTGAGGCCGGTTCTTCAGAAAAGCAGGATACCGGCAGCCATGAACTTATCGCTTCTCTTAAATCGGAAATCGAAAAACTCCGCTCTTCGGTCAGGGATGAAGAAATAGCCGAACCCGGCTCCGCGGATCAGCAGTATATATCATTTGAAGGAATGGTCTTCCGCTCCCAGGCGATGAAGCAGACGGTGAACCTGATTAAGAAATTCGCGCCGTCGGATGAAACGGTGCTGATTATCGGGGAAAGCGGAACGGGAAAAGAACTCACCGCAAAAGCACTGCATACTCTTTCCGCCCGAAGTTCGAAACCCTTTTTGGCGGTCAACTGCGGCGCGTTATCAGAATCCCTTCTGGAAAGTGAACTCTTCGGCCATGTGAAAGGGGCCTTCACCGGAGCCGCGGCTGATAAGCCGGGCAGGTTTGAAACAGCCGACCAGGGTACCATATTTCTTGATGAGATAGGCGAGATATCAGAAAATTTTCAGGTGAAACTTCTCCGTGTGCTTCAGGAAGGAACTCTTGAGCGGGTCGGCTCTTCAAAAACAATTAAAGTTGATGTCCGCGTAATAGCCGCCACCAATAAAAATCTTGAGCGGGCCGTTAAAGAAGGAAAATTCAGACAGGATTTGTATTACCGCCTGAACATCCTCCGGATAAATCTTCCGCCGCTGCGCGAAAGGAAGGAAGATATATATCCGCTGGTGCAGAACTTCATAGCGCAGTCAGGGCAGGAACTGAAGATCTCCGTTGCCGCCTCGGAAGCGCTTCAGGCAGGCGAATGGCACGGCAATGTGCGGGAGCTGGAATCCGTCATCAAACGCGCGCTGGTATTTGCCCGCGGAGAAAAGAAATCAGTAATTACTCTAGCTGATCTTCCGCCTGAATTAACAAAAAACTTTTCCCTAAGCTATGAGGAAATTGTTCTGCAGTCTCTGCGTGAAAAAGGATTCGGCCATTCATCATTCACGGAAACAGCAAAAGAACTGGGCACCGGCAGAACACTTATCAACGAACATTTCCGCGGAGTGGTCCTCAGAACGCTCTCAGAACAGCAGTATGATATTGGTAAAACAGCTTCTCTTGTTGCTGATACCCCGGATCAGGCAGTGATAGAAAAAGTCCGTGATAAAATTGATACTATTCTGGAAAACATCCGGCAGGATGCAGCCCCTCTGAAGGGTATGCACCTCTCGGAAGTTAAATCTAAGCTCAGCGCTAAATACCGGAATCTCCCGAAAAAATTCCATGAGTATCTGGATGAAACTGTTCAGCGGTATATATAGCGCCGGGCTGATACTTCTCCTGCTGCTGAGCCCCACTCTCTCCGCGCAGACACTCTCTGTAGGAGCGGGCGATATTCACTGCTTTAAATTACACCCCTCGCCTCCGGCCTCTGTGCCGCAGGGTGACCCTAATATTGACGCGGTCTATTACGCTATTAATATGGATATTGATTATCCCGCAAGAAGAATAACCGGTTCAACCAGTATCGGCTTTAAGGCGCTTGTTCCGGGACTTCAGGAGATATATATTAATCTGACGAATACTCTGGCGTGTGACTCTGTTATCTGGCAGAATACCTCGCTTCCTTTTACTCATAGTTCGGATAAAGTCAGTTTCACTCTTCCCTCACCCCTTTCCCTGAACGAACGGACTGATGTTACCATCTACTATGACGGCGTACCTTCTTCAACCGGATTCGGCAGTTTCACTTTCGGCAGTATGTATAATCATCCCTCAGTCTGGTCACTCAGCGAACCCTACGGCTCATCGGACTGGTGGGCTAATAAAAATTCCGTGGATGATAAGGCAGACTCGGCAGATATCATAATCATCTGCGATACATCCTTTACCGCGGTTTCAAACGGCCTGCTTATTTCAAAAACCATAACCGGCTCAAAAGCACGCTGGCACTGGAGCACACGCTACCCCATCGCTAATTATCTTATCTCTGTGGCTATCTCTAATTACTCTCTCTATCAGAACTGGTTCAGATATACTGCAAACGATTCACTCCCCATTGTTCACTATCTTGTCCCTGAGATCATTAATGACCTGATACCCCAGCTTGACAAAACCGTTGAGATGATGAAACTTTTCACCGGACTGTTTGGCGAGTACCCGTTCATCAGGGAGAAATATGGCCATGCACAGTTCGGCAGGGGCGGAGGCATGGAGCATCAGACCATCTCATCCATGGCGCGGTTTGATGACGGCATAATCGCCCACGAACTCGCGCATCAGTGGTATGGCGATAAAGTCACCAACCGGACCTGGCAGGATATCTGGCTGCATGAGGGTTTTGCCACCTACTCGGAAGGTCTCTGGTATGAATATCTAAACAAAGAATGGCTTAAGGAGTATATGTCTCTCAGGGCAGTGCCCGCCCGTGCGGCAGAAGGGACTATTCTTGTTCAGGATGTGCAGAATGTGTTTTCCATATTCGACTTCAACCGCACCTATGCAAAAGCATCATGGGTAGTTCACATGCTGCGCACTATCACCGGTGACAGCGCATTCTTTCAGATAATCAGAGAGTTCCACAATGCACCGGGACTGGCATACGGAAACGCATCCACTTCCGATCTTGAACAAATCGCCACTCGTATATACGGCTCATCACTTGCGTATTTCTTTGATCAATGGATAACCAAACCCGGCTACCCGAAATATCTTGTTACCTATAACACTTCCCGTCTGATGACCGGAGGATCTAAAACGAGCATCACCATAGACCAGACAGCCAATACCGCAGGCGTGGTATTCCGCATGCCGCTCGATATAACCCTCAGCACTGCCTTGGGAGATACAACCCTTACGATTGATAACAACACCGCCATCCAGAGCACAGATATTATAACTCCTGCAGAACCCTTTCTTGTTCAGATAGATCCTGAAGAGAAAATCCTGAAAGAAGTAAACATCACACGCCGCTACCCGGATGAACTCTTGCGTGACGGAATTCAGCTTTACAAGCCGTGGCCAAATCCGGCATCGGATAACATCAGCATCGGGTTTGAACTGATACAGACAAAGAAAATAACCGCGCGGATTTATTCACTGACGGGTGAACTGATCGCTGAATTAGCCAATGAAGAGCTCCCCGCCGGAGTATATACCTATCCGCTTACAGCCCGTACTATTTCGTCAGGAATATATATTATCCAGCTTTCCGCTGACGATAAGCAGTACCGCCAGAAAATAGCAATTATCAGATAATTTTGCCGCACCCGCAGAGACAGGGCTCGGTGAGTCTCGGATATAACCTGGGCAGCCGGTGACCAATCAAGAGAATATCAGTTCAATCATAATTCATGCAAACCCGCGCAGAGGGTGACCATTTAATTGGGAAATCCTTAACCTGAAACTCGGCAGCGGGTGCGCTGGAAGACTCTCCTACTATGCAGAGCATTATGGCAGTCGCGAACATATCCCATTTGATTCCCCCCCCCGACTATATTTATTAAACGAACCATCATCACAGCCGTAATAGCTGCTATCTTTTGCCGAAAAATCGGAATTTTTACTTATTTTTCATTACGGGTTTGAAGCCGGTTCTCAGAGTTCCTGCTTGGTTTGGCTGGGTGTTCCCCTGGTTAACCCTCAAAAAATAGTGGAACTTATCGCTGTTTGGACTCCCAATTGAACAGGTCTTCTTTACCAGATTTTCAGAAAAATCAACTTTTAAAAACAGTTTAGAATGTCCGATCTTACATTTATAGAAAAAAAGCATCTTGAAGATTTGCTCGTAATGCATTCAGGATATGTACTGGATTTCTCTGACCGGACATTTCGCGAATTCATTATTGATACTATTGGTTTGGATGTTTATGACGATAAATATTTGGGTGTCTCAGGGTCAAAGGCAAATCGGTTAAGACAATTAATTAAAATTGAACCGAATAATATTGTGGGAAAGTTACTCTCGGAATTATTAGACTACTGGTTGATACTAGCACAAAAGAATGTCTATGATTATGCTTCTAATGAGGCAACCTATAAGGAGTGTAAAAAAATTGCAGCTCGGCTAAAACAGGATAGTATAGTCGAGAATATTGACGCCATCCAACCCATAAATGATGACGGGGATTTTGACCTTCTTGCCAAATCCATCCGTGAAAGTATTGAAAACAATCAGCCCGAAGCAGCGCTTGACCGCCTGCACACGTACAATGTTAAATTTTTTCGCGGACTATGCGAAAAACACTCTATTTCTTACGAAAAGTCTGATTCCCTTAACGCTTTATATGGTAAATACATAAAGTTTATTAATAGCACTGGATTTATTGAATCTGAAATGGCTGAAAAAATCCTTAAATATTCTATTAATATAATGGACGCGTTCAATGACATCAGAAACTATAGGAGTTTTGCCCATGATAATCGGCTGCTTAATTATGAAGAAAGTCTTTTAATATGCAACAACGTTACAAGCACAATCAGATTTGTAAATTTTATTGAATCCTCTATTGAAAAGCAAAAACCAAAAGAAGAATTTAACATCAATGATTTACCTTTTTAACAAAGCTCTTAATATTAAATTTACATAAAGGAAAGAATTTTTTAACTCTTTACAAACTCTATGGCAAAACAAAACGGAAACGGTGAAAAAATAAAATCCATGGAAGCATGGATCTGGGATGCGGCATGCAGTATTCACGGCGTGGTTGATGCACCTAAATACAAAGATTATATCCTCCCCCTCATATTTGTAAAGCGGCTCTGCGATGTTTTTGATGATGAAGTTGACCGGATTGCTGAGAAAGTAAAGACAAGAACCAAAGCATTACAACTGGTTGAGAAAGATAAGTCTCTTGTCCGTTTTTATCTGCCATTACGGCCAGATGACCCGGAAAAGGAAACGACCTGGGATGTAATAAGAAAACTCAGCGATAAAATTGGCCAGCAGCTTACTGATATTATGCGGGCTGTTTCAAAAGAGAACAACAGCTTAAAAGGGATTATTGACCGGATTGATTTTAATGCTACCACCCATGGTCACCGGGATATTGATGATGATCGCCTGAGCAAACTGATTGAAAAAATCGCCGAAAAACGCCTCGGACTTAAAGATGTAGAGCCGGATATTATTGGAAGAAGTTATGAGTATCTTATCCGTAAGTTTGCCGAAGGAAGCGGTCAGAGCGCGGGTGAGTTTTACACTCCCGCTGAGGTTGGTATTATCATGGCGAAAGTTATGGATGCCGAGCCGGGTATGGAAATTTACGACCCCTGCTGCGGTAGCGGAGGGTTGCTCATAAAGTGTGAGCTGGTTATGGAAGAGAAAATGCGCTTAAAGAGTAAAAGCAAATATGCCCCGCTCAAACTCTTTGGACAGGAGGCAACCCCGACAACCTGGGCGATGAGCAAAATGAATATGGTTATCCATGATATGGAGGGGGAAATTGAAATTGGCGATACATTAAAAACTCCGAAATTCAGATCAAAGAACAATAAAAAGCTCCGCACCTTTGACCGCGTAGTGGCAAATCCGATGTGGAATCAGGGGCGCGACAGTCTCAACTACATTAATGATGATTTTTTTATTAATGATGAAATGGAGCGGTTCCCCGCCGGTAGCTGCGGAGGCAAAATTGACTGGGGCTGGATGCAGCATATATACAGCAGCTTAAAAGATGGCGGAAAAGCTGCAGTCATTTTAGATACCGGAGCCGCAAGCCGGGGAAGCGGCAATCAGGGAAACAACAAAGAAAAAGCATGCCGGAAATGGTTTGTTGATAACGACCTGATAGAAGGTGTTATTTACCTGCCAGAAAACCTCTTTTACAACACTACAGCCCCCGGAATTGTTATCTTTCTGAATAAAGTCAAAACTCATAAGGATAAAATTTTCCTGCTCCATGCAGGCAAAGAGTTTGAAAAAGGAGACCCGAAAAACTTTATTACCGAAAAAGGTATTGAACGCATTGCCGGTACATATAAAGCTTTTAAGGACACAGGAAAATTTTCCCGGTTAGTGGGCAGGGAGGAAATCATAAAGAATGATTACAACATAAGCCCCAGCCGTTACATTCAGGTTACCGAGGCGGAGACCTACCGCCCAATAAGCGAACTGGTGGATGAACTGAAAGAATTAGAAGCAGAATCAGTAAAAATTGATAAAGAGTTAAAAAATATTTTTAAGAAGCTGGGGATATGAACGAAAAATCAATTCAAAAATATCAGCAGCATATTATAAACCTGATTTTTACAATTCGGGGCCAGCAGGTGATGATAGATGAACATCTGGCAGAATTGTATGGCATTGAAACTAAATACCTGAACCGTGCTGTAAAGCGAAACCCCGACAGATTTCCGGAATCATTTATGTTTCAGCTTACAAAAGAAGAGTCCGAAGATTTAAGGTTCCAAAATGGCACCATAGACCCGGATGACTCTTTAAGGTTCCAAAATGGCACCTTACATACCGGAAGGGGAAAACACAGAAAATACCTCCCCTATGCCTTCACCGAACAAGGTGTGGCCATGCTTTCTGCAGTGCTTAATTCTGAAACGGCTGTGAAGGCAAGCGTGATGATTATGGATGCTTTTGTGCAGATGCGGCACGTTTTAATGGAAAATGCCGGTTTATTGAAACGAATTCAGATTGTTGAGTTTAAGCAGTTTGAAACAGACAGCAAGGTGAAACTGCTGTTTGATGCCATGGAAAAAAAGAATCTTAAACCACAGCAGGGTATTTTCTTCAACGGACAGGTGTTTGACGCCTGGTTATTTATCAGTGATTTGGTAAAAAAAGCAAGTAACAGTCTAATACTCATTGACAATTATGTGGACGAAACTGTGTTGTCTCTTTTTGTCAAAAAGAAAAAAGGCGTAAGCGTAAGCATATTTACAACAAACATAAGCCGGGCTTTAGAGGAAGATGCCAAAAAGTTCAATGCCCAACATGGTGGGCTTAGTTTGCATAATTTTAACGCATCACATGATAGGTTTTTGCTGATTGATAAAACAGAAGTATATCATATTGGCGCTTCGCTGAAAGATCTGGGCAAAAAATGGTTTGCCTTTTCAAAAATGGATAAGCATTCATTAGCAATTTTTGAGAGGTTGGGGATATGAATAATACGTGGAGAGATTTTGTACTACTACAAAATCTAAAATATTTTGAATTCGCAAATGGATTGTGGACTGGTAAAAAACCTCCATTCCAGGTTGTTACAGTAGTTCGCAACACCAATTTTACTAATAGCGGCAAAATAGACTATTCAAATGTTGCAATCTTAGCGGTAGAGGAAAAACAGTTCAGTCAGCGCCAACTAATCTTTGGTGATATAATCATTGAACGGTCAGGAGGAGGACCAAAACAACCTGTTGGCCGTGTGGTATATTTCGATAAAAAGGATGGCAATTTTAGTTTCTCTAATTTTACATCCAGAATCAGGGTGGTAAACGATAGCTTTGACACAAAATTCGTTTTCTATTTCTTAATGCATTTTTATGAAGGTGGAAATACTACTGAGATGCAATCTCAGACAACAGGAATCCGAAACCTCGATTTTGCTAAATATAAAAGCAGTGTCCATGTCCCCCTACTACCTCTCCAAGAGCAGCGTAAAATTGCTTATCTGTTAAGTACGGTGCAAAAAGCCATTGAGCAGCAGGAAAAACTCATACGCCACACAACCGATCTGAAAAAAGCCCTTATGCAAAAACTGTTTACAGAGGGCACCCTCGGAGAAAAGCAAAAGAAAACCGAGATTGGCATGGTTCCGGAGAGTTGGGAGGTTGTTGAGATAAAAAGTTTGTTTGAAATACTGCAGGGCAAACAGGTCTCTAAAACAAATCGAATAGGGAAAAATCAAAAACCGTTCTTAAGAACTGCAAATGTATTTTGGGGTAATATTGACTTTTCAGAACTGGATAAAATGAACTTCACAAAAGAAGAAGAAAAAAAATTCAGACTAATAAAAGATGATTTACTTGTCTGCGAGGGGGGTGATATTGGAAGAACTGCAATCTGGGAATATGATCATGAAGAAATTTATTATCAAAATCATTTGCACCGAATGAGAAGAAAGACTGAAAGCATAATCCCAAAATACTTCATGTATTGGATGAGCTTAATTGTACAGGAGACTAGTTACGTAAAGGATGCTGGTAATAGAACAACAATTCCAAATTTATCAAAATCAAGACTTGGCGGTCTCTATTTTCCACTGCCTGGTCTTAGTTATCAAGAAAAGGTTGTTACCACACTTGAAGGGTTAGATAAAAAAATCAATTTCCATGAAAAGAAAAGGAACAGCCTTACAAGTGTCTTTAAAGTTTTACTACATGAATTAATGACAGGCAAAAGAAGAGTTGACAAAATTAAATTTAACTAACCCAGGAGTAATAAATGATTAAAGAACGCGCAAAGAATACTGGACCTAAATCTGAAGTTGGGCAGGCAAGAAAAGAATTATATGCAAATGCTCATTTTAGAATAAAAGAATCCATCGAAAAAGGTTTTTACCTTGAGGCAATCGCTCTTTGTGAGAGTATAATATGTGACCGGTTGGAAGCAAGGATTGCATGGATATCGCCCCAGAAAAAAACAATTTTTAATAACATAGGTAATAACTTGGATTTTCTTGAGCCACGTGAACCGGATACACTACTGAATGATACGTATTTAGAGATTCGTAAATGGGCTAAAGATAGAAATAAAACTCTGCACGAAATGGTGAAACTGGAGTTAATTAATTACGAAGATTGGAATAAAAAGTATGACGAAGCAAAAAAGACTGCTATTCAAGGTTTGCGGATTGCAAAGAAAATCAGCAATCATGTAAAACGAGTCAATAAAATATAATGAGCAAGCCTTCTGAACATAAAAGTGTTCAGGCCCGTATTATTCGGTACGCTGAAGAAATCGGTTGGTCATTTGTTCCGCAGAATGAAGCAGAACAGCGGCGGGAGTTTGATTCTTCTGCCTACTCCCACAGGGAAAAAGCAGCCGGAGCCAGCCGCTTTTTTACTGAAACTTTGATTACTCAGGTAAAGAAGTTTAACCCCCGGTTTAAGGAAAGCAAAAAGGAATTACTCCGCAAACTGGAACTGCCCCTCCCTACTATTCATGGCAACAGAGAGTTTCTCTCCTACCTGAAAGGGGAAAAAACATTTTTCTGCAAAGAAGAAAACCGCGAACTGAATCTTATTCTTATAGATTATGAGAATCCCGCAAATAACATCTTTGAAGTAACTGAAGAATATTATTTTTTTAATGGTCATTATGCAATCCGTGAGGATGTTGTCTTTTTAATAAATGGCATCCCCGTTCTTGTTATTGAATGTAAAAACGCAACCAAGGATGAAGCCATTGCTATTGGCATTGACCAGCTACGCAGATACCACAGGGAAACCCCTGAGGTAATGGTGCCCCAGCAAATCTTTACCGCCACTGAAAGCATCGGGTTTTCATACGGCGTAACATGGAACACCATCCGCAGGAATATCTTTAACTGGAAAGATGAAGAAATTGGGAATCTTGAAGCAAAAGTAAAATCTTTTTGCGGCAGTCAGCACATACTTGATCTGATTCAGCGATTTATCCTTTTCACAGAACAAAACGAAGAGCTCAATAAAATTATCCTCCGGCAGCATCAGAAGAACGCAGTTGATCAGGTGGTTGCACGGGCACTGGATCCTGTTAAGACCAGAGGACTTATCTGGCACACCCAGGGGAGCGGTAAGACCTATACCATGATTAAAGCTGCCGAACTGCTCTTTAAGGCACCCCGTGCTGAAAAGCCCACCATTCTTCTGCTCATTGACCGGAACGAGCTCGAAGATCAGATGCTCAGAAATATGTTTTCACTCGGTATCACAAATGTTGAACCGGCGGATAGTATAAGAGATTTGCAGAAATTGTTAAAAAAAGAATTCAGGGGAATTATTGTGAGCATGGTCCATAAATTCAGAGATATGCCCGCTAATATAAGTGTAAGAAAAAACATCTATGTGCTTATTGATGAGGCACACCGGACCACAGGCGGTGATCTTGGCAACTATCTGATGGCTGCACTGCCAAATGCTACCTTTATCGGATTCTCCGGAACACCTGTTGATAAAACCGTCTATGGCAAAGGAACTTTTAAAACTTTCGGTACTGATGATGATCAGGGCTATTTGCATAAATACTCGATTGCTGACAGCATCCAGGATGGAACCACTCTCCCCCTCTTTTACGGGATGGCACCCAATGATCTGCTTGTTCCTAAAGAAATCCTTGAAGCAGAGTTCCTGCAGTTAGCCGAAGCATATGGCGTTAACGATATTGAAGAATTAAACAAAATACTTGAACGGGCAGTAAACACAAAAAATTTTCTGAAAAGCGCTTCGCGGGTTGAAAAGGTTGCTAAGTTCGTTGCGGAACACTATAAACAAAATGTTGAACCTCTTGGCTATAAAGCATTCTTAGTTGCTGTTGACCGCCCCGGCTGCGCGCTGTACAAAAAAGCATTAGATAAATATCTCCCGGCAGAATATTCAGAAGTAGTTTACACAGGCAACAACAACGATACTGAGGATCTGAAGGCCTTTCACATTGATCCCCGCCGGGAAAAAGAAATCAGGCGTAAATTTACCCGGATTAACGAACAGCCGAAAATCCTGATTGTCACAGAAAAACTTCTTACCGGTTTTGATGCCCCGGTTCTCTATGCCATGTATCTTGATAAACCGATGCGTGATCACACTCTGCTGCAGGCAATTGCGCGGGTGAATCGTCCTTATGAGAATGAAGAGCTCGAAATGGTAAAACCGCATGGCTTTATTCTGGATTTTGTTGGCATATTCGAAAATCTTGAAAAAGCGCTTGCCTTTGACAGTGATGAAATCCAGGCCGTTATTAAAGATATCGAGTTACTGAAACAGCTTTTTAAGTCGAAATTTGATAAAGATATCCCCGGTTATCTGAAGCTGATCAAACATAACTTCAACGATAAGGATACTGATAATCTCATTGAGCATTTCCGTGACAAATCAAAGCGACAAGAGTTTTTTAAGCTCTTCAAAGAAGTTGAGATGTTGTATGAAATCATTTCCCCGGACAAATTTCTTTCTCCTTATATTGATAATTATCATACGCTCACATCAATTTATAACATTGTCCGGAATGCTTACACGAGACGTATTCAGGTTGACAGAGAGTTTCAGCGCAAGACAAATGAATTAGTTCAGAGCAGAATAGACGGCACACAGCCGCAATATAGCGAAGAATATTTTGAGATAAATGAAGAAGCCATAGAGTATATTAAGCAAAAGAATAAGAACGACAACAATAAAGTTATCAATCTTATAAAGAGCATTGAGAGAATAGCTGACGAAAATTCAGATTATCCCTTTTTAATAGGTATAAAAGAGAGGGCAGAAGCTGTTCAGGAACTATACGAAGACAGACAGGTAAGCACACAGGAGGCGCTGGAGGAACTCCGGAAACTCTATGAAGGTGATATTCAGCGCAAGAAGGAACAGGAAGAAAAGGGCTTCGATGGTTTGACATTCTTCATCTACCGAATGCTTGTTGAAAAAGAAATAAACAATCCCGAAGCGATTACCGGACAAATAAAGGAACAGTTTATTAACCATCCGAACTGGAAAACCAGTGAGAAGGAATTGAGAGAACTGAGACGTTCAGTCTATTTCGCATTGCTTGCCGAGGAGGATGATTTTGATAAAGCCACCAATCTTGTTGAAGAATTTTTTAATCTTCTGTTTAAAATGTTTAATATGTAACCATGGCAAAATGGAAAGATAAAGCTGATTTCAAAGAATCGGTTTACAACTACGCAGTAAAGATGGAAATTAAAGTAAAATCTCTGGCTCTCCGACCCATGGCAAACAAATGGGCCTCTTGTTCAACGGACGGAAACCTGAACTTTAACAAAGAACTGCTTGACATTGATAAAAAACTGGGTGAATATGTAATTGTACATGAACTGCTTCACTTTAAGGTACCCAATCATGGAAAACTTTGGAAAAGTCTTATGAGGGCATATCTTGGTGAGTATGAAAAAATGGAAATAAAACTGAAGCAAATCGTTTCCAGACAACAGAGTTTAAACCAAAAACAGAAAACAAAAGCGCCCCATCAGAATAAATAAAAATCAAATTATGGGAAAAAGACATGATAAGGACTCTAAAATACTCTGACCTTGCTGAGAAAATACTGCATGCTAATAAACGGGTAATTTATTCATCAATAAATATTCAGACTGAGGTTGCAATCCCCCTTCTTGAGGCAAAAAAAAGGGTCTGCCGGTTGTTGTGATAATCAATCCTTCTGAAGATAGCTTCAGGAATGGTTATGGTGACATAAAATCCCTAAACGAACTTTTGGCTGCACGTATTGAAGTGCTCGAAATGAAGGGGTATAAAATCAGCTTCCTAATCACTGATGATTCCGGCTGGTTCCTCTTTCCCGAAAGCCATATTTTTCAGTCAGATACCACAGGCCCCAATGCTTTTGAAATGACGAGGGAGAGTATTAATTATATCGTTCAGCAATACTTAAATCCCGAGATTATTATTGAAACACCTCATCCAAAAAAGATCAATACCGAGGAAGTTAAAATTGTAGAGCGTAAGTTACAGGCAAATCCACCTGTCGCCCCCGATATGCGCAGAATTCTGAACATTTATAATGCAAAAATTCAGTTCGTAGAATTCAAATTTGAGGGAGCAAAGCTCTCTGAAAAAACCATAAAAATTCCGCAACAGGCATTACCCATTCATGACAAAAACCTGCAAAAGAGAATAGATTCAACCATTAAGCTGTTCCGTGAGGGTTTTGACAACGAAGTAATAAAGAGAATTTCGGATTTAAGTAACTTTGTTGATTATCTGCGTGCCGGTAAAGGGGATGGCTATCAATCAGGGTATCTGATACCAATCAAGTGCCGCGAAAAAAGCATAATTTTTAAGGATAAAAGAGAAGAGTTTGATAAACATGTAAGAGATATCAGAGAAGAAATAGATAAACTACGAAAAGATAATTCAACCTTATTGCAGGTTGAAGTCCTGAATACCAGGAAGAATTTCAGACAAGAACTCACAAACTATTACAATGAGAACAAAGAAAAATATTTACCAAATGGCGGAAGTGGCATCGAATTATTAATAGAAAAGAAAGTCGATGATATAATCGCTCAGATCCGGTTCCCCGATGACAAAAAGCTTCTATCTAAACTTTCCCTGACCTGTACCTATTACGATCTTACCTACGAAGATTTTAGTGATGAGGAACTTCTGAATGAATTCCTTGAAAAATCAGTAATTACCCAGGCAGATCATACGCAGATAGTTACCTTTATAAAAGGTGTAGAATTGTTTAAATAACATTTAATTTCGGAAAAAACTTTTGATCATATACTCCTAAACCCTCCCGGATTAACCACCGGCAGAATAGCATGATGCAGGCGGGTTCCCTTAAATGTCGCAAACATTATTCCGCGGGTTGTTGATAATACAAAAGAATTTCAATCATACAGCTTGTTTCTAGAAATCCCTCCTTCTTTGTGTTTTTGCACGAATTTGTTCTTTTAGAGTTTTCCGGAAAATGAAATTAAGACTTTATTATTCTGGTCCGTTCTCATCCGCTGCCCTGGCATCCGTAAAATCCGCGTACAAATTGGGTGGCGGGTCTGGATTCTTTTTTCCCCGCTTTTGTGTAAATTAAACAACTGATTCCACTAATTGCTTATACAGAATGTTCTCATGTTCAGCCGGATTTTTCCGGATTCTTTTCTTTTTTCTGCTCTTTTCCTCTGTTCAAAACAGAGCACAGGGCTATATTTGCGCAATCGGCGGAGGTTCGGAGAATTATAATTCCTGGAGTGATGCCCCTTACCGCTGGATAGTGGAAAAATCTGACAGCGGTAAAATTCTGGTGCTCTCCGTTAATGATGAGAGTAACTGGATTCCCGATTATTTCGTGTCTCTCGGCGCTTCACAGGCGCAAAACCTTAAAATCAATTCCCGCACGCTTGCCGACCAGCAGTCCGTCTATGATCAGCTTATTTCCGCAAAAGCAGTATTCATCAAAGGAGGCGATCAGTGGAATTACATAAACTACTGGAAGGGCACCAAAACCGAAGCCGGCATCCGATATATATTTGATAACGGCGGAGTGGTTGCCGGTACCAGCGCGGGACTCGCCATTCTCGGCGATGTTGATTTTACCGGCCGGTACGGCTCTGCTGTTTCACGCAGCAGTCTCATGAATCCTTTTATCTCCGCTATCAATCTGGAAGATAACTTCCTGAACCTGGTTCCTGATGTTTTGTTCGATTCCCATTTTATTGAACGGGGCAGATTCGGCCGGCTAATTGCCATGCTTTTTAATTACTATCATGCTTCCGGAAGAAACATACTGGGAGTCGGGGTTGATGACAGAACCGCTGTCTGCATTGATCAGAACGGCATCGGAACCGTGATGGGAAGCGGGGCAGCCGCGATATTCAGGAAAGATGACCGCACTGAGTATATTCGCTCTGGAAACAGTTATACGATCAATAATCTGCTTTGCGATCAGCTTACTCACGGCTGGCAGTATGATTTTGTTAACAGAAGAGTAAACTCGGTGCCTCCGACGGCAAAGCAGGTTGATACCTCCCGTGTGGCTGAATTCCCCCTCAGCGGTATTTGGCTCAGCGGAAGCAATAACATTCAGAGTCATACCGGCACAGCACTGGCTGATTTCCTTTCAGAAATACAGCCTTCAAAAATCGGTGTTATCTATAATCAGGGATATCAGTCATCCATAGCCCCGTTAACCACTGCTCTTGAGGCGGGAGGTTATGCTTACTACATATTTCCGCTCAACAGCGCGTCGGTCAGTCTTCAGGCCTATGCGGATTCAATCAATGGCAGTTCTGCTTTTATCATTCTGGGAGATTCCCTCACGGTTATCAGCCGCATTGCTGACACTTCAGTGACTGCCGGTCGGGCGTTTATGAATAAAACCCGCGCAGGTAATACACCCGTATATATGATCGGCAACAGCGGTAAAACCGCGGGAAGTTTTTTTATTGACCGAACCGAGGTAAACGCTTATATGTCCTACCGCGGTTTAATGACCAGCAATACCGGGCTCGGTCTTTTCCCTGACCTGATATTCCAGCCCCTTATCTTTGATAACGCTGATTATTATGAAAACCGCACTTCGGCTCTGCTATGGGGTATGATGCTACACAGGATACGGACAGGCATCTATCTTGATAACAGTGATTATATACGGATCAATCCAAACGGAAGCACCATTACCTCAAACGGACCAATGCCGGTTATGATTGTTGACGCTCGGAATACCACTTTGGTTGATTCTTCTGTATTCGTTGCCGGAGCGGGTTATAAAACCAGGCAGGTTGTGGCTATGAATAATCTCCGTTATTTTGTCTCCACTCTGAATAAAACCTATTCGCTTGCCTCAAACAACATACTTCTCCATTCGCAGGAGAAACCCGATAACCCTTCAGCACAATGGAGTTTCGCCATTGAAAATAATTACCCGAATCCCTTTAATGCAATGACACGCATACGATTTACTGCCATGCGGGAGTCTTTCATTGAAATTTCTGTGTTTAATGCTGTCGGGGCGAAAGTTAAAAACCTCTCGCGGGATATTTTCCCCGCCGGCCAGTATACGCTTCATTGGGATGGTACTGATGCAGAGGGAATGGTCATGCCCACAGGAGTGTATTTCTGCAGAATATCTTCACCCGGTCAGTCACAAACCATAAAGCTTCTGATGCTTAAATAACCGGAGACCTGATTCCCCTTTTTCTTAAAATGATGATTGGCCTTGGAAAGACCTGCTATTCATAACTCAGCCGGACTCCCAGCCGCGCATTCCTGCCCCTTGCGGGAAAGTTGTTTACGCTGAAACGGGTGACGTAATAAGCATCTGTCAGATTTTCGGCTGTTATATATATCATCAGCAGGTCAGACATGGTGTATGCGGCTTCCGCGCTTAAGATAAGATGTCCCGGCAGTTCTTTTTCATGGGAAAGTACCGAAGAAACTCTTTTCTGTCTGAGTGTTCCCGCTGACTGCAGTTTTACATACCATTTTTCTTCTGAGTAGCGGAGCGCCATTTCCGCGGTAACAGGTGCCATAAAAGGAAGATTGTCCTTAAAATATTCCGAATACCCCTCCTGCCATGTTACGGAAACAGCCCCGTCCAATGTATGATAATCAAATTCAGCAGAAGCAGTTATGCCGTTTGTGTAAGCGCTTCCTGCATTGATGTATTGCTTGAACGGAATGATTCCGACATTAAACTCTTTGTCCGGCAGAAGTTCACCCGCTATATAATCAAAAAATCTCAGATGAAATGCTTTTATTGATAGATCAAGATGTTCAAATGAACGGACGGTTTCTAATCCTATTCTTAAACTCTGTTCTTTCCTGAGGCGTGAGTTGCCGGCATAAAAAGCATTATCCAGCGGACTGAAAAGGAAGTAACCATAGCTCTCGGTAAAAAGAGGCGCGCGGGTGTTATAGGAAAGCTGCATCCCGGCAGTCAAGTCTGAGGAATAGATGTATTTCAGATCTGCCGAGGCCGAGGGAAGAAAATACTCCGCTTCCGGAGTAAAACCGGGTTCATAAATAGTGTTCAGGTCTGCCGCATCTTTGCGGGCCAGTTTCCTGAAAGTCTTTTCCGCGCTTCCGGAAAGAGTAATATATATATCCTCAAAGAACTCCCTGTTATAGGAAGCTGAAAGCAGGGCGCTCTGCTCGCGGGCATCCCCCAGATTCAGCAGATACATCTCCGGAATCCATGGTCCGGTGCTTATCATCTTCATATCCGCAAATGAAAACTGGCTGGCGAGCCCCAGATTAACCGAAAGCACCGACTGCGCATCCGTTATCACGGTTCCGTAAAGAAGTCCGGCTGTCTCAAACCGCCCGGTCATTGGCATATACATTCCGGGCATAACTATTCTGCTGTTGATTTCTGACAGAGGCCGGCTGAAGTCATCCATCACATGATTGACCGAATTGAAGTAGAGCCGGAATGAGTTCTTTCCCGGAAACGGAGACCAGCTTTCCCCGCTCAGGTCAATACTTACAAGCGATGCCTTTGCGGAACGGGCATCCATAATCAGGGCAGGGTAGCCAACATCACGGGCATCATCAGCCAGGTAACTGAGAGTAAGAATATCATCTTCCGAAATCCTGTACGCGGCATCCGCCTTGTAGTTCAGTTTGGTAAAAGATGAGTTACGTATATATATATTCTTCCCCGCGGAGTAGTCGGATGCCTGCCGCCAGGTAAAAGATGAGCGGAGCGCAAAATCTCCTTCAGAGAAATTCAGCACGGTACCGGTTTTGCTCCCATCTCCGTTTGATTCATAATAATTATCGCTGATAACTGAAAACGGTGTTGCGAAATCCGGCTTCAGCGTCACAAAGTTAATAGCGCCTGCTGTTCCTGATGCCGTCCCTGCCTGAGAGCCTGAAGTAACTGCTGCGATTTTTCCGAGATTTTCCGGCTCAATATACGATGAGACCGGATCCATTTTATCCACACATGCGCCGTGCATCTTCATGCCGTCAACCGTGACCGTTACGGGACCATCCCCGAAACCGTTAATCAAAGGTTCAAGCCCCAGAGGCCCCCTGGAAATCAGGTTAATCCCTGTCAGCTTTTCAAGTGCTGATTCAGGGCTGTGGTACGGTATTTTATCCTTCCGAGTATCACTTTTGCCGTAGATGATCACCTCATCCGTTTTATACTCAGGGACGTACGCCGTATCAGGATTGACAGACTGAGCCTGTATATATACCACGGCCAGGAAAAATATGGTCAGAATCTTCATATCCGGTCAGTTAGGAGCGGCCCATGGAAAGAGCCGCTCCAATATAAATCAGAAATTAATGTTAAAAGAAGATGTAAAGAGGGAGTCACTGCCGGAATTCACCTGACAGGTTATCCGCCACTCCCCGGTCATGGTGAAGTTGACTTTTCCTTTATATTCACCATTCTGTGCATGAACCGGATTCACGTTATTCGGAGAACCGTGCCCCATGGATGGCATATCCGGTGTCATAATAATCTGGGCATTGGTAACTGCAGGCCACTCCATCATCGTCTCACGTTTATGCAGGTAAAAAGATATATCATTTATTCCCACCTTCGGTGTTTTGATTGGCACATAGGTAAGCACATACGATGTTCCGTCACTTCCGGTTACCACCTTAACATTTGATGTATTAAGAACGGTAACAGGCATAGAACCTATTTCCGTGCGGTTAAGAGCGCGGTTAGTAAGCGTAAACCGCAGAGACCACTCTCCCATATCTCCTGACGGCATCTGGAAAACCCCGCCAAAGGGGGAGAGTCCGCACGTACAGATTTCCGGCTGAATTATTGGTGAGCTGTGCGTGTGCGTCATCATATGCATTACCGGGGTTACCTGAAGTTCCACATCACTTAGTATTGAGCCGCGGGCAGAATCAGCGATTTTTAGATATAATTTGTTATAGCCGGCCCGCAGAGAGTCATCTGCATATAATGTCAGCTTTGCACCCGCCAGAAACATTTCACCTGCCTTGAATGCCGGCAGCTGTTCTTCAATTACCGGCGGTACCGGGTTGGAGTCATCCTTGCATCCGGCTGCTGTCAGAATCAACAGCAGTATCAGCGTTGATGTAATAATTTTTTTCATGACTGTTCTTCCTTTCTGATTAAAGAAGCATAACAAAGGAATAATGTTTTTCAAAAACGGTGATATATATGATACCATTCCCTCCTGCAGGGTTCAGGTACTTTGTAAACCACAGTGAATGGTATCCTGGTGTTCCGGTATTCATACGGTGAGTGATCAGATTACAGGGGTAAGCAGACAGCAATAGCGATAAATTGCTTTGAATTATGATACATGTGAAATGCTTTTTCTGATGAACATGCGGGGGGATACAGAATTTATACATGACCGGTAGTGTACATATTCCACCTTCATCTGCTCGCTGAGCCGAAACTGGACGTGTGCTGAAATCTGAGGAAACAATCAGCACGCTGTAAACCGGGAAACCTGACCGTGGCAAATTTTTTCCTTTTTGCTTATACTAACTTACCCCTTTCCGCAGACGGAATCAATAAAAACAGCTTTAACAACCATAAAATGACTCTTTTGTCACAGTTTCCGCCTTTAAAAAGCCGTTTTACTACCTTTTCGAAGGTGTAATTCTTAATCTCATCGGGCTGAATAAGGAGCACCGCCAAATGGATGTTTAGCCGTAAACTGCCGGTTAAAAGAATTGGAATCAGGATAAATAAAAAAGGGACACCTGTTAAGATGTCCCTTAGAAAAAATGATGAATTTTATTTTACCGAAGTATTACCCAATTCATACTTCACAATTTATCATTCATAATTATTTAAGCTATTTCCTTTTTTTTGCTGCTGCCTGCTGCTGCTTGGCCTTTTGCTCTGCTGCGGTCATCAGTTTCTGGAAGAAACCTCCTTTTGCTTTCGGCGGTACAGGCACCAGTTCAACCGGCTTGCCGTATTTGGTAACATACCACTGCTGGCCGATTGAGAAAAGGTTAAAGAGGAAATAATAGAGGTTAAGTCCTGACGGAAAACTCATAAAAAGAATGGTGAGCATCACCGGCATGATATATAACAATGGCGCCTGTGAAGGGTCCTTTGCAGCGCCGGACATCTTCTGCTGCAGATAGGTGGTAATACCCATCAGTATTGCAAGACCGCTGATTTCCTGCACACCAAAAAGCGGTATCTTAAAACCAAGATCAAAAATCACATCCGGACGGGAAAGGTCAGTAATCCACCATACAAACGGCTGCTGACGAAGTTCAACCGCGGTCTGGAAGGTACCCCAGAGCGCAATAAAGATCGGCATCTGAAGCAGCAGCGGCAGACATCCTCCGAGAGGATTGATGCCGTAGGTACTGTAAAGTTTCATGGTTTCAGACTGCTGTTTCTGTGGATCGTCCTTGAACTTCTCCTTCATCTCATCAATTTTCGGCTTCAGCGCCTGCATTTTTTTCATTGAGTCCATGGTCTGCTTGGTGAGCGGATTCAGGAGCACCTTGATAATCAGGGAGAAGATGATAATAACCAGACCGTAATTCTTTATCAGATCATACAGAAAGTTAAAGAGAGGAAGCAGTATATATTCCGCGATGGGGCGGACAATCATCTTCAGGCCGAAAAAGCTTCCGAAATCAACAATGGTGGTCAGTCCGCGGTTATAGCTGTCCAGGATTTCATACTTCACCGGTCCGATATATACCATAAAGCTGCTGGTTTCTGCCTTGCCCCCCTTAAAAGGCATTTTCAGATGTGCTGAATAAAACTCCCTCACGCCCCCCTGCTCGTATCCGCCCGCCTTGCCTGATATATACGCGCCGTCAACCCCTTTTGGATTATCCGGCACCATAACGGCGGCGAAATATTTATTGCGGACGGTGATCCAGTCCACTCGTCCGTTAAAATCCTGCTCAACGGTTTCACCCGGGCTGGCAGCGTCCACGATTACCTGTTCGTCACCGTAATAAACGCTGGCGTTGGCCGCGGTTGCTTCATCCACGGAATTTTCCTCTACAAACCGGATACCGCCGCCCCATACGATATCATAAGCCCGATTTGAAATAACATCGTCTAGGTTGTTAAGCTCAAGCGTAAAGCGGCTGTCATAACGGTTGCCGTAAATAACAAAATTCTTTATAATGCTTCCTTTCCCGTCGGCGGTAGGAAGAGTATAACTCAGGACAAGAGAATCATTCCCCTTCAGCGTATAATTGCCCGGGGCAAGCGATGAAGCAAATCGTATATCGCCGGTGGAAATTTTTCTGCCGTCGGTGGTTATAAAGCTCAGGTCAAAACTGCTGCCGCGGTTGGTGTTAAGAAGCTGAATGTTTTTCTGATAATAGGGGGCATTCTCCGGAAGATCGTCTATATACCAGTTGTTAAACTCTTTCAGGAAGTACTTATAAAACTTTCCTCCCTTTTCGCTCATTTCGATATATAAAAGATCCGTCTCAATGCGGATAAGACCAGGGGTGCCGGAGTTGTTGGCGAAGTGCTTTCCGAAAGGCATTGAATCATTTTCAGCGGGAACCTGAGCCGTAACCGGTTTTTCCTTTTCTGCTGCTTTGGTGCCGTTGAGCGAATCAACCGTCTGTTCTTTTGACTGATCCTGAGGAGGCGGCTGCGGGGGAGGGGTCTGTATATAGAGCCACACCATCAGGATAAGTCCTATAAGCAGGAACGCTAAGGTGGTTTGTCTGTCCATAAGGGGTATTTCCGGAATTAAATCTTTTTTGGTAAAACTTGGTTATTTAACGGGATCATAGTAGTCACCCTTATAAAATGGATGACACCGAAGTATCCGCCTGACAGCAAGATAACTGCCCTTAAGAAATCCGTATTTAGTGAGTGCATCAACTGCATACTGCGAACAGGTAGGATAAAAGCGGCATGACGGGGGCAGCAGAGGTGATATCAGTTTACGGTATATCTGTATGATAAAGATTGCTATGGACTTCATGCAGCAGCCATTTGACTGAGTTTTTCCAGCACTGAGCGCACGGCGGGTTCTATCATCGCCAGCGTTACCTCTCTGTGCGTGCGGCTGTTATATGCATAAAGTGAAAATACCACGAGCAGCGGCCGCTCATTCTGCGATAATGCTTCCGTATATATATGCTTGTTGAGCCGGTATGCTTCCCTGATCAGCCGTTTTACCCTGTTTCGCCAGACAGCATTGCCTGATTTTTTAGAAACCGCGGCGGCAATCCGGACGTGCTCCCCTTCTCCGGCTTCTCCTGATATATAATACGCTTTTAATACCCTGTCCTGGGAAAACAGCGTTTTCCCTTCTTTAAATATTTTTTCAAATGTGGTTTTTCCCCTGAGCCTTTCATCTTTTGAAAGGGTAAACCTTGCCACATTTAGCGTCTTTCGTCGCTCACGGTTAACTTTTTTCTGCCTTTAGCTCTTCTTCTGGCAAGCACTTTTCTGCCGTTGGCGGTAGCCATTCTCTCACGGAAGCCGTGCTTATTCCTTCTTTTTCTTTTGCTCGGCTGATACGTTCTTTTCATCTTACTTCCTATTATTTAAAACAGACCCCAAAAATAACATTATACCGCCAAATTTCCAACGGGAAAACCAATTCCGGGGGGCTGACATGCTGATGGCAGCCCCCTTATGATAAAAGAGCAAAAATTGCCATTATTTGATAAAATAAGGTTTTTTTTTGCTGTTTTTTGCCATTTTTAGGCAAAAAATGCTAAAAAAGGCGTGGTTTTACCCCTTTTCCAGAAATCTGGGCTGGGCTGCTGTTCCCGCCATGGACATCAAAAACAAAAGGGACAATTAGGCCACTTTTGCAGGGAGAGCTTTACTTGCGTCCTTGAACGCTAGTAAAACCCCGGCAGCAGCCAATTGTTCATTGTAATTTGTTAATTAACCTTTGGTCTTCCGATGCTGTAATAGGTAAACCCGAGCTCCCTCATCTTGGAGGGCTCGTAAACATTCCTTCCGTCAAAGATCAGCTTGTTTTTCAGCCCGTCGTAAAGCTTTTTATAATCAGGGTTGCGGAACTCATTCCACTCCGTCAGTATCAGCAGGGCATCAGCATCCTTAAGCGCGTCATACTCATTCTCTGTATATATAACTGAGTCACCAAGGAAAAATTTCGCCTGCTCCATAGCAGCGGGATCGTATGCTTTAATCACCGCGCCCTCAGAGAGCAGTTTCTGAATAATCGGAATTGACGGAGCCTCGCGCATGTCATCGGTATTTGGTTTGAATGCCAGTCCCCATACAGCCAGCGTCTTACCCTGCAGAATACCGCCGAAGTGATCAAGCACTTTCTTTGGAAGAACCAGTTTCTGGGCATGGTTTACTTCATCCACCATGGTCAGTACTCTCAGCGGTACTTCATTATCACCCGCCGTTTTAATCAGAGCGTTTACATCCTTTGGAAAACATGATCCGCCGTAACCGATTCCGGGGAAAAGAAAACGCTTGCCGATGCGGTTATCGGTACCTATTCCCTTACGGACGTTATCCACATTAGCCCCGACTTTTTCGCAGAAATTCGCCATTTCATTCATGAAGGTAATACGCATTGCCAGGTAAGAGTTCGCCGCGTATTTTGTTACTTCAGAACTGCGGGTATCCATTTCAAGGATCGGGTTACCCTGACGTACGAATGGTTCATAAAGCTCCCGCATTACTTTCATTGCTTTCGGAGTGTTTGCGCCAATTACGATGCGGTCCGGTTTCATGAAGTCTTCAACAGCGTATCCCTCCCGCAGGAATTCCGGATTGGAAACCACTTCAAAATTTACAGCTCCCTGTTCCTTAATAGCGTTCGTTACCAGATCTGAAGTTCCGACCGGAACGGTGCTTTTATTTACAATTACCTTAAACTCCTTATCCCCGAGCTCTTTCAGGAAACGGCCAGTATCACCCGCGGCCTGAAGGACGTACTGCAGGTCGGCAGAACCATCCTCCCCCATCGGAGTGGGAAGACAGAAGAAAACAATATCGGAATTCTGCAGGGCATACTTCAGGTCATCGGTAAAGGCAAGGCGCTTTTTTTCAATATTCCGTTCAAAGAGAAGCTCAAGTCCGGGTTCATATATCGTGACCTGACCCGCGCGGAGCTTTTTCAGTTTTTCAGGATTATTATCAACGCAGATAACATCATTGCCCATTTCAGCAAAACAGGTTCCCGAAACAAGACCTACGTAACCGGTACCAATAACCGACAGTTTCATATAACAGAACTCCAGAATTTATATAATTTACTCATCAAATATACGAAAGGGGGAATTGTCCGGAGAAGAGAATCGGCGCTATTGCTGATTGAGTAAGAGCGAATGATACCGGGCGGCCGGGGCAGTTAGAAGTTAAAAGAGAAAAGTTAAAAGTTTATGGTGATGTATAACCCGGAACTCATTTCCGATCTGTGCTCATCCGCGGTGCTTTAGCATCCGTTTAAATCCGCGGGCGATTGGCGGGTACAAAGACAGCAAGGACAGCTTTTAAATAAAGACTATTATTAGCCCGTCTTTAAATCCGCAATATTTTTTAAAGTCACAGGACAGAAGATCTTAAACGGATAAAAAATCTGCTATTTTTATGGCCCTGGATGGAAACGCACGCAATAATTGCTTGTCATAAGTTATAAGCTTTGTTTTAAGGTATATTGCCGTCGCAGCATACTCACAGTCATATGCAGTACATCCGGACTCTTCGGCCAATTCAAGAACATTTTCTGAGTGTGGTGAAAACTCTTTATCCTTCATAAGATTCAGTGCAATACTCATAATAGCCTTGCTCTGCTTAAGATTAATTAGCTTTTTTCTCTGATGATTCACCAGAATGTTTCTTAATTCACTGCGCCATAAATATGGAGCCCACCAATCAGAATCTTTTTCGTAGAGCGCCTCAGCCTGCTCTTGATAATCTGAATTTAATAAAAAGTACGCCAGAATATTTGAGTCAACAACAATCATGGACGGCCAGATTTTTTGAAATCGTCGATTTCTTTAATGTTTTTAATCTTGGGAAGAGTTGCTCTTAATAAGCGTATGCTCTCAAGGATCTTTTTCTTATCCTGCCCTTCCGTTTTATCAGAATTCTCAAGAACATAGAGAATCTCACTATTAATACTGCGTTTGTTTTTCTTTGCTCTTTTTTTTACTTTACTATAGAGAGAGTCCGGTATGTTTTTTAAGGTTATTGTCGGCATAGCAATGGTTCCGTTTTGGTTTCTAACTGGAACCAAACTTATGAAATTCCTGCCTTAAATTCAAGGGGGCTTTTCGGTGGTAGCTAGGTTGGCTATAAATTAAAAGTTTGGGAAATGGCGGGGTCGTTCATTTCATTTTCGATCCGGTTTGCCTCAGCATCTCCTTTAAAATCTTTGGGGCATCTCTGTTTCTGCGTTAATCTGCGGGAAATTTCTTATCCGGCCTTGGCAAGGTGACAAAAAGTTCTTCCGATCCGTGCTCATCCGCGCTGTTTTAGCATCCGTTAAAATCCGCGGGCCATGTGCGGGTAGAAGGACTCGAAGGACAGCAAGGCCTTGAAGGTCAGAGTTTAATCTTTGGGATTCAGCTCCTTTGCACGAACCGCTAAGCTGGCAATATAAATAACATGAAGCATTCCCCCATTCATACTTCATAATTCAATATTCATACTTCAGACGATATCTATCTTAACCGGCTTAACCTTCCAGATATCGTTTGCATAATCCATAATAGAACGGTCGCTTGAGAATTTACCCACACGCGCCACATTCAGCACGGATTTCCTGGTCCACTCATCCTTGTTCTTATAGAGCTCGCTTACTCTGTCCTGGCAGTCTATATATGCACGGTAATCAGCAAAAAGCAGATAATAGTCAATGCTCATCAGACCGTCAATCATCGGCTTAAACAGTCCGGGTTCAAGACGGTTAAAGTAGTTGTGGGCTATCATATCAATCACACGCTTCAGCTCAGGATCTTTTTCATAATATTCACGCGGATTGTAGCCATTTTTCTTCATTGCCGCTACTTCATCAGAAAGCAGACCGAAAATGAAAATGTTATCATCACCAACTTCTTCGCGGATTTCAACATTCGCGCCGTCCATGGTGCCGATAGTCAGCGCACCGTTAAGCGCAAATTTCATGTTGCCCGTGCCTGATGCTTCAAGTCCTGCCGTGGAAATCTGTTCTGAAAGATCTGCCGCCGGAATTATTTTTTCAGCAAGCGTAACCGAATAGTTCTTCAGGAAGATTACTTTAAGCTTATCACCGATATCCGGATCATTGTTAACAACATCACTCACGCAGTTGATCAGCTTAATCACCTGCTTTGCCTGGAAGTAAGCCGGAGCGGCTTTACCGGCAAAGATTACCGTGCGCGGAACAATATCAAGATTCGGATTGTCTTTAATTCTGTTGTAAAGCGTTATAACATGCAGCACATTAAGGAGCTGGCGCTTATACTCGTGGAATCTCTTTACCTGAACATCAAACATTGAGTCAGGATTGATAACCACATAATGCTCCTTCTGTATATACTCAATAAGCTGCTGCTTGTTGCTCCATTTCACGCTTCTCCAGCTTTCGAGGAACTGCTTATCCTTTGTGAGTTTTTCAAGCTTCTTCAGCTGATCAAGATGGGTAATCCATTCATCCCCGATCTTTTCGGTGATTACCTGAGCCAGATACGGATTGGCGGTTTTAAGCCATCTTCTCGGAGTAATGCCGTTGGTAACATTCTTAAACTTCTCCGGGAAGAGAGCATAAAAATGGGCAAAGATGGTTTTCTTCAGAATTTCCGTATGCAGAGCCGCAACACCATTAATAGAATGGCTTCCCACAATTGCAAGGTTTGCCATGCGGACCCGCTTTTCATCCCCCTCTTTGATGATCGAAAGTGCCTTGATAATGTCATCATCCTGTGTATATCTCATTCTTACATCATCCAGGAAGCGCTGATTGATTTCGTAAATAATCTGCATATGCCGCGGCAGAAGATCCTGCATGATGGCAACTGACCACTCTTCAAGAGCTTCCGGAACCACAGTATGGTTTGTGTAGGCAAATACGTTTGTGGTGATTTTCCAGGCTTCATCCCAGCCAAGCCCCTCCTGATCAAGCAGAATGCGCATAAGTTCGGGTATGGCAATTACCGGATGCGTATCATTAAGCTGAATTGCCGTCTTTTCCGCAAACTGTCTGTAATCATTATGGTTAATCTTATACTTGCGGATTATATCCTGCAGCGAAGCTGATACGAAGAAATATTGCTGCTTCAGCCGGAGAAACTTTCCCTCAACATAGGTATCATTCGGATAAAGCACCTTTGATATATTTTCCGATTCATTCTTTGCTTCAACCGCTGCAAGATAATTACCCTGGTTAAAATCCTTAAAGTCAAATTCCTGTGTAGCCTTTGCAGCCCAGAGACGCAGGTTGTTTACGGTATTATTATTATATCCAGGAACCGGAACATCATACCCGACCGCAAGCACATCATCGGTATTAACCCAGTTGAAATGCAGTCTGCCATTTTCATCGGTGAAAACTTTAACCTCACCAAAGAACTGAACGCGGTAAGTAAGCTCCCGTCTTAAAATTTCCCACGGATTGCCGTAGCTAAGCCAGTTATCAGGATGCTCTACCTGATTGCCATTTTCAATGTCCTGGCGGAAGATACCGTACTCATACCGGATGCCGTATCCGAATGCCGGCAGTTCACGGGTTGCCATTGAATCAAGATAACACGCAGCGAGGCGGCCAAGACCTCCGTTGCCCAGAGCCATATCATGTTCAATTTCTATGATATCTTCAAGTTTGTTTTTATCCCGGAGCAGAATATCATGGCACTCATCATAAAAGCCCATGTTGATAAGCGCATTGCCCATCAGACGGCCCATCAGAAACTCAAGCGAAAGATAATAAACCCGCTTGGTATCCTGCTGTTTATATATATGCTGGGTACGGAGCCACTTTCTGATGAGACGATCGCGTATGGAAAGCGCTAATGAGTAGTAATAATCTTCTTTTGTGGCGGTAAAGCGGTCTTTAACGAGTATAAATTCGAGATGCTCTGCAAACTGGTTAGAAAGTGAGTAGCTTTCAAGCGTTTCACTGTCAGTAAAAAATATCGAGGTGTCTTCCTTCTTCATCGTAATCCTTTCTTACACTATGGATGATGTCCTGTTCCTGTAAATACAAAGTAACGCCCCCTAATTTAGTAATCTTTGACCTTTAAAAACTACCAGACAAAATCTTTTTCAATTTGCGAAAATGGCGTGGCTTCTTTATCTTTATCCGAAACCAGCGGCTCTTCAGCCTGCCAGTCTATTCCCAGATCCGGGTCAGAAAAAAGAATAGCCCTTTCATCCGGTTTACTATATCGTGCAGTGCATTTATAGTAAAAAACTGCCTCATCGCTCAGCACCGAAAAACCGTGGGCAAAACCGGGCGGTATCCAGAGCATGGTAGCGTTTTCAGCGGAAAGCTCCACCGCGGCATATTTTCCGAACGTCGGAGAACCAAAGCGGATATCCACCGCCACATCCATCACCTTTCCTTGAAGCACCTGGCAGAGTTTCCCCTGCGCATTCTGCCCCACCTGGTAATGGAGTCCGCGGACTGTCCCTTTTTTGGATTTAGATATATTATCCTGAAAAAACTGATCCGGAATACCGGCTGCTGCAAAACGTTCTTTATGAAAACATTCAAAAAAATAGCCGCGGCTGTCGTTATATACGGTATGCTTAATAACTTTAAGACCGCTGATTTCTAAATCGGTAACCTGCACTTCTTTTCCTTCTTATTCCGCTTCAGCGAGAACCCGCTCAAGATAGGAGCGGTACATACTCTTGGGGGTTGATTCAATTAATGCTGCGAATTCAGCTTTGGTAATAAATCCTTTATAGAATGCTATCTCTTCAATGCAGGCAATCTTGAGACCCTGACGTTCTTCAATAACACCAAAGAAATTTGATGCCTGCAGAAGCGCCTCCGGAGTTCCCGTGTCAAGCCATGCAACACCGCGCCCTATCTTTTCAACACGGAGCTCACCCATCTCCAGATAGGTTCTGTTTACATCCGTAATTTCAAGCTCTCCGCGTCCTGAGGGCTTCAGATTCTTTGATATATCAATAACCCGGTTATCATACACATAAAGGCCCGGTACCGCAAAGTTTGATTTCGGCTTAAGCGGCTTTTCTTCAATGGAAAGCACTTTGCCCGACTGGTCAAACTCAACAATACCATAGCGCTCAGGATCAGTAACCCTATATCCGAATACTGTTGCGCCGGGTGCTGTGTTTGCAATACCACGGTAAAAAAAGTCGAGGTAGCCATAAAAGATGTTGTCACCAAGAATCAGCGATACGGAATCTTTTCCGATAAACTTTTCTCCTATGATAAACGACTCCGCAATGCCGTTCGGTGCTGCCTGGCGGGCATATTCGATGTTAAGACCAAACTGGTTTCCATTGCCGAACAATTTCTGATACAGCGGTATTGTTTCATCGTTTGAAATAATCAGTATATCCTTGATTCCCCCGAGCATCAGCACGGAAAGGGGATAGTAAATCAGCGGCTTATCATAAATTATGGTAAGCTGCTTGCTGTAAACTTTGGTGATGGGATAAAGGCGTGATCCTGATCCGCCCGCGAGTATGATGCCTTTCATGTTCTTTCCTTATATATATTAATAGCGTTTATTTTGCAGCCAGTTCCAGGCGTGAGTGAGAATATCTTCGATGTTATATTGGGGTTTCCAGCCGAGTTCATTCACCGCGTTTTTGTTATCCGCAACCAGAACAGCCGGATCACCCGGTCTGCGCGGAGCGAGTTCCGCTTTAACCGCTCTGCCGGAAATTGCTTCACTGCGTGTGATAATTTCCTTTACTGAGTTCCCCGCTCCGGTTCCCAGATTGAGCACAAAATTCTTCTTTTCGTTAATCACTTTTTCAACCGCCAGTATATGCGCTGAAGCTAGATCATCAATGTGTATATAATCTCGGATGCAGGTACCGTCCGGTGTGGGATAGTCATCGCCGAAAATTTTAACGGAAGTGCCATTCTGTGCCGCCATAAGCACCAGCGGTATCAGGTGCGGTTCCGGGTCATGGCTTTCTCCCATTGAGCCGTCAGGGGCTGCTCCGGCTGCATTAAAATAGCGGAGCGCGGCATAGTTGAGCAGTCCGGCTGCTGAGCAATCCTCAAGCGCTTTTTCAATCTGTGCTTTGGTGACTGCATAGGTATTCATCGGCTTAACCGGTTCTGCTTCTGTGATGGGAACCGTGACGGGGTTGCCATAGAGTGAACAGGTTGATGAAAAGACGATATTCCGGACACCGGCCCGGGTCATGCTATCCAGAAACCGGATAGTAGCCGCGGTATTATTACAATAGTATAAGAGGGGCTGGGTATTGGACTCCCCAACATAAGCATAAGCCGCAAAATGGATGACTGCATCGGGGCGGTAGGTCGCAAAAACCTTATCCATAGCCGGATCTTCGATCGCCATCTCTACAAAATGAGCACCATCGGGAATAGCCGGCTTATTACCGCGGGAAAGATTATCCACCACAACCACATCATACCCCTTTTTCAGCAAAAAAAACACCGTCCGCGAGCCGATATAACCGGCACCACCCGTAACCAGAATTGTCATAAAAACTCGATTATTTTTCGATTTATACTGCTAAAATAGAGAAAAGAGGACTATTTTCAACTGTAATTGATAATGGAAAATGGGGAAAGAAGAAGGACGGATTTTGGTGGTCTCAATTCCTCTTTGCCCTTTTCACCTTTGCGGGAGTCTAATACGCATCCTATGTACGATGAATTAGCAAAAGGGAGTTGCCTCTTTAAGCTCTCACAAAACTTTATGTTATAGTTTCCTATTAAATGGATCTTGTTCTCTTTTCACCTCTCAAAACATGAACATCAGAAAAGCAAAAAACTTTAATGTGTTATTGGACGATAAATACTGAAAATAGGCACTGAAAAACGTGGAATGTTTAAGGAGAAGGTTTAATCTCAAATCGAGTATCCCTAAACAACCGCCACTAACAGAATATTTCCAGCACCCTTGGTTCACTTTCTGAAAGGGGACCATAAGTTGAGATGCTGGAAAAACTACCCGATGCCAAAACCCATTCCCATTAATTGTACAACATCTAAGTCTTTTGACGGTAAGCAATTGATCAATAACTTAGGTCAATTTCGGTTGGAATGTCTTTACGAAACAGACAACATATTTTGAGATAATTACTTATATTTGCGTAAAGACAATTGTTACCGTTAAAACTAACGGATAGAACAGTGAATAATTTGATCTTAATTTTAACGATTTCCTCAACACTATTAATTTAATTTGGATTACAATATTAGGACAATGAAAGTAAAAGAGCCATTATTTGACTATATTAGCCCAGGCACTAATTATCAAATTAAAAAGGGCGACTGCTTGACGGTTCTTCAAAAAGTTGAAGACGGTAAATTTGATCTAATTTTAACCTCACCGCCTTACAACGTTGGCAAGTCATACGAGACTAAGACGAGCATTGAAAAATATTTAGAAACACAGGAAGAAATCATTGCAGAACTTATTCGGACTCTTTCCGACAAAGGGAATATTTGCTGGCAAGTAGGAAACTATGTTAACAAAGGAGAAATCTTCCCCCTTGATATTTTTTATTACCAAATTTTCAAAAAACATGGATTAAAACTTCGCAATCGTATCATCTGGCATTTCGGACATGGACTGCACGCCAGTAACCGATTTAGTGGACGTTATGAAACATTATTATGGTTCAGCAAGACAGACAACTATATTTTTAATCTTGACGATGTAAGAGTTCCATCAAAGTATCCAGGTAAACTACATTTTAAAGGACCAAAAAAAGGACTACCTTCAGGTAATCCACTGGGAAAAAATCCAAGCGATGTTTGGGAAATTATTCAACAGGACTGGGAAAAAGGTATGTGGAACATTCCAAATGTAAAATCTAATCATCCTGAAAAAACAAATCACCCTTGCCAATTTCCAATAGAGCTTGTTGAGCGTTGTGTTCTTGCTTTAACGGATGAAAACAGTTGGGTTCTCGACCCATTCTCTGGTGTAGGTTCGACAGTTCTCGGAGCAATAAAAAATAATCGAAATGCATTGGGAATAGAAAAGGAAGAAGAGTATTGCAATATTGCTAAGCAGAGAATTAAAGATTACAATGAGGGTAATCTAAAGATCAGACCTATTAATAAACCAATCCATAAGCCCACAGGAAATGATAAAATTTCTCAAATCCCCAAAGAATGGTTGGAGTTTGAACAGCTTAAAAGCAATGCGAAATCAAACCGCTTAAATGGAAAACTCTTATGAAAATAGCACAAAAATATTCACATTTAAACGGTGAGGAATATCTAATTGTTCATCACAAGAAACTGTACAAAGAAATTATCGAAACTATTGAGTGTATTGATGCTTCAAAGTTTATGTCCAAAGAGAGCAAAGAGAAAACTATGAGCGGAAGAATGCTTTATAGTCCCATCGAACTGAATAAAGCATTCAATGCTATATTCAATAAACTTGGATGGAATGAAAGTCGCTATCAATATTACATAACGACAGACCAAAAATTATTGCCCGAATTGATTCTCTTACCTTATGAGGAACAGAAAAGATTTCTTATTTCAAAAGGTATTAAGTCTCCAATATCTTCTTACAAGCAAACAGATTTTGTAAAGAATCAAATTGCAGTAGAGGTTCAATTTGGCAAATATGCTTTTGTTGCATTTGACTTATTCGTGAAGCATTTACTTTTTTATTCTGGCGGTGTAATTAATCTTGGTATTGAAGTTTTGCCAACTAAGAAAATGCAAGCACAAATGAGTAGTGGTGTTGCCTACTATGAAGGTGAAGTTTATAATGTTTTGCGACACGGAAGAAATAATCCGCCCGTTCCTTTACTCATTCTAGGAATAGAACCATAACTAACAGATAGAAGTCTTGCCTTAAATATTTATTTGGCAAAATGGAGAACAACATGATTCTGTGACCGTTCAGTGGTTCATTAAATTTCTTTTTAATACTCATTAGCGCTTCAATATCATTCGCTGTTCATAGCAAAGACTACTAGTACCAATTGTATCCAACCACTCAATCTTACATTATGTAAAGTCCTCGGACTGTTCGCCAATGAACTTGATTTGCGAACAACCAAAATTTTGCACGACCACCATATATGGATTTTCAGATGCCGGCATAATAGTTGGCTGCTTCAAACAAAAGTGAGAAATATACTTTGAATCAAAAAACAATACGGAATTAAATATGATAACAACTCCCGAACATGATGAGAAAATGGCAAAAATGACTTTTGTTACGGTGTATCCGCACTATGTTACAAAGGTTGATAGAAAAGGCAGAACAAAGAAAGAATTATTTAAAGTAATTGAATGGCTCACCGGTCTTTATAACAAAATACTTCAAAAACTGATTGATGAAAAGGTGCTTTTTGAAACATTCTTTGACCATGCAAAACAAAACCCAAATGCCCAACTTATTAAGGGCGTTATATGCGGCTATCGGGTGGAGGAAATAACAAATCCGTTGACACAAAAAGTTCGATATTTAGATAAGCTGGTGGACGAACTGGCTAAATGGAAAAAGATGGAAAAGGTACTGAGGACTTATTAGAACAAATAAGGAACAAAAGAAACTTAATCTCACCAAAAGGTCTCACTCCAAATAGGCCAAGTGCCACTTTTCGACTAAAATCACATAAAATTACTTCTCAAAACCTTATCTATGGCTGGTCTTGGACTATTGGGGTAATAAACTAAGGACGGAAAAGCCAATAGTGGCAACAAGCACTTCCTCCGATATTCTTGGCGCATTTGCGCGAACTTATACTCCGCCCATGGACACGGATGATACAGATGCTTCGCAACGCGGATTTTCACTGATCAGAAAACTCTGCGCTCATCTGCGCAATTTGCGGGAAATTTCCTCCGGTGAGAAGGACTAAAATAGCCGTATAGCCAGAGCCCAATTGCCCTTTGCCCGATAAATATTCAAAAGCAACGGCACACAATTGCGCCCACTTGTACATTGTTCATTGTAAATTGTACATTCCCCTCTCCCCATTACTAATTACTAATTCCTCATTACTAATTAAAAAAATGCCCCTCCAAAGATAATCTCTCTGAAGGGGCAAATATTTCTAAGAAAGCTGATCTACACCGCTATATCTTCTATCTTCGGTGTTACGATCTTCCTTACCGAGGCGCGGGTTTTTTTGCGCGGGGGTTCCGGTTTGGGAAGCTCCTGCGGTATCTCGCCGCCGGTTTTGCGCACCGACTTGCTGTTCTTGTCCTTTACGTTCCGGTAGGTATATACCTTCTTCTTATAGTTGCGGAGGACAACCTTCTCTTCATCATGATGCAGCACATAGTTCGGCAGAACGGGAATCTTTCCGCCGCCGCCGGGAGCATCAATTACAAAGTGAGGTATTGCCAGTCCTGAGGTCCAGCCGCGCAGGTGTTCGATGATATCCAGACCCGTCTCAAGTGAGGTACGGAAATGGTTTGCGCCTTTGGTCTCGTCTGCCATATACATATAGTAGGGGCGGACTCTCATCTTCAGCAGTTTCTGCATCAGTTCTTTTACCACTGCCGGATCATCATTCACACCCTTCATCAGAACCATCTGATTTCCTACCGGGCATCCCGCATCCGCAAGCATGGTGCATGCCTTCATGCTTTCGGGGGTTATCTCCCATGGATGGTTAAAGTGGGTGTTTACATATACCGGATGATATTTCTTAATCATCTCAACAAGCTTTGGGGTGATGCGCTGAGGAAGCACGCATGGCATCTTGGTTCCAAGACGGATAATTTCGATATGGGGAATCTGACGGAGGCGCGCCAGTATTTTTTCCAGCATCACATCAGTAAGCATAAGCGGGTCACCGCCGGAAAGGATCACATCACGGATCTCTGTATGCTGCTCAAGATATCTGAATGCAGCTTCCAGTCCTTTCATGGAAATCTTTTCCGAATCACCGACTTTTCTTTTGCGGGTGCAGAATCTGCAGTAGAGGCCGCACTGGCTTGTTGTCAGAAATAACGCGCGGTCAGGATAGCGATGGGTGATATTAGGAACCGGACTCATTGCATCCTCCATCAGAGGATCTTCCGGACCGTCTATATCATCAAGCTCCTGAACATCAGGCACGCACTGAAGCCAGATCGGGTCACCCGGATATCTGATTAAACTCAGATAGTAGGGGTTTATCCGCACCTGGAAAAAATCATTTAACCGCTCGGCAACATTCCGATCTATATTGAACTTCTCCACAAGCTGGTCAACAGTATGAACACTGTCTCTCAGCATCTGTTGCCACATCTCCATAAATTCTCCTTAAGAATTTAACATAAAATATTTTCCGAACACCAGTAATGAGTCGTCCACTGCGTAGAAATGTTTTATTTCTGCTAACAAAGAATACTCATTCTTTTCATAAAAAGCACGCGTCCTGCCGTAATTTTCTTTTGAAGAAGTTTCAGCAAGAATCAGGCGCCCGCTCTGATCTTTAACAAACTCTTCAGCATGCTGAAGCAGTTCCTTTCCGAAGCCCTTACCCTTAACAGCAGCATCAACCACAATCCAGTAAAGATCAAACACGGCATCAGTCATCGGGCGTCTGCCTGTGCAGTAATAGCCCATTACCTGACGATCATGCTCCTTCACAAAGATGTGATAGTCCTGCTGACCGGGAATGTTGATTGTTATATCAATCAGTTCCATTGCCACGCTGACCTCCTCAGCAGTAAACTGCCCGGTGGCGTCTAATATCTCTTTCAGCCGTTCTCTGTCAGACGGCTTCAGTGTACGTATCAATGTTCCTTCTTTTGAGTGCAAGTGATATCAGCGTATGCAGCATTTTGGGATAATCAAGTCCGGAGGTTCTTGCGGCGCGGAAGAATCCTGAATCGGATGATATATCCGGATTCGGGTTCACTTCGATGACATAGGGCGTTCCCTCTTTGGAAAGCCGGATATCAACGCGTGCATAGTCCCTGCATTCAAGCGCTTTAAATGACTGCATTGCTGTTTCGGTGACTTTTTTCAGCGCGCGCTGCGAAAGTTTCGCCGGGCAGACACCCTGCGTTCCTTTGTAGTACACGCTCTCAGCCATCCATTTGCCTTCGTACGTAACAATCTTCGGAAGATCTGGCGGGAGCTTCTTAAAACTGATCTCAGATACCGGCAGCGCCTTATCACCCAGTATTGCCACGTTCAGTTCTCTGCCGTCAATATATTCCTCTACAAGAATATCCTGCTGATAGGTCTTGCGGAGGAAGTTTAACTGCCTGCGCAGAGCTGCAAAATCATGAACCACTGAGTTTTCGGAAATGCCGATGCTTGCATCCTCTTTAAGAAGCTTCGTTATGACCGGAAAACGTAATGTAAAACTTTTTTCAGTGACACGCTGACCAGGTTTAATAACCATGAATTCAGGTGTCTTTATGTTATGTGCTGAAAGAATTTTCTTCGTGAAAGATTTATCAAGGCAGTTGCCCAGCGTCTGCGGTGCATTTCCTGTATAGGGAATGCCCAGCAGAGGGTAAAGCCCTGCATGATATGCCTCAAACGAAGCAATTCCTTCTATGGATTCAACAAAATTTAAGATAACATCCGGCGATGCTTTGCGGATTGCCCTGATATTTTCATGAACATCCCGTCCAATCGCAAGCAGTTCAATGCGCGAATAGTATTTCTTAAGGGATGACTGAATCAGATGCATTTCTCTCAGCAGCGAGGTCTCAGAAAGATCTTCTCCTGCCACGGCTCCGCCTGCAAGCGGCTTTCCGCTGTAAACTTCATATACTGAAGCGGGACTGTTATAACAGACCAGCAATTTAATCGCTTTGCTCATGCAATGCCATATCTTTCAGCACCGAGCCATGCAACACGGTTAATCAGTGCACTGTAATTCATTCCGGCAGAGCGCGCTGCCTTAGGAAAGCATGAATTGTCCTCGGGATTCGGAAGAATGCCCGGAAGTGGATTGATTTCAATAATATTTGGCGTGCCTTCTGCATCAAGGCGGACATCAATGCGCGACCAGTCACGGCAGCGAAGCACCTTATATGCTTTTTTGCAGATGGTTTCAATTCTGTTTTTTAAATCATCATCAAGATGGGCCGGACAACTGAAGATATCAAGCGGATTTTCCTTTGTATCAAAGATCCACTTGGCTTCAAAGGAATAAACGGGCGCCAGATGAGAGGGGAGTTCCTGAAAATTTATTTCAACTATCGGAAGTACTTCCACGTTATCGCCATTGCCCATCAGAGCTACGGTAAACTCCCGGCCGCTCAGATATTGCTCAACCAAAGCCGGCTGATGATACTCATTGATGATTTTTGCAGCTGCTTTGGTCAGCTCTTCTGCATTATGCACCAGCGATGCATTAAATATTCCTTTACTGGAACCTTCTCCGTTGGGTTTCACGAATAAGGGGAATGAAAATTTTGAGGCATCAAGTTCATCAAGAGATGAAATCACCTGAAAATCTGCCGTGGGAATGCTGTGATACTTGAGAATTTCTTTTGTGCGGGCTTTATCTAAACAGATAGAGAGAGTAAGAGGATCTGATCCCGTGTAAGGAATCCGCAGCATATCAAGGATTGCAGGGATTTGTGCCTCGCGGCTAATGCCATGCATTCCCTCTGCAATATTAAAGACCAGATCGGGTTGTAACATCTTCAGTTTTTCAAATGCTTCAGTATTTGCCTCAATCATGTGAACCTGGTGATATTCCGCAAGAGCATCACGCACTGCGTTTATCGTTTCCCAGGTATCCCATTCCGCGTACTCATCAATCGAACTCTTATCATCCGGCACTGATTCAGAAGTAAGAGGAGATTCATTTTCATCGGCTGGTGCTTCCGGCTTTACATTAAAGACCAGAGCCAGTTTCAATTTCCTGCTGAATGAAAATGTTATAAAAAAATCTCCGTTGGTTGTTACTTCTTAAAGAAAAAACTTTTTTTTCTGCCCAAATATAATTAATAAAAACAAAAATACAATTTTCAAGAAAAATTATGAATTGATAATTGAGAAATGAAAGTTGAGAACTGAAAGGTTCCTCATTGAAATGATGAGGGATGAACTTACCGATTCTCCGGAGAGAACATGCTCTCGCAAAGAATTACATCGAAGTTTGAATTTTCCCGGATGTATTCTCAACCCCTAACCATCCATGATTCCAAAAATATTTTCCCCCGCTTCGAACAGACTGATGAAATTCCGTCTCAAAAGAAAATTCTGCCGGTTGAAGACAGATTGTGATTTGTCTCAACAAGAATTGATGAATTCGTACAGACTGATAACAATCCGTCTCAAAAGAAAATCCTGCCGATGGAAGACAGATTGTGATTTATCTCAACAAGAATTGATGAATTTGTACAGACTGATAACAATCCGTCTCACATGAAAATGCTGCTCAATGAAGACTGATTGTCATCTGTCTCTGCATTCACATTACTAATTACTAACTGCTAATTACTAATTAAGCAATGTGTGCATAACGCAGTGATTCAGAATAATGCGCGCGGAGGTGCGATTTTATTGGGTGAAACTGATGCTGCTGCAGATGCGGATCATGCGCAATAATTTCAAATGCATCACGCTGTGCGCTGATGAGTATCTCTGTGTCTTCGGTTAACACTGCATATTTCAATTCCGGATACCCGCTCTGTCTGATGCCGAATATATCTCCCGGCCCGCGGAGCTTCATATCAATATCCGCAATCTTAAATCCGTCCGTATGCTGAACCATTGCTTCAAGGCGGATTGCCGATTTAAATTTTTCCATCATCCAGGCAGGCATCCGGTCAAGCTGTCCGCGGAACCGTGAAGCTGATGCAGCAGTCTCATCCTTGGTGACCAGAATGCAGTACCCCTGCTTCTCGCTCCTGCCAACTCTTCCCCTTAGCTGATGAAGCTGAGAAAGTCCGAACCGGTGCGCTTCGTTGATGATGATGATATTAGCATCCGGAATATCAATCCCCACCTCAATGACCGTTGTGGCAAAAAGAATGTCAAACTCTTTGTCCGCAAATTTTTTCATAATGGATTCCTTTTCGCTCCACTTCATCCTGCCATGGACAAGTCCGGTCCGGCAATCCTGCAGATACGTTGCTGAAAGTTCTGCATAATTTTCCTCCGCGGCTTTCAGATCAAGTTTTTCTGATTCTTCCACCAGCGGATAAACAATAAATGTCTGATACCCGTCTTTAATTTTCTCTTTCGCGAATTCAAGTATTGCCGGAAGCCTGGATTCACCCCTCAATGAAGTTGTAATCGGGATTCTGTTCGCCGGCATTTCATCTATAACAGAGTTATCAAGGTCTCCGTACACGGTTAATGATAAAGTTCTTGGTATTGGTGTGGCGGACATCACAAGGACATCAGGATTTAATCCTTTATTCATGAGTCTTGCCCTCTGCACCACTCCGAAACGGTGCTGTTCATCAACTACAACCAGTCCCAGTTTGTTAAAGAGTACTTCCTCTTCAAATAATGCATGAGTTCCGATAACAATCTGCGATGATCCCGTTGCAATTGCATTCAGATGTTCAGTGCGGACAGATTTTTTTTGTCCCCCAATTAACAATGACACATTAACCATTCTTTCAGGAAATGTTTCGCAATATCTTTTTATGAGTTTGCTGATATTCAGGTAATGCTGATTGGCAAGAATTTCAGTCGGCGCCATCATTACTGCCTGATATCCGTTTTCAACAGCAAGAAGCATGGCGATAAGGGCAACAATGGTCTTTCCGCTGCCAACATCCCCCTGAAGCAGACGGTTCATAGGTTTTGGTGTAAGCATATCCCGGAAGATTTCACGCGAAACTTTTTTTTGTGCCTGTGTCAGTTCAAAAGGAAGCGTGGTCATAAATTCCCTGATCATTTCAGTCTTATTTTCAAACTGAATGCCCGGCAGTTCTTCCTTCACGTTCCTTTTTCTCATGGCAATCAGGATTTCCAGATAAAAGAGCTCCTCATATTTCAGCCGCCGATGGCATTCCTCTATTTCATCCATGGAAGCCGGATAATGCACCTTTCGCACAAGTTCGTTCAGAGGCAAAAATTTATATTTCCTGATAATTGAGTCCGGAAGCGTTTCGGGAATATATACAGCATACTGGTCAACCGCTGCCATTGCCATTCGCCTCAGACTCATATCTCCGATGTTTTTCTCCTTCAGCTCTTTGGGAAGCCGGTAAACGGGGAGTATTTTTCCTGTATTGTAAAACTGCTGAGTTTCATCTTCAGTAATCTTATCATAATCAGGATGAGGGAACTGCAGATTCCCAAATTTTGAAAACGCCGGCTTTCCTGATATGGCAAACGTTTCCCCGATAACAAACTTATTAATATGGTAACGGGCTCCCTGAAACCAAACTCCCTCAAAAAATCCCCCTTTATCCCGGAAGTTAACAATCAGAATTTCTCTTCCTCCGAATCGTTTGCTCTCTTTATTATACACCGTCCCGATGATGGTAACTTCAGAGTCATTCCCCTCACGGATAAACTGGGCTAACTGGCTGCTGTTTACAATAGTTGACCGGTCAAGATATCGTGCCGGAAAATAAAAAAGCATATCGCGGATCGTCTTAATCCCGATCTTTGCAAACGGAACCGCTCTTTTGGGACCGATGCCCGGAAGATATTGTATGGATGAATCTAAATTCGCGAAGGACATAATTCTGAACTTTTCATGATGCAATTTAAGAATTCCCTTATGCAAAACCGGAACGGCAGCTGCCGGGTTATTTCTTTCTTTAATCATCCTGGCTAATGTTGTTTCCTTTCCGTCTGTCATTTCTTTTGAAGAGTTTATCATCTTCCTTCCGGGTTCCTCAGCTGCACTCGTTAGATTGCATGCTTAACTAAAGAGGACTGATGAAAAGACTTTCACTTTTTCCGCTATTTCTGCTTCTGGGATTATTAACTACAGGATGCGGTATCATCTGGACTTCTCCTGCTTATTACACCCCGTCAGCAGAGGTTGAACTCCTCGCGCCCATTATGAGCAGGGAGGGATATGACTCTGTGCACGCTTATTTTACCCGCCCCTATATCGTATATATTGAGGGGGAGCGTTCCGCGCTTGTGTTCGGAGCGTCTCACACAAAAGACCCTGACGACCCCCAGTTTGCAAAAATTGACTCACTCTGGCATGCATTTAATCCTGATGCCGCTCTGGTTGAAGGAAGACTCGGTTTTTTACTCAAAGGACTGATGGACCCTGTTGTTAACCATGGGGAAGGGGGTTACGTATATAATCTTGCCAGGCAAAAAGGAATTGAAGTCTATTCATGGGATCCTGCAATTGACCAGGATGTAAAGAATACCCTGCGTTATTACACACCCCGGCAGACTGCCCTCTTTTATGTTCTTCGCCCGTATTTTTCCAATATCAGATTCGGTAAGCCGGATGACCCCGATGCTTTTGTTGAGGAGTTCAGAGCAAAGCGGACAAAAATTCCCGGACTTGAAGGATCACTTAACAGCATTGCGGAAATTGATTCGATATGGGCCGCAGATTTTAAGGGACTTCCTGACTGGCGCGAGACCTCAGATGCTTACGGGCTTCCTCTCTATCTTGGCTCTATTGCCGCGCTTTCAAATAACTACCGTGATGAGCATTTTGTAAAAACCATTGCCGATCTCACAAAAAAAGGTAAACGGGTATTTGCCGTTGCCGGATCAAGCCATGCGGTAAAAATCGAAAAAAGTCTGAAGGAAACCCTATCATCAAAACAGCCATAAATCATACGCGCTTTTTATTCTCCTGAAAAGTTTTCTCCCGCTTCCTCCGGATGCTGATTCCGGAGGAAGCCGGCTTTTACCACACCAGACCACTCCGGAAGGCACCCCCTTTTTTCGTATATTTGCATCAGTAAATTTATTATGAGTGCATGGATTTATTTAGCAAGATATCGAAGATTAAAGAGAAGTACGACCGCATAACCGAGCAGCTCTCCGATCCTCAGAACCTTAACAACAATGAAAAACTGATTCAGCTAAGCCGGGAGCGGAGTGATCTCACTCCCCTGATTGAATCGTTTGCCCGTTATACGAAAGTATTAAATGACATCACCGGCAATAAAGAACTGATTGACTCCGGAGATAAAGATTTTGCGGAAATTGCACAGGCAGAGCTGGCCTCCCTGAATGAGCAAAAAGAAAAACTTGAAGAAGAACTGAAAATCCTCCTTCTCCCTAAAGATCCCAACGACAGCAACGATGTAATCATGGAAATCCGTGCAGGCACCGGCGGTGATGAAGCCGCTTTGTTTGCCGGTGATCTTTTCAGAATGTATTCCCGTTACTTTGAAACCCGCGGATGGAGAACTGAAATAATTGACGTGAGCGATACCGGCATTGGAGGTTATAAAGAAATTGTCATGTCGGTAACCGGAGAAAATGTTTACGCCGACCTGAAGTTTGAAAGCGGCGTTCATCGTGTGCAGAGAGTTCCGGCCACTGAAGCAAACGGAAGAGTACACACTTCTGCTGCATCAGTAGCAGTACTGCCCGAAGTTGAAGAAGTGCAGGTGGATATAAATCCCGCCGATCTTAAAATTGATGTGTACCGGAGCGGCGGTGCGGGAGGGCAGAACGTAAATAAAGTTGAAACTGCAATCCGCATTACTCATTTGCCAACCGGATTGGTTGTACAGTGCCAGGATGAACGCTCACAGTTAAAGAACCGCCAGAAAGCAATGAAGGTATTGCGCGCTCGTCTTTATGAAGCAAAGATGAAAGAGCAGAACAGTGAAATAGCCGCGCAGAGAAAACTTATGGTGCGCAGCGGCGACAGAAGCGATAAGATAAGAACGTATAACTTTCCCCAGAACAGAATCACCGATCACCGGATAGGGCTTACCTTATATAACTTAGCCGGAGTAATCAACGGCGACTTAAACGAACTCATCGAGCAGCTTAAAATTGCCGACCGCGCAGAGCGGCTGAGGATGGATTTAGAACTGGCATAGTCCGGCGCTGGTTCGTTCCTTAAGAACTGCAAGGACAAAATAAGCTGATGCATATATCTTTCGTACCGACAGATGACAATCTGTCGTGCAGTAAAGTCCCAAATTTCTTTCAACTATCGAGTTGCGCCGGATAATCATCCGGCGGTACGAATCCTTAGATTCAATTCGTTTAATATCAATCTTTACTAAACATCCTTTGTTCCGACAGATCACAATCTGTCGTACAGTAAAGCCCCCACTTTCTTTGAATAACCGGGTACTCAGGATAATCATCCTGTGGTACGAATCATTAGGGTCAATTCATTTAATATCAGTATTTATTAAACATCCTTCGTACCGACAGATGACAATCTTCCGTGCAGTAAAGTCCCAAATTTCTTTCAACAACCGAGTTGCGCAGGATAATCATTCGGCCTAACGAATTATTTAAAATGAGTTAACTTCTTATTCCCCCTCTTTAAAACAAAAAACCGCTTCCCCTTTGAAAAGAGGAAGCGGTTTTAATTTTTAATTATGTATTAAAGACTAAGAATATCATTATATAAAATAAACGCCATCAGTACCAGAAGCAGCACAAAGCCGGCATTCTGGATAACAATCTTCGTCTTAAGCGGAATCTCACGCTTCATTGCACCTTCAATCAGAATCATCACCAGATGACCGCCGTCAAGTGCAGGGAAGGGGAGGATGTTCAGCAGTGCAAGACTTAAGCTGAGCAGCCCGAGGAACATGAGAAAACTCTGCAGGCCGCTATCCGCTGAGCGCGCCGCAAACTGCGCAATCTTAATCGGTCCGCCGAATGCACGCTTAAACTCAACATCTCCGGTTATCACACGCTTCAGCATGATGAAGGTGAGCGCCGACATATTGCCCATATCACGGAAGCCCAGCCCCACCGATTCAAAAAATCCGTAGGTGATATTCTCTGTTTCACCGAGGTATATATATCCGCCCAGAATGACGCCTATCTTGCCGTCACTGCCGGGATTGATGGTAAAGCCAAGTGTGTCCTTTTCACCGCGGAGCACCTTGAGGGTAATATCGCGGTCAGCAGCATTGGAGATCATCCCTATGGTCTGCTGAACAGTATATATGGAAGTATCGTTAATACTTAAGAGGATATCTCCGGTCTTAATGCCTCCCTTGTCAGCTTCCGCGTCTTTCAGCAGGTCGCTCACAACCGGCTTCAGATTCTCCGTAAGGAGAAAAGGCCCCTGCGACTCATCCTTCGGAACCTGGTTGCGCGGAACGGTAATCACTGTTTTTTCAGCATTGCGCTCAACATCAAACTTCAGATCAAGACCCATACCTGCAACAAACACTTCATTGCGAATATCTTCCCAGTATTTCATTTCTTTGCCGTTAATGGCAAGAATTTTATCTCCTGCCTGAAAGCCGAGTGAATCGGCCAGACTCTGTTCAGCTACATAGCCGACTGTGGTGGTCTTGCTGAACGTTTTTCCTTCAAAATAATTATTGCCCCAGAATACTGCCAGGGCAAGAAGCAGATTCATCAGCACACCGCCGGTGATAACAAATACTTTTGCAAGTGTTGACTTTGACCTGAACTCATGCGGCTGCGGCGGTTTTGAAGCAAAATCGGTATCCATGCTCTCATCAACCATGCCTGCTATCTTCACATATCCGCCAAGGGGGAGAAGATTAATCTTATAGTCAGTATGTCCCTGTAAATCGGTATCCTTTGGGAGCTCACCAAAAGTGAAGCCGGTTACCTTGTTCCATCCGAACAGGCGGTAGCCGAATCCGATAGCAAATGCATCCGTCTGTATTCCGCAGAGACGGGCAGCAGCAAAGTGCCCGAACTCATGGATAAAAACCAGAATGCCAACAGTGATGATAAAATAAAGTAGTGCGTCCATGCAGTATATATATCTATTATTAAACTAATGAAGCCGCGTAGCTGCGGGTTGTCTGATCACAATAAATAAGCGTTTCAAGATCCGGGCGGCTGGTGTTTTGAATGCTGTCCAGCGACCGGCTGATAATCTCCGGTATCTGCTGAAAGCCAATTTCGCCATTAAGGAATCTTGCCACTGCCACTTCATTAGATGCATTCAGGATGCAGGAAGTTGTGCCTCCGGTATCAAGTACATCAAACGCAAGTTTAAGGCAGCGGAATTTCTGATAATCAGGTTCAAAAAATGTCAGATTTCGTATTGAGGGCAGATGTGTGGTTACATACTTTGCCGGAAGCCGTTCCGGATAGGTCAGGGCAAGCTGAATCGGAATCTTCATATCCGGCGTGCTTAACTGTGCCTTAATTGATCCGTCAACAAATTCAACCATTGAATGAATCACCGACTGCGGATGAATCACCACTTCAATCTTTTCTTTCGGAAAATTAAAAAGCCAGTGCGCCTCAATCACTTCAAGACCCTTATTCATCATAGAAGCTGAATCAATCGTGATCTTTGATCCCATCTTCCATGTGGGGTGGTTAAGCGCCTGAGCAACCGTTACGGATGCAAGTTCGTCTGCTGAAAGATTCAGGAACGGTCCGCCGGATGCAGTGAGTATTAGTTTTTCAACTTCCTGAATATTCTCGCCAATAAGGCACTGGAAGATTGCGCTGTGTTCTGAGTCCACAGGCAGCAGTTCAGCATGATACTTCAGGCAAAGGTCTTTAACCAGTTCACCGGCAACAACAAGTGTCTCTTTATTAGCAAGAGCGATTCGCTTACCGCGTTTGATTGCCTCGATAGTCGGCTGAAGTCCGGCAAAGCCCACCATAGCACCGGTAAAAATATCATAGTCGGCCGTGCGTGCGGCTTCATTCAGCCCCTCATCCCCTTCAAGGACGGTCAGGCCGTATATATTGTCACCCCTCAGTTCTTTTGCTTTTGCGGGATCACGGACAACTGCAACTTTAGGACGGAATTCCGCAATCTGTTTCCTCAGCAGATCAATGCCGGTATTAACGCAGAGCACCTCCACGCTGAAGCGGTCAGGGTACTGCCTCACAACATCAAGCGTTGCTGTACCTATTGAGCCGGTTGATCCAAAAAGGGCTATCTTTTTCAATGAAATATCTTACTGCCCCATCAGGCGGCGTGAGTAAGCAAAAAGGAAGTTCAGCACAATCATAACGCCGGATATATATGACCACTTTACCAGCTTTGCCACCTGGCTCAGCACCTCATCTGATACTGAAGCGGCATTTGCTTCAAGGCCGGCCTTAATTTTTTTACTGGCGGGAATCACAACCGCAAATACAATAACCAGCAGGAATACCATCAGGAACTGCTTTGAGGTGAGCCAGTGGTTTCCGTCAAACTGGAAAAACGAGTAATAACCGAAGGTCAGCACCATGATGATTCCGGTAATCAGAACACCGTTACCGCCTATGTTACCGGCAAAGCCGATGAACTTAACCAGGGAGCGGATCAGTCCCGGAGCAGCCGGAGTTTTGGCTGATGCCTTAATCTCCTTATTCAGGATCATGGCAGCCGGAATGACGCTCAGCCAGAGCGCGGCAGAAATAACATGAAGTGCTATCCAAAGGGTATTTTGAAGCATGAAATCCTCAGAAAATCAAAAATAGTTGGTAAAAATACGAAAAAAAGCCCCCACGGTAAGTAACAATTCTTTCCCCCGGGAGGTTCAGTCTTAATTGAGAATTGATAGTGGAGAATGGAGAATTTGAGGGTTTTTAAGAGCAAATCTTCTTCACCACGGGTTCTGAAGGAAAGAGAATTTGGTTCATATTGTCTATATTATTGCTATATTTGCAGACATAATGAACCAGGTTATGCAAAAAATACTTACACTATTCAATAACAATCATGGCTATGCAAAGATGCAGGAATTGAAAGATGCCGGCATCCACACCCGCGATGTGGCCTCAGCGCTTCAAAGCGGAGTTATTGAAAAGTTCGCACCTGGAAAATATAAACTCATAAACTATCCCTGGGATGAATTCAGCAGTTTTACCGATATCGCCTTTGTCAGGACTGATGCGGTGGTGTGTCTTCAATCAGCTGCGGAATATCATGGGCTGACCACCTATAATCCTTCAGTGGTTGCGGTTGCGGTACCGAAGGGGAGCCGCGGAATTTCTCTAAGTCATCCTCCCGTGAGTGTTCATTTTTTTTCTCCGGATCAATACAAAACAGAAATTCTTACTGTTAAAGCTGCCGGTGGTGAGTTTTCAGTTTATTCAATGGAAAAAACTGTTGTTGATCTTTTTAGGTTTCGAAATAAGGCTGGTATGGATCTGGTACTTGAAGTCCTGAAAAGTTATCTTAGCAGAAAAGACCGGAACATAAATCTGCTGCTGCACTATGCCAGAAAATTCCGTGTTTACTCAATACTTAACGCTTCTGTGAAAGCCATGGTTGTATGAGTAACCGTGAATTAAACAATCTGCATGTTTCGGTGAGGCAAAGACTTTATACGGTTGCAAAGAAAAGAGGTGAGGATTTTAACTCACTCTTACGTAGATATTTTCAGGAACGATTTCTTTACAGAGTGTCGGTTTCAAATTATGCGAAATTTTTTATCCTTAAGGGTGCCCAGCTTATTATAGCCCATCAGATTGATCCTCTGAGAACAACAAAAGATATTGACTTTCTGGGAATCAACTTTCCCACCCGGAGGGAGGACATCTCCACCGCTATCAGAGAAATCGCAACCATTAGCTACCCGGACGGAGTTGTTTATTCACTTGATGAGCAGCGAACAGAAGATATTCTTGAGGGAAAAGCATATAAGGGGGTTCGTTTTCATCTGATTTGCCGCCTCGGCACAGCAAAAAGCAACATTCAAATTGATATCGGTTTTGGAGATGTAATAACCCCACATCCTGATATTCTTGATTTTCCTGTTGTATTGCCCTATGATAATCCGCGGCTATTCGTATATACACTTGAATCTGCAATCGCGGAAAAATTTGAAACAATTGTGGTTTTGGGGCTTGCAACCAGCCGTATTAAAGACTATTTTGATCTCTACTATCTTGCGAAAAACAAGCATTTCTCCATGAGCCGGCTTAAATCAGCCGTGGCAGAAACTTTTCAGAACAGGAACACACCTCTCACCGCCGCAACAGCGATTCTAACTCCGGAAATTGCTTCGGATGAAGAACTAATAAAATTGTGGAACTCGTATCTTAAGCGAAACCCACACATATCTTATCTGCCCTTTAGCGAAGCACATCATATCATTTCAAAATTTCTCTTCGGAATATTAGAGAATGCCGGCCAGCAAAAAGTAGAGCTGTTCTGGAATCCTGATGTGTTAGAGTGGCTTCCGGATATTGAATGAAATTCCTTAGAGATATTTTTCCCTGCTAAAACCAAAAAACCACTAAAAATTTCCTCAAGATCTGGGGTAGCTCTTAGCGGCTTTGCGCGAGGTGACCGTTTATAAGGACAAGAAGGATACCAAGGACAGGAAAGACAACCGCTATTGGGATGGTTTCATTAACATCGAAAATTTTAATCCGGTTTTCAATAGCCCGGGATTAATCCCGGGGCTATTGAAGCATAACCACCTCTAAACGACACGTTGTTTTCTGCGATAATCTGCGGGAGACCTTTGCCCCAACGAGCAATTCAAAGGACATTAAGGACAATAAGTGAAATCAGCGTATTTTTTAAACATTTTGGAGGTGTGTTTATTGATTTGCCATTCTTTCCCGAAATTCTTACTTTTCTAATGGTATAATTTTATGTTCTATCCGGCTTCTGTTATTTGAGAATCAGAGTCTCAGGATGATAAATACACACTTTAAAATAACCCCCTCTCGGAAGGGATTTTTCCGGAGTCTCAGAACTTCTTCTGATATTTATGCCTCTGCCTCATATTTTATTCATCAACTTCAAAACCTGCGTTCAGCTCTCCGCTACTTTATTGGGGAACTAAATACGCACAGGAGGAGAAATTACCATGAAAAGCTCATGCCTAACCTTGCTTGTATTTTTTCTTTTAACTTTAGCAGCGTACCCTGGCGGTGCGGCTATCATCAATGGTCCGAATAAAATCGTCCTGCATCTAGATTCAACAAAGACACAGGCAACTGTAGAAAGCCAGATTTCTACAACTATCACCACTCAATACTTCACCAATCAGCACCCGAATGCTCAGGTCACCTATGCTTTCCCGCTTAATGAAAATGCAAGTGCCGTGCGGCTAAGATGGTATATTAACGGTGACTGGCATACTGCTTCTGTAGCAGGGACTCCGCAGGATACCACACTTCCCGGGGGCGGCACACCTCATCCGGACATTGTTAATTATCTTGGGAAAACCCCGCTCTTCTTCTCAATACCTCAGCCGGTTTCGCACGACTCCACACTCATTGTTGAACTTACCTATGTTGAGCTTCTTCCTTATAAATATGGAAAGGTGACCTATGACTTTCCGGGGAACTATCAGTATATACAACCAGGAATGCTGCCGCTGCAGGAACTGCTCTTTAATCTTTCATCACCGCGTACTATAGACAGTATCTGGATGATAAGCGCCCATCCTGTTCAAAACATAACCAATAGCGGCAACAGCGCATCAGTTTCCATAAGAATGCATGAACAGCCGGCAGAACATAATTTCGCCATCGGTTATGCCCTGAATTCCTTACAACTCGGACTTTTCGGCTACAGTTCATTTCAGCCGGATACTCTTGTTCCTGATTCACTCGGCCGCGGATTCTTTACTTTTATAGCAGAACCGCCGCAGAGCAGTACTGCTGCATCCATTAACAAAGTATTTACTTTGATTATTGACAGATCAGGGAGTATGTATGGAAGCAAAATGGTTCAGGCAAAAAATGCTGCCAGCTTTATTGTGTCAAATCTGAACGAGGGGGATATGTTTAATCTGATAGATTTTGATAACATTATCACTTCTTTCAGACCGGCACATATTCCTTTCACCCCTACTAACCGGGATGCAGCACTGTCTTATATATCAACCCTTTCTGATCGCGGAATGACTAATATTTCAGGGGCATTCTCCGTGGCTGTCCCCCAGTTTGCTTCTGCAAATGACAGCACAGCAAATATTATTATCTTTTTTACCGACGGAGAGGCAACCGTAGGCATTACGAATACAGAGCAGCTTGTTAGTCATATTGACCAGCTTATTCAGTCAACAGAGACAAATATATTTCTCTTTTCATTCGGAATCGGATCGTCCGTGAACAATCAGCTCCTCACCCTTATTTCAAGCCATAACAACGGCATTGCCGAGTTCCTTGGCAATGATGAGCTGTATTCACGAATCACCGACTTCTATCTCACCATCCGGAATCCTGTTATGCTTAACAGTCAGGTTAATTTTAATCCTCCGGTTATCAGTCAGGTCTTTCCCGAATATCTTCCTAATCTCTACAAAGGAAAACAGATGATACTCGCCGGAAGATACAGCCAGCCGGCTTCGGTTCAGGTTACCTTAAGCGGAGAGGCATTTGGTCAGCCTGTTAGTTATCAGTACACACTTCCGTTAGCTGAAATTTATAATGAGCAATATCAGTTTCTGCCTAAAATCTGGGCAAAGAGAAAGATTGAAACTCTGCTGATACACTACTACTCATTTAATCCTTCATCTCCTGAAGCGCTGGCCCTTAAAAATGAAATCATTGCAATAAGCAAAGCGTACGGAGTGATTACTATCTTCACCAGTTTCAGCGGAGGCGGCGGAACGGGAGTTGAGTCAGATGAAAATAAATCCATCAACGGACCTGCTTCATTTGAACTGCTCGGTAATTATCCGAATCCATTCAACAGCAGAACCGTTATCAGCATAAGAATTCACGCCGCATATTCCGGACCTGTGAGCGTCAGGATATATAACAGTCTTGGACAGCTTGTCAGAATCCTTTACCTTAACGCAGAAGGAGTGGGAGTATATTCCTTGCCTTGGGATGGCATGGGTGAGGGAGGAATGACACTCTCCTCTGGTGTTTATTTTTATGGAATTGAAATTGAAAATATGGTTTTGGTCGGCAAGATGAATATGATAAAATAATTCAAGGTGAATTGATATTAATAGGTTTTCAATAGCCCCGGGAAAAGAATATCAGGATTTCAATAGCCCCGGGATTAATCCCGGGGCTATTGAAGTTGCGATAATCTGCGATCCGCGGCGGACAGCGAATGACTCTTAACCCGGGTTCAGAAATTGTTCATTGTACATTGTACATTAACTTCCGCCATTAATTCTCTTGTCTCTCCCCCGTCCCCGCTGCTGAGGTAGTAGCATTCAAGAGTAAAGGGCAATGTTTCGGGACGGGTAATAGAAAGCGCTTTGCCTAGAATTTCGGCTGGTATTTTCATAGACTCTTCGGAATAATGAAGCTGCGATTCAAAATACCAGTAATTGCTGCCGTCTCTGCCTTTCCCATGAAAAAGCTTTATGCGGTAATCTAAAAGCTTCTGTTCATGGTTCAGGAACGCTGCCACAAGATCACCCGCAATAAGATGAAGATACCGCGACAGAAAATCCCACTGATATTGCTCCGGAAAATGCGGTGTATGTTTTTTCAGAATCAGCCGCCAGATTTCAAGGGCTTCTTGATTCCTCGTTAACCCGAAAAGCGCCATGGTTTTTATATATAGCAGCGTCACCGTCGCGGGAGCGAAAGCATGATCAAGGGTAAGACCGGCATCGGCGCAAACCAATGCATCGGCAAACCGGTTTTGTTTAATGGTCTCCTCCGCCAGTTTTCGCAGTTTCGGCTGGCGCATGGTGTCTGTTATATATCGCAGAAGAGACATCGCGGTATGTTTAGTTAATCTTTTCTCCCGGTTTGACCGTTGTTAAAGCTTTATTCCAGTCAGCGTCAACGGATTTAGCAATACAGCGTTCTGATGCTTTGCGGTCATTAAACCAGGTCATCCATACCATTGCTAAGTTTTTTAAGTCCTCTGCATTTACTGCCAATTTCTCCCCTTTTCTAAGCGCTTTTTTTGCCTCTTCTTTCCTGTCCATCTCCATCCACGCACCGGCAATATTCAGAAGAGCATCAGCATCATCTGCCAGTTCATAAGCCGTGCGCAAATGGCTTTCAGCATATTTCGTTTTATGGTTTTGCGAAAGGAGGATTCCCAGATTCATATGGTCAATGTAATGCTCACATAATTCAGAAGCCTTTCGCAGTAATTCACCTGCTTCCCGCTCTTTTGACGGATCAGCCTCAAGCGCCCAGCGGGCAAGGGAGATAAAGTCTTCTGCTTCTTCAGCGCGTTCTTTTGCAGTATGATAAAAGATATCAAGATCATCAGCCAGGGTATTATAACTTATCAGCACCATGGCAATATCAATCAGGTCAAACGAGGGCATATCTGTTTTAACAAGTTCCTGAACGACACGGTTATATTCCGGCACATCACCCGAGAGATACTTTACATTACGCAGATACAGAGCTATATAAATATTGTTGTCCGATAAATACGGGGGATATTTTTTAGCGAGTCCGGCAGCAAATTCTCTTTCTTTTCCTGTCCGGGCTGCGTACCAGCTGAAGCTTACTGCCCAGTCCAGATTGTCTGCTTTTTCCTTCGCAGCGGAAAGCAGCTTATCCGCCGCGGATATATTTCCAAGGATAAACTCAGCATATATTGCCGCGGTCAGCACACTGATGGGCTGGGATAATTGTTTTACTCCTTTTTTCCACAGATCAGCCGCATAGTTCGTATCAAAATACATCGAAAGAAAAAGAAGATCATTAAGAAAAACTTCCTGATCCCCCGCGGAAGCAAAACATGCCTGAAGAATCTCAGCATTTTCCGTTTTTTTGCCAAGTATATATTTCTGCACCGCGGCACTTTCGGTATGATTTCTTCCGGCCCCTTCAGTTTGTGCGAGAAATTTAAAGAGTCTCTCCGCGGATTTTTTATCTCCGAGTATCAGAGCCGAGATTTTTACCATCTCGAGCAGTTCATCATAACTGAACGACTCATCAGCATCGGCAATAAGGTTTCCCATATACTTATCAGCAAAATCCTTATCCCCAATGCGCATGGAAATCAGTTTTACCACAGCAATGTGATGCTGAACTGTATAAGTTTCCATTTTCTCAAGATTTCGCTCAAAATCTTCCCCGTCATGCAATACATCCCGTTCAAGAAGTTCAAACAGAGAATTATCTCCTGTGAAAGGATCTTTTCTGAGGTGCGGGGCAGCTTTTATTGCTTCATACACCGACATGCTGACCGACTGCCTTCCAAGCATCATCATGTCATCAATGCAGACCCGGCAGTATATTTTTCCGTCAAAGAAATCAACATCACTGACCAGATAGTTATCAATGAAAATATCCCTGTCAATCCCCTCATCAAGCCGGATGTATTTTCCGTTTGTGCGGTCATGAAGGCAGATACCTTCCGCTACAGTTTTTTCACGAAGAAAATCCCGGAAAAGTTCGGTCACGGGGTACCATTTGAAAGGGAGTCCGCTGTTCAGTGTATTCAGATTATGGAAGTTGCTCATACGATGTAAGATGGTGAATTGATAAGTCAAATATACTAACTCCGGACCGGATGCGGGTACGGGAAAATGTTGTCCGCGGGGTGTTTTTCCTTCGCCAATCGTTCACCACCGCTCCCCCTTAGCTATATTTGTAATCAAAAACACCGGATTTTTAGCCAAATACCATGAATCTGCGCGATTTCAGTCTCTCCAATAAGGTGAGGATTCTCCTCTACCTGGCCGTGCTGCCTCTCCCCTGGCTTACGGAGGCAGTACTGCAGTTTCCCCTCTACTCTGCTTCGGGGGAAAACGGCGGGCAGTATGTTGTGGCAATCGAGGGAATGCGTTCAGCCCTGAACCACGAGCCGGTCTGTTCATGGGAAAACTGCGGGGGGAGAGAAAAAGGGGGCTCAGGCATGCTTTTAACAGCCAAATCTCTCATAGAAGTTCTTTTCCCCGTATCAATCGGTTTTCTGTTTTTTGCGGGGATCTCCCTGATAAAAGGAATCTCCATAAAATACCTTAAGGCCGTTAAGGGGATAATGCTTGCAATGCTGCTCACCGGCTACGGTCTGGCGCTGTACGGCATAAACCAGCTCCCTGAAAATCTCACCGGGATAACACTGACCGGCGGCGTCCGGACGGCTGATGCAGTGGTGATATATATAACGCTTATTCTTCTTGTCAGAATCATTTTCTTTAAGAAGCAGAGCGGAGACTGAATTTTAATGAATAATGAAGAATTAAGAATGGCTGAGATTCGAAGGGGATTTTTAGGGGTTTTGCCGGGCAGATAATTTTTCATAAGTTTCGGGAAACAATTCAGGTGAGCCATGTCCCTTCTGCGTATTCTCAGGGTCCGGGCAGCTGGCTTAATAGCAGCTGCTGTAATTCTTCCTCTTTTATCATCCTGCAATGATGATACGGTTATTCCTCCGTCAAAACCAGAAGTTCCTGTGCTGGTATCCATCTCAGGTACTGTTACCGATTCTCTTGCGGGGAATGTCCTTGATAAAACTGAAGTCATTGTTAACGGAACAGATTTTTCAGCAGTGACCTCCTCAGACGGTAGTTTTTCTCTTACCGGTATCCCAAAGCAGAGCAGTTACTCCCTTTCATTCAGAACAACCGGGTATGTATTAAAGCAGGTAACCATAAGCACTAAGGATACTGCTGTAAAAGATCTTCAGGTTAAAATGCACAGAAGAACTTTTAATTACGGCCTGCTTGATTTTTCTGAAATGCCCGATTTTAACGGGGTTGATCCCGATTTATATTACACCCAGGTTTTCTTTCATAAGAGACATTCTTTTGAATTTGGCGGTCCATATTGGGATTCGACAGAGGTCACCCGTTTTATTGATTCGGTAATGATCGCTGTTCTGCGCAGCGGTGCGAATCTTCATGCCCTTTGGTTTCAGTCATATATGTCGCAATGTTCACACCCTGCCATTAGTTATACCGTCACCATATCGCTTTTAATGAAGAGTAAGTCTTATTTGCCGTCATCCCTGGGGTTTGAACATTATAAACCAGGGTGGTCTGTTTGTCCTCAGAAGCCGATGCAGTATCGGATATATAGCAAATTTAATTAGGGGGCTGCTGTAGGGACAGGTCGCGACCTGTCCTAATGCCTGCTAGGTGTGGTATTGCCGTGGACGCGATAGGACAACTCACGAGTTGTCCCTACGAAACCCAAAATCCATTTTCCCAAAAAAACAAAAACCCTGGCTGCATATATACAACCAGAGTCGATTGTAATCTGTCTGTACGAAAACAATTTGTTTTACGTAGGGACAGGTCGCGACCTGTCCTTACGAAGTCAATTTGCGAATCTGTAGAGACGATGCATGCATCGTCTCTACGAAAAACCATTTACCCATAAAACAAAAAACCCCGGCTGTATATACAACCGGGGTTCTCTGCAAACAATTACTGCTTTTATCCCTCAACCAATAATTTCATTGGCTGTTCCAGCGCTTCAATCATCCAGCGGAGGAAACGGATTGCATCCGCGCCGTCAATCAGACGGTGATCGTACGAAAGGGAAAGCGGCAGCATCAGACGCGGGACAAACTCACCGTTCTTATATACCGGCTCATATGCTCCGCGGGAGACACCAAGGATCGCCACTTCCGGTGTGTTAACAATCGGAGTGAAATAGGTTCCGCCGATTCCGCCTAGATTGGATATGGTAAAGCACGCGCCGGAAAGATCATCCGGGCTTACCTTGCGCTGTTTTGCTTTATCGGCAATCACAGCCAGATCCTGCGCGATTTCGGTGATGTTCTTCGTATCAGCATCGCGGATAACCGGAACAATCAGTCCGCGGTCGGTATCAACAGCAACGCCGATGTTGAAGTACTTCTTATAGATAATCTCTTTCTTCTCCATATCAACCGATGCGTTGAACTGCGGGAAGTTTTTCATTGCTGACGCGGCTATTTTAATAAGGATTGCAGTAACGGTCAGCTTTGCGCCTTTAGCTTCAACTTTTGGTGAAAGGGCTTTTCTTACCGCCTCAAGATCGGTGATATCGGCTTTATCAAACTGTGTTACATGCGGTACCGATGCCCATGCATAACTGAGATGCTCTGCTGTCTTTGCGCGGACGTTGCTCATTGCAACGCGCTCAACCTGGCCGAACTTTGTAAAATCAGGAAGCGCTTCTGCTTTAATGCCGAAGAATCCTCCTGAAGAAGCACCGCCGCCTGCAGCACGCTCCGTGTTAATCTTCTTCATGTATGTTTTAATATCATCAATGGAGATTCTTCCGCCAGGACCGCTTCCCGGTACCAGATTGATATCAACGCCGATTTCACGTGCGAATCTTCTTGATGACGGAGCGGCAGGTGCAGGATTAGAAGATATAGCTGACTGCATATCAACAAGCACGCTCTTTGCTGATCCTGTTTCCTTCGGAGCCGGCGCTTCAGCCGGTTTAACAGGCTCCTGTTTAACTGCAGGAGCAGATACAGCAGCGGGTGCACTTTTAACCGGAGCCGGTACTGATGCAGTGCCTCCTTCTGCCTTAAATACCACCTGCCCAACGGAAACTTTATCCCCTTCCTTTATATATACGTCCAGAACTTTGCCCGCCACGGTGGAAGGCACTTCAATAGTCGCTTTATCAGTTTCAATTTCAAGAACAGGATCATCAATCTTCACTTCCTGTCCGGGGGCTACAAGCACTTTGAGCACTGATGCCGAGGCAATATTCTCGCCAAGATCAGGCACGGTGAACTCTTTTGAGCCGGGCACAGATGCTTTCGGCTCTTCAACTCTGAATTCAGGCGCCGGAGCTTTTACCGGTTCAGGTGCTGCGGGAGCGGGGGTTGCGGCAGATGCGCTTCCCTCTTCAACGGTAAAAGCAGCATCGCCGACTTTTACCTTTGATCCCTCTTTGATCATCACTTTGGTTACTTTACCCGCAACGGTGCTGGGTATTTCAATCGTAGCTTTATCTGTTTCAATCTCAATGACCGGCTGATCAACTTCAACCACATCGCCTTCTTTAATCAGGACTTTAAGGACATCGGCGCTGGCAATGTTTTCGCCCAAATCCGGTATGATAAAATCTTTTGTCATGGTCAATATTTACATTAATATATATAAAATTTTCATTATTCCCTGCAGAGACGATGTCTCGACAGGTATGGGTAGAGACGATGCATCCCGATTGCATCGGGACAAGTGCATCGTCTCTACGGTAAATCGTTTTTACAACTGATGACTACGCAATATGCGGATTCAGCTTATCCGGATTGATATCCAGATCTTTCATCGCTTTTTTAACATCCGCCATTTTGAAGCGGCCTTCTTTTGCGAGAGCATAAAGCGCGCCAAGAACGACATATCTTCTGTCAACTTCAAAGAAATCACGCAGTTCTTTTCTGCCTTCGCTTCTTCCGAATCCGTCCGTGCCGAGCGAAACAAGCTCTTTCGGCAGCCACTTGGAGACTGAATCCGGCAGTGCCTTCATATAGTCGGAGGATGCCACAAACACGCCGTCATCTTTGGTGAAGAGTGATGATATATACGGCACCTTCGGCTTATCGGAAGGATGCAGCAGATTCCAGCGTTCGGTCTCAAGTGCGTCACGGCGGAGCTCCTTGTAGCTTGTTACGCTGTATACATCAGCAGCCACTTTATATTCTTTTTCAAGAATTTCAGCGGCTTTAATTACTTCGTTCAGGATGGTTCCGCTTCCGAACAGATTTGCTTTCAGCTTCTTATCCTTCATGGTTGATGTCTTAAAGCGGTACATTCCTTTCAGAATACCCTCTTTCACTCCCTCAGGCATTTCCGGCTGAGGATAGTTTTCATTCATCACCGTGATATAATAGAAAATGTTTTCCTGCTCTTCATACATCCGGCGGATACCGTCGCGGATAATAACAGCAAGTTCATACGCAAACGCGGGATCATAGGTAACCAGATTCGGCACAGGATACGCAAGCAGATGCGTCTGGCCGTCCTGATGCTGCAGGCCTTCGCCGTTGAGCGTGGTTCTTCCCGCAGTACCGCCAACAAGGAATCCCTTGGTGCGCATATCAGCGGCAGCCCATATCAGATCGCCTATTCTCTGGAATCCGAACATGGAGTAATATATAAAGAACGGAATAGTGTTCACGCCGTGGGTCGCGTAAGCAGTACCGGCGGCAATGAATGAAGACATTGAACCGGCTTCGGTAATGCCTTCTTCAAAAATCTGTCCGTTGCGCGCTTCTTTGTAGTAGAGAAGCGAATCTTTATCAACCGGTTCATAGAGCTGACCCACGTGGCTGTATATACCAACCTGTCTGAAGAGCGCTTCCATACCAAAGGTACGGGCTTCATCGGGAACGATCGGCACAATAAGCTTTCCTATTTCCTTGTCACGCAGCAGTTTGGTAAGTATGCGCACGAAGACCATCGTGGTTGATACATCTCTGCCTTCTGAACTAGTGTAAAACTCTTTGAATACTTCTTCAGGAGGAGTTTTGATCGGGCGGACAACCACTCTTCTCTCAGGAACTGACCCTCCGAGCTGTGCACGTTTTTCTTTAAGATATTTTATTTCAGCAGAATCTTCATCCGGCCTGTAGAACGGTACTTTTTCAATTTCAGCATCGGAGACAGGAATACCAAAACGCGTTCTGAATTCCTTAAGCTCATCTTCATTCAGCTTTTTCTGCTGATGAGTTATGTTCTTTCCTTCACCGCTTTCACCAAGTCCGTAACCCTTAATGGTTTTTGCGAGGATAACTGTGGGCTGACCCTTATGTTCAACAGCGGCTTTCATAGCAGCATAGACTTTTTCAGGATCATGGCCTCCGCGCTTCATCTTTCGGAGCTGTTCATCGCTCAGATGTTCTGCCATTTCAAGCAGTTCGGGATCAACACCGAAGAAATCCTGACGGAAATAAGCGCCGGACTCAACCGAGTACTTCTGATACTGGCCGTCAACAATTTCGCTCATTCTTCTGACGAGCTTTCCTTTGCTGTCACGGGCAAGAACCGGATCCCAGTCGCTTCCCCACACCACTTTAATCACGTTCCATCCTGCACCGCGGAAAGCTGCTTCCAGCTCCTGAATAATTTTTCCGTTACCGCGAACCGGTCCGTCAAGGCGCTGCAGGTTACAGTTGATCACAAAGATCAGGTTGTCAAGTTTTTCACGGGAAGCAAGAGTAATAGCTCCCAGGGTTTCAGGCTCATCTGTTTCACCGTCACCGAGGAATGCCCAAACACGGCTGCTTCCGGTTTTCTTAAGGCCGCGGTCTTCCAGATAACGGTTAAAGCGCGCCTGATAAATTGCCATGATTGGTCCAAGACCCATGGATACCGTCGGGAATTCCCAGAAATTCGGCATCAGCCAGGGGTGCGGATATGAGGAAAGCCCTTTTCCATCTTTTAATTCTCTTCTGAAGTTATTCAGCTCTTCCAGACCGATTCTGCCTTCGAGGAATGCGCGGGCATAGATACCGGGAGAAGCGTGTCCCTGGAAGTAAATCTGATCGCCATCCATATCTTCACCTTTACCGCGGAAGAAGTGGTTGAACGCAACTTCATAAATGGTTGCCGCGGATGCATAGGTGGAGATGTGACCGCCGGGGGCTGCTTCATCCTTATTTGCTTTTACCACCATTGCCATAGCGTTCCAGCGGAGGATGGATTTTATCCTTCTTTCAATTTCACGGTCGCCGGGGTACGGGGGTTGCTTTTCGCGGGGAATGGTATTAATATAAGGGGTATTTGCGGTAAATGGGATTTCAACTCCGGCTTTCTGGGCGCGGATCTGGAGCTGCTGCAGGATTTCTATTACTCTGCGGGGGCCGCCGTTTTTGAGTACATAGTCTAATGAATACAGCCACTCTTCATTTTCTAATTCTTCAATTTGTCTTTGCGTCAGATTCTCTTCCGCCATAGAATTTCCTTACTTCTAAATATATTCGCTAAATATCATACACAACTAAGAAACAATTAACCCGTTTTTACTGATTGTCCGGGGTTTAGAGGACATTTTTGAGGAAAATTACAAATTTTCAGCATGCAAATCTACTTAAATTGAGGAAAATTAACAATTTTAGCGGTAAAACAGGCGGGTTGGGGGTGGATGTAACGAATAAGACCCGCGGGGGACTCTTCGTTGCGGCAGGTGTTAAAGAAAAATTTCACTTAGTTAAAAGATACAAACATTCATACAATATAAGTTTCCACATAAGGAAACTTTTCGTATTTTTGGCCATCCAATTGTTGCAATTGAATGAGATATTTTCAGACGATATTTTTAAAAGAAGCTGATATTTTTCTGGGTAGTCTTGATCCCAAAGCGGTCAGAAAAATTCTTTTTAACGTTGACCTTGCGGAGCAGACAAATGATCCGAGGCTATTCAAAAAACTTCGAAATGATATTTGGGAATTCAGAACGAATTTTATTGGTAACCAAATCCGGCTCCTGGCATTTTGGGATAAAGCAGGTCCAAAAGAAACTCTTGTTATTGCAACACATGAGTTTATTAAAAAGACAGATAAAACTCCGGATAGAGAAATTGAAAGGGCTGTCAGGTTGAGAAATAATTACTTTAAACAGAAAACCGGTGAATAAAACATGAAAACGAACAAAACGAAAACCTTTTCTCTTAATGAGATGAAAGACAAATATATCGGCAAGACCGGTTCAAAAGAACGGGAGTTATATGAGTATGAACTTCGGCTTGAACTCCTTGGTAAAATGATTAAAGCCGCAAGAGTGGAACGGAATCTGACACAGGAAGAACTTGGAAATCTTGTGGGCGTTCAAAAAGCACAGATCTCAAAAATTGAGAACAGTACCAACAGTGCCAGAATAGATACTATTATTAAAGTTTTTCAGGCACTCAAAGCAGAAATACATTTCAATGTAAAACTTGAAAATAACTTTGTGAAGCTTCCCTGACAAGGGCTGCTTCATACCAGAGCCCGCTTATATCGTACAGCAGCTTACCGGTATTTTAATTCTGAGGCACTCGCCTCATTGGGACAGATTATTCCGGCTGCCCGTGCGGTATGGTAACGATAAAGGTTGATCCTCCTCCGGGGGTGCTTTCGGCTCTGATTTCCCCTCCTGTGAGCATTAACATTCGCTGCGCTATGGAAAGACCAAGTCCGGTTCCCTCAAACATACGGCTGTAGCCCTCGCTCACCTGCCTGAAATCCAGAAATATGGTTTCCAGATGCTCATCCGGTATTCCGATGCCGGTATCCCTGATATATATTGCTGCTTTCTCCCCTGCAATTCGTTTTGCTTCAAGTGTAACTCCCCCCGTCCGGGTGAACTTAATTGCGTTATCAGCCAGATTACTCAGCGCCTGCATCAGCAGTTCTTCATCAGAATAAACCGTAAGCATATCATGGTCGGAAATCAGGGTAAAGCTGAGCCCTTTTTCCTCCGCTTCCGGACGGTATTTAGCTGCTATTGATTGAATCAGACGCTGAAGTGATATCTGCTTTTTCCGTGTTTTCATCTCACCGGATTCAAGAAGGGCAAGACTCATTATCGCGTTCAGCGTTGCCATAAGGCGGTTGCCTGACTTCAGAATACTGGCAGTTATCCTTTTCTGTTCCTCTGACAGCGCTTCCTCATGCATAATCTGCGCAAAGCCAAGTATGCCGTTCATAGGAGTGCGCAGCTCATGACTCATATTTTTCAGGAATGCTGATTTAAGCTGGCTGCTCTGTTCAGCATGCGCTTTTGCCCTCAGTAATTCCTGCTCCTGTTCCACCTTCTCCGTAATATCCTCCACGATGGACATTCCGGCAATCACCGTGCCGTCTGAATCGCGGAGAGGCGTGGTGCGCAGCCTCATGATAAACCTGACACGGCTGATAACCGATATATACTCCCCCTCAAATTCCCCCGCCACTCCCTGCAGTGTCTCTGTAAGTATTCTGAGAACTTCATTATGCCGGAGGGAGAGAATCGAAAATCCTGAAATAGTTTCCTGATTAATCTTAAGGATTTCACAAAACTTGTTGTTAGCCGAGATCACCTTCATGTTCCTGTCAAACTGAAGAATCCCCACAGGAGAGCTGTCAAACAGTCCCCGGTAACGGATTTCACTCTCTTCGATCATGGCTCTTGACTTTCTCCGTTCCGTTACATCACGGAAGTTCAGAATAATGCTTCGTACCACCGGATCTTTCAGGCGGTTGCTGAATGAGCACTCAATCCATATATATTCACCCGCCGCGGTCTTAATGCGGAACTCCTCATCCCTGACCTCTTCGCTGTTCTGAACCCTCTGAAGTATTCCGTCAACGCGGGCTGAATCCTCCGGAGCAGTTATATCAAGAAACGGAAAAGTAATGCAAGCGTATTCCTGAAATCCGGTTATCCTTACAAAAGCGGATGAATTAAAAATGATCCTCATGCCTGAGTCAAGCAGCATAATTACATCACTGCTGTTTTCAATAAGTTTCCTGAGCCACTCTTCACTTGCCTTAACGGCATCTTCCTTCTGTTTTCGTGCGGTTATATCCGCTGCCCTGATAAGAGTAAAGCTAACATCATCTGAATAAACATCTCTGACCACAATGGAAGCCCAGAATTCATCTCCCCCTGCTTTTGGCAGTTTGATCTCAACCACCACCGGAGACCGTTCTGCGGTCCTTCCTCTCATGGATTCGAAAAGTTCCCCGGGGATATATTGTATGATCTGCATTGCGTTCAGTTCCGCAAGAGATTTTACGCCGAAGATATTCAGCGCAAAACGGTTGCAGTTTTCAATCCTTCCGGTTATGGGAGAATAGATGAGCAGTGCGTCGGTTGATTCATCAAAAAGCGCCCGCATCGTTTTGTTTCTGAACCGGAGTGCTGAAAATATTTTCCGCAGATTGTTAAGCACCAGTTCAAATATGAGGAAAAGCAGCAGCATGTTCCAAACGAAAATATCCCCGCGGACACCGGAGGCTCCGGAATAGGCGAACCAGAACATGGTCGCCGCAGCCATCACTCCCATATATATACGGCGGAGCAGCGGCTCATGATAGCCCAGCACAACGGCCGAAATAATTGTAATATGTCCGGCTGCATACTCCAGGGAAAAATCATTCATGGTTGTCACCCGCAGCGACCAGAAACTGACCACATAAAACATCCCTTGCATAGCATGGCTGAAATATCGGCTGATGGGCGGCGAGGCTTTATATATGGCGATCAGAATTAACCCGAGCCCTGAAAGAACCATTCTCTCCCACAGGTTATCCTGTACGGCTTCGTTTGCGGCCTTATAAAGATATCCGAAAAGAGGCAGCCCCAGTATTCCTGCAAATAGAAGTGAAAGATAGACCCTTGAATAGCCCGTGGTCAGACTTTCTTCTTCACCGAACAAATTTTTAAGTTCTGATGTCTTCATACCGGATATGGAAAATTGGTTAAATGTGTTAATTATTCATCTCTTAACTTAATTTACATAATCTCTGAAATATAAAAAGTGATGAACTGAATACTGCTCCGGACCAAAGTGACTTATAAAGCTTTATTCTGTTTTCTGCTCAAACGGTGAAGTTTTGTAGCTTCAAAGCAAAACAGCTGAAATCAGGGTGAAATCGATGTTTTTTGCGCGTAATAGAGAGAGAAGAGAGTCCCCACGAAGAAGAAAGAATGTTTTAGAGCACAGGCGAACTCTTCATAAAAAAGACTCTGAAGCAACACGCCGCGGCGTATCGCGACAGACCTCAAATACCCTTAAAACTGAATTTCTTGCAGTGAATAAAATGATTCGTACCGCCGGATAACAATCCGGTGCAGCCGGGATTTTGAGATGGTTTTGCGCGACAGATTATCATCTGTCGGTACGAAATTTTGATCCCTCCCGGCCGATGTCAATTAATACCGCACAAATTTCTCTCTAATTACTTCCCAGATCTCTTATCTTTACAAGGCTTCTCGCTTCCGATTAAATCGCCGGTTGTTCATAACAGGTTCCTGCTCATGCTGAACGGCCTATGGTAAATACATTGCTGATTTTGTGTTTTGATAAATTTTTTTACAAATCAGGCATATATGTAAAATAGTACCGCATAAATACTGCTGTCGTACAAATTACGTTTATCGGAAGAGATGTTGTTTTGGGGCAAAATAAATAAACAATGTAGATTGCTCAATTCCGGAAGCCCCCTCTTTCCAATGCAGATACAACTAAACACTAAAATTACTCTCTGCAGAAACTTTAACGAAGTTAAATCCGGGATTGTCAGGAGAGAGGGGGTTGGGGGTGAGTCAAAAAAGCCCAATCAACGTACCAACCCTATGAACCTAACACAGTATCACAACATCTTGCCTGAAGGTAAAAACGAATTCTTCAATCGAGTTTAATAATCACACCCGGTATCTGTTAAATTCTCTGATTACATTATTACTGCTTTTCATGGCGGACAACAGTAAATACTCCATCTGGGAACATTAGTCACGTTATAGATGAGTAATTATAAAAATTACAAAATCTAAATGGCTTTCAAGACTTTTGCTGATCTGATATTTTTATCTGCATCCTGTTCTAGTGAGCATGTTCGCGATAAAAAAACTCACCCCCCAACCCCCTCTCTTCTGACAGACTGAATTTAACTGTATCCGGATTTTTCAGAGCGCTGTTATTGTGTTTATTGAGCTTTGTATTGAAAAGAGGGGGCTTTGCTCTATAACTTTCTTCTGTGAGATTGTTTGTATATATGAGCGTCGTTTTTCCTAATTAGATAACCCTTTTTAATATGTAATCGCAGATTTATTGATTTTGGTCAAATTATAACTGAAGTCATCAATAACACAGTTCTCTTGCGACACGCCGCGGCGTGGCTGGACAACTTGGTTGAGATTTTGATTTTCTGTTTTGATATGGGATTGTATTGGGAATTTCGCGGACTCATCTGGAACACGGCTCTCTTGCGACACGCCGCGGCGTGTCGGTACAACTTGTTTGAGTTTTCGATTTTCTGTTTAAGAAGATTTGCTTTCGGAATTACCCGGATTCATCAAGAGCACGACCCCGTAGCGACACGCCGCGGCGTGTCGGTACAACTTAGTTGAGATTTTGATTTTCTGTTTTGAAAGGGGATAACATCGGGAATTGCGCGGACTCATCTGAAACACGGCTCTGTTGCAAAACGCCGTGGCGGCATAAGATTAATTATGTTTTTTCTTTTCTTCTCTGCTTTTGCTTGCGGCGGCAACTATTTCGAGAAGCTGATCTTTTTTAAAGGGTTTGCTCAGGAAAAAATCAAAGCCGCCGGTAAGCAGAACTTCTCTTTCATGTTCACCCACATATCCGGTAATTGCAATAATCGGCACTGTTTCATACTCCGGCAGTCTGCGTATCTCTTCTTTTACATCAATGCCATTCATTCCCATGCCGAGATGGATATCCATCAGAACAAGTTCGTAGTTTCTTTTTCTGACTAATTTTACTGCTTCACTGCCGGTCTTTGCTGTATCAATCAGGTACTGATTCCTGAGAGCCCTGTTTACAATCTCGGCATTGATCATGTTATCTTCTACCAGAAGTATCTTCAGCTTCCCGGAATTATCCTCACCGGCTTCCTGCTTCTCATCATGATCATTTGCTTCTTCCACGCTTAATAACGGAAGTTTAATGATGAATGTGGTCCCCTGTCCGACCACGCTCTCCGCTTCAATCTCACAGTCAATAAGAGCAAGCATTCTCTGCACTATGGAAAGTCCGAGCCCTGTACCCTCAAAGTGACGGCTGTAACCCTCGCTCACCTGCCTGAAATCCTGGAAAATCAGTTCCAGATGTTCCTGCGGAATTCCCATGCCGGTATCCTTGATATATATTGCTGCTCTGGAGGCAGAAACAACTTCGAGACTAATTTCAACACCGCCTGATTTGGTGAACTTGATGGCATTATCCAGCAGATGGCTGATTGCCTGGCTCAGAAGTTTTTCATCGGCAAGTACGTCCAGTATATCCGATCCCGCACTCATCGAAAGGGAAAGCCCCTGATCAAGCGCAATGTCATAGTATTTATCCGTAACCATGCGGACTATATCCTGCAGCACAATGCGCTTTTTATTGACCACTACTTCTCCTGACTCCAGCAGCGCAAGATCAAGTATGGAGTTCAGCGTGGTCATCAGCCGCACGCCCGACTTAATAATACTCTCCGACATCTCTTTCTGTTCGGGTGATGATGCTTCCTCGCGGATAATCTGCGCAAAACCGAGTATTCCGTTCATCGGGGTACGCAGTTCATGGCTCATATTGGTGAGGAATGCTGACTTCAGCCGGCTGATCTGCTCAGCGTGTGCTTTTGCTTTTACCAGATCCTGCTCCGCCTGCACTTTCTGGGTAATATCTTCCACAATTGCTATTCCTGCCGCCACGCTTCCGTTTGCCTCGCGCAGCGGTGTGGTCTGCAGTTTCATAAAAAAACGCGCGCCTGAGTTTACCGATGTATATAATCCCTCATACTCTCCTTCAATGCCTTTCAGGGTGTTTGATATAACCGTCAGGACTTTCTGGTCTTCAAGGGTATGAAGCGAAAGACTGGTTATTTTTTGCGGAGGTATTTTCGTTATTTCACAGAATTTTTTATTTGCCGAAATAACGGTCAGATTCTTATCATAAAGCAGTATGCCAACAGGTGAACTGTCAAAGAGACTGCGGTACCGGGTTTCACTTTCGGCAATCATCGCCGTAGCAAGGCGTCTTTCGGTAATATCACGGAAATTGAGAATAATGCTTTTTACGACGGGATCTTTCAGACGGTTGGTAAAAGAGCACTCAATCCATATATACCCGCCCGAGGCTGTGATCAGACGGAACTCCTCATCTTTCACTACTTCATAATCCATCACACGGTCAAGCATTTCCTTCACGCGGAGGGCGTCTTCCGGGACGATAAGATCGGTGAAGGGAGACGTGGTAAACTCGTTTTCACTAAACCCGGTAAAGCGGGCAAAAGCGGCAGAGTTAAAAATAACTCGGGCGCCTGAGTCCAGCAGAGTTATCACATCACTGCTGTTCTCAATCAGTTTTCTCAGCCATTCTTCACTTGCTTTAACCGCATCCTCTTTTTGCTTCCTGGCGGTAATATCTACTATACGGATAAGCGAAAAGCTGATCGTATCAGAGTATATATTCCTCACTGCTACAGAGGCCCAGAACATTTCACCGCCGGATTTTGGTATTCTGCATTCCGCATGCAGCATCCCTTTCTCCGTGGTAAGTCCGGGAGAAAAAGATAACAGTTCCTGCGGTATCTGGCTCAGCAGATTAAGCGCCTCAAGTTCAGCGGGTGATCTGACTCCGAAAAGAGAAAGCGCCTGTTCATTGCAGTTTTCTATCTTTCCGGTTTTCATGGAAAGAATAATCAGCGCATCGGTGGATTCATGATAAAGGGTTCCCATCACCTTATTGCGGAACCGGAGGGCGGTAAACATGGACCGGAGATTGTTAAACACCAGATCAAATATCACGAACATAACAACCATATTCGAAACCAGAATATCTCCGCTGGTGGCGGGGTCCGGGGTAAAAATCATCCAGAGTGCTGTCAGTCCGGTCATAACCGCCATATATATCCTTCTGGCAGTCGGTTTATAATAACCAAGCACCACAGCGGAAATTACCACCAGATGACCTGTTACATAATCCATGCTGAAATTATTATTTGCCGTTACCCTGAGAGACCAGATGCTTACAAGGTAAAACATGAACTGCAGGAAAGGATCAAAATAGCGGCTGATATGAGGAGGAGATTTATAGATTGCAATGGCAATAAGGCCGAGCCCGGCAAGCGCGAACCGTTCCCACAGATTATCCGCTGCTCCCGGATTGGTGTTTTTTAACAGATAGCCGAATACCGGCAATGCGATCATGGCGCCAAACAGCAGATACAGATAAATCCGGGAGTAACCGGTATTTAGCTCCGGTTCGTCCTTAAAAAGGTTCTTCAGTTCTGCGGAAGACATGGAAATACAAATTTGTTACAGCTTTGATCTTGTTAAAATACATCAAATCATGAAATTTACGCAATTATAGAAATTAAAAAGGGGATGAAATTTTCAAAATATCACTGGCAGTGATATTTTTTGAATTCATCCCCGAAATTCGGGTTTTACCGAAAGAATTCTTTACCTGCCGGTTATCAGAATTCCATATTCAGCGAGATACGCTGAATATCAGGCAGAAGATCAAATACCGAATAAGCGTAGTCAAACCTGAGCAGCGCTTCACCAAGGAAGAAAGAGAACCCTGCTCCTAGCGCAACCTGCTCATCATCATAATTATACTTGTACCCAGCCCTCAGGTACAGGCGGTCATAAAAGCTGAATTCAGTGCCGGCCTGCAGCCGTTCGCTGTTGTCATTAGGATGCGTTGCGTCAATACCGCCCCGGATTTTCATAAAGTCTGCCTGATACAAATCCATCGCTAAACCAACCCTGAAGTGAAGCGGCAGAGCGTAGGGATCAGTCTTGAGTGATGCCGGAGCCAGACGGCTCAGCGGATAATTCTCATCACGGCTGAAGACCACGTTCAGATCAGGTCCGTCAAAACGGAGATCGGGGCCGAAGTTGGTCATCGCCATTGCAATGGTCAGATTGTTGAAGTCAAGCCGGTACTGTGTTCCTATATCAAACGCGATGCCGTCAGCCACTTCATTCCATATACGCTGGTATATATACTTCACGCTCACCCCCGCGCTGAATCGGTCCGTGAGGAAGCGGGAATAGGTGATACCCATAGCCAGATCCTGCGCGTCATAAAAGCGGCCGGTTCCGTTTGGTTCTTTTTCCGTGGTGATTTCCACCTTGCCGGAGGAAACCGAGACCAGACTGACTCCGAGCACACCGCTTTCACCAAGCGAATATCCAAGCCCCGCGCCGTTGATATCAAACATATCAAACATCTTCAGATAGGAAAAATGTATATCATATCCCTTAACTGAAGCCAGCCCCGCCGGATTATAAAACATGGAAGAAGCATCCTTCACCAGACCGGCAGCCACGCCCCCCATGCCCGCGGTTGCGGCGCTCAGAGGTATCTCAAGAAACTGTGCGCCTGAAGCACCCAGATTTGAATACTGCGGCAGAATCGCCGTCTGAAAGAGAACAATAAATACTACAATAAACTTTTTCATCATCCTCTCCTTACTTTATCACTGCAAAACGGTGAATATATTCCCCCGCGTCAGACTTGACCATGTAGATATACATGCCCGGGGCTATTTCGCGGCCTCCTTCGGCGCGCAGATCCCACGTTGCCGTGCCAGAAGGACCGTAATGATATATTGTCTTCACCAGATCAGCGTCAAGCGTAAAGATATATATAGTTGCCTCCGGGGGCAGATTAATGAACTGAATCTGCCTAAGCGGTTCCCGCCGCAGTTCGCCGAATTCAGGCTCAAAGAGCGATGAAACAATATACGGATTCGGAACTACTTTGATATTGCTCATGGCTGCTGCCGCGGTCTCTTTGCTGTAAGAGGAACCGGTGAGCGTTATCTGATACCGGTCACGCAGGTTCGGCAGCACGGGGCGCAGCACATCCACAGAGAATGCGTTCCCGACAGCGGGGGCTGTTGTGCTTCTGAAATCAACTCTGCCTCGTATGCCGTCAAACGAGAATACCGCCAGGTTTTCAAGCGTATCCACTCTCAGTACGGGTGTTGCATCGGCGGCATTTACCGAATCAACATATATTGAAACAAACGGATTTCCCGATGGAGTATATCCGCTTCCGGTTACACGAACCAGATACTGTACGGTCTTCAGAAGTGTTTCATCTTCCACACTGAATGCCATGTCAATTTTATCGGTGCCTCCCACGCGGGAAACATCACGGATAATATCCGGTTTTGATACGCTGAAGACAAGACCGTCAGTGGTGGACTGCGGACGGTCAAAAATCAGCGGCCGCGGGGGCGCTACGGTATCAACGCCGTTTTTAATCGCGTGAACAGAAAAGTTAATCTGTATATAGTCCCCTGCCTTTGGCTTCAGTTCAGCCGGAGCATTCGGATCCGGCTCAATAAGACGCAGGCGCATTCCCTGCCCGGCTATGGTAAAGGTGGCATTAGGGCCTGCTATATAACTCTGATTTTCGCGGAGGAAGTCTCCGGTATTCAGATCAATCAGATTAAACACAGTGGGTGACTTGAATTCAATACCCAGTCTTGCGGGAGTATTCCGTGCCGAATCAGTAACCTCTATACGGGCAATGGTATTCAGCTTTCCGCGGATGGTTGTCTGCTGAAATGAAAAACCCACTTCATAGACGTTGTCCTTAAGCTGATCATCATCACGGGGGGTTACTCTCACTTCATAGTTGGATATACCGTTTCCGGTATGGGTTACATTATTAACGCTTACCGGTGTTCTGCCCGCGGCATTGGTAGCCGGTATCAGAGCAATGGTATTTACGCTGGTAAGATTTTTGCCAAGCGGACTTTCGAGCGACTCAATAAGTGAATCGCCTCTGTCATACGCGGTCACCGTGTACCAGTATTCAAATCCGTTGTTAACGGTGGTGTCGCGGTAGCTGTACTGCAGCCCGCGGTCAAGTCCCCGCTGATTCAGCATATCGTAATCTGCAAGCAGGTCCCAGTTGACTCCTTTATCCAGACTGCGGTATATACGGTATCCTTCAAAATCATACTCTCCGGAGAAGTTGTCGCGTGATTTCTCCGCGGCGTTATCCCAGTAGAGAAAATTCTGTTTGTCGGAAGCATAACCCGCCAGTTTTGGAGTAGCCGGCGGTTTGCTTATTTCAAAATCGAACGCCAGAATTTTTTCCGCCTGAGTGAGCGTTGCCATTGCGTCCTGATACGTATCTCCCGCAATAATAGCCGTTACAAAGACTAATGAGTCTCCCGGATTCAGCGTATAAGGGCCGGAGGAAATCGTGGCAACCAGGTCCAGACCTCCCACCGGAATGGTGGCTGTATCGTCAAACCGGAGAGAGCTCTGCGACCCGAGATGGAAATATTTGCTTCCGAGTGATGAATTATACAGGCCCGGCGTGCTTGCCATAATGCCGTATTGTACTGAATCTATATCACGGTCATCGTCATACAAATTATAGTGCATATCGGTAACACCCGCCATAACGCCGTTGATGAGCGGTGTTTTCAGAAAGGCTACGCCAAAGTAACCAGACTCACCCCCCGGCCATTCTGAAGAAAATCCTTTTGCGTCATAGTAGTACACAAAATTCTTTTCGCGGTTATAGCCGAGTTTATCATCAAGATATTCGGGGGTTCCGCCGGAAACGTTTCCGACATCTATATCGGTATATAACCCGAAATAAACACTGTCCAGAAACTTTGTGCCTTCATTTTTCACAACAAAGGTATAGAATATCAGATTCTGCGCGAACTTGACTCCGTACGTATATCCGGTCTGCCCGACTGATACGCCAAGGACTTCCATCGTATTTTTTGCGTCATCATATTTGCAGTAGCTGTCCTGATCAGATTTTATGACCGGGTTGCCGTCCGCATCCTTAAACGGCCAGCCGTTCACCGGATGCCATGTAGCCGGCGCATCGCTGAAGGCAATCTTCGCGAGCTCGGTGTTGTTATAACCCGCAACTGCTTCCCATTCTTCGTTGGTGGTATATCTTCCCTGAATCACGTTTCCGGGAACTCCCACCATCGGGTTGATGCGATATATATAATGCTTTCCGCTGTTGATCGGATATTCACCCGACGGTCCCTGTGAAAGACGGCGGGGGTAAAGCTTTCCGCGGTTTTCAAAAAAGAGCCCGATATTGCTGGCGTTATGTGAGCCGCCCGCGCGGTCAATTATTCCAAATAGTTTTTCGAACGCGTCTTCACGGTAATCTCTGTCTTTTTCCCGCTCCTGAGCAAGAGCCAGAAGAGGAAGCATCAGGAAAACCAGTATGAATTTCTTATACGTCATTGCTTATCTCTGCTCCTTGCTAAAATTTAACTGATGCGCCAAGACGGATGCTTCTGGGCGGTCCGAAATAGGCGGGGTTTTTCATATATTCATCTGAGGCATTTCCCTCATTGGTGAAATCGGGTTCGCCGGTATCACTGTAAACAAACAGAATATTTCTTCTGTCCGTAAGGTTCAGCACCTCCGCAAAGATCCGGAGCCGTACTTCATCATAAAGCTTTATTTCTTTGCCGATCATCAGATCCATTTCATACGTGGCCGGCTGACGCAGCGAGTTTCGGGTTACAAATCCGATATCGCGGCCGCCCGGTGTATACGGATATCCTGATGATGCCTTAAAGATGATGCTGTAATCGGTTTCTTCCAGCCATTTGCTTCCGAAGAGAACCGGTCCTTCATCCTTGCCAAGCTGGAAAGCCAGAGAAGCATTCAGCACATGCGGCTTGTCAAAATCAAGATAGTACAGCTGGGTTGATTCCGAAGTGCCGGGATACTGTTCAGTCTCTGAAGATGCGCTTCCTTTTGCCACTGAATAGGTATAGGTAAGACCGCCGGAGAGATTTTTGTCCGGACGTATATCCAGATTCACTTCAAAACCTTTTATGTTGGCATAATCTTCATTCACATAAAGTGTATATCCTACATATCTTCCGTCAACAAAGGGGAAATAATAACGGGTGCCGATCAGTCCGGTTACATCTTTATAATAGGCAGTTGCGTGAAGCGCTGTCTGCTCGTTAAACTGATGGGAGATACCCACTTCATAAGCAATGGTTCTCTGCGCATCAAGATTTGCCTGCCCCAGCAGCGGTTCGCGCACGTTCATGTCGTACTGATTGTTTTCAAACAGATACTGGAAATCCGGATTCTGGAAAAAATGACCATAGGCAAAATGCAGTTTTGTCCGGTCGGTAATCGGATGCGCTATACCCACTCTCGGACTGAGCTGATAACGCGGTTTGGCTGTTATGATCGTAAGCGGATCAAGCGGATTTTCGCGGTACGTAACGTTTGCGTTTACATAATCAAACCGGAGCCCCAGATTGATAATCAGATACGGCAGTTCAATTTTATCCTGTATATATGCCGCGGCTTCAAACGGTGAGGTGTTGTAATCATTTTTATAGGGATAGTTCCGCTTGGGGTCATATACGTAGAAGAGGCGGAGTTTATGCTGCTGAAACTGGATACCCGCTTTCATTTCATTGTTCTGGCCTATCTGCCAGAGAGCGTCGGCTTTGATATCAACCGTAGCGGTGCGGCTGTCGGTAACTTCTTCAGGATCGGAGATGGCATAAAACTCAAATCCGTTGCCGATATCCTCAAAATAAACGCGCTGATTAATTGAAAGATAATTGGCCGTGTCTTTATTTATTCCTGAATAGTAACCCTGGTTGAAGTACGATACACGCAGGTCATAAAAGAAATTATTCGCTACCGTATGAGTCAGCGTAAAGGTATTCTGCCAGCTGTCCGTCTTGCGGCGCAGATACTGGTCTGGTATATATTTATATGAGTGGCTGTAACTCTGGCGCTCTCCCTGATTGCCCCGGGCGGAGAGGGAAAGTTTCATGTTAGGTAATTCGCTGCTGGAGATTTTAAGAAACCCGGTATGCGCGCGGTTATAGCCGAACGGAAGATAACTTCCGCGTTTATCCTGCTCCGCGGAAAGAAAGAAGCGTGAACGGCTGCTCCAGAGCGGACCTTCAAAACTTCCGTTCAAACGGAGCTCACGAAGCCTGCTGTAGCGCTCAACACCAAATTCACTTGATCGGAGCTCTATCTTTCCCTGATACTTTTCTGAACCGTCACGCGTTACGATATTAACCACTCCGCTGAGTGCATTTCCGTATTCGGCGTTAAAGGTACCGCTTAACAGTGACATTTCCTGAATTGCATCGTTATTGATTGATGCAGCAAGACCGCCTAACAGAGGGTCTTTCACATACATGCCGTCAATCAGATAGGCAACTTCATTTGACCTTCCGCCGCGTATGTGGAGATTGCTTCCGTCCCCAACAACGCCCGCCTGAAGGGAAAGAAGTTCGGTAAATGAGGCAACGGGGAGATTTTCTATCTTCTCTCTGGTTATCGTGCTGATGGTGCTGGTCAGGTCCTTCTGAATCAGCGGCGCTTTAGCCGTGACAACTACTTCATCAACCGTAATGGACTCCGTACTCAGCTCCACATTCAGCGTGGTGGTCTGGTCAACCTGTATTTTAACGTTTTCCACCGTTATGGTTTTATAACCAAGAAAGCTCACGCGCACGGTATATATACCCGGCGGGATATTCAGCAGGGTGTATTCACCCTTGAAATCCGCTGCTGCTCCGAGCGAATGCTTTTCGATAAGCACATTTGCTCCGGGGAGCGGTTCTCCTGTCTGCCGGTCGGTTATCTTACCGGAAAGCTTTCCGGTAACACCCGCAAGAGCGGGAAGGGTGACTATGATCAGTAAGACGAATATCTTTTTTATCATCTGCATTTGATTGATTCCTGTTTCATTCAAGAACGAGGTCAAGTGTTTTAGAAAATTTATCGAGCTTTTCCAGTATCTCATTGCTTTTCCGCTTGTTCTTCAGGGCGCACTCAGTTGCTATGGCATTAATCAGCACTGAAATGGCCGAGAAGGAATTGGTATAAAGCATATTCTCTGAATTAACGGTCAGAACCGTATCAGTATAAAAAGTAAAAGGAGCAGAGTGTTTGTCGGTGATCGCAGTAAATCCGATACCCTGTTCTCTGGCGCACTTTGCTGTTTCAATGGTCTCTTTCGAATACGGCGGAAAGGAGATAAGAATCATGTAGTCTTCCGCGCCTTTATACACAAGTGACTCAGGAAAACTGTTCCAGGTATGGTTCATCACCGAGGCATCCACCCCAACCTGTGTAAGCTGATAGGCCAGAATTTCTGCCAGCAGATATGAGATTCCCAGTCCGCCGGTATATACCCGCTTTGCTTTCAGAATACGGCTTGTGGTGCGGTTAAAGTGGTCACGGTCAATACGGGTGAGCGTATCACCGATATTTTTAATGTCAAGATTCGCAACCGCCGTAAGGGTATCATCCTTAAGATTTGCCGCGTCAAAAAGAGGAAAGATGGATTTGTTTTTAATCTTGTGCTGAAGCGAAAGAGAAATTTTTTCCCGCATTTCAATATAGCCGTCCATCCCGATTCTCTGCGCAAAGCGGGTTATGGAAGCAACACTGGAACTGGTCAGACGTGAAAGCTCATTCACATTGTGAAAGGGTATCTTGTCAAAATTTTCCAGGATATAGTCGGCTATCTTTTTCTGGCTTTTGGGAAGGTCATTGTAGCCTGCCGTAATCAGCTCTTTTACTGAAACTTCTGCGTTCATACGTTTAACAGATTATCAGGCCGCATGCCGCCCGGTTACTGCACACCGGACGGCAAGGGTCTGATAAAAAATTATTTCAGCAGGGACATTTTTTTAACGGCAACATTCTGTCCGGATACCAGGCGGTATACATACATGCCGGAAGAAAGTTTTGAAGCATCAAATTCTGCTTCATGATATCCTTTTTCCATCTGGCCGTTCACCAGAACCGCAACTTCGTTTCCGAGTACATCATAGATACGGAGTGAGGTTTCAGCGCTTTCTTCAAGATAGAAGGAAATTCTGGTTGAAGGGTTAAACGGATTCGGATAGTTCTGCTGCAGAGCAAAGGTATTGGCCGCGGTCATTTCTTCTTTCACACCGACAAGCGCGTTATATGCTGCAACTGCATCGCTCATCTGCTCAAGCATATCAGCTTTGGTCTGTCCGAATGCTATGGCAATATACATATTAAGAGTTGCGCCAGCAGGGAACGGAACTGCTGCCGCGCCTGCAACTGCTACTCCGCCGTCACCGCCGGTTACAACTGAATCTGTAAAGGTGCCGGTTGTCATATAATCGTAAAACAGGGTATCTGTATAGAAGGCATCATACCAGTCAAAAAGTTTTACTGAGGTAAGCGGATGTGAAAGTGATTTGAATCCGACATAGGAAGCGCCTTTGTATGAATAGAAAAGACTGTTGGCAGCATCATAAACAAGGGTTTCGTTTCCGTATGTGCCTTCATTGATCGGAATCATTTCAAATCCGGGAATAGCATCAAATGCCTCAGTGCCGTTATTGGTTACCGCAAATTTGGAAATGGTATATGCGGCATCTGTCCAGCCATAAGCGCTGACAACGGCAGAAACAACAGGAGGCCTGTTTGAATAAGAATTATCAATCCCGACATTGATTTCATGATTTCCCCAGGTTGCCGGAGTTACTGTTGCGGGAGCAGCAATGCCCTCTGCATCTTCCTGATAGTCAAAAACTTCAGTGCGGCTTTTTGCAAGCAGGAAAGAAAGGCGGTCAACCTGTCTTACTGATACATCCGGCGCGCTTACCCGCACACGGCCATATGTACCGAGAACAACATGCAATGCGCCTGTTGCAAATTCCTGTGCCTGAATTCCTGCCGGAAGCGCGAGCAGGACAGCTAAGGTAAAGAGGTAGAATTTCTTCATGGAGATATTCCTTTTTTTATATGGTTGATGTTAGTTTGTTTTCAATCTTATATATCCGGCTGTTATTCTCAGCCGCTGATTTATTTTATTCTCTGTTTTTTGCTGATGCTGTATTTGTCACCGTTTATCAGCAGGTCAATTACCATGCCTTCAGCAGCAAAGTTGCCGTGCTTGTCTGTACGGATATTTTTTGCCTTTGTTGCATTCATTACCATTACCTGGCTTTCACCCAGAACTTCAAACTTGTCACCGCCGGTTACCACTATTGCGGTAGCTTCGTCTATTGCAATGCCAAGCAGTTTCGGGTTTTCATACATGAGGGACATCAGGCGGTTATGGCGTTTCCGTTTTATAAAATGCTGGTCAACAATCACATTCTCAAGAAAGCCGAATCCTTCTTTGGTATCCACATTACCTTTTTCGATCGTGATAAACGCGCTGCTGGAGTCCTTGTTTTTCTTTTCATCTCCGGTGAGCATAATTTTGCTCATGACGGCTGCTCCCGCGCTTGTTCCGGAGATTACTCCCCCCTGCCTGTAAATTTCTTTTATCCTTGCGAGAAATTTTGTTCCGAGCAGATCACGTGTTAATACACTCTGATCACCGCCTGAAAAAAAGATACCGGTTACTCCGTCGAGTTTTGCAAGATTTTCGGGGGTATCCAGTTCTGCCTGTTTTCCGTATATATATGATATATTTTCATAACCGAGCCTGTTCAGCCCCTTTTTCTGGTATTCCGCGGTTTCAACCGGCTCACCGCTTGCGTTCGGGATGATGACCAGTTTCGCTTTTTTTCCCCCGGCCAGCTGCATGATTTTTTCCATGACATAATCAGGCCGGTCGCCGCCGCCGATGATGACAAGACTTCCTTTGGTCTGTGAGGAAACCAGTGAAGCAAAAAGCAGAACAAATGCAATGAAATAGTTCATATCAAAAACTGCAGAAAGATTGTTACGAAAAAAATTTTCCTGAATCCTCTTCCGCCGTTCACGGAAAGGGATAAAACAGAAACTCTACCCTAAAGAGGGTTTACGTTACGGCTGCACCAGCAGCGCCAGAGCAATACCGGTTGCTTTCATCAGGTCGGCCTCCATGATATACTCATCATCAGCGTGCGGGTTCTTCGCTCCGATACCGATATTCACCGAGGGAATGCCGTTCGCGTTAAGGGAGTTGGCATCGCTTCCGCCGAGTGATATAACCGGTTCCGGCTTCATGCCGGCCGCGCTTATTGCTGCTTCAATTGCCGGAATAGTATATACATTGCGGTCAACCGTATACGGAGTGAAATCCCACTCATCAGCAAAGATGAGCGAGCCGCCTGAGTTCAGGGTTTCTGTTTCAAAGACATCTTTCAGCCGTGCAACTTCCTCTTCAACGCGTTTGGTGTCAAAGGAGCGGACTTCACCGTGAAGCACAACGCGGTCGGGAACCACATTCACTGCGCTTCCGCCTTTAATAATGCCGAAGTTCATGGTTGTCTGCTCATCAAGCCGCCCCTGTTTAATCTGCGCAAGCGCTCTGGCGGCAATGGCAATAGCGTTTATTCCCTTCTCCGGTTCTATACCTGAGTGAGAAGCACGGCCGACAATCTCAATACGGATCATTTTTGCTCCGCAGGCGGAATAAATATATCTGCCGGGAAGGTTTGAGGAATCAAACACAAATCCGCCGGCAATAGCCGGATCAAGATTCAGATTTTTTGAGCCGCCGAGTGTGGTTTCTTCGCATACAGTAAAAGCGAGCGTGAAGCCGGGTGCATCGGGCTGATGTTTTATGATTTGTTCAGCGGAGGCAAGAAGAATGGCACATCCGGCGCGGTTATCCGCTCCGAGTATGGTTCCTCCTGATCCGTGGATTTTTCCGTTAGTAATTTGCGGGACAAGATCCCGTGTGGGTCTTGCTGTATCCATGTGTGAAAGAAGCACTTTCCTCCCCCCGTCCTTGTAGCGGGCTATCAGATTGCCGGTATTACTGCCGGTAATTGATGCGGTATCATCCTCGGTTACGCTCATACCCAGCGGTTCAAGAACCGAGCGGATATAGTCTGCCACCGGTTTTTCGTTGCAGGATAGGGCATCTATCCTGATGAGATCGAGAAATAACTCTACTGTCCGGGGTTCCACTGTGTAACCTTCTTTACCGTTTTAGGTGAAAGTGAAAATTCTTTACCTTAAAATTGTAAATTTTATTACCTTTGTCAAGAAAAATCGTTACTATTTTTACACTTTTTCCCGCTTCCCTTTTCCGGACTCACGAGCAGCAGAGCGGGAGGGGGCAGAGAATTTCCGGTTTTTCCCTATGTTGCGCCTCAGAATTCCCGTTCCGCCTGCCCTGAAGCAGGAGAGCCGGAGGCGGAACACTCCCCCGCCGGGGTCCCCCCGGCAGGCAGTATATATCAGTTATATATTATCAACTAACGAAAGCATGATTGCCCTATGAGCAGTACCAAAGCGTTCAGACTGAAGGTGCCCAACACCTATCTCCTCATTTTCCTTCTGCTGGTTTTTATCGCGGCGCTTACGTGGATTATTCCCGGCGGCGAATATGAACGGCAGGAAGTCAACGGCAGAATGGTGGTTGTTCAGAATTCGTTTAAGTTCGTTGATAATGAACCCCAGGGTCTGGTCGCTCTGTTTACTTCGCCCCTCAAGGGATTTGTTGAAGCAGCCATGATTATCGGCTTCATTCTGATAGTCGGCGGTGCGTTTAACGTCCTTGCCGCCACAAACGCCATCACTGCTTTTATAACAAAACTTGCCAAAGCTCATAAACACTCAAAAACGCTGCAGACATTTTTTATTCCCGTACTGCTGCTTATGTTCTCTCTCGGGGGGGCAACCTTTGGTATGAATGAGGAAATTATTCCGTTTGTGCTGATTACCGTTCCCATCTGTCTTGCGCTCGGATACGATTCCATTACCGGAGTGGCAATTCCCCTGGTCGGCGCGCATATTGGATTTGCAAGCGCGTTTCTGAATCCTTTTAACGTAGGTATTGCACAGGGCATCGCTGATGTTCCTCTCTTTTCAGGCATCGGCTACCGGGTTATCTGCTGGGCAATTTCAACTGCAGTGGCCATCTTTTTTCTGCTCTATTATGTAAAGAAACTTTCAAAGAATCCTGAAACCAGCCCGATGTACGCGGAAGATACCGAACTTCGCAAGAGCGGTCACATTGACAATATATACGAAAACCAGATTGAGCTGACCGGAAAACATAAGCTGGTTCTCGCCACCTTTGTTCTCTCACTCGTTATGCTTGTTGTCGGCGTGGTTAAGTTTAACTGGTATATAGAAGAGATTGCCGCAATGTTCTTTGTGATGGGAATAGCGACCGGCATCATTGGCGGACTGAATAGCGACAATCTCATTAAAGCTTTTATTGACGGCGCAAAAGATTTAGTCGGCACTGCACTGATTGTAGCTCTCGCCCGCGCAACACTGGTCATCTCACGCGACGGTCAGATTATTGACACCGTACTATACGGACTGGCTCCGTTTATCGAATCATCCTCCCCGATTTTTGCGTCACAGAAGATGTTCATCGTACAGGCGATAATCAACTTCTTTGTCCATTCCGGAAGCGGACAGGCAGCGCTCACCATGCCTATTATGGCGCCGCTTGCAGACCTGGCCGGAGTTTCCCGCCAGACAGCGATTCTTGCATTTCAGTTTGGTGAGTATACAAACATCATCATCCCAACCTCTGCGGTAACCATGGGTGCATTAGCAATGGCAAAAGTACCCTGGCAGAAATGGGCAAAATGGGTACTGCCCCTGCAGATAATTTTAATGATTCTTGGTCTTCTGCTTCTCATTCCGCCAAATCTGATGGGATGGAGTTAATTAGTAATTAGCAGTTAGTAATTAGTAATGTTAATGTACAATGTATAATTTACAATGTACAATTGATGGCGATATATAGAAGTTTTCTACAATAGTTTTAATGGATTTAATGGCTTCAATAGCTCCGGGCTTAAGCCCGGAGCTATTGATAAACATCTGACAACAAATCCAAAACCGCGTAGCGGTGACATATTAATAACATCACAACCAAACCAGAATCCCTAAACCGCGTAGCGGTGACATATTAATAACACAACATCCAAAGCCCAATCCCAAAACCGCGTAGCGGTGACATATTAATAACACCACAACCAAACCCGAATTCCCAAACCGCGTAGCGGTGACATATTAATAATAACACACAACCAAACCCTAATCCCCAAACCGCGTAGCGGTGGCCCGTTAATAAAACAGAACATAAAATAAATATCCCTGAACCCGCAGCGCGGGTGACCCGTTTTTTTATCTCCTATTGCTACATGGGTCATACGCTCCGCGCATTCAAGAGTTCTGTTCTTTAGGGCTTTCTATTATTGGGTCATACGCTCCGCGCATTTCTTTGAACCCGCAGTACAGATGACCAGTCATCAGTCATCGAACTTTTCTAAAAAGATACAAACCGACCAGCGGTGACATATTAATAACACCACAACCCATTCAACACCCGCCAGTACAATTGATTCAGATATATAAAAGCCTTACTGGCTTCAATAGCTCCGGGCTTAAGCCCGGAGCTATTGATAAAGCTATAAAAATTTGACCCCAAAGAGGGTTGTAACTTTTAGCACCGCAGTCACTTCATATCAATTAAACTCACTCCTTCGCAGACCGCACGAATTCATAATTCATACTTCACAACTCATAATTTTTCTCGATTCTTCATTTTTAATTCTTAATTATATTGATTATACTATCAGGTTTGATAAATCTCTGTATTCATGGCAGCCAAGAGTTCTAAAGAAAAAGTAATAATCATAAAAGGTGCCCGTCAGCATAACCTGAAGAATGTTGACCTCACCATCCCCCGTAATCAACTGATTGTGTTCACCGGAGTCAGTGGCAGCGGTAAATCATCGCTGGTCTTTGACACCATCTACGCCGAAGGACAGCGCCGGTATGTGGAATCCCTTTCCTCCTACGCCCGGCAATTTCTGGAGCGGATTGACAAGCCGGATGTTGACCTCATCCAGGGTATTTCCCCCGCGGTGGCGATAGAACAAAAGACCGGTTCCCGCAACAGCCGCTCAACCGTCGGTACCACCACCGAAGTGTATGACTATCTCCGCCTGCTCTACGCCCGGATAGGCAGAACGTACTGCTTCTCCTGCGCAAAAGAGGTAAAAAAGGCGTCAACCGGTGAAATCTGCGACTGGATTGAGTCACAGACCGAGGGCACGAAGTTCTACCTTACCTTTCCCCTTCATTCCCACGAGGGACGCAGTATGGCCGAGGAGATTGACCTCCTCAGAAAACGGGGCTTCTTCCGCATACTATATAAGAATGAACTGCTTGACCTGAACGAAAAACAGAAGCTGCCCGATGATAAAGCCGGCATAAGAATTCTGACCGAGCGCTTCAAATCTGCCGCAAGCGGCGTGAGGGAGAAGCTCGCCGATTCAATCGAGATCACCTTCAAAGAGGGGGAAAACCGGCTGATTATCATCAACAGTGAAACAGGGGAAGAGCATGAGTTTAACAAGTTTTATGAATGTTGCGGCATCAGGTATGAAGAACCGGAACCGAGATTCTTCTCATTCAACAATCCTTTCGGCGCATGTCCGGTTTGCCAGGGATTCAGCAAAGTAATGGGGATTGACTACGACCTGGTTATCCCTAATAAAAACATGACCCTGATGGAAGGCGCTATTGCACCGTTCCGTTCTCCCAAGTTCAGCCTGCATCAGCGGAATATGGTTGCTGAAGCGCCGAAGTATAAACTTCCGCTCAATGTTCCTTTCAAATCACTGACTGATGATCAGGTTGAACTGGTTAAACGCGGCTTCGGAAAATTCCATGGCATCAACGGATTTTTCTCCGATCTTGAAAAGGATACCTACAAGATGCACATCCGTATTCTGCTCGCGCGGTACCGCGGATATACCACATGCTACGTCTGCAAGGGGGCGCGTCTCCGTAAAGAAGCCCTGCAGGTAAAGGTCGGCGGCAGGAATATATACGAACTCGGGCTACTCCCCATAGCGCAGACACATGAGTTCTTCAAAACGCTTTCACTCAACGAGTATGAACTTGCCATTGCTGACCGCATCATGAAAGAGCTTGATAAACGGCTTTCATTCCTTACCGATGTCGGACTCGGCTATCTTACCCTTGACCGACTCAGTTCAACTCTTTCCGGAGGGGAAACACAACGGATAAACCTTGCAACCGCGCTTGGTTCTGCATTAACGGGAACGCTCTATGTCCTTGATGAACCGAGCATCGGCCTTCATCCGCGGGATAATGCAAAGCTGATTAAAATTCTTAAAAACCTGCGCGATATAGGCAACTCCGTTCTGGTTGTTGAACACGATCCCGAAATGATGCGCGAAGCAGATATACTGGTTGATATGGGTCCTAAAGCCGGACAGCACGGGGGTGAGATTATTGCATGCGGGCCGTATAGTGAACTGGTTAAAAAGTCAAAAAACTCGCTTACCATTCAGTATTTAAGCGGTGTCAAAAAAATTCCCGTTCCGCAAAAAAGGAGAACTCTTGAAACTCAGGTTATTCGTTTGGTGAACGCAACTCAGAACAACCTGAAAAATGTTACCGTTGAAATACCGCTGAAAAAGTTTGTCGTGGTAACCGGAGTCTCCGGCTCCGGAAAGAGCACGCTGGTGCATGATGTCATCTACGGGGGGCTTGCAAAGCAGCTCGGTCTTATTCCGGAGCATATCGGCAGCTTTGATGAGATAACCGGCAGCCAGTATATACAGGGAATCGAAATTGTTGATCAGTCTCCCATTGGAAAATCTCCCCGCTCTAATCCGGCAAGTTATATCAAAGTATTTGAACTGATTCGCGAACTGTTTGCCGGCACGCATCAGGCTAAGGCAAAGGGATATAAACCGGGATTCTTTTCATTCAACATCCCGGGCGGACGGTGTGATACCTGCGAAGGTGACGGTTTTATCAAGGTAGAGATGCAATTCCTTGCCGACCTGTATCTGGAGTGTGAAGACTGCAAAGGCACCCGTTATAAAAAAGAAGTGCGTGATATTACCTACAAAGGAAAAAATCTTGTTGACGTGCTGAACATGACGGCGGATGAGGCAATCGAATTTTTTGAGGGACACTCCAAAATCGTCCGGCTTATCCGGCTGCTTTCTGATGTGGGACTCGGATATATAAAGCTCGGGCAGCCCTCCAATACCCTCTCTGGCGGAGAGGCACAGCGTATCAAACTTGCACTGCATCTTGCCGCACAGCGGGAAGGGCAGCATACCTTCTTCATCTTTGACGAACCCACGACGGGGCTTCATTTTGATGATATATCCAAGCTGCTTAACTGTTTTAACATGCTGCTGGATAACGGCAACTCCGTTCTGATTATCGAACATAACCTGGATGTGATCAAATGCGCGGATTACATAATTGACATGGGTCCGGAGGCAGGTGACAAGGGAGGCGAAGTAGTAGCCACCGGAACCCCGGAAGAAATCGCGCAAATCCCCGCCAGCCACACAGGTTTTTACCTGAAGGATTATTTGGGAATGTAACCATTTTAACAACAATTAAAACAAACAACGACATCGTAGAGACAGGGCATGCCCTGTCTCTACCGCATGCCCTGTCTCTACCACACACCCCGTCTCTATTCGGATTTGTAGAATTTATCTTCCTGCCAGCGGAGAGGATTATTTTGTATATAATCGGAGATGGTTTGAAAGGATTTTTCATCACGGATGATGTGATCATAAAAACGGGTTTGCCATTCAAATGTAAATGCCAAACGGCGGGCGTGTCTGGTAACAGCCGATTTGTAAGATCCGACAATAGATGATATGGAATTATTTCCAATATGTTAAAATCGTTGTTGACCAATGGTTTGAATTGGTTTTCCGCCGGATTGGATTTTGTTGGATGATTCGTTGGATGATTGTAGAGACAGGGCATGCCCTGTCTCTACCGCATGCCCTGTCTCTACCGCATGCCCTGTCTCTACCGCATGCCCTGTCTCTACCACATGCCCTGTCTCTACGGTTCCCGCATTACCAACCCCAATATCGTTATTGTTGGTGTTTTTGGTAATAATCAATATGCCGTGTATATGATTGGGCATTACGACAAACGCGCCTAAATCTGCGTTTCGCGCGTGTTGTGGTATTTGATGCCATAGTATATCCGCAATTACTCCCGTGTGGGATAATTGCATTGCCCCATCAACAATTTCACCAAAATAATGTTTCCTGTTTTGTGTGCAGATGGTTATAAAATACGCACCCGCCCACCGGTAATCCCATTGTTGTAACCGGGTTGATGGTATCCGGTATTTGTTTTTGTATTTGTTCATTTTATGGTTGTAATTGTTGTGGTTATTGTGGTAGAGACAGGGCATGCCCTGTCTCAACGCATGCCCTGTCTCAACGCATGCCCCGTCTCAACGCATGCCCTGTCTCTACGCATGCCCTGTCTCTACGCATGCCCTGTCTCTACGCATGCCCTGTCTCTGTGGATATCCCCACCATAAAAATCGTTATCGTTTTAATATCCAATCTCTCATTATTTGCAATGCCTCCTCTGAAAATGTTTCCTCAATTACTGCGTACTCAGACGGTGCGCCGGTTTTGGCTGTCTGGAATAAATGATTCAGCCCTTTGAATTCCATCACTTTGAAATTTTTATTTCCTGCTTTTGTTAACGCGGCTTCTATTGCTGAAAGATTTTCCTTTGGCGGCACCTGCAAATCCAATTCACCGTTCAGCGCCAGAACCGGTTTAGTTATCTTTGCAAAATCATCAGCAGGGTTATAAACCAGGAAAAAACGGAACCAGTCCGTCCTCAATATCCGTATCTGCTGCTCAATCATCTGTTCGCTGAATTCTGGCTTTTTTCTTTCCTCTTCGCTTAATGTTGCCAGATATTCATCAAATACTTTGCGCAGTTTTTGCTCTGCTTCAGTTGTGTCCTTTGTGCCGGAGACTGCCTCAAAGAGTTTCCGGTTCATCTCAAGTTCTTTTTTAATTTCATCTTCTGAGACACCATTGGCGCGGGAAATAAGTTCACTCTGCAATAGAATAATATCCCGGCCATTCATTCCTGGCCCGGCCAGTGTAACAAGAAAATCCATTTCTTCTGAGCGCGCGCCTACTATCGCCCCGATCAGTCCTCCTTCACTGTGACCAACCAATCCGGTTTTGTTTTTGTTTACTTCCTTCCGGGATTCAAGATAGCGCAGAGCCGACTCAGCATCGGTGGCAAAATCCAATGACGTGGCTGTGCTGTGGTCACCGCCTGATTTTGCAATACCCCTGTCATCATACCGCAAAACAGCAATGCCATTACGGCTCAGGTAATCCGCAATGATCAAAAATGGTTTATGCCCCAGCAGAGACTCATCTCTGTCCTGACCGCCCGAACCGCTTACCAATATCACTGCCGGGAATGGTCCTTTGCCTTCCGGTATGGTTAACGTACCGGCCAGTGTTATGCCAGCATCGGGATTTTCAAACGTTACATCCTCCTGTATATACGGGAATGGGGGCTGCGGGGTCTGAGGCCGTTTCGGCATTTCCACTTTATCAATCCGGCTTATCAGCAGCGGAAAGTCCATTCCCCCTTGTGACCAGTTGCCAAAAATGGTTCCGTCTTTTGGGTCGTATGTCCCGTTAAACTCTGCCGCCAGCGCTTTAAGTTCAACACGCAGTTTATTGTTTTCGAATGTTGTTTTGGTGGTTGGTATTCCCATGGCTCCCTGGTCGGGACTATCCATGGTGGTGGTAATCATTCCGTCATCCGATGTTTTAAAGTGGAAAACAATACGAAGTTTTGCCGCACCCACATCAAGCACCCCCTGCCACATGCCGTCAAGGCGCGTCTCCTGCGCGGAAAGCATTGCTGACAGAAGAACTATATATAATAATATCCGTTTCACTGTTCATCTCCTTATTTTATTTACAAATAACATTACTTCATCAGTATCATCTTGCCGGTCAGGGTTTTACCCCTGGCGGCAATCTGATACATATATACTCCGGATGAAAGTTCGCCTGCATCAAACGGAACCGAATGGTAGCCGGCCTCCATTACTCCTGAAACAAGTTCCCTCACTTTCCTTCCGCTGATATCATACACAGCCGCCGAAACCTCACCGCTCAGCGGAAGCGCAAAACGGATAACCGTTGAAGGATTAAACGGGTTTGGATAATTACCGAGAAGTTCAAACTTCTCAGGCGCGGCATTGTTAAGCACAACCGGCCCGTAGTATGAGTAGGAACCGTCAAAATCAATCTGTTTTAAGCGGTACCTCATTGTGCCGGAGACCGCCATTTCAGTATACTGATATTCTCTGGATTCGGTAGTTGTTCCCGCACCTCGTATATATCCGGTCTGCTCCCAGGCAGTTCCATCTGTTGAACGCTCTACGGCAAATCCGGCATTATTCTGCTCCGTTGCTGTTGACCAGCGAAGCACTGCCTTTCCTCCGTTTATGCTGCCGGTAAATGAAGTAAGTTCAACCGGTATCGGTTCTGAATTTGTGACAGTATGTGTTGCAAAAACAATACCTGTTTCGTCAACCAGACTAAGCCGTACTGAATCGCCGCCAAAAACCTCAACCTTGCCGAATGCATTATTAAATACCTGCGTGGTAATTCCCTGCCCGCCCTTATTCCATATATGTACTCCGAAAGCTGAAAGCAGAGCTACCAGCTTGGAGTTTGTTATATCCAGCCCCCCTGCCATTATCTCCGGAAAACCGGCATTAGTGCCGTCATCAATAGCCGCGGTGTGGGAGTCTCCGCTAAGCACAATCACATTTTTAATCTGATTGTTATTTACAAAATTCAGCACCGTATCCAAATCTTCCGGAAAGCCAACCCATTTATCAGCAAGCTCCATCGCCGCAAAAATACCGCGAGTCCCCGGCGGAAGTTCCTGCAACCCGAGGATGGAATCCTGCAGTGTTATACCCATTTGTATTCCCTGTAACTGACCTTTATTAAACGGAACCGAACTCAATATAAATTTCCATTTAGCCGTGCTGTTCAGAAGCCCGTTCAAAAACCAGGTCAGCTGCGACTCCCCGGTGCCAGGTGCATTATCCCTGCCAAGTATTGAATGTCCCGCGGGAGGAGTAAACTCCCACAAACCTGTTGTTGTATTTTTGTTTATGGAATTCAGATTGGACGAGCGCTGTGCCCGCAAATCAAGTGCAAAAATCTCAACATTGCCGTAGGTGAATTTATGATAGATACCGCGCGACTCATTCACAAGAGGATATCCCGGCATATTCTCCTTATATCCGGTTATACTGTTGGTGCGTGCTCCGGCAGGATTGGTAAATTCAAATTTATAAAAATCATTGCTGAGCGGATTCGGTTTCCATGGAATAAAAAAACTTGAAGTCAATGCCCCGGAGTTGTCATTCATGAAATCATGATCGTCATATATATAATCAACCGGCATCATGCTAATGAGTGTATCCATCAGATAGTTTTTGTCATACTTCACATGGTATGCCCCCTGCACTAATTGCATATTTCCCGCAAAGAAATTGGGGTTAAAAGGGAGATTATCCGTGGTGTCCGGATATCCAAAATCACCTAACTGTAAAAAGAACCGGGGATTATGCTGAACTATCTGCCTGAAAATAGTACCGGGCGGTGTGCCTGAAGGAAGAAAGTTGCCGCTGTTAAGGCAGGAACCGAAAGCGAAGGTGAAGTTCTGACTCGTGCCGGGAACGGGGAAGGTTGAAAAACTCCGCTGCACGTTGTCAGGCGCACCATTGATAATTTTAACCCGGTAGTAATATCTGGTATCGGGCTGAAGTCCCTCTATCTCAACGATGCCGCGCATATATCTTAAACTATTGACGGAAACCGTGTTGGTTGTCAGGACAGAAGTGAAAGCAGGGTCAGTCGAAAGTTCAATATAAAAATCTCCCGGTTCGGTAAGCCGTGCCCAGAATCGGGCTTTGGTATGAGTAACACCCCCTGTCACAACGCTGTTCGCAAGAGCGGGAATACTCCCCTCTGAAACATTCCTTCGTGTATTGCTTTCCTGAGCCACCGGCTGCAGGAACGCTGCAGCCAGGATGAGCGGAAGAATCCGCAGTAATACATTTCTCATACCTTTTGCCTTCTTTTTGTAATCTGTTTATCTACGTTCGTTATCTCATCAGAATCATTTTTTTAACGGCAAGCGAGCTGCCTGAGGTTAATTTATATATATACACGCCTGAAGCCAGTCCGCCGGAGTTAAACGGCACCGAGTGATAACCTGCTTCCATTTTGCCTTCAATCAGTTTTTTAATCTCGTTCCCGTTCACATCATAGACAATCAGCGATACACTGCCTGCTTCCGGCAGACTGAACCGGATGGATGTTTCCGGATTAAACGGATTGGGATAGTTACCAAGAAGCTCAAACTTCTCCGGTGCGGATGCACTCAGGGTAACAGGTCCGTAATATGAGAAGGGGCCGTTATAGTCAATCTGTTTTAAGCGGTAATGTATCGTTCCGCCGGCAACAGGTTCTGTGAACTGATATTCCTTTTGTTCCGTGGTTGTTCCCGCACCGCGTATATAACCTGCCTGTTCCCAGGCAATTCCGTCTGACGAGCGTTCTACTGCAAATCCGGCGTTATTTTGTTCGGTTGCGGTTGTCCATCTCAGCAGTGCGTTGCCGCCGTTGTTTACCGCAGTAAATGAAGTAAGTTCAACCGGAACTATTCCGTAGTAGTATATACCAATATCATCAAGATACCAGCCGTCACGCACCTGAGAAGCGTCAGTTTTCAACTGAAATCTGATAAGGATATTCTGATTAGCAAACTGCTGCAAACTCATCTCCTCATCAAGCCATGAAGATGCTGTTCCGTCATAGATGGGAGTACCTGCCGGAATCTGTGTTCCGCTTCCTGATGCCGGTTTTGTATATTTACCTGTGAGTGCGGTCCAGGTACTGCCGTTATTTGTGCTGACCTGCACAATGGCACAATCCCATCTGGTTTCTATATCATAACGTGTTTTAAATGTTAACACAGGGTAAGATATCCCCTCAAGAGAAACTGGTGCGGATGACTGCAGCGTAACCGTTGCGCTGTTTGCATAACTGCCTGTGCGGCTGTCGGTGTAGGAATTGGGAGCAGAATAAAACAGCGAGGTGGTCGCTTCCCACTTCGGCGAGGTGCCCGGTGTGGCAGTAATGGTCCATAACTGTGCCGGATTATTCGTGGTATCGTTATATACAAACACCGGTGTTCCTATTCTGAATGATGCGGAATCTTTTATCGTATATGTGCCCGCTCCCTGCCCCATAAACAAATCCAAATAGATTTTACCCCTGTAGTCAACCGGCGCTGTCGGCAGCACAGTTATTCCAACTCCCGTTTCGGCAGTACCTCCTGGGGGAATTGCAGACATAAAGGTTGGTATGCCGCTCACAGAAATGTTCGGATCATTACTATGATAATAGTAGCCCCACGACTGTGTGAGTTCAGAAAGTCCGGTATTCTTTATCGTTCCGGTCAGTTCAACGCCGGAGCCGGGATTCAGATACTGCGGTGTAAAGTAATAATTTGAAAGCTGCGGATATCCGCCTGCTATCCATGCAAGATACAAATTAGGCCGTATGTTCTGCTGGGCAAGAGGAATAATTCTGCTCTGGGATGGCCAGAATCCGTCTCCGTCACCGCCGACCTCAAACACAAAACCAAACACTTTTGGTTTTTGTGTCTGCTCTCCGTACATCCAGTCGCGCCCGGTGCCGTTTGAATTATACGCAAGAGTCTGATAACTGGTGCCGTAGGTATATCCGTTGTGCTGCGCCATGGAAGCGGCGAAATCGCGGTACTGATTTGAGTCCGGCGTAAGCGCGTTCGTATATCCCCACGGATATATAATTGAGTTGTTATATGAGTGATAGTTAATATAAGACTTAAACCCTTTTGCAATTGCAAGGTCGCGTATCACCCTTGTTTCCGGTTCGGAAAACGCCGAGGGTCCGCGGTAGGTTTCTGACGACGGGGTACCGCTTGAACCGATATTATCATAAGCCCACATATAACCATAATTGCGGTTCAGGTCAACTCCGTAAACCGTACTACCCTGAGCGTAACGGTTCTTGCGCCACATCCCTCCTCCGTTTGGCGAATTTATCCGGTTCCATTCGTAACCGTCCGGATTAACCACCGGCACAAAATACATCTCCCGGTTATCCACCAGATATTTCACCTCCGGATTAGTGTTATAGTTCTCCAGCAGATAATACATATAATAGATAACGGTGGCCATTGCCTGGGGTTCCCGTGCGTGAATGAGTGCATCATAGAGCACCCTTGGCTCCGGTTCTTCAAGATTCGGGTTGTCGGAAATCTTTACCGCCCAGATCGTCCGCCCCTCTACCGAGGTTCCGATCGAAAATTTCTGGGTAATCAGATTGGGGAACTGTGCAAACAGCGTATCTAACTGGGAAACCACCTCTGCAAAGGTATAATAGCCCCCCATGCTGCCATATCCGAACCCGGTGACTCCGAAAGCATTCCGGCTTTGGGCAAGCTGTTCTGCTTTTTCCGCCTCAGTCATCGCCGGACGGGCATCGTAGTACTGCTTCCAATCCGGAATCAGCACCGAATAGCCAATACCGTTTTGGCTGAGCAGTTCCGCTTCGTCCATGCTGACAAACAGCTCTGCCGAGAGAGATTCTTTATCAATATGAGTGTGCTCTGTTTCTATGCCAAGGGCGGCAATTTTGCGTAAATCTTCATGAGAAGTCAGTGATACTGATATGAGCTGATACTGCTGTGCCTGGAGGGGGAGCATCAGTGCGAGCAGGATGAGGTAAATTTTCCGGATCATGGATATGCCTTTTGTTACATGGGTCAAAAATAAGGAGAATTAAGAAAATACTCCTCCTTCTCCCCCTTTTATTTCCCCCCCTGCCGGATTTTCCTTAATTTTATTCTTTAGAAATCCGATTCTTAAAGAACTGTTTAACATCCGCAGACAAAAAAAGGAGCCGCCAAATCTATGCTGCCAGAAGAACGCCCCCTGATTGAAAAAGAATTAAAGATGCTCGGTATCATCCACGTAGCCATGATGGGGGGAATATTTATTTTCGCCCTGATTATAACGCTTGTTGATGTTTTCCGCGAGGGGCCGCCCCCTGTTCCTCAATCATTCCCTGTTTTTCAGATTCTGGTTCCGGTTTACGGGCTGATGATGATTATTGCAGGCAACCTGGTATATAAAAAACTCATTTCCTCCATTCCTTCTGAGATTTCGATTCAGGAAAAGATGATGAAGTACCGCACCTTCAGTCTGGTGCAGTATGCCATGCTGGAAAGCGCCGCGCTGTTTTCTCTTGTGGTTTTCTTTCTGACAAAGGATTTACTCAGTTTTATTGTTGCAGGTGTTATTCTTCTTGCGTTCTTTTTTTCACGTCCTTCAACGGAAAAATGTTCTGCTGATCTCCGTCTTTGATATAAAGGTGTAATCATGAAACTGCTCGTCATTTGTATGATGTTAACATTCTCCGCCGCCGCACAGTCGGCGCAGGATGAAATTGTTCCCGTCAAAGACCTTATCCCCGATATTGTCTTTGATATACGATACGCCACGGTAAACAACTTTACCGCGCAGAAATTATATACAACAAACGAAGCGTATCTTTCGCTTGGCGCTGTAACTCGTCTGAAATTAGTTCACGACAGCCTGAAAAATATCACTTCGTTTAACGGTACAAACTATCCCGCCGGGCTTGGTCTTAAAATATTCGACGGCTACCGCCCCCGCTCGGTACAGTATCTGATGTTTGAGATTTTCCCCAATCCCATTTTTGTCGCAGACCCGGCCAGCGGTTCAGTGCATAACCGCGGCGGAGCGGTGGATTTATCTCTTGTGGATATGGCAACCGGTAATGAGCTTCAGATGCCGACGGAGTTTGACTGGTTCGGACCTGAGGCAGATCACGGATATATGAACCTTCCCGCTAACGTTATCGCCAACCGTCAGCTTCTGCGTGATATGATGGTTAACGTGGGAGGCTTTACCTTATATATGGCTGAATGGTGGCATTACTCCGCACCGGGAGCAAGCACCCTTCCCCTTTTAGACTTTCAGATGAAGTGAGGAGGATGAAATGAAGCAGATGATCTTCTTACTCATTACCGTATCCCTTTTTGCCCAGCAGGAGTTCCGCGTTAACACCACCACGGACAGCACACAGCGCCAGCCCGCAATTGCCGCGGATGGATCAGGAAATTATGCCGTTGTCTGGAAATCAGAAGCCGGCGCGACCTTCACCGGCAAAAGTGACATATATATTCAATTCTTTACTTCCGCGGATCAGAAATCCGGAGCTGAACAGCGGGTGAACACCACACTCCCCGGTGAGCAGGAGAAACCCGTTATCGCAATGAACGCTTCCGGTACCGCTGTTGTGGTCTGGAGTTCGTATACCGGCACCGCGAACAGTTATGATATATACGGGCGTCTTTATGTGAATAACCTCCCCGCGGGAGATGAATTTCTTATTAATACAACTACTCTTCATACGCAGACTAATCCCTCCGCGGCTTTTGCCAATGATGGTTCCGGCTTTACCGTTGCCTGGGACAGCTGGTATCAGGATGGCGGTGACCGCGGTATCTTCGCCCAGCGATTTCAGATTAACGGAACCAGTGCCGTTAAGTCCGGATCAGAATTCCAGGTAAACGCTGCTGCTGCATACAGCCAGGCTCGTCCTGCAGTCCGCTATCTTGCTGACGGCAGGATTCTTTTCATCTGGGAGTCTTTCCGTCCCGCGCCCCCGTCACCGGCGGGATATGATATATACGGACGGATTTTTTCAGCCGATGGTTCGAATCCCGGCAGTGAATTCATGCTTAACACCTACACTACTGACTATCAGTGGTTTGGCGATCTTACCGTGCTGGATGACGGCTCATTTGCGGCAGTCTGGTGCAGCTGGGAACAGGACGGCGATGACGGAGGTATCTATTATCAGCGCTTTAATTCTGACGGCACAAAACGGGGCGGTGAATTCCGCATTAATAAAAGTACTGCTTATTACCAGTGGCTCCCGAAGATCAGAAAAATAAGCGGAGAGAAATTCGCCGTTATCTGGTCAAGCTGGAAACAGGACGGTAACCGCGAGGGTGTATATACTACTTTTATAGATGAACAGGAAAACCGCTACACGCTCGAAGCCCCGGTTAACCTGACAACGGAATCATTCCAGTGGGAGCCCGATTTTCAGGTGAGCTCCGCCGGTGAAATAATCGCTGTCTGGAGCTCATATAGCAATGCATCCGGATATGATATCATTGCGCGCAGATTTACCCCTCCGCAGCCGGAAGGCGTGGTTAACCCAACCGGATATCTGCATACATCGGGAACAACCACCGGATCGTTTCTTGTGCAAGCAGTCAGTTCCGCGCAAATGACCGGCCATACCTATGAAGTATCGTTTGATACAACTATTAATAAAGATTCCCTGTATGCTACTATTAAGGATCTGAACACATCGCAGACCAAACTGCAGAACTTTCCTCTCAACCGGGGAGCAAATATCGTATATACTACTCCGGTCTTTGACGGAATAGCCGTTGAGTTTAATCCGGTGTACCGTCTTTCCCTCGATGTGCAGGGTTCTTACTTTCGCAATAATTCCGGTTCTACCGTATCGTTCACAGCAGGACTCCCTGCTGCCGGCAGCCGTATGCTTGCCCCGATTGATGTGGCTGTGGTCTGGGGTGTAACCGATACTCTTGCTAACGGTTCCTATGCTGTTCCCCTTGATACCGCACTCGGGCTTAATGGCGTCAGAGAGATTGTTACTCCTTTTTATGCAGTCAATCTGATGACCGGAAACCGCCTGACCATGCTGGTTCGTGAACCAAACACATCCAAGAATAAAAAATGGAACCTTGGCGAGGAAATTATTTTCATAACACCGCCCCCATATCAGGTAACAGCATTTAACACCCACGCGCAGATTGCATCATCAGCTCCGGCGGGTAATGTAGTTCTGCCAACAACCGGCGATACTGTATTTGTCTTAACAAAACGCCCGGTTACACCCAATGATAAATTTACCTTTACCGCTTCTCCGGCTTCTGTGGTAGCAGGCGGGGTTGCCAATCCATATATACCAGAGTCACCGGTACTCAGCCAGAACTACCCGAATCCGTTTAATCCGGAGACCACTATCAGTTTCACACTGCCAAAATCAGGCAGGGCTGTACTTACTGTTTATTCAGTTCTGGGTGAACAGATTGCTGTTCTGGTTAACGAAGTAAAAGATGCCGGTACTTACCGGATTCCTTTTAACGCAAAAAACTTTGCCTCCGGAGTGTATATTTACTCACTCCGTTTTGAAAACGTGGTGCTGGCAAATAAAATGCTTTACCTCCGATGAAGTATGAAATATGAATTATGAAGTATGAATTTTTTTAATATCCACCGGCTTCAGCCCAAAAGTCTGCGGTGTTCAATGCGTCTTTGTTGTCCTTGGCTTTAACTAGGCAATCTCGCGCAAAGACGTAAAGAAAATTCAAATTAATTTCCGGCCCCCTTCTCCTTTCCAAGGAGAAGGGTTGGGGATGAGGTTATTTGCAGAATATAATAAAACCGTGTTAAAACAAATTTCCAACTCCCTTCTCCTTTCTAAGAAGAAGGGTTAGGAATGAGGTTATTTGCAGAATATACAAAAGCCGTGTTAACAGAAATTTTCCAACCCCCTTCTCCTTTCAAGGAAGAAGAGTTGGGGATGAGGTTCTTTGACGAATATATTAAACCGGTATAACCAAAATTTTTCGGCCCCCTTCTCCTTTCCAAGGAGAAGGGCTGGGGATGAGGTTCTTCTGCTATACATAAGATAAGACTCTAAACTATCTTTATTACTAATTGCTAACTAATAACTACTAATTAAAATTTTGGATCAACTTTGAAACGCTACATTTTTCTCTTAGTAATACTATTAACTGCGGCGGCATTTGCTCAGCCCAAACTAAAATCCGGCCCCATGGTCGGCTACTCTGAAATGCGTGAGGTCGGACTCTGGGTGCAGACCACCGAGGCCGCCGATGTGCTTATCGAATACTGGGAGCAGGGCCAGCAGGGAAAGAAATTCCGCACCGATAAGTTCACCACTACCCGGCATAAACACTTCACCGCAAAGCTGATTGCAGATAACGTAGAGCCCGGCAAAAAATATGACTATGCTCTGTATATAAATAATAAAAAGGTAAGCATCAGTTATCCGCTCACATTCCAGACCCAGAAACTCTGGCAGTGGCGTGAAGATCCGCCGCCAGTCACATTTGTAATTGCAAGCTGTATGTATATCAACGAGGAGGTATATGACCGTCCCGGCAAACCATACGGCTCTGACTATGAAATCCTTGACGCGCTTTACAAAACCAAGCCGGATTTCATGCTGTGGATGGGCGACAATATCTACCTCCGCGAAGTTGACTGGAACAGCCGCACCGGTATATACAAACGATACTCCCACATGAGAGCGCTCCCTCAGCTACAGCCCCTGATGGGCTCAGTTCACCACTACGCCACCTGGGATGATCATGACTTCGGCCCGAATAATGCCGACAACAGCTTCACCCACAAGGATAAAACTCTTGAGGCGTTTCAGGATTTCTGGGTAAACCCCTCATTCGGTATCAACGGCAAGCCGGGTATTACCACCCGCTTCGAATGGGCGGATCTTGAGTTCTTCCTGCTTGACAACCGCTACTATCGCAGCCAGAATGAGCGCGTAACAGGAAAGCGCCAGATGTTCGGCGATGAGCAGATTGAATGGCTCATTGACGCACTTAAAAACAGCTTTGCACCGTTTAAGATTGTTGTTGCGGGAGGACAGATACTCAATCCTGTAGCCAAATGGGAAAGCTATTCTATCTTTCCGGAGGAAAAACAGAAACTGCTCAGTTTAATCGAAAAGGAAAAGATTCCGGGAGTTATCTTCTTCAGCGGTGATATACATTCATCGGAGATAACCCGGCTTGAGCGCGAAGGCACATATCCTCTGTATGAGTTTACCGTGTCATCCCTGACCGCCGGAGTATCAAAACCAAAGCCGGAGAACAATACCGCCCGTTTTGGAATTGAAAACCTTGCTGAACACAACTTCGGTCACTTCACCGTGACTGGTCCGCGCAAAGACCGTGTTCTTGAAATGAAACTGATTCTTAAAGACGGCACCGTTGCAAGAACCTTCACGCTTAAAGCAAGCGAGCTTCGATAATTAGTAGTTAGGAATTAGTAATGCCTAAATTCAATCCCGAGGGGATGGAATCTTTATAGAAAACGGTAACAAACACATACCGTAACCCCGCAAGGGTTACATTATAATTTGTACTGAAATGAAATTAATGAAACTGAGCTTAATGAATGTCCCTTATTAAAATTTTTAACGTTCTCTTCTTTGTCGCGGTTGGCGCCAACATACTGCTCGCACAAAATGTTGAACCCGCCGCAACGGTCGGAGGGAGCGCCATTACCAGGGAATATTTTGAAAACCGTTTTAAACTTTCTCCGCAGTTAACGCGTCTTCCCGGGGTTACGGCTGAAAAGGAGCGTTATAATTTTCTCTATACCCTGATCGCCGAAAAACTCTGGTCACGCCACGCATCCGAAATGGGTCTTGATACTGCCGCCCACATGCGGCGGAACTTTCTTCCGCTGGAGCGAATGTATATACGGGACGCACTCTGGCAGCAGGAAATCGCTTCCAACGTGACGGTAACACCGGTTGAAATACTGCAGACCTTCTCCAAAATACGTTATTCGTTAATAACAAAATTTGTTTTTACATCTGATTCTGTTGAGGCTATTTCCTTTTACTATCGTCTGAGCACCGGTGAGCCGATAGACTCCCTTCTTCGCGGCAGGCCTGAAGCTGATTTTCAGAGCGACGGTTTTGAAATTGCATATACCAGGAGTAATGATGCCGCTTTGGAAGAAAAGCTTTATACCCTGAAAAATCCGGGTGACGTCCTGAAACCTCATAAAGATAAAGAAGGATGGTTTGTTTTTCAGCTGCTTGGCATCAAAGATAATATATCCGCGGAAAACACTGCTGAAAAAATGCAGAAAACCGCCAAAGACCTGATCACTTCTATTAAAACTGATTCAGTCTATCAGGCGTTTTATAAAAAATTCTTCCCGGGCATCTCCGTTGAGTCTGATGGTGATCTCTTCTGGTCTCTTCATGCCAAAGTTATCTATATCATGACCCGCGACTCATCAAAGCGGAAAGATAACCGCTACTCAGTAGGTATGGAGTATCTTGACGAACTTGAGAAATCCTTCGGAGCTGATTCACTCCGGCTTCCGTTTCTTACACTCGGTAAAAGAACGGTTCCCTTTTCTGATTTTCTTACCTGGTTTCTCTTTGAACGCTTCTCCGTTTCAACACTTGATCCCCGGACTATCGGTGCATTCATGCAGGATCGCGTTAAATTCATCATTGAGCAGGATCTTCTTTACCATGAAGGCCTCCGGCGCGGTCTGGATAAAAATCCGCGGGTTCATGAAGAAATTACTATGTGGAAAGAATATTATCTTGCCATGAAAGCGAGGGAACTTTACACTGATTCCATCACAATAAGCGGGGATGATGTGCAGGAATATTACCATGATATATCATCAAATCCGCAAACATCCGTAAAGGTAGCGCTTGCACAGTTAATTACCGATTCGCTTGAGGTGGTTCAGTCTGTTCTTGATGCGGTAAAAAATTCGATGGATTTTGTCTCTGTTATTCAGAATCTGGAGAAAAAAGGCTCAGGCGATGCACTGATTAATGACCTGGCAGAAGCGGAGTCTCTCGGTGACGTCGGGTACGTAGCAAAAGTTCTTAATAAAGGAGATGTTTACGGTCCCCTCCGCATTAAAGAACGGTATATATTATTTAAGGTTCTTGATAAACAGGCAGATACCATTCCCCCCGCCGGATTTGATGAGGTGAAAGAAAAACTGACTCCTGCTGTTCTTAAGAAAAAACGTGACTCCGCTCTTGACAAACAAACTGCCGCTCTTGCTGACCGGTATGGTGTTCAAATAAATGAGTCATACATGAATTCTGCAGATGTGGAAAATCTGAAAATGTTCATCTTCCGCTTCATGGGTTTTGGCGGACGCATTGCCGCTTTTCCGGTCACACCGCCATACTCCAGATGGACTGATGAATGGAAACAAAAACCGCAGTCTCTGCCTTAGTCAAAAAAGAGCCATTATGCCGGCAGTAAAGAATAACGATATACCCAAAACAACCCATCTGTTTATCAAGAACATGGTTTGTCCCCGCTGCATAAAAGTAATCCGTGATGAGTTTACCGGGCTTGGTCTTGATATCAGAAGCATAAATCTGGGTGAGGTGGTTGTGAGTGGCAACATCTCCTCTGACGAAATGAACCGGGTGCAGAAAGTGCTTGAGGAAAACGGCTTTGAACTGCTTGAGGACAAACGCGCGCGGCTTATTGAGCAGATAAAACTCGAAATTATTCAAATGGTTAACGAAGACCACACCGAAGGACGTGAGTCACTCACTGCCCGGCTGAAAAAGGCAGTAAATCAGGACTACGTATATATAAGCACTCTTTTTTCATCGGTTGAAAATATCACCATTGAGCAGTTTTATATACTTCAAAAAATAGAAAAAGTTAAGGAACTGCTAAAATACAACGAACTTTCCCTGAGCGAAATTGCCTGGCGGCTTGGCTATAGCAGCGTTCAGCATCTTTCCTCCCAGTTCCGCAAGGTAACAGGGCTCACCCCGACACAGTTTAAATCCGCCGGAATGCGCTCCGGAGCAGGGGGGCACCACGATCATACCTCATAATAAAGTATAACTCTTTCCTAAAAATCTGTAACTCCGGCCCCTTCCCCCCTGCGTAATTTTGTATCACACAAATAAAGGATTACGTACCATGAAAACACTTGAATTCACCATCGAAGGAATGTCCTGCGGCCACTGCGTTATGGCTGTCAAAAAAGAACTCAGCGCGCTGGTTGGCGTTACGGTTAATGAGGTTGTTATCGGACGGGCAAAGGTCACCGCTGATGAAACCAAAGCCGGAGCCGAAAAGCTCACTCAGGCAATTGAAGAGGCCGGTTACTCGGTTTCAGCAGTAAAGCAAGAAGAATCAAAATGAACGCGGAAATAAAAACCCCAACAACCCTTTCCTTCCCCGTTGAGGGAATGACCTGCGCGAGCTGCGTTGCACGGGTTGAGAAAGTAATAAAAAAACTCGACGGCGTTGAATCCGTCTCCGTTAACCTTGCCACTGAAAAAGTTACCCTTAAGGCAGATACTTCCATGGTTTCTCCTGAAAAGATAGCTGAAGCAGTTGAAGGCGCGGGATACAAGCTCCTTCTCCCTGAACCGGAGGGCTCCTCAGCGGAGAACTCCGGCAACGCCCCGGCTGAAAATAGCCATCTGAAAAAAACCGCGCGGGAGTTTTATATCTCTGCCGCAATCTCCCTTCCCGTAATGCTGCTGAGCATGGGGATGATGATTGAAGGCGTGCAGGAATATATACCGCTCGGTTTTGAGCAGATGAATATGATATTCCTCCTGCTCACCACCTACGTTATCCTGGTACCGGGCAGCCGCTTTTTAACCGCTGCCGTTAAAGCCGCGCGCCACCTCACAGCGGATATGAATACCCTTGTGGCCGTTGGCACCTGGTCTGCGTATATATACAGCGCCGTTGGCGTCATTTTTCCCGAGTGGCTGGGACTGCATCATGCCGAACATCTCTACTTTGATACCACCGTGGTCATTATCACGCTCATCCTGATGGGTAAACTGCTTGAAGCCCGCGCAAAGAAACGCACCGGAGATGCAATCCGCAAACTGATGGGGCTTCAGCCCGATAAAGCAATAGTTATTGAAGAAGGTGAAGAGCGCGAGGTCCCGGTGAAATCGCTGGTTACCGGAGACGTAATTCGTATCCGTCCCGGAGAGCGGATTCCTGTTGACGGCATTATTGAATCAGGTTCAGCTTCGGTTGATGAATCCATGATCACCGGTGAAAGTATTCCCGTTGATAAAACCCCCGGCGAAAATGTCTCCGGCGGAACGGTAAACCTCACCGGCAGTTTCACCTTTCGTGCAACTGCAGTCGGGAGTGATACGGTTATTGCCCGTATTATCAGACTGGTTGAAGATGCACAGGGCTCAAAGGCACCTATTCAGGCTCTGGCTGATAAGATTGCTGCTGTTTTTGTTCCGGTTGTGATTTCTATTGCACTGATATCATTTATGGTCTGGTATTTCATTCTTGGCGTACCCTTCAGTGACGCGCTTATATACTTTATCGCAGTTCTGATTATTGCCTGCCCCTGTGCTATGGGACTGGCAACTCCTACCGCCATTATGGCCGGCACCGGACGCGGAGCGCAGCAGGGCATTCTTATCAAAAACGCCGAAAGTCTTGAGCGTGCGCATAAAGTAACCGCCGTGGTATTTGACAAAACCGGAACGGTTACCGAAGGAAAACCGTCTGTAACTGATATATATACCCATGATTCCTTTGAGGAAACGGAAGTTCTGCGGCTTGCCGCTTCAGTTGAAAATCTTTCGGAGCATCCTCTCAGCCGTGCTGTAACAGCTTACGCGCAGAGCAGAGGACTGACAATCCTTCCGGCGGAGAATTTCCGCTCCGTAACCGGTGAGGGCGTTTACGGGATGGTGAACGGTAAAGAAATTTATGCCGGAAAACCATCGACATCCCTTCAGGAGAAAGCCGCCGGACTGGAACAGCAATGGTCATCGGAAGGAAAAACCGTGATTGCTGTATATATAAACGGAGTGTCTGCGGGATTGATTGCAGCGGCGGATACCATGAAGCCGCATATTCCGGAAGTAATTGCTTCACTGCATCACCGCGGCATAAAAACGATTATGATGACAGGGGATAACCGGCATACGGCAGAGGCAATCGCCGCAAAAGCCGGCATACAGCAGTTTTTTTCAGGTATGAAGCCGGAAGAAAAAGCGCTTCAGATAAAAAACCTGCAGGAACAGGGTGAAACCGTGGCGATGGCCGGTGACGGCATTAACGATGCGCCTGCTCTTGCTCAGGCGGATGTAAGCATTGCTCTCGGCACAGGAACGGATATCGCAATGGAAACGGCCGATATTACTCTGACGGGAGGAAACCTTGGCGGTGTATATAAAGCCATTGTTCTCTCGGATAAAACCATCCGTACCATACGGCAGAATCTTTTCTGGGCGTATATATATAATACTATCGGCATCCCAGTCGCGGCTCTCGGACTGCTAAATCCGATGTTCGCGGCATTCGCCATGGCAATGAGCTCCGTAAGCGTTATCAGCAACTCCCTGCGGCTGAGGAAGGCGGAATTAAGCTAAAAATGCCGGTTCCGGCTGCTGCTGATTATCGCCGGGCCCGGCATTTTACCGTAAATTAAATCCTTTTTTCTCCCGCAGATTTCGCAGATAATCGCAGAAAACTTCGCGGAAATCTGCGTGATCTGCGGGAAACTTCCTGGTCCTCTTTATTTTCCTTCAAATGACACTGCCGTTAAACAAGACATCTTATCGTCTAAAGTTCCTTTTTCTCCTGCAAATTTCGCGGATTATCGCAAAAATTCCGCGGAAATCTGCGTAATCTGCGGGAAACTTCCTGGTCCCCTTTGTTGTGATTTCCTATCAAATTTCACAGATTATCGCAGAGAAAACAGGAAAACCCACCTCACAATAAAAACTTTTGTTCTCCGGATAAAAAGTTCCTTTTATATTTTAGCTGTATAATTTTGAGGACTCTATGACAGAAAACGACATTTCTTATAAAATAAGAGGTTCCATCTATAAAGTGTTCAATACATTGGGCCCCGGCCTGTTGGAATCCGCTTATGAAGCCGCTTTGTATTATGAACTGACAACTGTTGGATTGAAAGTCAGGTCTCAGGTAGAGCTTCCATTAATTTACGGGGATAAAAAACTTGAAGCCGGATATAGAATAGATTTACTTGTGGAAGATAAAGTGATAATTGAAATAAAATCCGTAGAGAATCTGGCGGAAGTACATCACAAGCAGTTGGTTACCTACCTTAAGCTTTCAGGAAAAAAACTTGGAATATTGGTAAATTTTAACTGCGTTGATATAAACACATCTATTTATAGAAAGGCCAATGGATTGTAGTTTTTATGAGTGCGAATTACTGCCCTATCGAGAGTTCCTCATATATCTTCAGAAAACCCTTCCCTTAAAAGGGGCGGTCTCCGGCTCCGCTCGGACACCGGGTTTTGAAAACTCATTCTTTTAGTCGGTCTCCGGGCCGGTCCCAGTGTTGGTCTCCTCGACTCCGCTCGGAGACCGGAGTGAAAACGAGAGCGGAATCCCGAGCCGGTCCCCGCTCCGACGTGTCGGAGGGGGGGCTACTTCCTCAGTACCACAAACATTGATTCACACTCCGGACCGGAACTTAACGGAGGTGCCGGGACGGTTATATCTCCAAGAAAATCTATTGACTCAAATGCACCTGATAGCTCAAACAGCATCTTAAACTCCTGTGCCAGATACCACCGGTGAAAACTTTTGCTCTCCGAGGTGACCATTTTCCTGTGCTTCTGCTTAATATCCAGCCGTGTTGTTACGTTCCATACCTGCGTAACCGGATCATATTCATCCTCCGGCAGCCCGAAGAGTATATCCACTTCCGTATCCCCCTCTCTCATGGTCCAGGTATTCGGAAGATTATCAGGAAAGAAAAACTTCGGGTGAGTCCCTTCAATGATATATACTCCCCCTTTCACCATTACGTTTGAGACCGCTCGAAGGTGAGTCACCATTCCCTCGTTGGTTAATATATGTGATATACTTTCAAGCGGATTTGAGACAATAAGCGCTTTTTCTTTTATGTGGAAATCCGTCATATCTTCGGCATAATACTGTATCTCAACTCCCGCTTCCTTATCTTTGCTCCGGGCATATTCAATCATGGATTCTGATAAATCCAGCCCGACAGCCTTCCACCCCTGCTCCGCAAATGTTCGCGCCTGATTTGCCGGTCCGCATGCCACTTCCAGAAATACCTTCTCATAGTTCCAGATGTTCTCAACTTTAGCGAAATTATTAAAACACCAGATCAGAAAATTATACTCGTCCTGATGATCCCTGTCAGAAAAAGCAATATCATACGCATGAGCAAAGCGGTAGAAGTCTTTATTGGCCATAAATCCGTGTATATCAGTAAATCAAAACAACAACGGATGTAAAAATAAGAAAAAGCTATGAGCCCTAAGACCAGCTCTGTTCGATCCTGGAATATTTCTTTTCCTCACCCCGCCCCGTTTACCAGTTTATATGCCTTTGCAACAGCCCGGATCAGAGCAGCGTTTATCTGCCTGCTCTCTGTTATTCTTACGTAATGAACATACTTCTTCTTTGATGCCTGAAAGATTTTTGTTATCCAGGGGTCATCCATTTTTGTATCAAGTGAGAACCAGACATCCAGAAACTTCCTGCGGGGGGAGATGACCAGAAATGACCTTCTGCTTTGAGAATAGAGTGTCACCGATTTCGTTGTCGCTGTTACAATCGTTCTCATTTTCTGCTCAACCCGGTCAAGCAGTATCAGATAAAGAACAAATACCTGCTCCTCTTTTCCGCTGAAAAGCTGCTGCGGATCCACATTTTCACAGATATGGCTCTGGCTTGTTTTGGCAAATTCTTTACTGCACCTGGGGCACTTCCAGAACATAGTCTCCTTTCACCGGTTCTGCTGCCGGAACTGTTTTAACTCGGAATTTCTCGCAAAATCACTGTATATTTAAAGCTAATTTACCAATATTTTAATTTTTCAGACGGAGCTTATTTGGAAAGTACACCGGCTCAATTGGATAATCTGGCAGTTAACACCATCCGCTTTCTTGCTGCAGAAGGAGTTCAGAAAGCCAATTCCGGACATCCCGGAATGCCCATGGGATGCGCCCCCATAGCATATTATCTCTATGCTAAGGAAATGAAGCATAACCCCGCCAACCCAAAATGGCTTAACCGCGACCGCTTTGTCCTTTCAGCCGGACATGGCAGTATGCTGCTTTACAGCATTCTCCACCTTACCGGATACAACCTCCCGATGGAACAGCTTAAACAGTTCCGGCAGTGGAATTCCATAACCCCCGGACACCCTGAATTTGGCGTTACCGACGGCGTGGAAACCACCACCGGCCCGCTCGGCCAGGGTTTTGCAAACGCTGTGGGCATGGCAATGGCTCAGGCTCATCTTGCCGCTATGTTTAACAAACCCGATATAAAACTGCTTGACCATTATATATACGGCATCTGCAGTGACGGCGATCTGATGGAGGGTGTTTCTCATGAAGCTGCTTCACTGGCAGGTCATCTGAAACTCGGTAAAATCATTTTCTTTTATGATGATAACGGCATCACCATTGACGGTGAAACGCATCTTGCTTTCTCAGAAAATATTGAACTCCGCTTTAAGGCATACGGCTGGCACACCGAACATATCAGTGATGTGAATGACTTCGGCCAGATTGAATCAGCTCTTAAAAAATGCCAGGCACAGGATAAACCCTCGCTCATTATTACCAAAACCCACATCGGCTATGGCAGTCCCAATAAGCAGGATACTGAATCCGCTCACGGCTCCCCGCTCGGTACCGATGAAATTAAACTCACCAAGCAGAATCTTGGCTGGCCGTATAAAGAAGAGTTTTATATACCAGAAGAAGTATCCGCGCTTTTTTCATCGCTTAAAAAGAAATATGAAGAGCATGAAAAGAAGTGGAACGTGATGCTCTCCCAGTACCGGGTGAACTACCCGCAGGAGGCTGAACTGTTTGAAAAAGTAATGAGCGGCAGCCACGGCACGGACTGGATGAACGACCTTCCCGTATATAAAGATGACGGCAAAAAGCTCGCCACACGCCAGGCCTCAGGCAACGCCATTAACGCAATTGCAAAAAAGCTCCCCGCGCTTTTCGGCGGCTCGGCTGATCTTGCCCCATCGAACAATACCATGATGAAGGGGGAAAGCGGTTTTTCAAAAGATAACTATGCGGGCAGAAATCTTCATTTCGGCATCCGCGAACATGCCATGGGCTCACTCATGAACGGCATGGCTTATTATGGCGGACTGATTGTGTACGGCGGCACCTTTCTGCAGTTTTCCGATTATCTCCGCCCTGTGCTCCGCCTTGCGGCTCTCAGCCACATCAAGAATATATATATATTTACTCATGACAGCATCGGTCTCGGCGAGGACGGCCCGACCCACCAGCCGGTTGAGCACCTTGCATCACTGCGCGCTATTCCGGGAGTAACGGTTATCCGCCCCGGTGACGCAAATGAAACCTCTGCCGCGTGGAAAGCCGCCATCCTTCATAAAGGAGGTCCGGTGTGCCTTATCCTTTCACGCCAGGGAATGCAGATTCTCGATCAGGAGATCTACCCCAAAGCAGACAATCTGCTTAAGGGAGCATATATACTGAAAGATACCTCCGGAAAACCGGATGTTATTCTGCTTGCCAGCGGCTCTGAAGTCGGTCTGGCGCTGGATTCTCTCGCCTCTCTTGAAAAGGAAGGCATTAAAGCCAGAGTGGTTAGTTTCCCCTGCTGGGAGTTTTTCGAGAAGCAGGATCAGCAATATAAAGATACCGTGCTTCCTCCCGACGTGAAGAACCGCATCGTTATTGAGGCGGGTATCTCTATGGGCTGGTCTAAGTATGCAGGAGATAAGGGTGAATTTATCACCATTGAAAAATTCGGCGCGTCAGCTCCCGAGAAAGTGCTTATGAAAGAATATGGCTTCGCGGTTGAAAATGTTGTTGCAAAAGCTAAAAAACTTACCGGTAAATAACACAATGCGTTTTATTCTGCCCGCGGATGTTTTTTTCATTGTTTCTGGGAAATGAGCAAGTTCCGTAAGAATTTTTCTGAAAAAAAGTGGAATAAGTGCTGCGGCAGCATGTGCAAAGACTGCGATATATATAATGCCTACAGGGAGGAATTTGGCAAAAAAGAAGGCGAAAAAAAATTCCTTAAGGACCATGCCAGAATGTCCGGGAAGAAATAATTATGAAATATAGTAACGAACATGAAATACGGCGCGGTGCGGAAATATGCATCCACGCCCTTAACAAAAACGGGTTCTCAGCTTTTCTGCTGGGAGACTCGCTGCGGGAGTATAGTATTAAAATCGGACTGGTTGCAGAACAGCCGCTCGGCAATATTATCGTTTATTACAGCCCTAAAAAGAAGAAATATTCTCTGGTTACTTCCGAGCTGAATTTTCCGGGTATCTCGGAAAAAGTAAACGATCTCTGCCTTCCGCTGCTTAATTCTGTTCTTTCATTTGAGTCACCACAGCTTGAAGAACCCGCCCACATGGCCCGGATTCCGGAACTCTATGTTGACGGCTCCTACCGCAACGGGCAGACCTCGTATGCTTTTGCACTCGTGCAGGAAAATCAGGTTACTCACTCGGCCAACGGACTTATGACTGCTGAGGATGCGAACGGCACCCATCAGATTGCAGGTGAACTAGAAGCTATCATTCAGGGTCTTGAGTGGTGCAAAAAACATCAGATACGGGAAGTACGTATCTGCCACGACCTTATCAATTCACAGAAATGGGCTACCGGTGAGTTTAAGGCCAATAATCCTGTTACCAGAAGGTATGTATCGTATATACAGCATACTCCGGTGCATATCCGCTGGAAAAAAGTGCTTGCCCACTCCGGAGTTCACTTTAACGAACTGGTTGACCGGCTTGCCTCCGAAGCATTTGCTGACAGCAGCAAAAAAGGTGCCTGACTATAACCCTCTGATACCTACACACCATCATGATTGAACTGCAGAAAGATCCGTTTGAAAAGGCTGTCCTTGTTGCGCTGAAAACCTCCCGGGTTACGCGCGATACCGTGGACGAACATCTTGACGAACTTGAGGAGCTTGCTTTAACTGCCGGAGCTGTTGCGGTTAAGAAATTCATTCAGGACCGCAGTGGTTATGACTCCGCGTACTTTATCGGTACCGGAAAAGTAGAAGAGATTAAACAGTATGTTGAAGATAACAACATTAATCTGGTAATTTTTGATGATGATCTCTCCCCCGTTCAGCTGCGTAATCTTGAAAAGGCGATTAATAAAAAAATAGTTGACCGCAGCGCTCTTATTCTGGATATCTTTGCAAAACATGCCAGCACTAACGAAGCTAAAACGCAGGTTGAACTCGCACAGCTTCTTTACTATCTGCCGCGCCTTACCCGTCAATGGACTCACCTTTCCAAGCAGTATGCAGGCGTGGGAACCAAAGGCCCCGGTGAAACGCAGATTGAAACCGACCGCCGGCTTGTCCGTGACCGTATAGCCATGCTTCGGCAGCGGCTTAAAAAAATCGAAGGCCAACGTGAAACGCAGACAGCGCGCCGCAAGGAACTGCTTCGTATATCACTAGTCGGATATACCAATGCGGGCAAATCCACCCTTTTTAACCTTCTTACCGGAGCCGGCATTCTTGCTGAAGATAAACTCTTCGCCACGCTTGACTCCACCACCCGCACGCTGCAGCTTGAAAACAGCGTTAACGCTATCATCAGCGATACGGTCGGATTCATCCGTAAACTGCCGCATCACCTTGTTGCTTCATTCCGCAGTACGCTGCGTGAGGTGCGTGAAGCTGATATTATCCTTCATATCATTGACGCTTCACACCCGTTTTTTGAAGATCATATTCAGGTGGTGGATGAAACGTTGAAAAGTCTTGAGTGCAATACAAAACCGGTTATAAAAGTCTTTAATAAGATTGACAAGCTGGACAACACCGCTGAACTTGAATATATACGGCAGAATTTTGATCTTTCCGTATCACTCTCCGCTGCTACCGGACTCAACGTTCATGCTCTTATTGAAATGATCTCCTCGCTTGCTACATCCGGATTTGCGGAAGAAACAGTAACACTCCCTATTGAAAAATCTTTTCTTATTGCGCGTATCCGGAATATCGCGGATATCCTGGAAGAAACATATCTTGATACCGGGGTAACTCTGCGGTACCGCGTGAGCAATGCCAATCTTGAAATTGCAAGGAATATACTCCATGGCTGACAAGCAGATCCAGCTTGACGGAAATTCTCTTTCGCTCAGCGACATAGAAAACCTTCTCAAAAAAAATCTTCACGCGGTTCTTACTCCGAAAGCGCTCTCCAAAATGAAAAAATCACGCGCGCTGATTGATAAGTGGATGAAGGAAGATAAGGTCATCTATGGTGTCACAACGGGATTCGGAGAGTTCAGCAATGTGAAAATCTCTCCCGATAAAATAAAAGAGCTTCAGCGAAATCTTATCTTCAGCCACTCAGCCGGAACAGGAAAGCCGCTTCCTCCTAAAATCGTTAAGATCATGATGCTGCTCCGGGTTAATGCTCTTGCCAAAGGGCACTCAGGCATTCGCCCCGAAACTGCCGAAGCGATGCTGGCAATGATGAACAGCGGCATTATACCTGTTGTTCCCTCTCAGGGCTCTGTTGGCTCTAGCGGTGACCTGGTTCAGCTTTCCCATCTGGTTCTTTCGCTGCTTGGCGAGGGCACTGCATATCTTATTAATGAACCGCTCTATACCTTTCAGAAACATACCAAGCCCGCTCCTTCTAAAAAGTATCTTAAGTCCGCGGGCATTACTCCGGTTATTCTTGATGCCAAAGAGGGGCTTGCCCTGATCAACGGAACCCAGATGATGACCTCCTTCGGGGCATATATATCAATCCGCGCGCAAAAACTTAAAAAAGTTGCTGATATTGCCGCCGCACTTTCACATGAAGCGCTCCGCGGAACCGACCGGGCTTACGATGAACGGATTCATAATCTGCGCCCGTATAAGGGACAGAAAGATACCGCGCGGAATATGCTTTCTCTCATACAGGACAGCGAAATCCGCTCCTCGCATCTAACCGGTGATACCCGTGTGCAGGATGCCTATTCTCTCCGCTGTGTGCCCCAGATTCACGGCGCCTCGCGTGATGCCATTGATTACGTGAGTAATATTATCACAACGGAAATTAATTCAGCCAACGATAATCCCCTCATCTTTGCTGATGAAAGTGATCATCTTGAAGGTGGAAACTTTCACGGGCAGCCGGTTGCTCTTGCTATGGATTATATGGCAATTGCGCTTTCTGAATTTGCCAATGTATCTGAGCGCCGGATAGAAAGGATGGTTAATGGTGCGCTCAGCTTCGGGCTTCCCCGCTTCCTTACTAAAGACGGAGGTCTTAACAGCGGCATGATGATTGCCCAGTATACCGCTGCTTCTCTGGTTTCCGAAAATAAAGTACTTGCCCATCCGGCAAGTGTGGATTCAATTCCCACTTCTGCAAATCAGGAAGATCATAACTCCATGGGCTCAATTGCCGCGCAGAAGTGTTATAAGATTCTTAAGAATCTGGAAAATGTTCTTACCATCGAAATACTCACCGCCTGCCAGGCAATTGATTTTCTGAAACCTCTTTCCTGCGGCAAAGGCACTGGCGCTGCGTACAACTTCATCCGTGAACGCATCCCTCATCTTGATAAAGACCGCATCCTGCATGACGATATCGCTAAAGCGCTGCAGTATATAAAGGATGACTCCCTTCTCGCCTCTGTTGAATCAGTTGTTACACTTCAGTAAAGGAAATTTCAATGAGCAAGTTCAAAGAGTCTCTGCAGTCAGGTCATCATAAAAAATTCGCTGATATGTGCGGAACGTGGAAAGGCACATCACGCACCTGGTTTGAGCCGGACAAACTGGCGGATGAGTCTCAGGTGCAGGGGAAGATCTATCAGGTGCTTGGCGGATTGTTTGTAATGCATGAATATACTTCTTCGCTTCAGGGGAAGGAGCATTCAGGGATCATGATTATCGGGGCATCGTTTCCTGAAGAAAAATTTCAGACTGCATGGATTGACAGTTTTCACAACGGAACCAGCATCCTGTTTTCAGAAGGGAAACTTGAGGATGGTGTATATTCTGTACTGGGCAGTTATGCGACAGGTTCCCCCGGTATCCGCTGGGGCTGGCGCACCGCTTTTGAGCAGCCTGATTCCGATACCTTAATAATGACAATGTTTAACATTCCGCCCGGAGAAAAAGAAGCTAAAGCAGTTGAATTTACTTATAAGCGGATAAAATAGCGTTTAATAGTCCGTAACTGACCTGGGGTGGAGAAAACCGCTGAGGATATTTTAGTGAGCCTTGCCGCTTAATGCTGTTTTCTTTGTGAAAGTTTCCCCTCTCCCATTCTCAATAATCAATTATTTTTTAATCTTTGAAAGTCGCGGCGTCATATACTGACCAGATATGAATAATCCAGCCAAGAAACAGAAACCAGAGCACTGAAGCAAGGACAAACTGAATAGCAGCTTTAATCAGTCTCCCCTGCAGCAGCTGCCCAAGTCCCGGAATAAAGAAACTTGCAAGCGCCGCAATAACATTACCCGTCGAACCTCTGCCCTGACTCATCTCTCTCCTTTGTAATTTCCTGTGTATTTAATAATGGTAAACTTTTTTGGTTTTTAGCTTTTTACTCTGAACCGTAATCTAAGTATTTTTATTGTTCATAGTCAATCAAACCCATTCATAATTCATAATTCATACTTCATAATTCATAATTCATCCACGCTTATTCTTCAGCGCATGATGATACAGTTCCTTGTATGTTCGCGCGGAATTCTCCCAGGAGAAATCCTTCAGCATACCGTTAAGGATTATTTTATTCCATAAATCTTTGTCATAATACGCATCCACCGCGCGGCGTACGGTTGAAACCAGCGCGTAGGGAGTGTAGTCATTGAAGGTGAATCCGGTTCCGTCATAGTTACCGCTATAATAGAGCTCATGCCAGTCCTTCACTGTATCCGCCAGACCGCCGGTCTTGCGGACAACGGGAACGGTGCCATATTTCAGACTGTATATCTGATTCAGTCCGCATGGCTCATAGTATGACGGCATCAGGAATATATCAGCGGCCGCCTCAATCAGATGAGAAAGATCATTATTAAATCCGATATAACTGAATACTTTCTGCGGATATACATAGGAAAGGGAGCGGAATAAATCTTCAAACTCATCTTCACCGGTACCGAGCACTGCCCACTGCACATCAAGCTGCATCAGTTCATTAATCCCCCTTGCTATCAGATCAAACCCCTTCTGCGAAACCATTCTGCTCACGATCCCGATCAGAGGAACATTCTCCCGGTAAGGAAGATGTACCGATTCAAGCAGGAACTTCTTGTTTGCTTCTTTTCCGCTCATGTCTGACAGGGAGTAGTGGAACGGCAGGTGTTTGTCCGTCGCCGGATTCCACACATGATAATCCACTCCGTTAAGAATTCCCCAGAAGTCGTTAATGCGGTGGCGGAGAACTCCTTCAAGCCCGGCGCCAAACTCGGAGGTGGTTATTTCGTGAGCGTATGTATAGCTTACGGTATTAATTGCATCAGCATACATCAGTCCCGCTTTCAGAAAACTGATATTGCCCCATACTTCAATCGAACTATTCTGATAAAACAGCTCCGGCCTGATTTCTGCTTTCTCAACGGTATGTTTGCCAAAACGCCCCTGATAGGCAATATTATGTATGGTCATAACCGTGGCAACTCCGTCAAAAAAACGGTCCCAGTTATAATTATCTTTCAGATAAAGCGGAATCAGACCTGTCTGCCAGTCATTGCAGTGAATCACATCCGGTTTCCACTGCAGCCGCTGAAGGGATTCCAGCACACCCTTGCAGAGCATAATAAAACGTTCATCCTCATCCCGGTCATTTGTGTAAATGGTTGAGCGGTTATAGTAATGAGGGCAGTCCAGAAAATAGACATCCACTTCTGAATCGGGCATTATGGAGTGGAAAACATTAACTTTGTGGACGGTTCCGTTAACGCGGATCGGCATTTCGCCTATGGGGTAGCAGTAATCAAGATCGTATTTGGAATGGTCAATTGTGGCATATTTTGGCAGGAAAACCTTGACATCAAAACCCTGTTTTTTAAGAATCTTGGGCAGGGCGCCAAGAACATCCCCAAGTCCCCCGGTTTTTGCGTAAGGAAAAACCTCCGCGGATGCAAACGCAATCCTCATAATCTCTTATCCGTCTGACAAAAATTCAAAATAAGGGGCAATTTACAACGGCAGTGGGAGACTAAAAAGCAAAAAAACAGCCGGCCGGTTAAGGCCGGAGAGGGTGTCTGCCGCGGGCGCCGGACCATATATATTGCCTGTTCCGATGTTCGCCGGCCGGAAAACAAATCAAAAAACCGCTGATACAGTGAATTTTCCGCTTATTCAGTTCTGCATGATTAGGGGGATACCGGGTTCTATTTTTGCACCGTCAAATATTATTATCAAAGGAACAGATGAAACAGATCAGAATGTATGTGTTAACCGTAATTTTTTCGACAGCGGTTTTTTTCAGCGGATGCGGCAAGGATCCCGCCCCCTCAGCACCGGCCGAACTGCCTGTCCGGACTGAGGTGCAGTTCGGTCTCTTTACCGGAAATACGTTTACCGACACCATATATAACAGCGCCGCCCTCTCCGTAACGCTGTTTATCAATAAATCACCCAAGAGCAATCCGGGTCAGACCATTCCGCTTTTTGACACCACGCTCACCATAACCGACATGAAGCAGCTGCCCGCTCTGGCACAGTCCTTCTTACTCACCAGAAGTTCCGGTGATATATACAGTTCATCGGAGATTCTGCGCGCAGGATATTCATTCCGCTATACGGTTCTGGGATACGTGATGCAGTATGGTACGTTTGAAGAAATTCCGGCCGGAACTGTTACCAAAATGGTTACCGTACCTCTTCATCTCTGATGAAGTAATTCGTAATCAGGAGGGGACAGATATCAAAGTGTTACCCCTGCGCGCAAAAGAACAACCACTGCATTATTCAGTTTTTCTGATGCGCTGCCGGGGTTAATTATATACTGCACATCAGGCTGAATAAAAACCTGTTCACTCAGCGAAATTCTCCATGCTAGTTCCAGAATGCTTTCGCTGATGGAATCCTCTGCACCGGCTGAAAAAGTATTCGCGAAACCGAAAGACAGAATATCATCCGGGCGTGCGGCCATAAGTCCGGCAATAGTTATTCCCCCTCCCAGATACGAAAATGACCGGGCGGATAACCGGGTATTTACCGCACCCTGCAAAAATACCCCTGCCGCAGTGCCACCCTGTGATGCATATATATTCTGGTCGGCTATCAGATAGACCGAGGATGTATTCCTGAACCCTTCTGCCTCATCCTCATGTCTTGATGAAGTATGATAGAAGTACCCTGCTTTAACGGACAAGCCTCCGCCATTTTCCGGTGAAACATAGTGGAGTTCGCTGACAGATGTATATCCGTCCTGTTTTGAAAGTTTCCAGTTAAGGTTGAAGCGTTTGTTTTCATAATCATCCGGGCATCCGTCATAAATTGCAGTCTGAATATGGAATGATTCGCTTATCCGGTGCTGTACCGCGGCTCCGAGAGTTGTATGCGGAAATATCGGCATTAAAGCAAGACCCGCAAGGGGAGCCGGTACCCCAAACGTGCTGTTAATGAGCAAACCGGCGTTATCACTGACCAGAAATTCCTTATTTAAATCCTGCAGGCCGGCGGTTATAATGGTACTGCCGAAACGGTGCTGATACCAGAGTTCGTGGATATATATTAACTTTCCCGCTTCAATATTTGAGAGTCCGTGAAAATCCCCCGTCAGGCTTCCGGCGGGAGTTCCCCCTAAGGTCATTGCGGCGTTCACAAAAAATCTGCCCTCTTTCCAGAGAGATGCATAATCGGGATTAATCATCAGACGCAGATTTGCCATCCCCAGGTGTTCGTTTCCCTTTTGCAGCCCCCCGCATAAGTTGGAAACAAATTCGTGCGCATAGGAGAGCTCATGCTGAAACGCGGAAGGTGCCTCCCCGCTCGTCTGGGGGGAGAGGGGACTTATCATACTTAAAGAAAGAATAATGATGAGATAACCGGGAAGAAAAGGATGTAATTGGGTAAGTCTGAAAATGAATTTCTTTTTCATGCAAACTGTCAGGGATATGATTGATGCGGAGAGGGGAGCCGGCTGTTCCGGATACAGAATATCTGAATCACAACATTTTGCCCTTGTCCTGCCGCGCCGGGTATTTCGAGCCCACAGGCCGGTACGGAGACATTACGAGAGAGGAACCACGGGGAAGAGGAAAAAACGGCCATTCTCATCTTAATTATTGTCAGATTTTCTATAACATTTACCTTAAATTTAATTATTATTAAGATTAAATCCAAATAAAGGGTAGGCGGAAATATTCATTCATTATCTTAAACTTGGAGATTTGTAGCTCATGAGCATCCGTTATTAGCTTTACTTTTTGAAATAGTAACCAGTTTCACATTTCTTACTTCACAATTCATAATTCATCATTAGTTTTGTATCGCATTTTATAGAAATTTATGATTCCCGGATTCAGCAAAGCTCTTTCCCCCGTTAAGCAGATTACCTCTCAAATTGCTCATAAACCGGATAAATTTGTCCGCATATCACCTATGTTTGGTGCAGCACGTTCACTGTTCCTCAGGCAGGCAGCATTACAGTTTGGTCACATTCTGGTACTGCTTCCCGATGCTCAGGCGGTGGCTGAGTCAGCAACCGAAATGCGGCTTTCAGACCCTGCCCGCCCGGTGATGGAGATTCCTTCAATTAAACCTGACGAACTGAGAGAAAAAATCACCTCGCTTCAGTCCCTGGAGCGGTGCGTTATCTATGCCGTATATGATATTCTTTTTTCCGGAGTGCCCGACAAAAAGCATCATGAGGAAAATCTCCTCCGCATCTCCATGGATGATAATCCCGGCTACGAGGGAATGGGTGAATACTTCAATCACTTTGTATATACGCGCCAGAAGTTTGTGGAAAACAAAGGCGAATTCTCGCGCCGCGGAGCTATTATTGATTTCTGGTCATGGAGTGAAAACAGCCCAGTGCGCATTGAGTTTGACGGTGATTTCATCGAGTCCATCCGCTACTTTGATCCTGAATCTCAGCGCTCAACCAGCAATGCAGAAATGGTCACCCTTGCGGGTCCTCTTGATGAAGATACAAATGTTCCCCTGATTCCATTTACCGAGTATCTTTCTAACCCGCTCATTCTTCTCAGAAGCGAGGAACTTGCACAGGTGCATCCTGATCTGACAGTCTCTGATTCTTCACGCCAGACGAGCGTTGTCTTTGATGAAGATACCGATATCCCCGTGGAAACCGTTACGGCAAGCGCGGCGGATCCGATTTCGCAGCAGGAGTTCAGCATTCTTAAACCCGAGGATATCTTCGGCTCCTTCAGCGGGAAAATCCTTATTGAAGAACCTTTCACCGGAGACCGCATTGAATCCGGCCTGAAGCCCGCCCCCGCTGTTCACTCGAATTATAAAACCCTTGCTCTTGTTATCAGTGAATATATACAAAAGAATTATTCCGTAGTTATCAGTGCCGAAAATGACATTCAGAAAGGACGGCTTGAGGATATCATCACCGGCCTACATGAAGATTTTGAATCGCTGCTTGATGAAGGGAAAATAAAGATTATCACCTGGCCGGTTAAGGCAGGATTTGTATCACAGGAGGATAACCTTCTGCTGATGACCGATTATGAAATTTTCGGGAAGCCCTACCGCACAAAAGTCAGTTCAAAGCAGCTTAAGAAAAAAGGAAAGAGCAAAGATCTTTCCACGCTTGTGCTCGGTGACTATGTTGTTCACGAGGATTATGGCATTGCCCGCTATCAGGGACTTGAGACCATTAAGATTGGCGACGCAGAGTTTGAAGCAATAAAGCTGATATATAAAAACGGCGGTACCGTTTATGTGAATCTGAACTACCTGAACAAGGTAAAAAAATATTCAGCTTCAGAAGGTGCTGTTCCGCAGCTTTCAACCCTCGGCGGCACTGACTGGGTAAGCGCAAAGAAGAAAGCAAAGAAGCGGATCAAAGAAGCCGCCCGCGAACTGATTCTCCTCTACGCACGCAGAAAAGCATCCAAAGGTTATTCCTTCAGCGCTGATACTATCTGGCAGAACGAACTTGAAGCATCGTTTATATACGAAGATACACCTGACCAGTCCAAAGTCACTGATGAAGTGAAAAACGACATGATGGGGGAAAGCCCGATGGACCGCCTCGTTTGCGGCGATGTTGGCTTCGGGAAAACGGAAATCGCTGTCCGGGCAGCTTTCAAGGCGGTGCAGGATCAGAAGCAGGTTGCTGTATTGGTCCCCACCACTATTCTGGCCGAGCAGCATTTTAACACCTTCCGTGACCGGCTGCAGCAGTTTCCCGTCCGCGTTGAACAGATGAGCCGATTTATGACCAGACAGCAGAATACCGCAGTGGTTAAGGGACTCAAAGAAGGTGTTGTTGATATTGTCATAGGAACACACCGCATTCTCTCCAAGGATGTTGAGTTTAAGGATCTCGGTCTGCTCATCATTGATGAAGAGCACCGTTTCGGCGTTGTGGCAAAGGACAAACTGAAGTTGGTAAAAGCAAATCTGGACACTCTTACACTTACAGCAACCCCCATACCGCGCACACTGAATCTTTCACTGCTCGGGGCCCGCGATCTGTCACTGGTTACCACGCCCCCTCCGAACCGTCAGCCGATATATACCAAAATTGAGGTCTTTGATATTCACAGGATTAAAGAGTGGGTGAATCACGAACTAAGCCGCGGAGGGCAGGTATATATCGTTCACGACCGCGTCCGCTCCATAGAAAACTTTGCCGCCTACCTTTTGCGCTATATGCCCGAGCTGAAGATAGGCATAGCACACGGTCAGATGAAACCGGCTGACCTTGAGGATGTCATCCATAAATTCCTCAATCGTGAGTATAAAGTCCTGATCTCAACCAAGATTATCGAAAGCGGTATTGACATCCCTAATGTGAACACCATGATTGTGAACCGGGCAGACCGTTTCGGGCTGGCCGAACTGCACCAGCTCCGCGGCCGCGTGGGGCGCTCTGACCGGCAGGCGTATGCCTATTTTCTTGTTCCCTCCAAAGAAGCGCTTAATGGCAAGTCGCTTAAACGGCTGCAGGCCATCGAGGAATATTCGGATATCGGAGCGGGATTCAACCTTGCCATGCGCGATCTTGAAATACGCGGTGCTGGGAACCTGCTCGGCACTGAACAGTCCGGAACAATCAATGATGTCGGCTTTGATCTATATATAAAGCTGATCAACGAAGCGGTAGAAGAGCTCAAAGCAGAAGAGTTCCGCGAAGTATTTAAAGACCTGCCTAAGGAGGAGAGGCGGTCAGACCCCGCTGTTGAAACATGGTTTGAAATCGGCATTCCCCATCACTATATGCCGGAGCAGAATGAGCGGTTATATTTTTATACCGGACTTTTCTCGGTTAAAACAGAAGAAGAACTGCGCGAGTATGAGCAGGAGTTTATTGACCGTTTCGGCAAGACTCCGGTCATGGTTAACAGGCTGCTTGCATGCGCGCTGCTAAAGCTGCGAGCATCAGAAGTATTGTTTGAGCGGATTAATATTCAGCGCAAGGTTATTGTAATCACTCTCCCGAAAGGAAAGGATGAGTTCTACGAGGGACAGTTCACTCTGCTGATGCAGTATGTTAACTCCCTTACCGATGAACGCTGCACCTTTAAGCAGGATAAGGAAATTTTGAAACTTATCATTGAAAACCGATTCGAAACCCCCGAGCGCAGCATTGATTTTCTGATGAAGTTTGTCGGCGACACAAAAGCATTGTATTCTCCAAAAACTTCAACTGCAGAATAAAATTGTTTTTACTGCCATTAATTTATATTTGATTTCAACTATGAACTACACCGGAGCATAATGACCGAGGAAATGAAGCGTGCAGTTTTAACTGCAATTGTACCAAGCGGAGCATTTAATAACTGGAATGAAGAAACTATTAACCTGTATCTTGAAGAGTTCAGGAATAAAGGAGCAGAAATTCCGAAGAATATTGACAAAGACCTTATTAAGGAGCATATACTAAACTGGGTGGAATGGTTTGATGATGACCTGACCCTGTTTAAGAGATACAACAAACTGTTTGAATCAACCAGAGTAAAAGTTATCAGTTTGTCTGAATTGGGAGAAGCGGGTGAAAAGATCTTACGGGCCACGGGCAAAAAGTTTGTGCCGGTTCCCTACGACCCTGTATCTGCCGGAACATGGGAAGAGCCTGCATTAGTATACGCCGAGGAGTTAAAAGAGCACTATGAGTTTTGGTTTGCCATAAAAGGGAACAAGGAAGTTTCGCACGCAATTGAGGGAAATGAACTAAGCAACGAAATCCGGACTCAATTAATCGAACAGGTTAAATTGAAGAATCTTGATTTTAAGCATCTTGACAAAATTGTGGTAAAGTATTTCAGCAGTTCAAGAATCATTAACATCGTAAAGATTGATAAAAATGAGGAGCGTATTTCCTTTGCCACAGATATTCCCGCGGTTTCCAATCCCGAAATTGAAAACAGTAAAAAAACGCGCGCTGAAGAAAGAATATACTATGTTCAGGATAAAATTATTGATCATCTCGGTCTGAAAGAAGAGCGAAATGAATTAAAATCCGACTGGAGCAGGGGTGTGCTGGTTAATCAGGAAACCGTTAAAAACATCACAAAACTGGCAACTGATGAGGTTTTAATTATCCCTCACAAACATGAAAGAAGCTTCGAAGAAATTGACGGGCTGAGTGAAAAAAACATAAACATCGGAAGCAGTTTAACGCTAAACGCAGTCAAAAGAGCAGCTAAACAATATTTTGATAAAGAGGGGACCTTCAGGAATTTCTTTAATGAGTATTCACATTTTGACCTGTCTGAGGGGAGAATTGAACAGGAAGTTTCCGCAATTGAGGATATTCAGCTCTCAGCAAAAGGATTTTATATCTGCCTGCTTGATGAAGAGGGACATATAGAGGTTAACAGAATTGATGTGAATTCTACTCTGGCTGTTCTGAAAGTTACAACCGCAAAAGGGGGCAAAAGAGTAGAAGCAGTAACCAGACAACTGAACGCGATATTTTCAAAACAAATTTCCTGATTTAGTAGAGACGATGCATGCATCGTCTCTACAAATCATAATATATATTACCCGCGTTTGGGGCGGTAAAAATGGGATGACTGTCCGAAAAATACTTCGGCCGCTTCCATCACCGTTTCGGACAATGTCGGATGCGGATGGATCGTCAGTTTCATATCTTCAACATTTGCACCCATTTCAATAGCCAGCGTACCTTCGGCAATCAGTTCGCCCGCACCCGGTCCGCAGATGCCAACACCAATCACACGCTGATCTTCCGAACGGACAATCAGTTTTGTAACACCGTCAAATCTGTCTAATGTGGTCGCACGTCCTGATGCCGCCCAGGGGAATTTTGCAACTTCATGCTTAATGCCCAGTTCACGCGCCTGAGTTTCAGTTAATCCAGCCCATGCAATTTCAGGATCGGTAAACACTACGGCCGGGATAGCAAGGGGAGCGAACTCAGCTTTGTGTCCGTTAATCACTTCAACCGCAACACGCGCTTCGTGTGATGCTTTGTGGGCCAGCATCGGCTCACCGGCTATATCACCGATAGCGAATATATTAGGATCGGCTGTGCGGCACTGTTTGTCAATTTCAATCCAGCCGCGTGGTGTTACCTTTACTTTGGTGTTTTCAAGGCCAAGTCCGGCGGTAACCGGTTTTCTTCCTATTGAAACAAGTACGTGGCTATATACGGTTTCTGTTTCGGTTCCATCCTGCGCCTGAATTTTAACAGCCAGACCGTTCTCAACTTCGCGGATACCAAGCACCTTGCTGTTGAGCATAATTTTTTCAAACTTCTTATCAAGCATCTTTGCAAGATGCGCAACCAGATCACGGTCAGCGCCGGGGAGAAGTCCGCCGGTCATTTCAACCACAGAAACCTTTGCGCCAAGCGCCTGATAGACGGAACCAAGTTCAAGCCCTATATATCCTCCGCCGACAACCAGAAGTGACTCCGGAATCTCTGGTAAATCAAGCGCTGAGGTTGAGTTCAACAAACGCTTGCTGTTAATCTCAAATGCCGGTATAGTAGCAATAACCGAACCTGTCGCAATGATGCAATTATCAAACTGCACTTCTTCAGTTCCCCCTTCTGCTTTTGCCACAGAAAGAGTATTGGAGCCGATGAACTGCGCGCGCCCCTGTATATAATTAATTTTTCTCTGCTTTGAAAGCACGCCGAGCCCTCCGGTCATTTTTCCGACCACGCTGGATTTCCAGTTCCGCAGCTTCTCAAGATTGATAACCGGCGGCTGAAACTCAACTCCCCAGTGTGCTGATTCTTTTGATTCATTAATCAGCTTTGCCACATGCAGCAGCGCTTTGGAGGGGATGCATCCCCGGTAGAGACACACTCCGCCCGGATTCTTTTCCATATCAATAAGCGTGACCTGCATTCCCAGGTCAGCAGCGTAAAATGCGGCAGCGTATCCGCCCGGACCCGCGCCAATAACCGTTAACTGTGCTTTTGTCATATATATCTTTTGCTTTGTAAATTAATCATTCTCTCTGAGTATATATAGATGTTCCTGTTACCCGATAATGCTGAAGCCGGTATATTTCTGCAGCGGCTTTGGTATCACAACGGTGCCTTCGGGAGTCTGGCAGTTTTCCAGCAGCGAAACCATCAGGCGGCTGGTGGCAAGCCCGGATCCGTTCAGCGTGTGTATATATTCCAGCTTCTTGTTTTCTTCCCTGCGGTATTTAATATTCGCTCTGCGCGCCTGGAATGCTTCAAAGTTTGAGCAGGAAGAGGCCTCAAGCCATTTCTGCTCGGCGGGTGACCATACTTCTATGTCATAACACTTGGCAGCGGAGAAACTCAGGTCTCCGGTGCAGAGCATCAGAATCCGGTAGGGGACTCTCAGCGCCTGCAGGATATCTTCGGCATCTTTTACCAGTTTTTCAAGCTCGTCATATGATGTATCGGGATGGGCAAACTTCACCATTTCAACTTTGTTGAACTGATGCACGCGAAGGAAGCCCTTGGAGTCTTTTCCATACGAACCCGCTTCACGGCGGAAGCAGGCTGAGTATCCTGCATACTTAACTGGTAAATCTTTTTCCGCAAGAACTTCATCTCTATATATATTGGTAATCGGTACTTCGGCGGTGGGGATAGGGTAGAGCCCGTCCTTTTCGATGAAGTACATATCCTCTTCCATCTTTGGAATCTGGCCGGTGCCTTTCATGGAGTCGCGGTTCACAAGGAACGGAGGGAAAATCTCTTCGTACCCGTGATCGTTAATGTGCATATCCAGGAAGAAGTTAATAAGCGCGCGTTCAAGCGTTGCCCCTTTTCCCTTATAAACCGGGAAACCGGAGCCGGTGACTTTCGCGCCCCGTTCAAAATCAAGGATATTCAGTTTTTTGCCAAGCTGAATATGGTCAAGCGGAGTGAATTCGTTTTCAAACTTGAATCCCTCCGGCAGCCATCTTCTCACCTCCACATTTTCCTCAGCCGACATACCAACCGGAACCGACTCATGCGGCAGGTTAGGTATATATGCCAGGATGTTGTTGATCGCTTCTTCGATTTCGGCTACACGTTTGTCCTTGGCGGTAATCTCATCGGAGACCCCTTTCATTTCAGCCAGCAGGGCGGAGGTGTCTTCACCGGCCTTTTTCATCTGGGGGATTTTAGCCGAGGCCTGATTCTTTTTGGCTTTCAGTTCCTCCACGGCAAAGATGAGGGAGCGGCGTTCTTCGTCCAGGGTGAGGATTTCACCGATGCGGTCCTTTTCCTTCTTTGCGGCAAGGCCTTTTCTTACAAAATCGGGGTTTTCACGTATGAGTTTAATATCGAGCATTGGGTCTTTAAGTAAAATTGCAAAAATGAAGCCCAAATTTAACGATGAAGTATGAATTATGGATTATGAAGTATGAATTTTGGGGTATTTATAGCTTTTTGCGGCTTTACAGCTACGGAGTTGGCTTCTGGAATTTCGGTCTGTAGCCCTTTGCGTATTATCATCTTTACGCAAACCCTTCCGGGGACACTGCTCTTAAAATTCAGCGTAAATCTGCGGAATCTGCGGGAAACCCTTTGCGCGGGGTGTTGGGGCTTTCAGGAGGGGAGCGTTCATGCGTCAGAAAAAACAACCATTAAATTTCGTTTTTCACCTTCTCTTTCATAATTTTCCCATCATTTTTTCCGGGCTCAATTATGACCAGACCTGAAGCGCAGCTGCTTCTAAAACAGCGTTTTGGAATACCCTCTTTTTACGACCGTCAGTGGGAAGCTGTCAGCCGTGTCCTTAAAGGTGAACGTGTCCTTCTGATCGAAAAAACCGGCTTCGGCAAATCACTCTGTTTTCAGTTTCCAGCAACGGTTTTTAGCGGAACCACAGTGATATTTTCCCCGCTTATTGCCCTGATGCGTGATCAGGTGAAAAAACTCTCTTCACTGGGCATTTCCGCGAGGTGTATCAACAGCGAACAGACAGAGGAAGAAAATACCGATATTATCCGGGAGGCAAAAGAAGGGAAAATTAAAATCCTTTACATAGCTCCGGAGCGTCAGGAAAACAGCGAGTGGATTGAAGCCGCGGTCAATATGAATCTTTCCATGGTGGTGGTTGATGAAGCACATTGTATATCCGTATGGGGACATGATTTCCGCCCCGCTTTCCGGCGTATTATCAATCTGGTTAAACTGCTGCCCCCGGGGCTTCCGGTTCTTGCGGTGACTGCTACTGCAACAAAGCGGGTTGAAAAAGATATCGCCGAACAGATCGGCGGTAACCTGACTATCCTGCGCGGTAATCTCCTCCGGGATAACTTTAAACTGTTCGTTGTGCCTGTTTCATCCGATGACGAAAAAATGATCTGGCTCGGCAAGAATATCGAAAAAATGCCCGGCACGGGAATTATATATACGGGTACCCGCACCGATACCGATCTTTATACCAAATGGCTTGAGCGCTGCGGAGTTTCAGTAAGAGGATATAATGCAGGACTTGATGCAGAGTCCCGCGTGGAAATTGAAAACGGGCTGATGTCAAACCGGTGGAAGTGCATTGTTTCCACTAACGCGCTCGGCATGGGTATAGACAAGCCGGATATACGGTTTATCATTCACACCCAGATGCCGCAGTCTCCGGTGCATTACTATCAGGAAATAGGAAGAGCCGGACGGGATGGTGAAACCTCATATATAATGCTCTTCCACGGCCCGGATGACCGCCGGCTGCCCGAATCATTTATAGAAAACGCCCGCCCGTCTGTTCAGAAGTACCAGAAAGTCATTCATGCACTTGAACAGGAAATGCTTACCGAAACGGATATCCTCCGCAAAGTGAATCTGAAACTCAATCAGATACGGGTGATTAAAGCTGACCTGATTGATCAGGGAATTATCCGTGAAGTGCAGTTCGGCAAGCAGAAAATGTATGAGTTGACTGGAAAATCAACCAAAATAGACACCACGTCCTTTGATGAACTCCGTAAAACCAAAATGCAGGATCTTGACCAGATGACCGCATATATACAAACCGGGGAAAGCCGCATGAAATTCCTGTGTGACTATCTGGGGGACAGCTATGATCACAACTACACTAATTGCGACAACACCGGAGAAAGGAAAGTACGTGTGCAGGTTACTCCTGAGTGGACTGAAAAACTTGCTGATTTCAAACTGAATTGCTTTCCGGTAATTGAAATCGAATTAAAAACCTCTAATCTGGTAAGCGGAGTTGCTGCTTCATTTTACGGCTTTTCTCAGGTTGGTAGTGTTCTCCACCGCTGCAAATATGAGCAGGGGGGAGAGTTCCCTGATTTTCTTGTGGAGATGTTCACCCGTGCGGTTAAGCAGCAGTTTGCCGGTACCCGTTTTGATCTTATTCTTTATGTTCCCCCGTCTAATCATGGTGATCTGGTGAAATCTTTTGCTGTGAGGGCTGGTTCAGCACTCCGGATTCCTGTTTATCATGAACTGGTTAAAACCCGCGTCACACAGCAGCAGAAAATCTTTGAAAGCGCAAAACTGAAGTCTGAAAATGTAAAAGATGCCTTTACTCTCATAGCGCCCGGACTGGTAAAAGGAAAGAAAATCCTGCTGATAGATGATATATACGACAGCGGCGCTACCGTAAAGGAGATCGGAAAAATGCTTACCCTGCAGGGGGCTGAACTTATTGCCCCGGCGGTTATTGCCAAAACGGTCGGGGGAGATACCCTCTAATTCACTATATTGCTCCCAATAATTTTTAATACCTGAACCGATGAAAGAAGCTCCTTACTGGATAGCCATTGCACACCTCCCCAGGTGGGGTTATCTTAAAACAAACTCGCTGATCGTGCAATTCCATCATGAAAAAAAGATCGGGATTGAGGAGTTCTTTGCGCTCTCCCCGGAGGAATGGCGCGCTGATTTTGGTCTGGATGAAAAACAAATCCTCGATCTCCGACAGGCAAAGGAGGAGCTTCCCGCTAATGCATTTCTTGCCGAAGCGTTTTTCAGCCAGGGTTATGAAATCATACCCATCACTTCGCCGGAATACTCAAAAACACTGAAGGCCAATCTTAAACTCAACCATGCACCGGCGGTGTTATATATAAAGGGAAATAAACAGATCTTCAGTGAAAAGTCCATTGCTGTTGTTGGCTCCCGTGATGCATCAGAAAAGGCACTGCAGTTTACTGATAACATCGCAAAAATTGCCGCCAAAGAATTCAGGGTAGTGGTCAGCGGATTTGCAAAAGGAGTGGATAAACAGGCGCTTGACTCATCAATCCTTCACAAGGGACAAAGCATTATCGTTCTGCCACAGGGCATTATGACCTTTGCATCCGGATTTAAGCAGTACTATAAACAGATTATTGACGGTGATGTGCTGGTTGTGAGCACGTTCTTTCCCAAGGCCCCATGGCGTTCTGAACTGGCTATGGCACGCAATCCTATTATATACGGTTTTGCGGAGGAGATATATGTTGCTGAGTCGGCTGCCAAAGGGGGAACCTGGTCAGGAGTTACAGACGGATTACGCAAAGGCAGAGTTGTCTACGTCCGCCAGCCCGAAGCCGGTGAAACAAACGCCAACCATCTCCTTATCGAAAAAGGAGCAATACCTGTTTCCTTTGACGGTGTGCCCATGAAACCTCTTCCCCAAAAAGATACCGGTCCGGTTCAGGAGAAGATGTTTTAGAAAATATCCCTTCCGCCCCTTAATTCTTTGCTTGTTCCCCTTTACATCTTAACCCTTTTACGCGGAATCACCCCGTAACAGAGAATTACTCTGCGGACTTTGCGCGAACCTTTGCTTACTTTGCGTTAAATCTTTCCCCTGCTCTGAATTTTCCCGGATACTGACATTTCAGCCATTGTGACAGGTTATAACAGGTCACGACCTGTCATTACTTGTTCAACAGATTCCGCAGCGCCCCGTCTATTTCCGGATAACGGAATTTATATCCTGCATTCAATATTGCTTTCGGTATCACTTTCTGGCTGGCAAGGGCCACGGCTGCTCCTTCGCCAAGTATAACCCGCAGGACAAATCCCGGTACGGGAAACAGCGAAGGCCTTCTCATTACCCTGCCAAGTGCAGAGGCAAACTCCTTCATCCGCAGCGGCTGAGGAGCGGCACCGTTATATGGACCGCGCATTCCGGGATGATCAATTGCGTATATAAACATTGCGGCAATATCCTCAGCGTGAATCCACGGGAACCACTGCCTGCCTGTGCCAAGCGGTCCCCCCACAAAAAGCTGAAACGGCAGCAGCAGTTTTTTCAGGGCTCCGTCTTCGGTGGAAAGCACTACACCAGTTCTTATCTGTACTGACCGCACTCCGGCCTCCTCTGACCGGGCAGCTTCCTTCTCCCATTGAACACATACATCTGCAAGAAAACTATCAGCCGGCTTCACATCTTCGGTCAGTTCCCTCTCACCCGGATCACCGTAATAACCCACCGCTGAGGAGCAGACAAACACTTCCGGTTTTTTCTTCAGATTTTTCATGGCTTCAACCAGCGCGCGGGTAGAGCCGATGCGGCTGTCATAAATTTCCTGTTTGTAAGCCTCATTCCACTTTTTACCGGCAACATTAGCTCCGGCAAGATGAATAACTGCATCCATCCCTTCCAGATCGGCTGTGTAGTCGGCATCATTACCCCGCCACTTCAGATAGCCCGCCGCGCCTGGAATCTTCTTTTTAGCTGATTCCGGATTCCGCGAAAAAAGATACACCTGATCCCCGCGCTGGCTGAACATCGTAAAAAGGATATTCCCGATGAGACCGGTTCCGCCTGTTATAACTATCTTTTTCATTTTCTTTTATCCGTTTTCCTGACAATACTTTAATTTGCACACTTAACTTAAATCATACTCCGGTAATTTGGAAAAAACTTCTCGCCTTGCTTTCATAGACCTTCACCGCGGACTGGTGCTTCTGCTGATGATTGAGGTCCATGTGTTTAACGCGTTCCTGCTGCAGTCCTACCGTCCATCCGGATGGTTCATGATTCTGAACTTCATCAACGGACTGGTTGCGCCGTCTTTCCTGTTTATTTCCGGCTTTGCATTTATCCTTGCAAGCCAAAAAAAGATAAAAGAGTTCCGCACCTTCGGATGGCAGTTTTACCGGCAGGTCGGGCGAATACTGCTTATCCTGCTGGCCGGCTACAGTCTTCATCTGCCGTATTTCAACCTGAGCAAGACGCTGCAA